>NZ_CP140155.1:4624772-5305909 GCF_034479375.1 Rhodopseudomonas palustris | reverse complement strand
GGCCTCGAACGTGAGTTCGTGTGGTCGCAGCACTGTCCTTGCCTTGCCTCGACAGCGGCGCCTTCGCCCAAAAACGGCTGAAAAGGGTGAATGCGCAGTGCCGATGCGAGGCGGTGCCAGATTTCCTGTTGGATAGTCGCCGGGAAACGTCTCCGCTCCCAGTGACTGTAAAATCAACTTGACACACGAGTTAGTCAATTTGTGTTGACAGAAGCACGGCGTCCGTATCTTGCTGGAGTAGTCGGTACAGCGGTCAGGTTTTCCTGACGCCGGGAATTGATTTGGGCCAAGCCCATAATCCGACGACCGGCGTAGTCACGTGGCGAGCTGGTCGGGCCCTACAGCATCGGAAACGCGGGTCCTGCAATGCAGTCGGCCGAAATCGTGCGGTCGCTCGAGGAGGCAGCCAAGCTTTGTGGGTTTGGCTGTGTGAACGATGGACGCGAAATCACCGAACCCACCCCACGGCTCTCGTTTGCGGATCTTTCTCGCCGACGATCATCCGATTGTCCTGAGCGGGATGAAGATGCTCGTCGCCGAAGATCCCGAACTCGAGCTGGTCGGCGAGGCCACCGACGGACCCAAGGCGCTGCGGCGCGCCATCGAGCTGAGGCCCGACGTCGCGGTGTTCGATCTGTCGATGCCGGGCATGAACGGAATCGACGTCACCGAGAAGTATCTCGAGGCGCTGCCGAAGGCGCGCGTGCTCGTCCTGTCGGTGCAAGAGGATGGTGCGTATCTGCGGCGGCTGCTCAAAATGGGCGTCGGCGGTTACATCCTCAAGCGCTCGGCGACCGACGAACTGATCCGCGGCATCCACGCCGTCGCCGCCGGCGGGCTTTATCTCGATCCGGCGATCGCCGGGCGCGCCATCGGTCGGGGCGTCCAGCAGGTGTCCATCGACAGCGAAACCAGCCCGATATCGGAACTCAGCACCCGCGAGCTGGAAGTGCTGCGGCTGGCCTCGGTCGGCCACAGCAACAAGGTGATCTCCGCCAAGCTCCAGGTCGGCTCCAAGAGCGTCGAGACCTACAAGGCGCGCGCCATGGACAAACTCGGTTTCACCAACCGGGTGGAGTTGATCCGCTTCGCGCTCAGCATGGGCTGGCTGGAGAGCGCGGAGCCGTAACGGCTGCTCCGGTGCGATAGGCCGTTCCCCACTTGGGCTCCTGCAAACCGATGCCATGCCTTGATCTATCGCAACATCGATGGGAGCCATCGGCGCAAGGCTTGCTTCATCGTTTCAAGGACCCGGCCGCGCTCCTGCGGTCTCGGCCGATTCTCAAGATCGGTCGATCCGGACCACCAAGTGCACGTGAGTTGGGCATGAATTCGGCTGCCGGTGACGTCGACCTGACGAACTGCGACCGCGAGCCGATACACATTCCCGGGTCCATCCAGCCGCATGGATTGCTGATCGCGTTCAACGACGATCTGCGGGCGGTTGCCGTTAGTTCGAACATCGCGACTTTTGCCGATCTCGGCCCGGACGATCTGCTCGGCAGATCGCTCGCCGAGGCGCTCGACGCCGCCAGCCAGGCGCGGCTCCGCAGCGCCATGCGCGAGCCGGCCGACGCCAGCGGCTCGCCGGTCGCCATTCGGCTGTGCCGGCGCGACGCCGAATTCACCGGACTCTGGCATCGCCACGGCGGGTTGACGTTTCTCGAACTCGAAGTGCCACGGCACGAGGCGGCCGAGTCGCACGCGTTCTTCTGCCGGACCAGCGGCGCGATCAAGCGCCTGCAGGCGGCGCAGAGCCTGGAAGGCGCCTGCAGCGCGGCGGCGCGCGAAGTGCGCGAAATCACCGAATTCGATCGGGTGAAGATCTACCGCTTCGCGCCCGATTTCAGCGGCGAAGTGATCGCGGAGGACCGTACCGAAGGCGTCGAGTCGTTTCTCGGGCTGCACTTTCCGCCGTCGGACATCCCGGCGCAGGCGCGCCGGCTCTACACCACCAATCCGATCCGGATCATTCCCGATATCGACTACATCCCCGTTCCGATCGTGCCCGGCCACGATCCGTCCACCGGGCAGGCGATCGATCTGAGTTTTGCCGTGCTGCGCAGCGTGTCGCCGATCCATCTCGAATACATGCGCAATATCGGCATGCGCGGCACGATGTCGGTCTCGATCCTCCGCGGCGACAAGCTGTGGGGGCTGATCGCGTGCCACAACCGGCAGCCGCGCTACGTCGGCCACGATGCCCGCCAGGCTTGCGACATGGTCGCGCAGGTGCTGGCCTGGCAGGTCGGCGTGATGGAGGAGCAGGCCGCGACCCGCCAGACCCTGAAAGGAAAGGCGATCCAGCGCAGCCTGATCAGCGACATCGAGCAATTGCACGACCATCGCGCGGGTCTGGTGCGCAACAGCGAAGCCCTGCTCGAACTGATGGGTGCGTCGGGCCTGTGCCTGTTCGGACGCGAAGGCATCACCTCGATCGGCCGCACACCACCCGAAGCGGCGATCGAGATGCTGGCCGGTCTGGTCGGGCGCAATGACAGCGCCGAGCTGTTCGCGACCGATCAGCTATCCACGCTGTTTCCGGAGGCCAAAGCCTTCGCCGACGTCGCCAGCGGCGTGCTGGCCGTTCCGCTGTCGCGGACGACGCCGCGGCGGGTGATGCTGTGGTTTCGCCCGGAAGTGTCGCAGACCGTCTATTGGGCCGGCAATCCCGACAAATCGGTCAGGGCGGAATCCGGGCGATTGCGGCCGCGGACGTCGTTCGCCGCCTGGACCGAAGAAACCAGCGGGCGCGCCCTGCCCTGGCAGCCGCATGAAATCGCGGCCGCGGTCGAGATCAGGGATCTCGTCATCGATGTGATCCTGCGCAACACCGAGAAGCTCGAACGCGTGAACACCCAGCTCGCGCGCAGCAATGAAGAACTCGAGGCTTTCGCCAACGTGGCCTCGCACGACATCAAGGAGCCTCTGCGCCACATCGAGGCCTTCGCCGGACTGCTCGGCGAGTCGATCCGCGAGATGGGCGACGAGCGTCTCGGCCTGATGGTCAGCGGCATCGAAAAATCGTCGCAGCGGCTGCGCATTCTGATCAACGACCTCGCCGAATTCTCGCAGCTCGGCCGCCGCTCCAAGCCGCTCGCGCAGACGTCTTTGATGGAAGTCGCCCAGGACGTCGTCACCGATCTGCATCAGCGGATCGAAGAGGCGTCGGCGGTCGTGGAGATCGAACAGCTACCCGTCGCGCAATGCGACCGCAACCAGATGCGCCAGGTCCTGCAGAACCTGTTGTCGAACGCATTGAAGTATCGGCATCCCGGCCGACCCTGCCGAATTCGCGTGTTCGCCGAGCAGCGCAGCGCGGAGGAGCCCCGCGGGGAAGTCGGCAGGGCGGCCGGCTCCACACGGATCTGCGTCAGCGACAACGGCATCGGCTTCGACCCGAAATACGCCGAGCAGATCTTCGAGCCGTTTCAGCGTCTCCATGGCCCCGACGACTACGAGGGCAGCGGCATCGGGCTCGCGATCTGCCGCAAGATCGTGCAGCGGCACGGAGGCCAGGTCGGCGTCGACACGATCCCCGGTTCTGGCTCCACCTTCTGGTTCACGCTGCCGATTGCGGTCGCCCTGGCGGCCACGCCTTGAACCGGACACCGCGATGAACGAACCGCGACCACCGACCGCGCCCAACGCATCCTCCCAGGTGCGGGATGAACGTGCGTTGGCTGCCGATCTCACCGAATGCGATCGGGAGCCGATCCACATTCCCGGTTCGATCCAGCCTCACGGCGTTCTGATCGCTCTCGCCGAACCTGATCTGCGACCCGTCTCGGTCAGTGCCAACATCGAAGCTGTGCTCGGACTTGCGCCGGAGGCCGTGCTGGCGGAGCCGTTGTCGGCGCATCTGTCCGCGGACAGTTTCAGCCTGCTACGCACGGCGCTGTCCGGCGACCTCGCCGCGGCGAATCCGCTGCACCTCGAGTTCGTAGCGAGTTCGGGCCCGCGCACCTTCAACGGCATTCTGCATCGTCACGACGGTCTCTGCATTCTGGAGTTGGAGCCGCGCGACACCACCGAATCGTCCAGCGAATTCTTCCGAAGCGTTCGCGCTGCGATCAGGCGGCTGCAGAAGGCGACCAGCGTGCTGATGGCCTGCGACATCGCGGCCCGAGAAGTGCGCCGGATCACCGGTTTCGACCGCATCAAGATCTATCGATTTTCGGCCGATTGGAGCGGACAGGTAATCGCCGAAGATCGCGTCGACAGCATTCCATCGCTGCAGGATTTCCACTTTCCGGCCTCTGATATTCCGGCGCAGTCGCGCGCGCTGTACACCAGCAACACCGTCCGGATCATTCCGGATATCGGCTATCGCCCGTCGCCGTTGCTGCCGGACCGCAATCCGGTGACCGGCGGGCCGATCGATCTGAGCTATTCGGTGCTGCGCAGCGTCTCGCCGATCCACGTCGAATACATGGTCAACATGGCGGTGTACGGGGCGATGTCGGTGTCGATCGTGCGCGATGGGCGCCTCTGGGGCATGATCTCGTGCCACAACACCTCGCCCCGTTTCGTCGCCTACGAGATCCGCCAGGCCTGCGAACTGATCGCGCAGGTGTTGACCTGGCAGATCAGCGTGCTCGACGAAGCCGAAATCGTCCATCACAGCGTCCAGGTGCGCGCCACGCAGAACAAGCTGCTGCACCAGTTCGGCGACGAGCAGAGCCTCCACGGAGGGCTGAGCCGGATCGGGGACGAACTGCTCGCATTGATGAGCGCCTCCGGCTTTGCGCTGTGCGGCTTCGACAACATCACGTCGTTCGGGCAGACCCCGTCGCCGGTGCAACTGCGCGACCTGGCGCGCTGGATCAACCGCACCCAGCCCAACGGCGTATTCGAGACCGACCGCCTCGCGGCGATCTACGACGAGGCCGCGACTTACAGCGATATCACCAGCGGCGTACTCGGCATCCCGCTCGGACGGGCATCGACAACCCTGTTGTTGTGGTTTCGGCCGGAAGTCGCGCAGACGGTGACGTGGGGCGGCGATCCGCACAAGCCGGTGCGGATCGGCCCGCACGGCCGACGGCTGCAAACCCGAGCGTCGTTCGACGCCTGGCGCGAGGAGGTGCGCGGTCGCTCGATTCCGTGGCGCAGCCACGAGATCGCTGCGGCCGTCGAAATCCGTGACCTGGTCGTCGATGTCATTCTCGGCAAGGCGGAGCAGTTGGAGAGCGCGAACCGCGAGCTCTCGCGCAGCAATGACGAGCTGGAATCCTTCGCCTATGTCGCCGCTCACGATCTCAAGGAACCGCTGCGGCACATCGAAGCGTTCGCCGGTCTGTTGAGCGATCTGCTCGCCCCCGAGGCCAAGGCCAAACTCAACGTCATGGTCAGCGGCATCGAAGCCTCGTCGAGGCGCCTGCGCGCGCTGATCAACGACCTCGCCGAATATTCGCGGGTCGGGCGGCAGGCACGTCCACTGGCCCCGATCTCGCTGAACGAGGTTCTGTCCGAAGTCCTCGCCGATCTGAAGCCGATTCTGCAGGACACCCGCGCGGCGGTCACGGCGGGCGATCTTCCCGTCGTGCTGTGCGACGCCAGCCAGATCCGCCAGTTGTTGCAGAACCTGATCTCCAACGCGCTCAAATATCGCGACGACGGCCGCGCGCCGCAAATCACCATCGGCTCGGTGATCGAGAACGAATCCGCCGGCGACGAACGTGTTCGCCGGCTGCGCGTCAGCATCGCCGACAACGGCATCGGCTTCGACCCGAAATACGTCGAGCAGATCTTCGAGCCGTTTCAGCGCCTGCACGGTCCGGACGAATACGAGGGAACCGGCATCGGGCTGGCGATCTGCCGCAAGATCGTCAGCCGCCATGGTGGGTCGATCACGGCCACGAGTCGGCCCGGCGAGGGCTCGGTGTTCGACTTCACACTGCCTTTGCGCGGAGCGGATGATGCGGAGCGGCCGTCATGAACCGGGATCCGATTTTGCCGACGGTGCTGGTCGCCGAGGACCACGACTACGACAAGCTGATCCTGACCGAAGTGTTCGGGCGGGCCGGAATCAAGGCGGATATCCGCTTCGTCAGTGACGGCGAGCAGATGCTCGACTATCTCAAGCGCCGCCACCGCTACGCCGAGGAAGGCTCGGCGCCGACGCCGACGCTGATCCTGCTCGACCTCAACATGCCGCGGCTGGACGGGCGCAAGGTGATCCGCATCCTGCGCGCCGACGAGGCTATTCGCCACCTGCCGGTGATCGCGCTGTCCACCTCGGAGAGCCCGAAACACATCACCGAAGCCTACTCGATTGGAATCAACGCCTACCTCGTCAAGCCGGCCAGCATTTCCGACTACGTCTCCGCGATCGAATCGCTCTGGCAGTTCTGGATGAAGACCGCGTCTCTGCCGATGACGGAGAGTTTCGGTCATGAGTAGACTCGCGACCAGGATTCTGCTGGTCGACGACGCGCAGATCGAGTGTCTCGCTTTCGAGCGCCAGTTGCACAAGATTCCGGGGTACCATCCGCAGCTGGATTGGATCTCGACCTATGCGGATGCGCTCGCGGCGTTCGATCGCGACCAGCACGATTTGTATTTCGTCGATTTCCGGCTCGGCCCGGACAACGGCCTGGATCTCGTGCGTCGGGCACGAGCGAACGGGATGACGAAGCCGATCATCGTGTTGACTGGCCACGGCAGCGCGGCGGTCGACGAGGCGGCGACCGAGGTCGGCGCCAACGACTATCTGGTGAAGGGGGAGTTCGACGCGGTGCTGCTCGAGCGGTCGATTCGTTACGCCTCGCGCAACGCCGACGCGCTCGCTGAGGTGGCGCGCCGCCTGGTCGAAAGCAGGGCGACCGCCCGCGAACTGATGAAGCAGACAAAGCGGCGCGCTGCCGCGGAGGCCGACGTTCTCCAGGTGCTGCGACAGACGATGACGGAGCAGGAGGCCGAGCGTCAGCGAATTGCCCGGGAGATGCACGACAACCTCGGCCAGTCGGTAACGCTGGTTCAGCTCGGCCTCGACTCGATCGCACGCAGCGCGCCGGCGCAGAGCGACATCGCAAGTAAGGCCGCGTCGTTGAAACGCATCACGCACGATATGAGCAGGAGTCTGCACCGGATCGCCTGGGAGGTCCGCCCGACTGCGCTCGATGCGCTCGGCCTGGAGGACGCGATCGGCCAGCTCGTCGCCGAGTGGGAGCCGCATTGCAGCCTGAGCTTCGATCTTCACTTCGGGATCGGCGACCGGAGATTGCCGCCTGATGTCGAAAGCGCCCTGTATCGCGTGATTCAGGAAGGCATCACCAACGTGGTGCGCCACGCCAAGGCGACCCGGGTCGGGGTGATCCTGGAGATGCGGGGCAGCGAACTGATCTGCATCGTCGAAGACGATGGTTGCGGTGTGCCCGAGGTCGAGCCCGGCGTCGCCGAAAAATCGTCGCGCCGACTGGGCCTGCTGGGCATGCGCGAGCGGCTGGCTCTCGTCAACGGAACGGTCGAACTCGAATCTCATCCAAAAAAAGGCACGGCGGTGTTCGCGCGCGTGCCGCTATAGGTGAACATGATCGCAAGGCCTTCCACCGACGATATACTTCGCTGCTGACACCACAGCTTCGCACCAACCTTCACGCAGCAATCGCTGGTCATTCGATTGGCTGAGGCGAGGATTGGGTGACCGCGAGGCAAATCACTCCTCACCGCAATTGCTGGTGGGCCTGCCTGGACTCGAACCAGGAACCAGACCGTTATGAGCGGCCGGCTCTAACCATTGAGCTACAGGCCCCGCCGGCGGCCGCTCGGGCGGCGGACGGTGCGGTCACGGCATACAATGGCGGGTTCGGCGCGGCAATCGCTACCTTGCGCAGGTTGCGGGCGTCGCCTTGCGCCGCCTCACGCCATCGCCACGCGCGAGCCGCCGCCGCGCCGCCTCGCGCGGAACAGCAGCGCGGCCATGATGGCGACGTTGAGGGCGTTCCAGCCGATGCCGTTGAGGAAGGCGGCGGCGTAGGAGCCGGTGGCGTCGAAGATCAGGCCGGAGATCCAGCCGCCGAGCGACATCCCGACCACCGATGCCATGATCACGATGCCGACGCGGGTGGCGGCTTCGCGCGCGGGCATCGCCTCGCGCACGATGATCGCATAGGCCGGCACGATGCCGCCCTGGAACAGGCCGAACATCGCCGAGATCACGTAGAGCGACACCAGGCTGTCGAAGAACAGATAGAACAGCAACGCTGCGCCCTGCGCCACCGCGCCGATCAGCAGCGTCGCGATGCCGCCGATGCGGTCGGCGAGAAAACCCGAGCCGATCCGGCTGATGATGCCGCAGGCCAGCATCAGCGACAGCATCTCGGCGCCGCGCGCGACGCCGTAGCCGAGATCGCCGCAATACGCCACGATGTGGACCTGCGGCATCGCCATCGCCACGCAGCAGGCGACCGCGGCGACGCACAGCAGCGCCGTCAGCGTGTTGGTGGGAAGCTGCAGGTCGATCTTCGGCGGCGGGGCCGCGGTGTGCGCGGCCACCACATGGCCGCCCATCCGCGCGCGCAGCAGCGCCAGCACCAGCGTCATCGACACCACGCAGAACGCGCCGATCGCCACGTGGGTGGCGCGCCAGCCGTAGCTCTGCGTGCCCCAGTTCACCAGCGGGGGCCAGATCGTGCCGCCGAGATAATTGCCGGTGGCGGCGATCGACACCGCGACGCCGCGATAGCGCAGAAACCAGTGCGAAGCCTCCGCCATCAGCGGTCCGAACGTCGCCGAGGCGCCGGCGCCGATCACGAAATGCATCAGGTTGAACTGCCACAGCGCCGTCGACAGCCCGGCGCCCGCATAACCGAGCCCGATCAGCCCGACGCCGCTGCCGATCGCGGCGACGATGCCGAAACGGTCGGTGAGCTTGCCGGTCGCCACCCCGCCGAGGCCGAAGCCGAGCATCGCCAGCGTGAAGGCCAGCGACGCCGCGCCACGGGTCGCGGCGAAATCGGTCTGCACCACCGGCAGCACCACCACCACCGACCACATCCCGACGCTGCCGATCGAGCCGATGACGAGCGCCAACGCCAGCCGGGTCCAGGCCTGGCGCGAGTCGAGCATGAATGCCGGCGTTGTGCCGGTCTTTTGTGCAGGCGTTTCCACCCCGTCAACTTCTCCGGGCGGACGCCACGGGTCAAGGGCATCGGCCGGCCCCCTGCCATGACGCCGCAGGTTAACCCGCGTTAACCCTTTCCTAACCATAAACTGGGCAAATTTTGCCGAGTGATCGGAAGTGTCGTCAGCCGCGAACACCGGGGGAATGCCCGTGGACGCCAGTGCGGTGCCTCACATTGGAGCCGGCGACGCTGCGGTCGCGACGCGGGCGTTCGGCAGGCGCAAACGACGGCGGGAGAAGGCGGCGGACATGACGGATACGACGGTCGGCCAGGGCCCCGGCGGCGGTCTTCCCAGCCTGCGCGACATCGGCGCAATGCTGAAGCGCGGCGATCTCGCGCTCGCCTTCGGCGTGCTCACAATTCTGGTCGTGCTGATCATGCCGCTGCCGGCGATCGTGCTCGACCTGTTTCTGGCGATCTCGATCACGCTGTCGATTCTGATCCTGATGACCGCTTTGTTCATCCAGGCGCCGCTCGAATTCTCGTCGTTCCCCACCGTGCTGCTGATCTCGACCATGCTGCGGCTGTCGCTGAACATGGCCTCGACCCGCCTGATCCTGTCGCACGGCCACGAAGGCACCGCCGCCGCCGGCCACGTCATCGAGGCGTTCGGCAATTTCGTGATGGGCGGCAATTTCGTGATCGGGATCATCGTGTTCACGATCCTGATCATCGTCAATTTCGTGGTCATCACCAAGGGTTCGGGCCGCATCGCCGAAGTCGCGGCGCGGTTCCAACTGGATTCGATGCCCGGCAAGCAGATGGCGATCGACGCCGACCTCTCCGCCGGCCTGGTCGACGAAGCCACCGCGAAGAAGCGCCGCCAGGAACTCGAAGACGAGAGCGGCTTCTTCGGCGCGATGGACGGCGCCTCGAAATTCGTGCGCGGCGACGCCATCGCCGGCCTGCTCGTGGTGTTCATCAACGTCATCGGCGGCATCATCATCGGCGTCGCCCAGCAGGGCCTCTCCTTCGCCGAGGCCGGCCACACCTACACGCTGCTGACCGTCGGCGACGGCCTCGTCACGCAGGTGCCGGCGCTGATCGTCTCGACCGCCGCCGGCCTGCTGGTCTCGAAGGCCGGCATCAGCGGCTCCGCCGACAAGGCGCTGATGAGCCAGCTCTCCGGCTATCCGCAGGCGCTCGGCATGTCGGCCGGCGTGATGCTGGTGCTGGCCGCCCTGCCCGGCATCCCGACCCTGCCGTTCCTGTTCCTTGGCGGCGGCGCGGCGTGGCTGGCGGTGTCGGCGAGCAAGCGCAAGACGGCCGGCAAGGTGGCCGCCGATTCCGCAGCGGCACAGGCGCCCGAGGCGGTCGCCGCGGCGGCTGCAGCGGCCGCCGCAGCCGAAGAGCCGATCAGCGCGGCGCTGAAGATCGACGACCTCAAGATCGAGCTCGGCTACGCGCTGCTGCCGCTGGTCAACGGCCCCGACGGCACCGACCGCCTCACCGAACAGATCAAGGCGCTGCGCCGCTCGCTGGCGATCGAGATGGGGTTCGTGATGCCGGCGGTGCGCATCCTCGACAACGTCCAGCTCGAGGCCAACACCTACGTCATCAAGATCAAGGAAGTCGACGCCGGCTCGGGCCGGATCTGGCCGAACCAGTTCATGGTGATGGACCCGGCCGGCGAACAGGTGACGGTGCCGGGCATTCACACCACCGAGCCGACATTTGGATTGCCGGCGACCTGGGTCGACGCCGCCTTCAAGGAAGAGGCGTCGCTGAAGGGCTACACGGTGGTCGACGCCGCCACCGTGCTGTCGACGCATCTGACCGAGCTGCTCAAGGGCAACATGTCGGATCTGTTGTCCTACGGCGAGACCCAGAAGCTGCTCAAGGAGCTGCCGGCGGAGCAGTCCGAACTGGTCAAGGACATCGTGCCCGGCCAGATCACCGTGTCCGGCATCCAGCGCGTGCTGCAGCTCCTGCTCGCCGAGCGCATCTCGATCCGCGATCTGTCGACCATCCTCGAGGGCGTCGCCGACGCGCTCGCCTTCTCGCGCAACCCGAACACCATCGTCGAGCACGTCCGCGCCAGGCTGGCGCGGCAGATCTGCGCGCAGAACACCTCGTACAATGGTTACCTGCCGCTGATCGCGCTGTCGGCGAAATGGGAGCAGGCGTTCGCCGAATCGATCATCGGCCAGGGCGACGAGCGCAGCCTGGCGATGGCGCCGTCGAAACTGTCGGAATTCATGACCGCGGTGCGCGACCGTTTCGAACAGGCCGCGCGCGAAGGCGAAGCTCCGGTGCTGGTGACGTCGGCCTCGATCCGGCCGTTCGTGCGCTCGCTGGTGGAACGGTTCCGGGCCCAGACCACGGTGCTGTCGCAGGCGGAAATCCATCCGCGGGCGAGATTGAAGACGGTCGGCAGCGTCTGAACCGCACAAAATGACACTGCTCGAGGCTGAGCCCCGAGCGCGACATTTCGGTCACAGACAAGCCAAAGAGTTGCTGGATCATCGTCTAGCGGTGAACCCGGCAGTCCCCGACCAAAGTCGCCGGATCGTTCATAATGTATTGTTTAGTTTGTCGTTTTCGACACACCCGCGGGGTACTCTCGCGTGTCTTCACTTCTAATCACCGCCTTGTGATCGGGTATTTGGAACGCGAAGGCGACGAACTACGTTTCTATTGCGAGTTGTTTGAACCTGCTTCGAGATCGGACCTACCAATTCTCGAAGACGGCGAAGACGCCAGGAGGCTCACGATGAACCATTCGATCTACAGCGCTGATCGGTCGACCCACCTCAAGGTGGTGGTGGTTGCGCTGGTCGCGGGCATCACGGTGGCAGCCTTTGGGATTTCCGCTCGCCTCGGCGGCGCCGACGACGGCTACAGCCAGACTGCGCGCGTCATCAAAGCCGGCAAGCCGGTGATGGTGACGACCTCGGGCGATACGGCCATTCGCTGAGTACATCATTCGGATTGCATTCACGCGGCACCTGACAAGCCCCCAGGCCCACGTGGGAATGCAGAGATCCACTCGCCCCAGTGGATCGAACGAAAAGCGCCCGCTCCCCACGGGCGCTTTTCTTTTGCGCTGTCGCCAGAGAAGCCGTCGCACCAACGCCCGCCCAAATCCGACGACACCAGAGCCAGCACTTCATCGACTGATTGAAGCGATATGACCCTTGCCAGATGCACGGACTCCTCATCCTGAGGAGCCCGGCGAAGCCGGGCGTCTCGAGGGATGGGGCGACGCAGTGCCGACGGCGCATGGTTCGAGACGGCGCTTCGCGCCTCCTCACCATGAGGTTTTTCCTGCGGCGAGGATCCCTGAACGCCAGTGCTGATTCCATCAAAACCAGAGCTGCTCCAGCAACCGTGTCGACGACGGCCTCAGCGGCGCGGCGTGATCGGCGTCGGCGGCACGCTTTCGACCAGCTTTCCGGTGTAGACGATCGGACCGGTGGCGACGCCGGTCGGCGAGCCGCCTTCGGGCTCGATCGTCACCGCATAGGTCGCCTTGCTGACGATGTCGGAGTCGTAGGCCGCCAGTGACGGATTCACGGTGAAGTCGCGGCTACCGATGATTCCGAGCGAACGCGGCTTCTGCAGCTTGTCCGAGACCAGCCAGAGTTCGTAGCTCTTGCCCGGCTCCGGCGTCGCCGCGACGCGGCGGACGGTGAAGCTCTTGCTGCCGGCATCGACGGTGAGGATGAAGGCCGGCGAATTGCCGTCCTGCTGCAGCACCGCGACGTATTGCGCCGGGATCGCCGGCGGCGGGGTTTCGACCCTGACGATCTGGGTGCGGACCGGCGGCCGCAGCGCATCCGGCAGCACGTCGGGCTTGTAGAGCTGCACGCCGAGCACCAGCAGCAGCGACGCCGCGAGCGCGCCCAACGATCCGGCGACACGCTTCCAGACGTAGGTCTGCTTGGCGAAGCGGACCACGCGCATCGATTCCGGACTGAGGCCCGAGCCGGTGTCGTTGGCGGGCGCCGGCGGCGTCAGCGGCGGCGCCGGCTGCGGCGCCACGGCGGAGGTCGGCATCGCGAAGGCCTGCTGCTCACCGGACGCGCCGATCGCGGCCTTGATGCGCTCCCACACCTGCGGCGACGGTTCGACGAGCCCGACCATCTGGTTGAGCGCGCCGAGCTTGACCTCCCAGGCGTCGACCAGCGCCGCATAGTTCGCGTCGGCAGCCATCATGGCCTCGACCTGCACCCGCTCGGCGGCGTCCAGGGTGCCGAGCGCGTATTCCGCGGCGAGCACGATATGGTCTTCGCTAGTGGCCATCAGACGAGTCCCAGACACTCCCGAATGTCGAGCATGCTGCGGCGAAGCCAGGTCTTGACCGTGTTCACCGGCGCATCGAACTTCGCCGCGAGCTGTTCGCGGCTCCAACCGTTGTAGTAAGCGAGCAGCACGAGTTTCTGGCGGTCCGGCTCCAGCCGGCCGACGCATTCGAGCAGCCGCTTCAATTCTTCCGTCATCTCCCGGCGCGCCAGCGGATCCGGCGTATCGGCCGCCGCTTCCTGCGCCGCAGGCTCGTCCTCAATCGAGACTTCGCTGCGCTTGCGCGCCACGTCGATCGCCCGGTTTCGCGCGATCGACGCCATCCAGGTGATCGGCGACGCAACGCCGGGATTGAACGTTCCGGCGCTGTTCCAGATCTTGACGTAAGCTTCCTGGATGACTTCTTCCGCGAGATCCTGACGTCTCAAGATACGGAGAACCACGCCGTAGAGTTTCGCGCGTGTGGCATTGTAGAGCCGCTCGAAGGCCGCCTGATCCCCTTTGGCCACAGCGGCAAGCAGCCAGACCAACTCAGCCGACGTCAGCATTCAGTTCCCACCCCGGCAATCCGCGCCGCCTCGACCGTCCGGCCGATCGTCTCGGCCGCTCGTATCATATCTTGCGATTGTTCGATCCGCCATGTCGCGGGCGCCACTGTTGTGGATACAACACGACGAAAAGCCCGGGCGCGGGCGCCCGGGCTTTCAGAATCTGCACGGCAGAGGTCGGTCAGGCCGAGGCGATGGCGCCGAGACGCGACCGCATCAGGCCGATGCTGTCGAGGTCGGCCTGTTCGCGCGCGCTTTCCTCGGCGCGCTCGCGGGCCTGATCGCGCTCGTCGAGCAGTTCGACCTTCTTCAGTTCGTCGAACGCCTCGGACAACTGCGCCCGCGCGTCTTCGAGCTGAACGCGCAGTTCGTCGGCCGAGCGGGTGAGGTTCTCGCGACGCTGGATCGCGGCCTTGGCATAGGTCGGATAGGCGAAGTGGGTCGGATCGGTGATGCCGGCGCGGTCCTGCTCGGTCTGGATTTCGCGCTCCAGATCGTTCGACATCCGCTGGAAGTCCGCGATCATCCCTTCGATCTGGGCCACCCGCCTGCGCCGCTCGTCGACCTGAAACTTCTTCAAGCGGATCAGCGTGTCACGTGACTTCATCGACTCTTACTCCCCAGAAGTCCCGATTCAACGCGGGACAGTGCCGGCCTCCCGCGAGGGGCCAACCGGCAAAACGATTGACGTGCCAAGCATGATGACGCGACAAAGTTAGCGTTCCGTTTCCACGCTCTTCAGGATCTGTTCGAGTTGGGCATAACCCGAGGACAGGCTGGTCGCCTCGTCCTTGCCCTGGCGCAGGAACTCCTCCAGCGGCTCGTGCAGCCGCACCGCCTCGTCGACCTCGGTGCTGGAACCGGGCCGATAGGCGCCGAGCCGGATCAGTTCCTCCATGTCCGCATAGGTCGCCATCACCTGACGCGCGCGCTTGATCACCGGCAGATAGGCCGGATCGGCCGAGCGCGGCATTGTCCGCGACACCGATTTCAGCACGTTGATCGCCGGGAAGCGACCGCGTTCCGCGATCGAGCGTTGCATCACGATATGGCCGTCGAGGATGCCCCGCACCGCGTCGGCCACGGGCTCGTTGTGATCGTCGCCGTCGACCAGCACGGTGAAGATGCCGCTGATGGTGCCCTCGCGGAGCCCCGGGCCTGCGCGCTCCAACAGCTTCGGCAGTTCGGTGAACACCGTCGGCGTGTAGCCCTTGGCGGTCGGCGGCTCGCCGGCCGACAGCCCGATCTCGCGCTGCGCCATGGCGAAGCGGGTGACCGAGTCCATCAGGCACAGCACGTCCTTCTCCTCGTCGCGAAAATACTCGGCGATCGACAGCGTCAGATAGGCCGCCTGGCGGCGCATCAGCGCCGGCTCGTCGGAGGTCGCCACCACCACCACCGAACGCGCCAGCCCCTCCTCGCCGAGGTCGTCCTGCAGGAACTCCTGCACCTCGCGGCCGCGTTCGCCGATCAGCCCGATCACCGAGACCGCCGCATCGACGTTGCGCGCCAGCATCGACAGCAGCACCGACTTGCCGACGCCGGAACCGGCAAAGATGCCCATGCGCTGACCGCGGCAGCAGGTGAGAAAGGTATTGAGCGCACGGACGCCGAGATCGAGCGGCGCGCCGACCCGTTTGCGGGAATGCGCCGGCGGCGGCGTATTGCGGAACGGCATCGGCGACGGCCCCTGCGGCAGCGGCCCCTTGCCGTCGATCGGCTCGCCGAGAGCGTTAACGACGCGGCCGAGCCAGGCCTGCGACGGCCGCACCTGGGCGGCCGAATTGGCGATCACCGCGCGGCAGCCGCGGCGCACGCCTTCGAGCCCGGCGAACGGCATCACCATCGCATTGTTGCCGGTGAACCCGATCACCTCGCAAGGAATGGCGCGATCCGCCCCTGTTTCCACGACAATTCGGGCGCCGACCGACATCGCGTGGATCGGCCCGGCGATCTCGACCATCAGGCCGCGGACGCCCACGACCCGGCCATAAATATTGACGCCGTCGATATCCCCGATCTGCTCGGCCAGGGCCTTCATTGCAAAACCCTTAAGTTTCTGGGGCCCGGCGCTGTCACCTTAACTTCGTGTTTACCCGCATCGTTAATCATTGCGTCACTGTCTTTGGTGGCTGAACGCGCTTGCCCATCAGAACGAAGGTGCGAGTCGCGGGAGTCGGTTGGCGCCGACTCTTAATGTGAAACCTGAAGAGGTCCGGTAACAAAAAACTGCTTCCACGCAACATCTTACGGCGATTCTGCAAAAATTGCACGAACAGAGCTTGCGGACCAGAATCAGGATTTGTTAACCATACCTTGTCAGGATCCGAATCAGTTGTTCAGAGGCGTTTCCAGTGCCGCAGGTAGTGCGGACGCCTGACGCCCGGAGCGGCGCTATAAGGGGACTGGCATGCGCGTATTGCTGATTGAAGATGACAGCGCGACCGCGCAGTCGATCGAATTGATGCTCAAATCCGAGAGTTTCAATGTCTACACGACAGATCTCGGTGAAGAAGGCGTCGACCTCGGCAAATTGTACGACTACGACATCATCCTGCTCGATCTGAACCTGCCGGACATGTCCGGTTACGACGTTCTCAAGCAGCTGCGCGTTTCCAAGATCAAAACCCCGATCCTGATCCTGTCCGGCCTCGCCGGCATCGAGGACAAGGTGAAGGGTCTCGGCGTCGGCGCCGACGACTACATGACCAAGCCGTTCCACAAGGACGAGCTGGTCGCCCGCATCCACGCCATCGTCCGCCGCTCCAAGGGCCATGCCCAGTCGGTGATCCAGACCGGCGACCTCGTCGTCAATCTCGACACCAAGACCGTCGAAGTCGGCGGCCAGCGCGTGCATCTGACCGGCAAGGAATATCAGATGCTGGAGCTGCTCTCGCTCCGCAAGGGCACGACACTGACCAAGGAAATGTTCCTGAACCATCTCTATGGCGGGATGGACGAGCCGGAACTGAAGATCATCGACGTCTTCATCTGCAAGCTGCGCAAGAAGCTCGCCAACGCCTCGGACGGCCGCAACTTCATCGAGACGGTCTGGGGCCGCGGCTACGTGCTGCGCGAGCCGACCGAAGACGACGTCCGCATCCCGGCCTGATCGCCTTCCATGGAGCGCCCGGTCAGGCGCTCACCTCCCGACTGAACCCCGCCGCAAATGGCGGGGTTTTTGTTTTTGGGGGACGCTGCGTGAGAGGTCTTGGCGTGAAAGTGGCACACGTCATTCCGGGGCGCGCGCGTCAGCGCGCGAACCCGGAATCTCGACGTTCATGGCATTCCGAGTTTCGCCCCTTACAACCGCGGGATTCCGGGTTCGCCTGCTACGCAGGCGCCCCGGAATGACGGAAGAGGTAGCAGCGCGGCTCAGCCGGCGCGGGCGCTGGCCCAGGCGGGCTTTGCGGCCGGCACGATCGACGGCGCCTTGGCGACCGTGTTCGGCAGATAGATGCCGCGCCTGGTGGCGTGCGGCTTGAACGCGTCGGTCAGGCCGACCACGGTTTCGGCGGCGCCGAGCGCGAGATAGCCGTCGGGCTCCAGCCGCTTGGCGAGCCGCTCGAAGATCGAGATCTTGGTCGCCTGGTCGAAATAGATCAGCACGTTGCGGCAGAAGATGACGTCGAACATGCCGAGCTGGCCGTAGTCCTGCAGCAGGTTGAACTGGCGATGCTGGATCATCGCGCGCAGCTCGGGGCTGACTTCCCAGAGCTCACCGGTCTGCTTGAAGTACTTCACCAGGAGCTGGATCGGCAGGCCGCGCTGCACCTCGAACTGGGTGAACAGGCCGGACTTCGACTTCTCGAGCACCGAGGGCGACAGATCGGTCGCGACGATCTCGAAGCGCCAGCCGGCGACGGCGGGCCCGAGCTCCTTCAGGCACATCGCGATCGAATACGGCTCCTGGCCGGTCGAGGACGCCGCACACCAGATCCGCAAGGATCGCCGTCCGGCCCGGGCCTGCAGCAGTGCCGGCAGGATCTCGTCGCGCAGATGGTCGAACGGCAGCTTGTCGCGGAAGAAGAAGGTCTCGTTGGTGGTCATCGCCTCGACCACTTCGGCGATGATCTTGTCGGCGCCGCCCTTCATCTTCTGCACGAGGTCAGGGATGCCGGCGAGACCGTACCGCCGCGCCAGCGGCAGCAGCCGGCTTTCCACCAGATATTGCTTGTCGAGCGACAGATCGAGCCCGGACCGGTCCTTCAACGCCTTGCGCAGATACTCATAGTCCAACGGCGTCACGACCGATCTCCTGAAAACAACCGTACCAGTTTCGGCCCGATCTGATTGAGCGGTAGCACGGCGGCGCAGATGCCGGCGTTCGCCGCCGCACCGGGCATGCCCCACACCACGCTGCTCGCCTCGTCCTGTGCGATCACGCTGCCGCCGGCCGCGACGATGTCCTTGCCGCCGCGCATGCCGTCCGACCCCATGCCGGTCAGCACCACCGCCATGATCGCGCCCTGCCAGACGTCGATCGCCGAGCTGAACAGCGGGTCGACCGCGGGTTTGCAGAAATTCACCGCCGGACCGTCGTCGAGCGCGATCGCAGGCTGCCCGCCTTGGCGGGCCACGCGCATGTGACGACCGCCGGGAGCCAGATAGATCCTGCCCGGCTTGATCAGTTCGCCGTCGACGCCCTCGTGCGCCGGCCGCCTCGCGGCGCGCATCAGATGTTCGGCCAGAATGGTCGTGAAAGTCGGCGGCATGTGTTGGGTGATCAGCACCGGAAAACGGTCGATGACCGGCCCGATCTCGGCGACCAGCGACATCAGCGCCTGCGGCCCGCCGGTCGAGGACCCGATCAGGAGCACGCGCGGCGCCGTCGGGCCGAACGAACGCTTCACCAGCGCGGCCTGGCTGGCGACGGTCTGCACGACCGGCGCGGCCGGCTCGCGGGCGCGAACCACCACCGGCGCGGCGGACCCCGGCGCCGGGGCCTTGCGCCGCACCTTACCGCCGAGATGGCGGATCTTCTGCAGCAGATCGTGCCTGAAAACGTCGGCACCCGCGGACTCGCGCGTCGTCTCCGGCTTCGGGATGTAGTCGGCGGCGCCCAGCGACAGCGCCTTGAAGCTGATCTCGGCGTTGCGGCGCGTCAGCGTCGACGCCATGATGACGATGAGGTCGCGCTTCTTGGCCAGCAGTTGCGGCAATGCGGCGATGCCGTCGAGCACGGGCATCTCGATGTCGAGCACGGCGACGTCAGGCTTGATGCGTTCGACCTGGTTGACCGCGTCGAGCCCGGTGCGCAGCGAGGCCGCGACGACCATGTCGGGTTCGGCCTCGATCCAGCGCGAGATCAACCCGCGAATGACTACCGAATCGTCGACGACCATCACCCGCAGCGGTTCGTACTGCGTCGAATTGATGGCCGGACTTCCTGCCAAAGCTACACTCATCACACACCGACGCAACTACACAACCCGCTGCGTCGATTGACGCAGCGTCGACGACCCTTCGGAGCAGCCCGTCAGATCAGGCCGACTTCCTGGAATTTCGCCGTCACGATGTCCTTGTCGAACGGCTTCATGATGTACTCGTTGGCGCCGGCGTGCAGAGCCCGCGCGATGTGCGCGACGTCGTTCTCGGTGGTGCAGAACACCACCTTCGGGTGATCGCCGCCCGGCATCCGGCGCAGATTGCGCAGGAATTCGTAGCCGTCCATCACCGGCATGTTCCAGTCGAGCAGCACCGCGTCCGGCAGCCCCTGCTTGCAAAGCTCGAGCGCCTTTTCGCCGTCCTCAGCTTCGACGATCTCGAACTCGAGGCCTTCGAGAATGCGTCGCGCGACCTTTCGGATCACGCTCGAATCGTCGACCACCAAACATGTCTTCATTGTCTGCCTCTATCAGTCGCCGCCCGGATGGGCGGGCGATGGTTGCGGCCGAAGCCATCGCGAGGTTACGCGGCCATCCGCGCGTTCGCGATTTCGAGAACCTTGTCGACGTCGAGAACGACCATCAACTGGCCGTCGAGACGATGAACGCCGTTGGCGAAGGATGCCATCCGCGGATCGAGGTTGACCGGATTGACCTCGCGGCCCTCGTCGGGAAGCGTCAGCACCTCGCCGATCGTATCGATCAGCAGGCCGTAGGATTCGCCGCGCAGATCGACGCCCATCGCCATCGGCGGCTTGCCGTCGTCGATCCGCGGCAGGCCGAGACGGGTGCGCATGTCGATCGCGGTGACGATGCGGCCGCGGAGATTGAGCACGCCGGCGACGTCGTCGGGCGCCAGCGGCACCCGCGTCAGCCGTTCCGGCATGAACACGTCCTGGACCCGCGAGATCGGCAGCCCGAAAAGCTGTCCGCCGATCATCGCCGTGGCGAATTGGGTGGTGTTGCCGCTGATGGCATCGACCTGCCGGTTCATGCTGTGGTGTCCTTCCTGGATATCCATCACGCCGCCTGCTGCTGCAAAGCCTCGACCGGCTCGATGCTCGCGGTCTGCTCCTTCAGCGCCGCGATCAGGCCCGGGCGATCGAATTTGGCGACGTAGTCGGTGAGGCCGGCCTGACGTCCGCGCTCGATCGCCGCCGGCGACACCAGCGACGACAACGCGATCACCGGGGTCGGGGCCAGCTTGGTATCGGCGCGGATCGCCTCGGCGAACTCGAAGCCGTTCATTTCCGGCATCTCGATGTCGGTCAGGATCACGTCGAAATTGGCGCCGCTACGCAGCACCGACAGCCCTTCGACCGCCGAGGTCGCCAGCCGAACCTTGTAGCCGGCCGCCTTCAGCACCGGACCGAGCATGTTGCGGAAGAACGCGGAGTCGTCGACCAGCAGCACGGAGCGGCTGGCGATCGACTGCTTCATCTCCTTGCGGGAGAGCCAGTCGGAGAACGCCATCGGCAGGAAGTGGGCGACATCGATGACTTCCGTCGCCAGCCCCTTGATCACGGCCGAGCCGAGAATGCCCTCGCGGCTGGAGCCGACCTGGATCTGCAGATGCTCCTCGACGATGTCGACGATCTCGTCGACCACGAGACCCATGCTGCGATCGTCGTCGGCGAACACCAGGATCGGCTGCACGCCCGTGCTCGCGACCTCGACGCCCTCCATCAGCACCAGCGGCATCAGTTGGTCGCGGTACTGCACCATGTAGCGGCCGTTCGAGGATTCGATCTTGTCGGCGGCAATCTCTTCGAGACGCGTGACCAGCGACAGCGGCACCGCCTTCGGCTGCGGAGAGCCGGAGCGGAACACCAGCAGCGAGGTGAGCTGCTCGGTCGAGGCCGCGCGCGTCGCCGCGCTCTGCTCCGCCAGATCGTGCTGTGCCGACACCGAGGTGCCGAGCGCCTGCGCGATTCCGTTCGGATCGACGATCATGATCACCGCGCCGTCGCCCAGGATGGTGTTGCCGGAGAACATGCCGATGTGGCGCAGCTTGGTCGACATCGGCTTGACGACGATTTCCTCGGTGTGGAACACGCCGTCGACGACGATGCCGAAGGTCTGGCTGCCGACCTGCGTCACCACGATGAAGCCGTTCTCGGGTTCGGTCGAGGCGGTGCCGTCGTCGATGTGCAGCAGTTTCTTCAGGTGCATCAGCGGCAGCAGCTTGTCGCGCAGCCGCAGCACCGGGGTGTCCTTGATGCGCTCGATGCGGTGCTCGGAATTGGCCCGCGCGCGCACCAGCTCGACCACCGCGAGCTGCGGGATCGCGAAGCGGTCGCCGCCGGCCTCGACGATCAGCGCCGAGACGATCGCCAGCGTCAGCGGAATCTTGATGGTGACGCTGGAGCCCTCGCCGGCCACCGACTTGATCTCGATGGTGCCGCCGATCTGATCGATGTTGGTGCGCACCACGTCCATGCCGACGCCGCGGCCGGACACGCTGGTGATCGCGGCGGCCGTCGAGAAGCCGGGCGCGAAGATGAATTTGTGAATCTGCGCCTCGGTCATCTTCTCGACTTCGGCTTCGGTGACCAGGCCGTTGGCGAGCGCCTTGGCCTTGATCCGCTCGGTGTCGAGCCCGCGGCCGTTGTCGGCGATGCAGATCACGATGTGGCCGCCTTCGTGATAGGCGGACAGACGGATGGTGCCCTGCTCGGGCTTGCCGTTGCGGACGCGGTCCTCGGGGCGCTCCAGGCCGTGGTCGGCGGAGTTGCGCACCATGTGGGTGAGCGGATCCTTGATCAGGTCGAGCACCTGGCGGTCGAGCTCGGTGTCGGCACCGTGCATCTCGAGTTCGATCTGCTTGCCGAGTTCGGCAGCGAGGTCGCGCACGATACGCGGCAGCTTCTGCCAGGCGTTGCCGATCGGCTGCATCCGGGTCTTCATCACGCCGTCCTGCAGCTCGGCAGTGACGGTGGAGAGCCGCTGCAGCGGCACCTTGAACTCGGTGTCCTCGTGGCGGCGGCTGATCTCGAGCAACTGGTTTCGGGTCAGCACCAGCTCGGACACCATGGTCATCAGGTGTTCGAGCGTGTCGACGTTGACCCGGATCGACTGGTTGGCGATCCGGTCACCCTCCGCGGGCGCCTCCTGATCGGCGTTCTTCTTCGGGGCCTTTGCGGCGGGCTTCGGCGCCGGCTTGGCGGCCTCGACGACCGGCGCGGCGGGGGCAGGCGTCTCGGCTTCGCTTGCGACCGGCGCCAGCGGCGGCGACGCGATCTCGATCGCGGTTTCCCGGAAAGCGCGCTCCAGCTCGTCGAGCGACACTTCGCCCGGGCGCAACGGGCGCTCCAGCGTCTGCGGCACCAGCGAACCTTCCGCCACCACCGGCTCGACCACAGCCGGCTCGGCCGGTGCGGCTTCCTCCGGTGCGGCTTCGGCGACCGGCGCAGCGCCGCCCAGCTCGGCGGCGATCTCCTCCGGCGTGCGCATCGACAATCGTTCGAGCTCGCCGATCAGGTCGCCGTCTTCGCCCTCGGGCTCGGCCTCGGTGGCTTCCAGCCCGCCGAGAATGTCCTTGATGCGGTCGATCGTGGTCAGGATCAGCGTCACGGCCTCACCGGTTACCGGCATGCCGTCGCGGAATTTGCCCATCAACGTTTCGGCCGCATGCGCCAGCGCTTCCAGTCGCGGCAGGCCAAGGAACCCGCAGGTGCCCTTGATGGTGTGAACGAGCCTGAAGATGTTATCCAGTATCTTCGCGTTGTTCGGCTCCTGCTCGAAGCGGACCAGTTGATTGTCAACCGTATCCAGGCTTTCGAAGGTTTCCGTCAAAAACTCACGGAGAAGATCGTCCATGTGCGCTGGCCTCTTTGCGCGGCGCACGGCAGCAGCCGTGACCGAAGTGATGCGGCCACTGTCTGCGGAAAGCGTTTAATATTGGTTGCGTATTCCAGTCCGGTGAGTCTGATTAAATCAATAGTCGAACCCGTACGACTACTAGGCGGGCCGTCGCAACCCCGCCTTTACCATCGACGCCCGCGCTCAGATGGCGCCGACGACCATGGTCTCACCCTCTGGCGCAAGCGTCACGTCGAGCCCGCAGGACTGGGCCAGAAGGCGCGTGTAGTACGGCTGCACGCCGTGCGACTCGACCGGACCGGCGTGACTGCCGCTGAGCATTTCGACGATGTTCTGCGGCATCCGCGCGTTGAGGCCCGCAGCCACCACGCGAAACGAGAGATGCTCGCCCTCGCCGACCGGCTCGACCGTCAGAGTACCGCCGCGCGGAATCGTCTGCTGCGCGATGATCAGCATGTTGAGCAGGAGCTTCACGCGGTTCTTCGCCAGCAGCACCCGCGGCAGATTCCAGGCGAGCTTGGTCTTCTCGTCCTCGAGATGGCCGCGGGCCATGTTCTGGGCGTCGCCGAGGTCGATCTGGGCGCCGGCGGAGCCGGCGGCGCCGAACGCCAGCCGGCAGAACTGCAGCCGCGCGGACGCGGTCCGGGCGCTCTTGCGGATCAGATCGAGGGCAAAATCGCGATCTTCCTGCTTGGAACTGTCGTCCAGCACTTCGAGACCATTGACGATCGCCCCGACCGGGCTGATGAGATCATGACAGACCCGCGAACACAGCAGCGCCGCCAGTTCGAGCGCGTCCGGAGCGGGGGCCTGGACGGAAGGGGGATTGCCGGACATCTGTCTGCTCCTCGGAAATCGCGCGGCTCGTTCAAGACGAATCAGCCATGCTGAATGGCTTGATACACTGCGGCCGGTTGCGCTGCCAACAGAGGGACCGGGACAACCGGCCAGACGGAGGAAGACAGGTTGATGGGTAAGGGCCAGGCGTTCGGTACGGGACCTTTGATTTCGCATAACGACGCCATCGCTTTGATGCAGCCATTGACCGAGCTGGTGCTGCGCGCCGGAGCCGCGATTCTGGCCACCGACCGTTCCGACCCGGTCGAGCACAAGCCGGACGGCTCGCCGGTGACCACCGCCGACCTCGCCGCCGACCGGATCATCGCCGAAGGGCTGAAGCAGATCGCGCCCGACGTGCCGGCGCTGTCGGAAGAGCGCTGCGGCCTCGGCCGGCCGAGCTCGGGGAGCTTCTTCCTGGTCGACCCGCTCGACGGCACCAAGGAATACGTCGCCGGGCGCGACGAATTCACCGTCAATCTGGCGCTGGTGACCGACGGCAAGCCGCTGCTCGGCATCGTCGGCGCGCCGGCGCTCGGGCTGGTGTGGCGCGGCCTGGTCGGCCACGGCGCCGAGCGGCTTGCGATCGCCGCCGACGGCTCGGGCTACGCTGCGACGCCGATCCACACGCGGCCGATGCCTGCCGATGGCGCGCCGTGGATCGTGGCGATCAGCCGGCTGCATCTCGACGAACGCACGTTGGCTTTCATCGCCGACCGGCCGGGCGGCGTGCACGCGCGGATGGGATCGGCGCTGAAATTCTGCCGGATCGCCGACGGCGAGGCCGACATCTATCCGCGGCTGTCACCGACCTGCGAATGGGACATCGCTGCAGGCGCCGCAGTGGTGATCGCCGCCGGCGGCGAGCTGACCGACAGCAGCGGCGGGCCGCTGCGGTTCGACGAGCCGCGGCCGAACTTCATCGTGCCGGAGTTCATCGCCTGGGGCGACGCCCGGGCCGCGTCCTGACGAGACGCTGCGGCGGCAGGCCCGCTATTCGGCCATTGTGGCGATCAGCCCGGGCCATTGCGCCCGGGCCCGTGCCAGGATGCGCTCCGGCGCGGCCGCGAAGGCGTCCCGATCGTCCTCGCGGCTGAACAAATACAGCCGCTGGCCGGCGACCAGCCAGATCCTCGCATTGCCCTGCAACGGCACCCCGCGCGCGACGCCGACGGGATCATAACCGCCGAACTGCGGCGCGTAGATCTCGGGGTGGCCGACGAAGGCCGCCCTGTTCGAGGCGTTGCGGAACCGCCAGATCGCTCCAGCGGCCGAAGCCTCGAAATCGGCAGCCCCGACCCGGGCCGCGCCGTCGGCGAAATAGGCCACCGGATCGAAGCCGTCGATCGCCAGCCCGGTGTGCCGATCGACCACGATCCGTTCGGTAGTGGCCCCCTCCGCGCGCGCCGTGGGGCCCGTGGGACATAGCAGCAACGCGGCCAGCCCGATCGTGGCAAAACCGAGGCGCAGCGCGTTTCCTTCCTGCCGTTGTGCCGTCATAGTTGAAACCGATAACGTCCGAGTCGCGGGGCAGAGGCGCCACAGTAAGAGGGTGCAGGTCAGCATCCGGTTAAGGCGGCGTCGGGGATTTGAGACCCAGGGGTGAGTTTGATGACCATCGTTTCACGTCGTGCCGCGCTGGCGCTGATTGCGTCGGCGGCCCTCATCGTGCCGGCATCGGCGCAGCAGCAGTTGCCGCCCAAGGCTGGTCCGGGCCCGGCTACCTATGGACCGGAAGAGCTGACCAATGCCGGCCACCGCTTCTTCGGCAATGTGTCTCGCGGCCTCGCCTCGGTGATCGAGCGCGCAGTCAGCCAATGGGGCCTGCCGAACGGCTACGTGCTGGGCGAGGAAGGCTCCGGCGCCTTCGTCGCCGGCCTGCGCTATGGCGAGGGCACGCTGTATACCAAGAACGCGGGCGATCTGCGGGTGTACTGGCAGGGTCCTTCGGTCGGCTTCGACTGGGGCGGCAACGGCGCCCGGACCATGACGCTGGTCTACAACCTTCCTTCCACCAACGCGATCTACCAGCGCTTCGGCGGCATCGACGGCTCGGCCTATGTGGTCGGCGGCTTCGGCATGACGGCGCTGACGGCGAACAACATCGTGCTGGTGCCGATCCAGTCCGGCATCGGACTGCGGCTGGGCGCCAATATCGGCTATCTGAAGTTCACCCCGACCGCGACCTGGAATCCATTCTGATCCGGGCTGCCGATCAGGCAGCCATCCCCCGCCGGGATTCACGTTAACGCCGCAACGCTCTGGCGCAGCGGCGCCGCTCCGTGGCATTGTGCGGGCTGGAGATTTCCGGCCGGACGGTGACGTTTGCCGGGACCAATGTTCAGGCAACGGCACGCCGCACCATCGGCTCGCATCAGACGTCGCGCAGGCGCGATCCGCCATTCCGGCCGGATCGCGGAGCGTGGGCGCTCGGAATTCCTCGGGTAGGAGACTTTCATGGTCGAGCAGATCATGTATCTGGCGATCGGCTTTCTGGTGGCGATGCTGCTCGCGCTGATGATTGCGCCGTTGGTGCACAATCGCGCGGTGCGGCTGACCACCAAGCGGCTGGAGGCGGCGACGCCGCTGTCGATGGCCGAAATCCAGGCCGACAAGGACCAGCTCCGCGCCGAATTCGCGATGTCGGCGCGGCGGCTGGAGATGAGCGTCGACCAGCTCAGGAACAAGACCACCAGCCAGCTCGCCGAACTCGGGCGCAAGAGCGACGCGGTCAACCGCCTCAAGGTCGAGCTCGCCGAGAAGAACGAGGCGATCTTCACGCTGGAGGCGCGCGAGAAGGCGGTGAAAGAGCAGCTCCGCACCACCGAAGAGGAGTTCGCCGCCAAAACCCAGGCGCTGCGCAGCGCCGAGACGGCGCTGACCGAGAAGCAGGCCGAGCTGGCGCAGATCAACAGCGCGTTGGCGGACCGCTCGATGCTCGCCGATACGCGGCAGATCGAGCTGGTCGCCGTGCGCACCCAGATCGAGGAACTGCGCGCCCGTGTCGGCGAAGCCGAGAAGGAATACGCCGCGACGCAGACGCGGCTCGAAGCCCAGCGCGGCGAATCCGCCAGCGCCACCCGCGAGCTCGAGGACGCCCGCGCGCGCGTCGACAATCTCAGCCAGCGCGTCGCCGACCTCGACCGGCAATTGCTGGCGCAGGTCAAGGAAGCCGAGCTGCTCGGCAGCCGCGTCGCCGCGCTCGAGGCCGAGAACGCCGAGCTGCGCGCCGCCGCCGGCACCACCGCCAAGGGCACGGGCAAAGCTGCTGCGTCGCCCGACCTCGCCCGGCTGCGCGACGAGAAGGCCGCGCTGGAAGAGCAATTGCGCATCGCCCGCGACGAACGCGCCAAGGCGCAGCGCGAGCTGGCCGCGATCCAGCAGCAGACCGAGAGCACCTGGGCAACCGAGCGGATGGAGAACGCGCTGCTGCGCGAGCGCATCAACGACATCGCCGCCGAAGTCGCCAAGCTCGCGATCACGCTGGAAGGCCCGGATTCGCCGATCGAAGCCATTCTGGCCGGCCAGAGCGCGCCGTCGCCCGCCGCCGCCGCATCCAAGGCGGCCCCGTCCGCGGCGTCCCCCCGCAACGGCGCCGAGACGCCCGCCGCTCCGGCGGTCGCCGGCGGCACGCTGGCCGAACGCATCCGCGCGCTGCAGTCGCACGCCTCGCGCGCCCGGCAGATCGGCTGAGGGCCGCGGCATCGCCGCCGCGACCGCGGCAAATGGGTGAACCCGGCCGCAAATCCCGGGCTTGGCGCTTGACACCCCCGCCCCGCACTCCGTAAATCGCCCGATCAACGATCACCACGACCGGCCGCCTCGCGGCCCGTTCCGATCGGTCCCGGGCGCATAGCTCAGCGGGAGAGCGTTCCCTTCACACGGGAGAGGTCCAAGGTTCGATCCCTTGTGCGCCCACCATCAATTCTGACGTATCGCAGACTCCCTCGGCACCAAACGCGATCCAGCGCGCGGGAAAGCACTGCCGTTTTTCGGCGGTGTGGCTCGCGTCGCCGGCACGGGCATTGGATACAGCCACGGACGCCACGTTGATGGAGCCGGTTATTGCCCGCTGGGGCGCCATGACAGGTCGTCGGACCAGAGATAGACGGCGATGGCGGCCAGGCAGAGCACGATGCCGATCCAGAAAGCCGGCGAATGGTGGATCCGCCTCCAGTCGCGCCCGTCCGCAGCCGGCGTTTCTCGATCGTGTTTGTGGTCGTTCATCGGTCCATCCATCCATTGGCGGCAGGCTTGCCTCGCGCCCCTGCGTTGTCCCACGCCGGCCGGTTTCCAGCCAGAGCGCGCTCCTCGGAATCCCCCGGCTTGTCAGGCTGTAAATCTCAGGCCTGTTGATCGCAGAAGCGAAACGAGGGTCACCGATCGCCCGGGCGCGCAGGATCGAAACACGACGGCGCACCGTCGCGATCAGATTCGTTGCACCGCCGCACAGAATCGCATTCAGACAGTGCTGTCGGCTCGTCGGCGAGTCCCGATCTTGCATCCATTCCGGAGACGCGTGGTGATTCGATCGGTCCGGCCCAAGGAGATCCACCTCGTCAATCGGATCGGATGGCTGCGCGCAGCGGTGCTGGGCGCCAATGACGGGATTATTTCGACAGCGAGCCTGATCGTCGGCGTCGCCGCAGCCGCGGCGCATCAGAACGACGTGCTGATTGCCGGTGTCGCCGGACTTGTGGCCGGCGCGATGTCGATGGCCGCGGGCGAATACGTCTCGGTGAGTTCGCAATCCGACACCGAGAACGCCGACCTTCGGCGCGAGGCCCGCGAATTGCGCGACGACCCCGACGGAGAGCTCGACGAACTCGCCGAGATCTACGTCAAGCGGGGCGTCGACCGGACGCTGGCCCGGCAGGTGGCCGCGCAATTGATGAAGTCGGATGCGCTCGGCGCGCATGCGCGGGACGAACTCGGCATCACGCAGACGACGACGGCCCGGCCGGTGCAGGCCGCCCTCACCTCGGCGCTGACCTTCACGGTCGGCGCCGCGATGCCGCTGCTGATGGTGATCATCTCGCCTGCGAACCTGCTGATCCCTCTGACATCGGCCGCTTCACTCGGCTTTCTCGCCATCCTCGGCGCCGTCGGCGCCAAGGCGGGCGGCGCCACCATCCCGCGCGCCACGATCCGCGTGACGTTCTGGGGTGCGCTGGCGCTGGGACTCACGGCCGGTATCGGCAAGCTGTTCGGCGCAATCCTGTAGGATTTCCGGCAAGCCCTCTGCCGTCGAGCGCCCGCCCTTCACTTTCAGCGCGAGAGGCCACCATTCGGCACTGCTCCCTCCACTTCTGCCCCTCGCTCGCATTCGCGCCAATCGGCCGCACACCGGCGCACCGCAGCAATTGATCCGGCACAAAGCGGCGGCCGCAGCGGTCGGTTAGGCGACTTGGCAGATGGCTCAGCAGACCATCGGCGGGAGGCGAAGGACCATGGCTCATACCCTCGAACAGAAAATCATCGGCTTGCTCGAGCAGGAGACCGCGCTGCGGCAATGGCTGGAGCAGATGCGCGCGCTGATCAAGGATTCGCGCGGCGTCACCGTGATCGCCGGGCTGTCGCCCGCGGAGACCGAGGAATTCCTGCGGCTCGATCCGCAGATCCGGTCGCATCGCGGCGCGATGAGCCATGCCGAATTCGAAGCGGCGCGCGATCGCCATGCCGAACTGAAGGACAAGATCGACACCGCGCTGCAGGACGATGCGATCGAAAGCCTGAGCGATTGGGGCAGCGCCGCCGCGCGCGGCTGAGCCTGAGGAGTTGCTCGCGCGCTATGTCGACGCCTGCCCCGTCGTCTTCGTGACGACCGGCGGACAGAATCGTTCGGCGAGCCAGGACGACAGCATCGCCGGCACCAGGCCGACCATGCCGTACAGCACCAGTTGCAGCGAGCCGGCGTCGGCGCCGCGGTTGGAATACAGGAACGCGGTGGCGGCGAAGCCGATCAGGCCGACGATCAGCATCCGCACCCGCGGGCCGATCGGGCGAATGTGGCAGATGATCTCGTCGATCGCAGCCATGATCAGCGCCGGAAGCAGTCCGAACAGGTAGCTGTATTGCAGCGACCTGAACAGGACGACGACGAACTTCTTCAGCTCCATCAGATCGGTGTGCGCCCAATAGCCGGACAGATAGCTGGTCGCGAACAGCAGAAGCAATCCGCCGACGAACGGACCGAGCGCGCCGAAAATCAGATATCGCTTCATGCCTGCTCCACCGGCGGCAAACGCGCCGCCGCAGCCCACGCTACGCAGAACGCGGCGTTTCGACAACCGGTTCGCCGGTCGTGGCCGCGCAGGCGCGCCGGTTACATCTGCACTTCGATCAAATTCGGACCGCTGCCGGCGACGCCGGCGTCGAGCGCCTTGTTGAGTTCATCGGCGCTGGTCACGGCGCGGGCCGGCACGCCCATGCCCTTGGCCAGCGACACCCAGTCGAGGTTCGGCCGATCCAGCGACAGCATGTCCTGCGCGCGCTGGCCCGGCTCGCCGGCGCCGACTCCGTCGAATTCGCCGCGCAGGATCTGATATTTGCGGTTGGCGAACACCACGGTTGTGACGTCGAGATTTTCGCGCGCCTGGGTCCACAGCGCCTGCAGCGTGTACATCGCGCTGCCGTCGCCGACCATGCAGATCACCTTGCGGTCCGGACACGCCACCGCGGCGCCGACCGCGACCGGCGGCGAGAAGCCGATCGAGCCTCCCATGTTCTGCAGCCAGTCGTGCGGCGGGGCCGCCGCCGTCGGCGGGAAGAAGCCGCGGCCGGTGGTGATCGATTCGTCGATCACGATGGCGTTTTCCGGAATCGCCATGGCGATCGCCATCGCGATCGAGGCATGTGTGAGCGCGCCGCTCGGCCGCGCGATCTCGACGAGTTTCTGCGGCTGCGCGTCCTGCGCTTTGGCACCGAGCGCGCCGGCCAGCGCTTCGAGCGCCGCGACCGAATTCTCGCCGCCCTCAGTCATGCGATGCACCTCGCAGCCTTCGGGCTTCAGCAGGCTCGGCTTGTTCGGATAGGCGAAGAACGCCACCGGATCATTGGCCTCGACCAGCACGATGTGGCGGAAATCCTTCAGGATCGGCAGCGCGGCCTCGATCACATAGGGAATCCGCTCGATCGAGTAGCGGCCGCGGCCGCGCGCCATTCGCGGGTTGTAGGTCTGGCCCATCACCTTGCAGCCGGTCTTGCCGGCGATCCGCGCGGCGAGGTCGAGGCCGTGTTCGGTCAGCGCCCCGCCGGTCATCAGCAGCAGCGTCGGCTCGCCCGAGCGCAGCACGCGCGCGGCGGCCTCGACCGCGTGCGGCGAGTAGCTCGGGCGCTGGGAATCGTTCGGCACGTCGGCGATGCCGTCGGCCTCTCCCCAGGCGGTGTCGGCCGGCAGAATCAGCGTGGCGATCTGCGGCGGCGCGCTCTTGGCCGCGGCGATCGCGGCAGCGCCGTCGCGCGCCACCGATTGCGCGTCCGGCGAGGTGCGGACCCAGGACGACATCGGCCGCGCCAGGCCTTCGATGTCCGAGGTCAGCGGCGCGTTGTAGTCGATGTGGTAGGTGGCGTGCTGGCCGACGATATTGACGATGCCGGAACTCGCCTTCTTGGCGTTGTGCAGATTGGCGAGGCCGTTGGCGAGGCCGGGGCCGAGATGCAGCAGCGTCGAGGCGGGCGTGCGCTTCATCCGGAAATAGCCGTCGGCGGCGCCGGTGACCACGCCCTCGAACAGGCCGAGCACGCAGCGCATGCCCTCGACTCGATCGAGCGCGGCGACGAAGTGCATCTCCGAGGTGCCGGGGTTGGCGAAACAGACGTCCACGCCGCCATGGACCAGCGTCCGCACCAGACTTTCGGCACCATTCATCGCGTCTCTCCCGGTTGTAGCGTTTCTTCGACCGATCAATCATTGTTCCGTGGTTTCGTCAAAGGGCCACGGCGCGGATCAGAATTGCGCGAGGCGACAATGCGCGCTGCCCGGACAGCTTGCGCCCGGGCTATGATTGTGGCCTGTCTCGGGTAACATTCTGACGATTGCGAGGTTCATCGATGATCGCTTCCGCTGTTCGCCTGTTCGCCTTCGCCGCCGCTTTTGCCGCAGCCGGAATCTCCCAGGCGCCCGCGCAGGAGATGGACCTGCGCGAGGTGATGGGCTTCGGGCCGTTCTTCCGCTCCGGCTCCTCCGGCGTGAGCCCGGTGCCGCGCGAGCGTGTCCAGTTCATGGGCAATTATGCGCCCGGAACCATCGTGATCAGCACCTCGGAACGGCGGCTTTATCTGGTCGGCGCCGACGGAACCGCGCTGCGCTATGGCATCGGCGTGGGCCGCGACGGCTTCCGCTGGGCGGGCACCCACCGCATCACCGCGAAGAAGGAATGGCCGAGTTGGACGCCGCCGGCGCAGATGTTGCGCCGGCGCCCCGACCTGCCGCGCCACATGGCCGGCGGCGAGGACAATCCGCTCGGCGCGCGGGCGATGTATCTCGGTTCGACGCTGTACCGCATCCACGGCTCCAACGAGCCGGAGACGATCGGCCAGGCGGTATCGTCCGGCTGTTTCCGGATGACTAACGAGGACGTCGTCGATCTCTACGAGCGCGTCCGCGTCGGCACCAAGGTCGTCGTCAAGAACTGACACGATCGCGTGCGCCGGGCCCGCGCGGGCCCGATGCCCCGAATTGCGGGTTGTGCGGCCGCCGCGATTGCGGCAGCGTCCGGCGATGCAACGCGGCCCCCGCCCCTTCCGACGCGCGCTCGCGGCGATCGTCGCCATCGCACTGACGGCGTCCGTCGTGGCTTCATCGTCCGCGGCCGACCGCACCGACATCCCGGCGAACCAGCGCGCCGAGAAGACGGACTTCAGCGACAGCCAGATCCTCGACGGCTTCTTCAAGATCGCGTTCGGGGCCGAGTATCACGTCGCCGGACGGGTCGATCGGATCCGGAAATTCCAGGGTCCAGTGCGGATCTTTGCCGAAGGCGAAACCCGGCCCGACCGGCGAGCCGAGCTCTCCCGGGTGGTCGCCGACATCGCCCGGCGGGTGCGCCATCTCGACATCGCGATGACCGACGACAGCGACGAGGCCAACGTCACCGTTCACCTCGTCCGCGACAGGAATCTCGGCAAGACCATCGCGAGCTTCTACGGCGCCGAGCGCGCGCGGGAGATCCACCAGTCGCTGGACCCGCAATGCCTGTCCGGCTTCCGCAAGAACGACAGATACGAGATCGAACAGGCCCAGGTGATCCTGACAGTCGACAACGGCGACTTCGTCTTCCTCGATTGTGCCTATGAGGAACTGCTGCAGTCGCTCGGCCCGATCAACGACACCGACGAGGTGCCGTGGACGATGTTCAACGACGACGTCCAGAAGGGCTATTTCGACGTCTACGACCAGTATCTGCTGAACATCCTGTACCACCCCGAGGTGAAGCCGGGGATGACGGTGCAGGAGGTCAAGGCCGTGCTGCCGCAGGTGATGACCGACGTCCGCAGCTTCGTCGGCAAGACCAACGGGCTCGGACCGTAGCGCGGGGCAAGCGCGCAGTTGCGCGCGGGGCACGCCCAACGCCCACTTCCATTGTTAGAGAGTTCCCGCGCCCCAAGCACGGCGGGCTCCCTCGCCCCGCTCTTGCGGGGAGAGGGTTGGGGTGAGGGGCGACGCGAGCACTGACTCTCGGCCTTGTCGAGGCGCCCCCTCACCCGGCTTGCATCTGGCGATGCAAGCCGACCTCTCCCCGCGCGCGGGGAGAGGTTCAGCGCGCGCCGCGGCAGCGGCTCCGAAGGACGCATCATCAGCACTCACTCGCGCCGACGCGCCTGCGCGACAGCGCGCGGCCTCTCACCAGGCACGGCGAGCCCCCTCTCCCGCCCTTGCGGGGGAGGGTTGGGGTGGGGGCGACGCGAGGGTACGGACCGGATAGATTCCTGACAGTTCAGACCGGGGTGATTGTCGACAGTTCACACTGCATCGGAGGGAGGACCGCCGATGCCTTTTGTGGAGACCTGTCGGATGGAACAGCGGGTGCGGATGCTGTCGGAGCATGCGAGCGGCCATTGGAGCGTGTCGGATCTGTGCCGGCGCTACGGGGTCAGTCGAGACACGTTCTACGAGTGGCGGCGGCGTCGGGACAGCGGGGCCGAGGACTGGTTCGTGGACCGCTCGCATGCTCCGCATCATTGCCCGCAGCGGACCGATGCCGCACTGGTTGCGACGATCGTCGATCTGCGGCGCCGGTTTCCGCACATGGGTCCGCGCAAGCTTCTGGCGATCCTGCGGCGCAAGCATCCGGAGAACGCGTGGCCTTCGGCCTCGACGATCGGCGGATTGTTGAAGCAGGCCGGGCTGATCGCGCCGGTCAGGCGGCGGCGGCCGGCGCTGGCTCAGCAACGACCGTTTGCAGCGGTGAGCGCGCCGAACGACGAATGGGCGGCCGACTTCAAGGGCTGGTTTCGGACCCGCGACGGCACCCGGATCGATCCCTTGACGCTGACCGACGGTTTCAGCCGCTATCTGTTCGACATCGCCATCACGCCGCAAACCATCGACGCCACGATGCCGTTGTTTCTCGATGCCTTCCGCCGCCATGGCCTGCCGCGGGCGATCCGCTGCGACAACGGCTCGCCGTTCGGTTCGACCGGCGCCTGCGGGCTGACCCGGCTGTCGGCCTGGTGGCTCAAGCTCGGGATCGAGCCGCATTTCGTGCATCCAGCCTCGCCGCAGGAGAACGGCCGTCACGAGCGGATGCATCGGACCCTGAAGGCACAGACCTCGCGCCCGCCGGCGGCCACGGCGACCCAGCAGCAGTCCCGCTTCGATGCCTTCCGCGATCACTACAATCGGGAGCGCCCGCACGAGGCGCTCGGCCAGCGACCGCCGGCCGAACTCTACACCGTCTCGACGCGGCAGATGCCGGACCGGATCGCGGACCCCTGGTACGACGCCGACCACGAGGTGCGGCGGGTCCGCAGCTCCGGCGAGATCATGTGGCACGGCGAGCGCATCTTCATCAGCGAGGCGCTGATCGGAGAACCGATCGGCATCGCCGAACTCGACAACGGCGACCAGATCGTGCGGTTCTGCCACTACGACATCGGCCTGATCGATCGCCTCCGCGTGTTCCGTCGCTTCGCTCCGCCCCGAGAGGGGCTGCGCTACGCGCCGCAACACGCGGACAAAGACCTGTCGACAATCATCCCGGTCTAAAGTGTCGGGAATCATGCCGGTTGAACAGAGCACTGAACCCCGTCATTCCGGGGCGCTCACGAAGTGAGCGAACCCGGAATCCAGAGGTTGTTGCGAACGGTCGATGAGCATCTCGAGATTCCGGGTTCGCGAGCTGCGCTCGCGCCCCGGAATGACGTCGCGAGACCAAGGCGCGACCGCCTTACGCCGTCTTCGCAAACAGCTCGCGGCCGATCAGCATGCGGCGGATTTCGCTGGTGCCGGCGCCGATTTCGTAGAGCTTGGCATCGCGCAGCAGGCGGCCGGTCGGATAGTCGTTGATGTAGCCGTTGCCGCCGAGCAACTGGATTGCATCCAGCGCGCATTGCGTCGCCTTCTCGGCCGCATACAGGATCGCGCCGGCGGCGTCCTCGCGGGTGGTCTGGCCGCGGTCGCAGGCCTTCGCTACCGCATAGACGTAAGCGCGCGAGGCGTTCATCGTCACATACATGTCGGCGATCTTGCCCTGCACGAGCTGGAACGTGCCGATCGGCTCGCCGAACTGCTTGCGCTCGTGCACATAGGGCATCACCACGTCCATGCACGCCTGCATGATGCCGAGCGGCCCCGCCGCCAGCACCGCGCGCTCGTAGTCGAGCCCGCTCATCAGCACGTTGACGCCGCGGCCGACCTCGCCGAGCACGTTCTCCTCCGGCACTTCGCAATCCTCGAACACAAGTTCGCCGGTGTCGGAGCCGCGCATGCCGAGCTTGTCGAGTTTTTGCGCGGTGCTGAATCCCTTGAAGCCTTTCTCGACCAGAAACGCGGTCATGCCGCGCGGCCCGGCACTCGGATCGGTCTTGGCGTAGACCACCAGCGTCTCGGCGATCGGACCGTTGGTGATCCACATCTTGTTGCCGTTGAGGACGAAGCGGTCGCCCTTCCTCTCGGCGCGGGTCTTCATCGACACCACGTCGGAGCCGGCGCCGGGCTCGGACATCGCCAGCGCGCCGACATGTTCGCCCGAGATCAGCTTCGGCAAGTACTTGCGCTTCTGCGCCTCGCTGCCGTTGCGGCGGATCTGGTTGATGCAGAGATTGGAATGCGCGCCGTAGGACAGGCCGACCGAGGCCGAGGCGCGGGAGATCTCCTCGACCGCGATGCAGTGCTCGAGATAGCCGAGCCCCGAGCCGCCGTAATCCTCCTCGACCGTGATGCCGTGCAGCCCGAGCTCGCCGAGCTTCGGCCACAGATCGCGCGGGAAGGTGTTGGTCTTGTCGATCGCGTCGGCACGCGGGGCGATCTCGTTGAACGCGAAATCCCGCACCGTCTCGCGGATCGCATCCGCGGTCTCGCCGAGATCGAAATTGAACATGCTCTGCGCGTTGGGAATCATGATCGGGACGTCTCCACTCGTCGGGCGCAGCGCCGAAGCCGCGCGCCAGTGTTCTGGTTGCGGCCACCATGTCATGGCGCCGCAGGGCTGAGAAGGCTCCATTGGTCGCTTCGGCGAGGCCTTCCGGGGCCTTTGCCAGCGCCTCGACGCAAGACGCCGCCGGGCGGAAATCCGCTGCCGGATCAATTTGTTCGTGAGCACCGCAGGATACGCCGGGAGTACCTTGCTCTCGCCACGACAACCGGTTGTAATCGCCCGCACGATCCGCCGCGATCAAGACGGTGGACGGGAGAACGGCCGATCCGCCGCAGGGCGGGCTGTCGGACAGAAACGCCAACACCAATAACCGAGGGCCCTTCATGCACGGCACCATCGAGATCGACAACGCCGCCCGCCAGCGCGCCGCGCGCGACGAAGCCTATGCGACGCCGCTGTCGCAATTCCACCCCGGCGCGCCGCGGCATTTCCGCGACGATACGCTGTGGCCGTGGTTCGAGCGGCTGCGCAACGAAGAGCCGGTGCACTACTGCACCAACGCGCCGATCGAACCGTATTGGAGCGTGACCAAATACAACGACATCATGCATGTCGACACCAACCACGGCATCTTCTCATCGGATTCCACGCTCGGCGGCATCTCGATCCGCGACGCGCCGCAGGGCTACGACTGGCCGAGCTTCATCGCGATGGACGAGCCGCGGCATTCGGCGCAGCGCAAGACCGTATCGCCGATGTTCACGCCGGACCATCTCGACGAACTCGCGGTGCTGATCCGCGGGCGGACCCAGACCGTGCTCGACGGCCTGCCGCGCAACGAAACCTTCAACTTCGTCGAGCGGGTCTCGATCGAGTTGACGACGCAGATGCTGGCCACCTTGTTTGACTTCCCGTTCGAGCAGCGGCGCAAGCTGACGCGCTGGTCGGACGTCGCCACCGCGCTGCCCAAGAGCATGATCGTGGCGTCGGAGGAGGAGCGCCGCAACGAACTGAACGAATGCGCCGCGACCTTCGCGGCGATGTGGAACGAGCGCGTCAATTCCGAGCCGCGGAATGACCTGCTGTCGATGATGGCGCATCACGACGCCACCCGGCAGATGGACCGCGACAATCTGATCGGCAACATCCTGCTGTTGATCGTCGGCGGCAACGACACCACCCGCAACACCATGACCGGCTCGGTGCTGGCGCTGAACCAGAACCCGGACCAGTTCGCCAAGCTGCGCGCCAATCCGGCGCTGATCGACACCATGGTACCCGAGGTGATCCGCTGGCAGACGCCGCTGGCGCATATGCGCCGCACCGCCTTGCAGGACACCGAACTCGGCGGCAAGACCATCCGCAAGGGCGACCGGGTGGTGATGTGGTACGTCTCAGGCAACCGCGACGACGAGGTGATCGAGCGCCCGAACGACTTCATCATCGACCGCAAGCGGCCGAAGATCCATCTGTCGTTCGGTTTCGGTATCCACCGCTGCGTCGGGATGCGCCTCGCCGAATTGCAACTGAAGATCGTCTGGGAAGAAATGCTCAAACGGTTCGACCGCATTGAAGTTGTGGGGGAGCCGAAGCGGGTGTATTCGAGCTTCGTCAAGGGCTACGAGTCCTTGCCGGTTCGCATCTCATGACCCCTTAAGAAAAAGAAGACAGCCTCCAAAATGAAACATCATGCCGCCGCGGAGCAGGACGAATTCCACGACATCCGCGACGCCGTCGCCAAACTGTGTTCGCAGTTTCCCGGCGAATATTGGCGCAAGCTCGACCGCGACATGGCCTATCCGCAGGCCTTCGTCGATGCGCTGACCACCGCCGGCTATCTGTCGGTGCTGATCCCCGAGGAATACGGCGGCGCCGGGCTGAAGCTTTCGGCGGCGGCCGCGATCCTGGAAGAGATCCAGCGCGCCGGCTGCAACGGCGGCGGCTGCCACGCCCAGATGTACACCATGGGCACGCTGCTGCGGCACGGCTCCGACGAGCAGAAGGCGAAGTGGCTGCCCAAGGTCGCCTCCGGCGAATTGCGGCTGCAGGCGTTCGGCGTCACCGAGCCGACCTCGGGCACCGACACCACCTCGCTGAAGACCTTCGCCAAGAAGGACGATAGCGGCGACTACATCGTCAACGGCCAGAAGATCTGGACCAGCCGCGCCGAATATTCCGACCTGATGATCCTGCTGGCGCGGACCACGCCGAAAGATCAGACGGCTAAGAGAACCGAGGGTCTTTCGGTGTTCCTGGTCGACATGCGCGAGGCGCGCGGCCACGGCCTCGAGATCCGCCCGATCCGCACCATGATGAACCATGCCACCACCGAGGTGTTCTTCACCGACCTCAAGGTGCCGAAGGAAAATCTGATCGGCGAGGAGGGCAAGGGCTTCCGCTACATCCTCTCCGGCATGAACGCCGAGCGCATCCTGATCGCGTCGGAATGCGTCGGCGACGCCAAATGGTTCATCGCCAAGGCCAGCGCCTACGCCAAGGACCGCACCGTGTTCGGCCGGCCGATCGGCCAGAACCAGGGCATTCAGTTTCCGATCGCCAAGGCCTACGCCAACATGCGCGCGGCCGAGCTGATGGTGAAGGAAGCGACGCGGAAGTACGAAGCCGGCATGGATTGCGGCGCCGAGGCCAACATGGCAAAGATGCTCGCGGCCGATGCATCGTTCGAAGCGGCCAATGCCTGCATCCAGACCCACGGCGGCTTCGGCTTCGCCGAGGAATACGACGTCGAGCGCAAGTTCCGCGAAACGCGTCTGTATCAGGTCGCGCCGATCTCCACCAACCTGATCCTGTCGCATCTCGCCGAGCACGTGCTCGGCATGCCGCGGTCGTATTGAGTCTCCTGCGCTGCGTGCAATGCACCCAGCCCGATCGAATCGTCATTCCGGGGCGCCGCGCAGCGGCGAACCCGGAATCCCGAGCTGTTCATCCGGCGGCGGCACGACGCCTCGAGATTCCGGGTTCGCGAGCTATCGCTCGCGCCCCGGAATGACGACAATGGTGCCGCCCACCGATGACCATCCCAAGGATTGAGCAATGCTTCCGCTCGAAGGACTGACCGTCATCGCCGTCGAACAGGCGGTCGCAGCCCCGTTCTGCAGTTCGCGGCTCGCAGACGCCGGCGCCCATGTCATCAAGATCGAACGCCCCGAGGGCGATTTCGCGCGCGGCTATGACCACGCCGCCAAGGGCCAGAGCAGTTACTTCGTCTGGCTCAACCGCGGCAAGGACTCCGCGGTGGTCGACCTCGCCACCAAGGAAGGCCGCGCCGAACTCGAAAGGCTGATCGCCTCGGCCGACGTGCTGCTGCAGAATCTGAAGCCCGGCTCGATGGACAAGCTCGGCTTCACCCGCGAGCGGCTGCGCGCCGACTATCCGAAGCTGATCATCTGCACCATCTCCGGCTATGGCGACGACGGGCCCTATGCGCATCGCAAGGCTTATGACTTGCTGATCCAGGCCGAGAGCGGCCTCGCCTCGATCACCGGCGGGCCGGAAAGCGCCTCGCGCGTCGGCATGTCGATCGTCGACGTCGCCACCGGCGCCACCGCGCATGCGGCGATCCTCGAAGCGCTGATCGGCCGCGGTCGCACCGGCCAGGGCGCCGACATCCGCATTTCGATGTTCGACGTGATGGCCGACTGGCTCACCGTGCCGCTGCTCAACGCCGAAGCCGGCAATCCGCCGAAGCGGCTCGGCCTCGCGCATCCATCGATCGCGCCCTATGGCGTGTTCACCAGCAAGGACGGCAAGGACATCCTGATCTCGATCCAGAGCGAGCGGGAATGGAAGAAGCTCTGCTCGGACGTGCTGCGCCAGCCGGATCTCGCGACCGATCCGCGGCTGTGCAGCGGCGTCGAGCGGGTGAAGAACCGCGCCTACACCGACAAGATCGTCGCCGACATTTTCGGCGCGCTGACGCGCGACGATCTGCTCGAACATCTCGCCACCGCCGACATCGCCTTCGCCGAAGTCAACACGATGGAAGATCTGTCGCAGCATCCGCATCTGCGCCGGATCGAGGTCGACACCCCGAACGGGCCGGTGACCTATCCGGCGCCGGCCGCGATCGTGGTCGGCGACGACCGCCATTACGGCGCCGTGCCGGGCATCGGCGACAAGCGCAAGTAACAAGGGCCAACACCATGACCACCCCGCTCGATATCGATCATCTGCGGCAATGGATCGGCCGCAGCGAACAGGCCACCGACACAGTCACCGCACAGCTCGTCCGTGGCCTGCGCGCGACGCTGTTTCTCGACATCGGCAAGCCCGCGGCGGGCGACGCCGCGCCGTTCACCGCGCATTGGTGCCTGGGCCAGCCGGTGTACCCGATGGATCAGCTCGGCCCCGACGGCCACCCGACCCGCGGCGGCTTCCTGCCGCCGGTGCCGCTGCCGCGGCGGATGTGGGCGGGCGGCGAACTGACCTTCATCGATCCGCTGAAGGTCGGCGATGAAGTCACGCGGACCTCGACGATCGGCGACGTGACGATCAAGCAGGGCTCGACCGGCACGCTGTGCTTCGTCACCGTCAATCACGAGATCACCACGCCGCGCGGGATCGCGATCCGCGACCGCCAGGACATCGTCTATCGCGACGTGCCGCCGCCCTCGTCGGCTCCCGCGGCCCCGGCCAAGCCGGCCGCCGCGCCGCCGGCCGCGCAGCATCGCGAAAGCCACCTCGCCGATCCAGTGCTGCTGTTCCGTTACTCGGCGCTGACCTTCAACGGCCACCGCATCCATTACGACCGCGACTACGTCACCAAGGTCGAGGGCTATCCCGGTCTGATCGTGCACGGCCCGATGCAGGCCGCACTGCTGGTCGAATTCGCCGCCAGGCTGAAAGGCAGTGTGCCGAAGACGTTCAGCTATCGCGGCGTGCAGCCACTGTTCGACGGTGCCGAATTTTCGGTCAACGCCGACGAGACGGCGAGCGGCTTCGAACTTTGGACCGCGAATGCCGACGGCGTGCCGACGATGAAGGCCACCGCGAGCTGGTAGCAGCCTTCGCACGGCGGCCGCGAAACCCCTCCCCCTTGCGGGGAGGGTCGGCCGAGCGAAGCGGAGGCCGGGGTGGGGGTGCCGCGAGCACTGCGCCTGTGTCCACCCCCCACCCGACCGGCCTTACGGCCGGCCACCCTCCCCGCAAGGGGGAGGGAAACTTGGCATCGCGGCTGACGTTGTTGACTCCCCTCGCCTCCTCCTGATTGATCGGCGCAAGCAACAATCACGGCGCGCCGTCGCCGGAGGAAACCGCCTTGCCGAAGAAGCCGAAGCCGCACGCTGCGACGACGACCGTCAAATCCGCCACGCTCGATCTGCTCCGCGCGTTCAAGATAGACAAGGTGTTCGGCAATCCCGGCTCGACCGAGCTGCCGTTCCTCAGCGACTGGCCGGACGACATCGACTACGTGCTGGCGCTCCAGGAGGCGAGCGCGGTGGCGATGGCTGACGGCTATGCGCAGGCGACGCGCAATGCCGGCTTCGTCAATCTGCATTCGGCCGCCGGCGTCGGCAACGCGCTCGGCAACATCTACACCGCGTTCAAGAACCAGACGCCGCTGGTGATCACCGCCGGCCAGCAGGCGCGCAGCCTACTTCCGTTGCAGGCATTTCTCGGCGCCGAGCGCGCCTCCGAATTTCCGCGGCCCTATGTGAAATACAGCGTCGAGCCGGCGCGCGCCGAGGATGTGCCGGCGGCGATCGCGCGCGCCTACTATGTGGCGATGCAGCCGCCATGCGGCCCGACCTTCGTGTCGGTGCCGATCGACGATTGGGCGCGGCCGGCGGCGCCGGTGCCGCCGCGCAGCGTGACGCGCGAGATCGGCCCGGAGCGCGCGGCGATGCAGGCGCTGGCGGATGCGCTTTCGTCGGCGAAGAAGCCAGCGCTGGTGGTCGGGCCGGCGGTCGATCGCGCTGCGGCGGTGGAGCTGATGGTGCAAGTCGCCGAGAAGGCCAAGTCGCCGGTGTTCGTCAGTCCGTTTTCGGCGCGCTGCAGTTTCCCGGAGCGGCATCCGCTGTTCGCCGGCTTCCTGCACGCCTCGCCAGGGCAGCTCTCCGAAACTCTCGTTCCCCACGACGTCGTGGTGGTGATCGGCGCGCCGGTGTTCACCTTCCATGTCGAGGGCCATGCGGCGATCTTCGACGGCGGCGCGGCGTTGTTCCAGATCACCGATGATGCCGAGGCCGCGTCGGTGACGCCGCTCGGCACCAGCATCGTCGCAACCATGACGCCGGCGTTATCGCTGCTGCTGGAATTGTTACCAGAGACGCAGCGTGCCGCACCGCCGGCGCGCGCACTTCCACCCACGCCGCAAGCTGCCGCGCCGATGCCCGCAGAGTATCTACTCGATGCGCTGGGCAGAGCGATGCCGGACGATGCGATGCTGGTCGAGGAAGCGCCGTCGCATCGGCCGGCGATGCAGAAATTCATGCCGATGCGCGGCCAGGACAGTTTCGCCACGATGGCGAGCGGCGGACTCGGCTGGTCGCTGCCGGCCTCGGTCGGCTTCGCGCGGGCGCATCCGGAGCGCCGCACCGTGTGCCTGATCGGCGACGGCTCGGCGATGTATTCGATCCAGGCGCTGTGGACCGCGGCGCAGCGCCGGCTGCCGCTGACCGTGGTGGTGCTGAACAATGGCGGCTACGGCGCGATGCGCTCGTTCAGCCAGGTGATGCAGGTCCGCGACGTGCCGGGGCTGGAGCTGCCGGGGATCGACTACGTACAGCTCGCGCAGTCGCTCGGCTGCGCGGCGGAGCGCGTCACGCGCTGCGAGGACGTCGCGCCGGTGTTGTCGCGCGCGCTGGCGCATGACGGCGTGTTCGTGGTCGAGGCGATGCTGGATAGCGTGGTGCCGCTGCTCTACGCGAAGAACGGGTAGGTCACTCAGCAGCGCGCGCCAAGACCGCAGCCTGCTCCCTCGCCCCGCCCTTGCGGGGAGAGGGGTGGGGTGAGGGACGACACGGGCACTGAGTCTCGGCCTCGCGGAGACGCCCCCTCACCCGCCCGGCTTCGCCGGTCGACCTCTCCCCGCGCGCGGGGAGAGGTTAGGCCGTGCGCGAGCCCTACGCCTTCGCGCCGAACGCCTCGCGCAATTTGGCCTGGATCTTGGCCATGCCGCCGATCCAGCGATCGTAGTTCTCGGTCTTCTTGCGCATGTAGTCGACCACCTGCTTGTGCGGCAGGATCAGGAAGCTCTCCTGCGCGAGGCCCTCGATCACGTCCTGCGCGACCTGCTCGGGCGAAAGGTCGCCGTCGGCGGATTGCGGGCCTTTGGGGATTCCGCGCAGCATGTTGGTGTCGACGCCCTGCGGGCACAGGATCGAGACCTTGATGTTGTGCGCCTTGTGGGAGATCGCCAGATTTTCGGCGAAGCCCACCGCGCCGTGCTTGGTCGCCGAATAGGCCGGGCTGCCGACCTGCGACAGCAGGCCCGCCGCGGAGATCGTATTGAGGAAATAGCCGCCGCCGCGCGCCTTGTAGAGCGGGATCAGATGCCGCGCGGCATAGACATGCGCCATCACGTGGATCATCCAGCTCTTCATGAACGGCTCGTCGGACGAGCCGCCGGCATTCTCCGACAGCGGATCGAAGCCGCCGCCGATGCCGGCATTGGAACAGAACAGCGCGATCGGGCCGAAGCGCCGTTCGGTCTCGTCGATCACGTGCTTGATGTCGGATTCGACCGCGACGTCGCATTTGAACGCCGCGCCGCCGATCGCCGCGGCGACCGCCTCGGCGCGGGCGGAATCGAGATCGGCGACCACGACCTTGGCGGCGCCCGCTTTGGCAAACGCCTCGCACAGCGCCTGACCGATACCATTGCCGCCGCCTGTGACGACGACGACCTTGCCCGCAACTTGCATTGGATTTCCCCCGACTGGTTGTTGTTCGGGGTGTCTTAGCGCGTATCCCGCAAAAGTGGCACCCGGTTTTGCGACCGGGATATGCGCAAAGGGAAACCGTCGCCGGCCGAGGGTTAGGCGGCCAGCACCAGGTCCATCACCGCCACATAGTGGCAGGCGGCGGCGATCAGCACGAAGCTGTGCCAGATCGCGTTCTGGAATCGCAGCCGGCGCCAGGCGTGGAAGATCACGCCGAGCGTATACAGCGCGCCGCCGGCGGCGAGGAACCACATCGCCAGATTGGGCAGCGTTTCGATCACATGCTCATAGGCGATCAACCCGCTCCAGCCCATCGCCAGATACAGCCCGACCGAAAGCTTGTCGAACTTGCCCGGCTTGAACAGCTTCAGCAGGATGCCGATCAGGGCGACGCTCCACACGCCGGCGAGCAGCGCCAGCGCGAACGTCTGGTCCTTGATCTGGCTGATGATCGGTGTGTAGGTTGCGGCGATCAGGATGTAGATCGCCGAATGGTCGAACCGCCGCAGCAGCCATTTGCGCGGGGACACCGGCCACAGATTGTAGGCCGCCGACAAACCCAGCATCGCCAGCAGACCGGCTGCATAGACCGTGACCGAGACGAATTTGGACGTATTGGCGAACACTCCGGTCAGCGTGATCAGCGCGGTCACGGCGATCAGGCCGGCGACGAGGCCCAGCACGTGGACCACGCCATCCGCAATCAACTCAGCGCGATCGTAGTTCCAGTGAACCGATCCCCTGGAGTCGATCCTGGAATGCGAATCGATTTGCTTCATCCGAAAGATCGTCATAGGCGGAGGCGACACCCTGTCTCGAATTGATCTGGCGCATTCATGGTTCACGGCGGCGATGCAATACAATTCGCGGCGCGTCCTGCCGTTCCTGACCGATTTTATCCCCCTGAAAGGCGGCGAAGCCAAGGCCCCGGGGTCCGTCGGCATCAGGTCGGATTGTCGCATCGCTCATTTTGCGGCTACCGTCGCCGGTACCCGCCTCTTGATTGAACATTAGCGCCCATGGCCTTCCGTTTTTCCCATCTGGTCGAGGAAGCATGGCTGTCGGCGCGGGCGCTGAAAGACTACAGCGAAACCATGTTCAATCCGACCATCCGGCTCGGCGTCACCGGATTGTCACGGGCCGGCAAGACGGTGTTCATCACCGCGCTGGTGCACGGCCTGTCGCGCGGCGGACGGTTTCCGATCTTCGAATCGATGTCGACCGGGCGGATCGCCAAGGCCCGGCTGGCGCCGCAACCCGACGACGCGGTGCCGCGGTTCGGCTATGAAGCCTTCCTCGCCACGCTGATGGAGCAGCGCAACTGGCCGAGCTCGACGGTCGATATCAGCGAATTGCGACTGGTGATCGACTATCAGCGCAAGAACGGCGCCGAGCGGACGCTGACGCTGGATATCGTCGACTATCCCGGCGAATGGCTGCTCGACCTGCCGCTGCTGACCAAGAGCTACGAAAAATGGGCGGCGGAGAGCCTGGCGCTGTCGCGGCAGGACCCGCGCCGCCGCGTCGCGGTGGACTGGCACGCGCATCTGGCCACACTCGACCCGAATGGCCGCGAGAACGAGCAGGAGACGCTGACCGCGGCGCGGCTGTTCACCACCTATCTGCGCGACTGCCGCAACGAGCAGTTCGCGATGAGCCTGCTGCCGCCGGGCCGCTTCCTGATGCCAGGCAACCTCGCCGGCTCGCCCGCATTGACCTTCGCACCTCTGGACGTGCCGATCGACGGCACCGCGCCGGAACGTTCGCTGTGGGCGATGATGCGGCGGCGCTATGAGGCCTATAAGGACGTGGTGGTGCGGCCGTTCTTCCGCGATCACTTCGCCCGGCTCGACCGCCAGATCGTGCTGGCGGATGCGCTGTCGGCGTTCAACGCCGGCCCCGAGGCGCTGCACGATCTCGAAGCCGCACTGGCCGGCATCCTCGACTGTTTCCGGGTCGGGCGCTCGACGCTGCTCTCCAGCGTGTTCCGGCCGCGGATCGACCGCATCCTGTTCGCCGCCACCAAGGCCGACCATCTGCACCATTCGAGCCACGACCGGCTCGAGGCGATCCTGCGCAGGCTGGTCGAGCGGGCGATGCAGCGCGCCGAATTCGCCGGCGCCAAGGTCGACGTGGTGGCGCTGGCCGCCGTGCGCGCCACCCGCGAGGCGCAGGTGCAGCGCGGCCGCGACCGGCTGCCGTCGATCGTCGGCACCCCGATCAAGGGCGAGATGGCCGACGGCGAAGTGTTCGACGGCGAGACCGAGGTCGCGACCTTCCCGGGCGACCTGCCGACCAATCTGCAGGGGCTGTTCAAGGGCGAGGATACTTTCCGCGGCCTGGCGGCGGGATCGCATCAGGATGCCGATTTCCGCTTCCTGCGCTTCCGGCCGCCGCGGCTCGATACGCGCGATCCCGAGGGGCCGGCGTTGCCTCACATCCGCCTCGACCGCGCGCTCCAGTTCCTGATCGGAGACAAACTGCAATGACCGAGCGGGTGCCTCCCCGAAGGCCGGCGACCTTCAAGCTCACCGACCCGAGCGTCGTGCTGATCGATGCCGACGACAGCGGCAGCACCAGCCGCGCCGCCGCCCAGGCCGGCGCGACGGCGTCGTCGTCGTCGTCGTCAGCATCGTCCTCGTCGTCGGCATCAGCGGCGCCGCCGCCGCGGGCGCGGATCCAGCTCGCCAGGGAAGCCGAGCCGCCGATCGTCGCGCCGAAGCCGCCGGCCAGCGTCATCAATCCGAAGAAGGGTTTCCGCTGGGGCGCGCTGTTCTGGACGGCCGCGACCGGGCTGGTGACGCTGGCGTTCTGGCTGTGGATCAGCAAGCTGATCGAGGATCTGTTCGCGCAGAGCCAGATGCTCGGCACCGTCGGCATGGTGCTGGCGCTGCTCGCCGCCGGTTCGCTCGCGATCATCGTCGGCCGCGAGGCGTTCGGGCTGATCCGGCTGGCGCGGATCGAGCAGTTGCACGCCCGCGCCGCCAAAGTGCTGGAAACCGACAACCGCGCCGAGGCCCAGGCGATTATTCGCGAGCTCCTGAAATTCGAGCACCCCAATCCGCAGCTCGCCCGCGCCCGCGCCACGCTCGAAAAGCACATCGGTGACATCATCGACGGCGCCGACCTGATCCGGCTGGCCGAGCGCGAGCTGATGACGCCGCTCGACCTCGAGGCGCGGGTGATGATCTCGAAGGCGGCGCAGCGCGTCTCGCTGGTCACCGCGATCAGCCCGAAGGCGCTGATCGACGTGCTGTTCGTGGCGATCGTCGCCACAAGGCTGATCGGCCAGCTGGCGCGGCTGTATGGCGGCCGCCCCGGCGCGCTCGGCATGTTCAAGCTGATGCGGCAGACGATATCGCACCTCGCCGTCACCGGCGGCATCGCGCTCAGCGACAGCGTGATGCAATCCGTGCTCGGCCACGGCCTCGCCTCGCGGCTGTCGGCCAAGCTCGGCGAAGGCGTCGTCAACGGCATGCTGACCGCACGGCTCGGCCTCGCCGCGATCGACCTGACCCGCCCGCTGCCCTTCGACGCCCTGCCCCGCCCGGTGCTCGGCGATCTCGTCAAAGACCTGCTGAAGAAGCGCGAGAAAGAAGAGTAGCGCCGAGGCCGGCGCTGCTTGCTCCGACCGATCAATCGAACTGACGGTCGAGCACCCGGGCGTCCGAACGAGGCGACCGCGGCGCGGCCCGGATGCCCTCGCCCCGTTCTCGCGGGCTGCGGTGAACAACCGTGTCGGCTCGCATAGATCGGCTGCGCAAACGACAACGGCCCGGACTTGCGTCCGGGCCGTGTTTGCAGTCGCCGTGGAGGCTCAGGCGGCGGCCGCGGATTTCGAGGTGGGGACTTCCGAAATCGTCTTCAGGATCTGCGACGCGATCTGGTAGGGGTCGCCCATGGAGTTCGGGCGGCGGTCTTCCAGATAGCCCTTGTAGCCGTTGTTGACGAAGGAATGCGGCACGCGGATCGAGGCGCCGCGGTCCGCCACACCGTAGGAGAACTTGTTCCACGGGGCGGTCTCGTGCTTGCCGGTCAGGCGCATGTGGTTGTCCGGACCGTACACGGCGATGTGGTCGTGCAAATTCTTCTCGAACTGGCCCATCAGCGCTTCGAAGTAGTCCTTGCCGCCGACTTCACGCATGAACTTGGTCGAGAAGTTCGCGTGCATGCCCGAGCCGTTCCAGTCGGTATCGCCGAGCGGCTTGCAGTGCCATTCGATGTCGATGCCGTAGCTCTCGCACAGCCGCAGCATCAGATAGCGCGCCATCCACATCTGGTCGGCGGCGGTCTTCGAGCCCTTGCCGAAGACCTGGAATTCCCACTGGCCCTTCGCCACTTCGGCGTTGATGCCTTCGTGATTGATGCCGGCCGCGAGGCAGAGGTCGAGATGCTCCTCGACGATCTTGCGCGCGATGCTGCCGACATTCTTGAAGCCGACGCCGGTGTAATACGGGCCCTGCGGCGCCGGATAGCCGGCCTCCGGGAAGCCGAGCGGACGGCCGTCCTTGTAGAAGAAGTATTCCTGCTCGAAACCGAACCAGGCGCCTTCATCGTCCAGAATCGTGGCGCGGGTGTTGCTGGCATGCGGGGTGACGCCGTCGGGCATCATCACTTCGCACATCACCAGAATGCCGTTCTTGCGGGTGGCGTCGTTGAACATCGCGACCGGCTTGAGCACGCAATCCGAGCTGCGGCCCTCGGCCTGCATGGTGGAGGAGCCATCGAAGCCCCACAGCGGCAGTTGCTCGAGCGTCGGATAGATCTCGAATTCCTTGATCTGCGTCTTGCCACGCAGGTTCGGCACCGGCGTGTAGCCGTCGAGCCAGATGTACTCGAGCTTGTACTTTGTCATGCGGTTCTCTCTGTTGATCTGCAAAGGGTTGTGGACCCGAAGCGGACTTGGAACCGCACCCGGCGGCCGATGTCCGGGCAATATGAAGCATTTGTTATGCCAAATTTTTGCGCCGCGGCGAAAACCGCCTCTCCGCGCGATCAACGTCGGCAGACGGCGCGGGGCGTCCACCGTACCCGCCCGAATCCCTGCTTTCAGGCCGGTATTTGCACGAAACGACAGCGCGAAAACAAAATTAACCGATCCGGCGCACGCTTTTTGGTGGCGGGGTGGTTCGGGCTGTCGGCAACCAAGCCGGCTTCGCGGAGTTGCCCCGCATGACCAGAGCGCGGGCAGATGGCGTTTTGCCTATGTTATCGGCAAACGATGATATTTCCTTGAGCATATTGCACCACGCCTGGGCGCGGCAGATATCTACAGACCGACGCAGACCGCGAACCACGGAATGCGACCGACGGAATGCAACCGAAGGAGAGAAGGAGATCAGAGTGAGCACCTTGAATCAGACGACCGCCAAAATCTACCAGTTTCCTGTCGGCGGCCGCGGAAGCCTTGCCCGGCGCCAGCCCGCCGTCGCTGATACGGGATCCCGGAATGTCGTGACTAGTTCGAGCTGGTACCACGAAGCGGCGATGCTCGAAGAACAGGCTCCCAAACCGCAATGACACCGACACCAGCGACGCCGCGGGGCGGGGTTTTCCAGAACTGACGAAGGGCCGGCGTGCAAGCGTTTCGGCCCTTTGTTTTTGCCGGCGGTCGTCGCCTTGCCAGGGTGGCGGTTCAGACGCCGAAGATCGACCAGCCGAGTCGTTTGGTCAGCGCTTCCAGCGCGATGCGGCCGAGATGGGAATTGCCCGAGGCGTCGAGCCCCGGCGACCACACGGCGATCGATGCCGTGCCGGGCGCGACCGCCAGCACCCCTCCTCCGACCCCGCTTTTTCCCGGCAATCCGACCCGATAGGCGAATTCGCCAGAGCCGTCATAATGGCCGCAGGTCAGCATCAGCGCGTTGATACGACGCGCCCGCTGCGCCGACACCACGTTGTGGCCGGTCGCGGGATTGCGGCCGTTATGGGCGAGGAAACGCCCCGCCATCGCGAGCTGGCGGCAACTCATCGCGATGGCGCAATGGTGGAAGTACACGCCGAGCGTGTATTCGACCGGATTGTCGAGCACGCCGAAGGACTTCATGTAGTTCGCCAGCGCGGCGTTGCGAAACCCGGTGCGCTGTTCGGATGCGGCGACGGACTCGTCGATGACGATCGAGGAATCGGCGGCGAGAAATTGCATGAATCGGAGAATTTCGCCGAGCGCCTCGCGCGGCTGGTGCCCGGACAGGATCAAATCGGTGACGGCGATGGCGCCGGCATTGATGAAGGGATTACGCGGGATGCCGCGCTCGCGCTCGAGTTGGACGATCGAGTTGAATGCCGAGCCGGACGGCTCGCGCCCAACCCGGCGCCACACCCGGTCGCCTGCCATGCCGAGCGCCAGCGTCAACGTGAACACCTTGGAGATGCTCTGGATCGAGAACGGCACGTCGGCGTCGCCGCCGGCGGCGACATGGCCGTCAGCGTCGATCACGACGAGGCCGAAACGCTTGGGATCGACCTGCGCCAATTCGGGAATGTAACTCGCGACCGCGCCGCGGTCGGCGCGCTGCGCCATCTCTTCGGCGATTTCAGAGACGGTGCGGTCGAGATGATCAGGGCTCATGACGGCGGAAAGAAAGGCAAGCTCCGTCGCAAAGCAAGGCCAAAGAGGATGCAGAATGCTGCTGGTGATGTGAGACGGTCGCCGCGCACACGGCCTGATCCTTCTCCCCGCGCGCGGGGAGAAGGCTGGGATGAGGGGGCGTCACCACAGGGCCGAGCGCCAGTGGTCGATAATCATCAGTCGAAAAGCAACTCGAAGGCTCAGCCGCGCGGAGGCGCCCCCTCACCCGACCCGGCTTCGCTGCGCTCAACCGGGTCACCTCTCCCCGCGCTCGGGGAGAGGTGAGGCCGCACTCGCTTTTATTCAGTCTAACCAGCCGGAGCCGTGTGGCGCTTGCGTCGGCGCTGCAGCGCGCTGAGATGGCCGTCGCCGGTCGGCTGATAGAATTCGGTGTAGCGATGCGTCGCCTCGCCGAACGCCTGCGCATCGGACTCCTTGGTGACCGCGAAAGAATCGAAGCCGTTGCGAAGCAGGAAGGTGAACTGATCGCGCAGGATTTGTCCGGTGGCGCGCAGTTCGCCACGGAAACCATAGACCTCACGCAGCCGGCGGGCCTGGCTGTGCGCGCGGCCGTCCTTGAAGGTGGGAAACACCAGCGCGATCAGCGACAGACGATCGAGCCACGGCTTCAGCTCCGCGACATCGCGATTGTTCGGCCAGATCACGCCGAGCGGCGCGTTGCGCGCTGACAGCGCCTCGGCGTCGGCGAGAAAGCGGGCGGCCGAAATCAGCACCGCGCCGCCGGCCGGCAACTCGGCATCGTCGGCGACGCTGACGAAGTCGTCGGCGACGATCGCGCCGTTCTTAACGAGTGGCATAGACGCGCTCCTTGAAGGGTTCGACGCCGATCCGCTTGACGGTGTCGACGAACAATTCCTCCGGCTTTTCGCGCAGCGCCAGATAGGCCTCGACGATGTCCTCGACCACGTCGGCGACTTCCGCATACGGCACCGCCGGCCCGATCAGATCGCCGACGCGCGCATCCTCGTCGGCGCGGCCGCCGATGGTGATCTGATAGAACTCCTGATCGTTTTTCTCGACGCCGAGAATGCCGATATGGCCGACGTGGTGATGCCCGCAGGCATTGATGCAGCCCGATATATTGACGTGCAGCCGGCCGATCAGATTGGCGGTCTCGTGATTGGCGAAGCGCCGCGTCAACTCCTGTGCGATCGGGATCGAGCGGGCGTTCGCCAGCGAGCAATAGTCGAGCCCCGGGCAGGCGATGATGTCGCTGACCAGATTGACGTTCGGCGTGGCGACGCCGAGCGCGTCGAGCGCGGCCCACAGCGCCGGCAGATCGCGCCTGGCAACATGCGGCAGCGCCAGATTCTGCTCGTGGCCGACGCGGATCTCGCCGAACGAGTATTTGTCGGCGAGATCGGCGATCGCATCTATCTGATCGGCGGTGGCGTCGCCCGGCGGGCCGCCGACCGGCTTCAGCGACAGCGTAACGATGGCGTAGCCCGGCTCGCGATGCGGCGCGACCGAGTTCCTGCGCCACGCCTCGAAGCGGGCGTCGCCCGCCGCGGCGCGTAGTTCATCCGGCATCGCCGGCAGTTTCTCGTAGGCCGGGTAGACGAAGCGCGAGCGGATATCCTCGATCATCTCGTCGTCGAGCGTCAGCGGGCCTTCGGCGACCTCTTGCCAGGCCTGCTCGACTTCGGCGGCGAATTTTTCGATGCCGAGTTCGTGCACCAGGATCTTGATTCGCGCCTTGTAGATGTTGTCACGGCGGCCGTACTGATTGTAGACGCGCAGGATCGCCTCGACATAGCTGAGGATGTCGCGGCCGCGCACGAACGGCTTGATGCTCTTGCCGATGAACGGCGAGCGGCCGAGCCCGCCGCCGACCAGCACCTCGAAGCCGGTCTCGCCCTGCTCGTTCCTGATCAGCCGCAGGCCGATATCGTGCACCTTGATCGCCGCGCGGTCATGATCCGACGCGGTGATGGCGAATTTGAACTTGCGCGGCAGGAACGAGAATTCCGGATGCAGCGCGGTGTGCTGGCGCAGGATCTCGGCCCAGACCCGCGGGTCCTCGACCTCGTCGGGTGCGACGCCCCCCCATTGGTCGGCGGTGACGTTGCGGGTGCAATTGCCCGAGGTCTGCATCGCGTGGATGCCGACCTCGGCGAGATCGGCCAGCGCGTCGGGCAGGTCCTTCAGCGCGATCCAATTGAACTGGATGTTCTGCCGGGTGGTGAAGTGGCCGTAGCCGCGGTCGTATTTGCGGGCGACGTGAGCGAGCTTGCGGAGTTGCGCCGACGACAGCGTGCCGTAGGGAATCGCGACGCGAAACATATAGGCGTGGAGTTGCAGATAGACGCCGTTCATCAGCCGCAGCGGCTTGAACTCGTCCTCGGTCAGTTCGCCGCTGAGGCGGCGCTGCACCTGATCGCGAAATTCCGCGACCCGTTCGTCGACCAGCGTCTGGTCAATCTCGTCGTAAGCATACATGAAACAAAAGCCTCAAGCGTGGGCGGGCAGCGCGATGGTAACGCCGCTCCTGCGGATCTGCTCGCGCAGATTGCCGGGAACAACGGCGCCGGTGTCGTCGATCTTGACCGGCGCGATGTAGGCGCCGACCGCGCCGACATCGTCGGCGACGGAGGCCGCCAGCAGCGCGCGCGCAGGCTCCGCCTCGCGCACGATCGCGGCATTGGCGAGCTCGGTCGACCAGCCACGATCGGCGGTGCGATAGATCACCACGCCGTCGAACGTGCGGTTCGCGGTCACCACCGACGGGCCGGTGATCTTGATCTTCTGTTGCAGCGGAGAGGTCATTCGGCGGCTACCTGATAGGTCGACACGAGTTGCTGGAGCTGTTGCCGGCGCCACGGCGCCGAATGCGCGACGACGTCGCCGATCACCAGGATCGCCGGGCCGCCATCGACCTGAGCGACCAGCGCCGGCAGATCGGCGAGCGTGCCGACAGCGGCCTGCGCGTCCGGCCGCGTCACCCGCGCGAACACGCCGACCGGCGTCTGCGGCGAGCGCCCGGCTTTCAGCAGGCCGTCGCGCACCGTGGGCGCTGCGGTCATGCCCATATAGACCACCACCGTCATCTTCTCGTCGGTGAGCGCCGACCAGTCGACAGCCTCTGCATCCACCGCCTTGTGGGCGGTGAGAAAGGTGATGCGGAGCGCCTCATGGCGATAGGTCAGCGGGACCTCGAACTGCGCCGCGGCGCCGAATCCGGCGCTTATGCCGGGCACCACCGAATACGACACGCCGGCGTCGCGCAGCGCCTCGACTTCCTCGCCGCCGCGGCCGAACACGAACGGATCGCCGCCCTTCAGCCGCACCGCGCGCTGGCCGGCCTGCGCGGCTTCGATCAGCAGCGTGTTGATCGCGTCCTGGCCGATCCCCGGCTTGCCGATGCGGCGGCCGACCGGCACCCGCGCCGCGTCGCGGCGGATCCGGTCGAGAATTTCGGGCGACACCAGTTCGTCGTAGAACACCACGTCGGCGTCCTGCAGCGCGCGCAGCGCCTTGATCGTCAACAGGTCAGGATCGCCGGGCCCGGCGCCGACCAGCGTGACGTGCCCTTCGGTATGAGCCGACACTGAACCACGCGCATAGGCCGAGGGATCGACGATCGCCTTCAACTGCTCTTCTGCAGCGTCGCTACGACCCTCGAGCACGGCAGCGCCGATCGGGCCGTCGACGACACGTTCCCAGAACCGGCGGCGCAGCGGGAATTCCGGGATCCGCGCCTTCATCGGCGAACGCCAGCGGCCGATCAGCGCGGCGAGATCGCCGATCCGCGCCGGCAGCAGCGTCTCGATCATCTCGCGCACCCGCCGCGCCACCACCGGCGACGACCCGCCGGTGCCGATCGCGACCACGACGTCGCCGCGATCGACGATCGCCGGGAAGATGAAGGTGGAGTGCGCAAGTTCATCCATCACGTTGACCGGGACGCCGAGTGCGCGGGCCTTCGCCGCGAGCGGTGCCGCGAGATCGCCGGCGCCAGCGCACATCAGCGCGATCGCGCCCGACAGATCGGCCTCGGCGGGTTCCCCCGTCATCGACGTCACGCGCGCGCGGTCGGCCTCGCTGAGGCCGGCGAGGTCGCCGTCCCCGTCGGTCACATACCAGCGGATCGTCGCGCCGGCCGACAGCAACAGCCGCAGCTTGGCGCGCGCCATCTCGCCGGCGCCAACCAGCACCACCGGCCCTGCCGCGAGATCGAGAAAGACCGGAAGAAACCGCATGAGCGCTCCGTTGCCCCTTTCGGGTTCACAAGAATTATTTTCTAGCTGGAATGCTTACAAGCCACGCGGAAAGAAAACCAATCCTTTGCAAAATGGCCCAGCTCGCTGGAATTTCCATCCCTCCGGACAGCTCGCTGGAGACGACCATTCTCCGAAGAGAGGCTGGCGCTGGCGCGGCGATCCCGCGAGTCGCGCGCAACGCACGAGCAGCCGCTTCACATGGACTGTTAGCTCGACTATCTGACGACAATCGACGCCTGACCGCCGAGGCGCCGACGACCGGGATTCGCTACGCGATCTCGTTGCGTCGAGACGACGTCCGATATCGTAGGCCAGCAATAAGGAGTTCTCGTGAACCGTTTAGCTCTTGCTCTCGTCGCCGGCCTCGGCGCACTCGTGACCGCGATGCCCGCGCAGGCGCAGACGCCGCCGGCGACGCTGCTCAACGTCTCCTACGACATCGCGCGGGAACTCTATGCCGAGATCAACGCGGCGTTCATCCCGCATTGGAAGGCCAAGACCGGCCAGGACATCAGCATCAACCAGTCGCATGGCGGCTCGTCGCGGCAGGCGCGCTCGATCCTCGAAGGGCTCGAGGCCGACGTGGTCACCTTCAATCAGGTCACCGACGTCCAGGTGCTGCACGACAAGGGCAAGCTGATCCCCGCCGATTGGGCGAAGCGGCTGCCCAATAATTCATCGCCCTACTATTCGCTGCCGGCGTTTCTGGTGCGCGCCGGCAATCCGAAGGGCATCAAGGACTGGGACGATCTGGTGAAGCCGGACGTCAAGGTCATCTTCCCGAACCCGAAGACCTCGGGCAACGCGCGCTACACCTATCTGGCGGCCTACGCCTTCGCGAAGCATAAATACGGCAACGAGGCAGAGGCGGACGCCTTCATCAAGAAGCTGTTCGCCAATGTGCCGGTATTCGACACCGGCGGCCGCGCCGCGACGACGACCTTCGTCGAGCGCCAGACAGGCGACGTGCTGATCACCTTCGAGGCCGAGACCAGCGCGATCCGCGATCTCGCCGGCGCCGACAAATATCAAGTCGTCGTGCCGCCGACCAGCCTGCTGGCCGAATTCCCCGTCAGCGTCGTCGACAAATACGCCGACAAGCACGGCACCCGTCCGCTGGCGACCGCCTATCTCGAATATCTGTATTCACCCGAGGGCCAGACCATCCTCGCCAAGGCCTATAACCGCGTCCACGACAAGTCCGTGATCGAGAAGTTCAAGGACAAGTTCCCGGAGGTGAAGCTATATCGCGTCGAGGACGAATTCGGCGGCTGGGACAAGCTCAACGCCGAGCATCTGGCCTCCGGCGCGAAGCTCGATCAGTTGTTCGGGGGGCGGTGAACAGAGTTCGTCATTCCGGGGCGCGAGCGCAGCTCGCGAACCCGGAATCTCTCTTTGCCAACATCTCGGGATTCCGGGTCTGCGCCGCTGCCGCGGCGCATCCCGGAATGACAACCGCTAGGTTTGGTCGTCATTGCGAGCGCAGCGAAGCAATCCAGAAGCGCCAGGCACGTGGCTTCTGGATTGCTTAGTCGCTTCGCTCCTCGCAATGACGGAGACACGACCGAACAGTCACCTGAATCTCATTGGCCTCCATCTGGATATCCCCTTGCGACGCAGCGTCATTCCCGGTTTCGGCCTCGGCCTCGGCATCACCGCGCTGTATCTCGGCGTGATCGTGTTGCTGCCGCTGTGCGCGCTGATTCTGAAAGCCTCCGACCTCGGCGCAACCCAGCTCTGGGCCATCCTGTCCTCCCCGCGAACCCTGGCGGCGATCCGGCTGACGGTGACGATGGCGCTGGCGGCCACGATCTTCAACGCGATCTATGGCCTGCTGCTGGCCTGGGTGCTGGCGCGCTATCAGTTTCCGGGCAAGCGGCTGCTCGATGCGCTGGTCGACGTGCCGTTCGCGCTGCCGACCGCTGTCGCGGGCCTGGCGCTGACGGCGTTGTTTTCGAAGACCGGCTGGTTCGGCGGTCCGCTCGACGCGCTCGGGCTGCAGGTGGTCTACACCCCGCTCGGCATCGCGATCGCGATGGCGTTCACCAGCATTCCGTTCGTGGTGCGCACCGTGCAGCCGGTGATCGAGGATCTCGGCAGCGACGTCGAGGAAGCCAGCCGCTCGCTCGGCGCCAGCGACCTGCAGATCCTGTCGAAGATCATTTTCCCGTCGATCTTCCCGGCACTGCTGGCCGGCGCGTCGCTGGCATTCGCGCGCAGCCTCGGCGAATTCGGCGCGGTAATCTTCATCGCCGGCAACCAGCCGATGAAGACCGAGATCGTCGCTTTGCTGGCCTTCATCCGGCTCGAGGAATACGACTACCCGGCCGCCGCCGCGATCGCCACCGTGATGCTGGCGATGGCGTTCGCGATGCTGATCGTCACCAATACGGTGCAGGCCTGGCAACTGCGCTACCTCGGACGGGGCAACGCATGACGCCGAAACCGCAACGCCCCGCGCAACCGGGCTGGATGGTGACGCCGGTCGGCGCCGGGCCGGTCGCGCGCTTCGTCGTGTTGAGCGTGGTCGCCGTGGTGACGCTGTTCATCCTGGTGGCGCCGCTGGCGGTGATCCTGACCTCGGCCTTCGCACAGGGCGTCGGCGTGTTCCTGCGCAATCTCGGCGATCCGGGCACGCTGCACGCGATGTGGCTGACCACGATCACGGCGCTGATCGCGGTGCCCGTCAATATCCTGTTCGGCCTCGCCGCGGCCTGGACCGTCACCAAGTTCGAATTCCCCGGCCGCACATTGCTGATCGCCCTGATCGAGCTGCCCTATTCGATCTCGCCGATCGTCGCCGGCGTCGCCTATCTGTTCGTCTACGGCTCGCAGGGCCTGTTCGGGCCGCTGCTCGAGCAACTCGGGATCAAAGTGATGTTCGCGCTGCCGGGCATCGTGCTCGCCAGCATGTTCGTCACAGCGCCCTATGTCGCCCGCGAACTGATCCCGCTGATGCAGGTGCAGGGCACCGACGAGGAAGAGGCCGCGGTGACGCTGGGCGCCGGCGGCTTCGCCACCTTCCTGCGCGTCACCCTGCCGAACATCCGCTGGGCGGTGCTGTACGGCGCGATCCTGTGCAACGCGCGCGTGCTGGGCGAGTTCGGCGCGGTATCGGTGGTGTCCGGCAACGTCCGGGGCCAGACAACCACGCTGCCGCTGCAGATCGAACTGTTGTACCAGGACTATAATGTCGCAGGCGCGTTCGCCGCGGCAACCACGCTGACGGCGGTGGCGGTGGTCACCATCCTGCTGAAAATGCTGCTGGAGCGGCTGGCCGGCGACGAGCATCCGTCGCTATAAGTCGCGGCCGGCGCCTGGGGCCTTCCAATGCCCTTGCCTTTGGCGCTAAAAGAGGCACCCCCGAGGCCGCCTTCCGCGGTCGTCGGCTCATTTTGACCCCTGAAACGGCCGCCGCTTTGCGCCCTTTCTCGCGAGACATCCTCATATGAATCGTATCGATGCCCACGGCTTGAAAATTGCGCCCGTCCTGTTCGACTTCATCGCCAAGGAGGCCGCGCCGAAGACCGGCGTCGCACCCGACGCCTTCTGGGCCGGGCTCGCAGCGATCGTCCGCGATCTGACGCCGAAGACGGTCGCGCTGCTGCAGCATCGCGACGGCCTGCAGGCCAGGATCGACGCCTGGCACCTCGCCAACAAGGGCAAGAAGCAGGACATGGCGGCCTACACCGCCTTCCTGAAGGAGATCGGCTATCTGCTGCCGGAGCCCGCGACCGTAGCGGTCGAAACCGCCGACGTCGACGAGGAAATCGGCAAGCTCTGCGGTCCGCAGCTCGTGGTGCCGCTGTCGAACGCGCGCTACGCGCTGAACGCCGCGAATGCGCGCTGGGGTTCGCTGTATGACGCGTTCTACGGCACCGATGCGATCCCGCAGGAGGCCACGCAGGCCAAGGGCTACGACAAGGCGCGCGGCGACAAGGTGATCGCCAAGGCCAAGGCGTTCCTCGACCAGGCCGCGCCGCTGGTGGCCGGCAGCCACAGCGACGTCACCGCCTACAGCGTGATCGCCGGCCAGCTTTCCGCCAAGCTCAAGAGCGGCAACGCCACCGGCCTGAAGAACCCTGCGCAGTTCGCCGGCACGCTCGGCGACGCCGCGTCGCCGAGCGCGGTGCTGCTGGTCAACAACGGCCTGCACATCGAAATCAAGGTCGACCGGACCAACACCATCGGCAAGGACGACCCGGCCGGCGTCGCCGACCTGGTGATCGAATCCGCGGTCTCGACCATCCTCGACATGGAAGACTCGGTCGCTGCCGTCGACGCCGAGGACAAGGTGCTGATCTACCGCAACACCCTCGGGCTGATGGACGGCACGCTGTCGGCCGATTTCGACAAGGGCGGCAAGACCGTGACCCGCGCGCTGAATGGCGACCGGACCTACACCGGCCCGGACGGCAAGGACATCACCCTGCACGGACGCAGCCTGCTGCTGATGCGCAATGTCGGCCATCACATGTGGACCGACGCGGTGCTCGACAGCGACGGGGCGGAAATCCCCGAGGGCTTCCTCGACGCCGCGATCTCCGGCCTGCTGGCGATCCACGACCTGAAGGCGCTCGGCAAGACCCGCAACAGCCGCACCGGCTCGGTCTACATCGTCAAACCGAAGATGCACGGCCCGGACGAAGTGGCGCTGACTTGCGAGCTGTTCGGCCGCGTCGAAAAGATGCTCGGCCTGAAGGAGAGTACGCTGAAGGTCGGCATCATGGACGAGGAGCGCCGCACCACGGTGAACCTCAAGGCCTGCATCCAGAACGCGTCCAAGCGCATCGTCTTCATCAACACGGGTTTCTTGGACCGCACCGGCGACGAGATCCACACCTCGATGGAAGCGGGCCCGATGATCCGCAAGAACGAGATGAAGGCGCAGCCCTGGATCAAGGCGTACGAGGACTGGAACGTCGACACCGGCCTGATCGACGGCCTGCCCGGCCATGCCCAGATCGGCAAGGGCATGTGGGCGGCGCCCGACAAGATGGCCGACATGCTGACGCAGAAGATCGGCCATCCGCAGGCCGGCGCCACCACCGCATGGGTGCCCTCCCCGACGGCCGCCACACTGCACGCGCTGCACTACCACCAGGTCGACGTGCTGGCGCGTCAGCAGGAACTCAAGAAGGCCGGCCCACGCGCCAAGCTCGACGATATCCTGACCATCCCGGTGTCGAATTCGAACTGGGCGCCGGACGATGTCCGCCAGGAGATCGACAACAACTGCCAGGGTATCCTCGGTTACGTCGTGCGCTGGATCGATCAGGGCGTCGGCTGCTCCAAGGTGCCGGACATCCACGACGTCGGCCTGATGGAAGACCGCGCCACGCTGCGGATCTCCAGCCAGCACCTCGCCAACTGGCTGCATCACGGCGTCGTCACCAAGGAGCAGGTGCTTGAATCGCTGAAGCGGATGGCGGCGGTGGTCGACAAGCAGAACGCCGGCGATCCGCTGTACCGGCCGATGGCGCCGGACTTCGACGGCGTCGCCTTCGAGGCCGCCTGCGACCTGATCTTCAAGGGCCGCGAGCAGCCCAACGGCTATACCGAGTTCATCCTGCATATCCGCCGCCGCGAAGCCAAGGCTGCGCATCTGCAGGATCTGACCTGATCAGGTCAAACTTATCGGCCCGCCGACAAGCAAGGCCTCTCCCGCAAGGGAGGGGTCTTTTTACGTTCGGTAACCTGTTACTTGGCGCCGAGATTCGGGCGACCGCTTGCCGCAGACGGTCCGGGAACCTTCGACACAGCCGTCCGTTGATGAGCATCTACAACGGAGAATGATGATGAATTGGGACCGCGTTGAAGGCAACTGGAAGCAATTCAAGGGCAACGTCAAAGAGAAGTGGGGCGAACTGACCGATGACGATCTCGACAAGATCGCCGGCCGCCGCGACCAGCTCGAAGGCAAGCTTCAGGAGCGTTACGGCTACGCCAAGGACAAGGTGAGCAGCGACGTCGATGATTGGTTCAAGACTCTGCGCTGATGGCGCATTTCGTTTGAACGGAGTGAGCCCCGGCGCAAGCCGGGGCTTTTCTTTGTGCGATTGTTCGGAAATGAACCAGCGGCGCGTTGCGCCGATATGACATCGCGCTCGATACGAAAACGGGGCGCACGCATCGCGCACGCCCCGCCTGTTTGATTCCGACCGTACGCTCGGCGTTCGCGTCACACCATTTCGCTAGAACACCGCCAGATACTTCAGCAGCGAAATGATGCCGACAATGATCACGATGACACGCGCAATCTGCTTGGCGCGCCCGTCCAGCGGCAGCAGGTTGATCAGATACAAAACCAGAATAACGACGAGAAACGTAATCAGAATACCGACCAGCATCGCAAGATCCTTTCAGCCCGCGGCCCACCCGCGCTGAACTAACGGCGAGCGGGCAAGTCGGTTCCATGAGCGGAACTGATTGTGGCTGCACGGTAGCGTCGGCAGGTTCACGGTCGAAATCTGCGCTGGCCGAACTTGGGGCTAGTCAAGTGACATGGTTTCCGGCGACCGGCAGAGCTGCGGCAGGGACTACGACGACCAGCCGTCTCCGTCAGTTCGCGGCGACAACCGGCACCTTGCCGTAACCGGCGCGAATCGACGCCGGCGCAGGCGAGTAATTCAGCGCGCCTTCGCGACGGTCGGGCCGACCGGCGACCTTCAGACCGTCCTCACTGGCGACGATGTCGCCCTTCCGGACGGTCGGATCGTCTTCGATCTTGATCTTCGCCAGACCGAACTGATCCTTGCCGTTGCAGGTGCAGCCGGCGACGATCTCGTTGCGGTATTTGAAGGCGTTCGGAAGCTCCGAATAGGGCTTGCCGTTCGATGTACGAGCACCGTCGATATCGGAGCCATACACCACCTTGGTTTCGCTGGCGGGGCAGAAGCTGTTGCAGGTCGCGTCCTTGCTTTCACCGCCGGTCGCCGCGATCGGGAAGTAGCGGCCGTCGCAGGTGCGGACGCAGAAGGCCTGGCCACCGCTGGAATATGTCCGCGCCGGGCGGCGCGCCCTGGGCGCGTAGTCGCCCTCGCTGGCGAACGGGAAGGCCCGCTCCGGAACGTAGTGGCGTGCCGGAGGCTGGAAGCCATGAAACAGCGCCGAGAAGAAATCCTGCGCCTGCGCGCTCGACGCCGTTCCGGCCAGCGACATCATCGCGACGCCGCAGATCCCGATTGCCTTTGCAGTTGAGCGACGCATCGCGACCTCCGGTCGGGTGGACATTAGTCGAGCGACGTCACCGCAATGTTCATCGCATGCCGGCCCGGTCGCGCCTTGCGGGCTTCGCGGTTCGGAGAGGATTTCGGCAGTACCACGACCCGAGCGCCGACCCTGGTGCGGCTGAACAGGTCCGCGACATCCTCGTTGGTCAGACGGATACAGCCCGACGAGACGAACCTGCCGATGGTCGAAGGATCGTTGGTGCCGTGGATGCGATATTCGGTCGAGCCGAGATACATCGCCCGCGCGCCCAGCGGATTGCCCGGGCCGCCGGCCATGAAGCGCGGCAGATAAGGCTGGCGCGCGATCATCTGCGCCGGCGGATGCCAGTCCGGCCACTCGGCTTTGCGGGTAATCGTCTGAGTGCCGGCCCAGGTGAACCCTTCGCGGCCGACGCCAACTCCGTAGCGGATCGCGCGGCCACCGCCGAGAACATAATACAGGTACGTATTCGCGGTATCGATCACAATGGTCCCGGCCGGCTGATTGCTGTCATAGGCGACCACCTGACGGCGCAGCCGATCCGACAGCTGCGCATCTTCGTCATCGCTCAGCGCCGCGTCCGGCGAAGTGGCCAGCGGAGCCGCCAGCACCTCGTCATCGACCCCGAACGGACCGGCCTGAGGCGCTGCAGCGTAGCCCAGCATTTGTGCCGAAGCGGCACCGGACAGCGAGACCGTGATCAGCAGGGCAGCCGCGAAGGCCACCAGCGGACGCGTCACCGAATTGCTCCGCAGTGCATTTCCGGAAGTAATCATGGCGATGTCCCTGCCTTGTGGCTCGCACCGTTGTGATGCTGCTAACAAACGCGATGAGCCCTTCGGAGTTCCCCGTAGGCCAGGACCCGCCTGACAACGCTGTACGCTCGGCCACCCTGGGCGCCGCCGATATCCCACCCGGAACTTTCGCGAGCACTTCATGTTGAGGCACCGGGCTGCTGCGCACCCGATGCGGAATCCGCCCGGTCGACAGCCCTTCCCTTCACGATCCGTCGAATGTAGCGGGGCGATCTGGTGAGAACTCTTCCCGTGGAGCCTGCGGGCACCCCGCTTCCCGACAGCAAGGAGGAGCAACCTCCGCTGATCCGGCGGACCGAGGTCGTCGCGTTCGCTCTGGTGGCCCTGGTGATCATCGTGGTGATCGGGCTTCTCTACGTCGCCAAGCCGTTCTTCCTGCCGATCGTCACCGCCTTCGTGGTGGGCACGATGCTGTCGCCGGCCGCGACCTTGATGGAGCGCTGGCGAATTCCGCGCGCGGTCTGCGCGGTGCTGATCGTGGCGCTGGCACTGGCGGGGGTCGGCTTCATGGTGGCGCTGATCTCGGTGCCGCTGATCGACTGGACCAGCCGGCTTCCCGAACTCGGCGTGATCCTGCGCGACAAGCTGAGCTTCTTCGAGCGACCGATGGGACTGTGGCGACAGCTTCAATCGGCCCTGGGCGGCACTGAACCGGCGGTGTCTGCACCATCCCAGATGCCGCAGATCGACTGGATGCAGCCGACGCTGGAATTCCTGTCACCGACCCTGACCGAATTCCTGCTGTTTCTCGTCACCCTCGTGCTGTTCATCGCGAGTTGGAAGGACCTGCGCCGCGCTTTGGTGATGAATTTCGGCGGCCGCGGCGCGCGGCTGCGCACCTTGCGCATCCTCAATGAGATCGAGCAAAGCCTCGGCGGCTATCTGCTGACCGTGACGATCATCAACCTGTGCTACGGGGCCGCGACGGGCGTCATTTGCGCCCTCGCCGGGATGCCGAATCCGGCCGGGCTCGGCGCGCTCGCCGCGACGCTGAATTTCATCCCGGTCATTGGGCCGATCGTGATGTTCGTCATCCTGACCCTGGTCGGGATCATCAGCATGCCCACGATGGGCGCAGGCCTGCTGGCTCCGCTCGGCTTTGCCGTCCTGACCTTCGTGGAAGGACATTTCATCACGCCGACCATCATCGGGCGGAGGCTGGAGCTGAATGCGCTCGCGGTCTTCATCGCGCTGGCGTTCTGGACCTGGCTATGGGGCCCGATGGGCGGCTTTCTAGCCTCGCCGCTGCTGATCGTCGGCCTGGTCCTGAAGGAGCATCTGGTCGCCGAGGACACCCCGCAACTGCCGGGCCGCGACGACTGATCGTCAGCGACCGGGCCCTGCGGGTGGATCCTCGAAGCTCCGCTCCGCCAGAACCGCAACGCCGTAGGACGAAAAAACCCGCCACCTTGCAGGTGGCGGGTGCGAACTCGGTTGCTCGAATAGCAGGATCAGGTCACGCATCGACCGGGTTCGAGCCGCTTGGCCACCTCCGTCAACACGCTGACCACCGGCTCACACGCGACCATCGTTCGGCGCGGGGAAACAGGTGCCGGCTGCTGCGCGCGAATGCGCGTGGCCTGGCCTACCTGCGTATCCGGCACACGGACCAGCACCGACTGATCGACCAGATTGACGCCGAACGTCTGGCCCGGCTCGACCTGCCGGGCCAAGGCTCCGCGATCGGCCTTGTTGCTGCGGTTGATTTCCTGGGCCGTCGAGGCATCTCGCTGCAGGCGGACCTGACCGAGGTCGCCGCCAACCGCCAGCTGTGCCACGCCGAGCGTGCCCGTGATCGCAATGGCGCCCAAAATTCCCCGCACGATTAGTGACATGGTATCTTGCCGCTCTTTTTACGCGGCAGGATTGCCGCTTTCGTTCTTTCGGCGGCTTGTCAAGCCCGCCACACCAATTAATCGTTTGGGCGCGGGCAGGGTTCGATAACGATCGATCAACTAAGTGTGTGAAATTTTCCGGCGCGGCTTCGGAACATCAGACCAGCCATGAAGGTTGTGCCCGCGCCGGTTAGTCCCCCTGCCCCAATTGACCGGCAATACAGGGCGCAGCTGTGGTGATGCCAGCTGCGCCCTGTTCTTTGCTTTGCTCTCCTGACTGGATCGAGCGAGTTCGAGATTCCGGCGAGTGCCGGAGAGCGCAGATCGTGGCGGTCGGAAATACGCTCGCAATGGACCTTACAAAGAGGCCGCCCGCGCTTGCGCGCGAGCGGCCTTGTGCAGCAGATCGGCTGCCGAGATCAGTTGTCAGGATGCGGCGGCGTTCGGCGTCCGGTTGCGCGAATTGCGCTGGAAGAACAGCGCCTGACTCGCCACCGCAGAAACCATCGCCGGCTGGAACGGCTTCGAGATCAGGAACGCCGGCTCGGGGCGCTCGCCGGTCAGGAACCGCTCCGGATAGGCGGTGATGAACACCACCGGCACCTCGAAGGTCTTCAGCAACTCGTTGACCGCGTCCAGGCCGGAACTGCCATCGGCGAGCTGGATATCGGCAAGGATCAGACCCGGTTTCTTGGAGCGCGCCAGGGCGATCGCGTCCGCATGGGTGCGGGCGACACCGATGACATTGTGGCCGAGATTCTTGACCAGGCTTTCCAGATCCATCGCGATAAAGGTCTCGTCCTCGATGATCAGGACATCGGTGGCGATCTCCTCGGCCATCTCCCGGCCCGCCGTATCGGCGAGTTGACGGATTTCCCCAACGTCGGTGTGGAGGACGAAGGCCACTTCTTCCTCGGAAAACCCCTCCAGCGACAACAGCAGGAACGCCTGCCTCGGCAGCGGAGTGATCGCCGAGAGGCGACGTTCGGACGGCATGGGCAGCGAGCGGACCTCGGAGTCGTCGTTCAGTGCTACCGAATTCCAGATCTGAGCAAATAGGCGAAACAGCCCCGCGCGCGGTCCATGTCGTTCGTCGAGCAGTGCCGGGTCCTGAAGCAGCGCTTCCAGCATTGCACCAACATAGGCGTCACCCGACGCCTGGTTGCCGGTCAAGGCTCGCGCATAGCGACGCAACAACGGTAAGTGCTCAGCAACCAACTGCGATCTCGACATCCCCACTCCAATCTCGAATCTGGTCTCGGCCGATATCGGCAGGGCGGCCGGCTCCCTAAGGCTACCTACGCCGAAGCTGGGGAAAAGTTCCATCCAACCGGGGAACTTTACCGCTGCGGCTGAATTAGGCTCCCAGTGACACCGCAACACCTTCAAAAATCAAGGTAAACCCCAGTGATTTCAGGGGGACTTGACCACGGGGAAGACATTGGATCAGTCATGAAAGATTTCAAGGCTCAGACAACGAGGAAGTCGTCGCCTGGCAGCAAAGGTGGCCTGAATCAGGAGATTCAGGCTCGGATCGGCCATCAGCTGCGCGCCATGTACGATGATGTGGTCAGGCAAGGGGTGCCAGATCGGTTTGCCGACCTGATCAAACGGCTGGACGACCCCCAGCAAGGCAGCCCGGCAGCAGCGACCGACAGCGAGAGGAGGGACTAATGCCTCTCACCGATTCTCTTCGAGACGACATACTGGCTGCCGTGCCGAGTTTGCGCGCGTTTGCGATCTCGCTCAGCGGCAACGGCGATCGCGCCGACGACCTCGTGCAGGAGACCTTGCTACGGGCGTTGGCCAATATCGACTCGTTCCAACCGGGATCGAATCTGCCGGCGTGGCTGTTCACGATTCTGCGCAACCTGTTCCGCTCCGACTATCGGAAACGGCGGCGCGAGGTCGAGGACGCCGATGGCAGTTACGCCAAGACGCTGAAATCTCAGCCGGGTCAGAACGCGCATCTGGAATTCGAAGAATTCCGAGCGGCGCTGGAGAAGCTTCCGCAGGACCAGCGCGAAGCACTGATTTTGGTCGGCGCTTCGGGATTCTCCTACGAAGACGCTGCCGCGATCTGCGGCTGCGCGGTCGGCACCATCAAGAGCCGCGTCAACCGCGCGCGCTCGAAGCTGAGTGCACTGCTCTATGTCGACGGCGCCGAAGACTTCGGTCCCGACGACACGGTTCGGGCCGTGATCGGAAGCAACGGCTGACCAGCGCAGCCCTCGCACCCGGCACCCTGGATATCGCAACGCGAAGCTGGCCTTCGGGCCTCTTCGTAGTTGCGGATCCCAGTCGAACCAGCGATCAGCCGGCCGTCGGACTGATCGACTCGATTGCCGCTGTTTGCGCGTTTCAATTCCGGCGGAGTGGCGCCGAGATCTGCCCGGTGCGGTCCCGCTCGTTGATGTCCACGACCGTTTCCATCGGTGCCGTCAGCTCATAGACATAGCTGACATCGGTGAAGTAGCGCTTGGCGGTGCCACCGAGCGCTTCCGGAGCGACCCGATCGAGCAGGATGACCCCGAATTCGCTGTCGGGACGACGCGTCGACTCGCTGGTGTTGAACTCCTCCCAGCGGAAGTTGAACACCGAGTCGGCCCCCTCGCCCGTCACCTCCCAGCTCGCGACGATATGCGGGTGCTTGCCGACCAGCGACAGCCCCTCGTCGGAGTGCGAGGCGAGTTCGAAGAACAGCAGCGACAGGCTCTGCGCCGCGCGAGCGCTGACCGCGATGTCCGCGCCGTTGACCGCGATGCGGTCGGTATGGGGGATCGCTCTCGGCTCGAAAAGTCCTTTGAGCATCACGCCTTGCCACTGACTTTCGCTGAGCAGAGAGACGACGTTGGACATCGCATGAATGCGGCCGATCAACAGTTCGCGGGCGACGTCCAGGTCCGACCCGTGCCGCAACGTCCGCGTCACGATCGATTGGATGACGGCGAGGATATTCTTGACCCGATGATTGAGCTCGTCGATCACCGCGGTCAGTCGGCGCTCGAAGCCGATCCGCATCTCGATCTCGCGCCGCAACCTGACGTTGCTGTTGCTGACGTAGCCGAACAGGCCGCAAATGATGAAGGTCAGTGCCAGACCGATCGCCGCGACGATCGCTGCCACCTGCTGAGCACGAACGAACGGATTGACCCGCGCGTAGTAGGCCAGCGACCAATCGCGGTCGCCGAAGGTCATCGTCCGGACCATCGTCGGCTTCTCGCCGTTGGGGTTCGCCGGCCGCTCGCTGACCCGGCCGCGCTCGTCGGCAATCAGCTCGATGTTCGGCTGCCGCGGATCCGCCAGCACCACGGAGAACATCGACATGTCGTCGTTGGTGAGCAACAGCGCCGAGAGGTCATAAGAAAAGGTGATGAATCCCACCGCAACCGAAGCGTCTTCGGACATCACCGGCGCCGCCAACACCACTCCGATCGGGCCCTGGGCTCCTCCAAGGCGCAGCGGGTCGGAGGCTTCGGGCTTACCGGTGTCGAGCGAGCGCGCGAACATCCGACCGAGAACCGGATGGTCGTCGAGCGATCGTCCGGGCAGAGCAACTGTTTCGGCATTGCGCGGCTCGATATCCATCACCACGTCGACCGGCTCGCGGAGCGTCGCCGGATCGATGGCAGTCCCGTCGGAATGGCGGATGGTGGTATCGGAGAAGCCGGCCTTGGCCAGTTCCGCCTGCGCGGCAGCGAACTCTTCAGGCTTGAGACGGACGATCCAGCTCGCCAGCAGGAAGTCGGTCTTGAAGGCATAGATCGACGAGCGGAGCGGCTGCAGCATGTCCGCCTTGATCACCGCCGGCGTGCGGAAGAGGCCCGAAGCAACTCTGCCGAGCAGTTCGCGTTCGGTCAGTCGATCTTGCACCTGACTGGCGTGGACATCGATAGCCCGCCCCAACGCAATCCGCTCGACCGCCGATTCCTGTTCGTAGATTCGATTGGCCGCGAAGCCGGACAGCAATATCCCGACGACGGCGATCAACGCGATGATGGAACCCAAGCGAATCAAGCTTCTACTCAATCAACGAATGGAGGGCAGATACCAATGCCCTTCCATGTCCATCGACAGCGCCGACGCCCGCGACGATCCTGCGAGCCATTCGTCGCGAGACAGCGGGACCATGGAGGGTAACCATCCTTGCAGCTTCCTGTCAGGCCCGAAGCGCACCAACGTCGCCGGTTTCGATTTGTTCCCGCGGCAAATCAGGCGGCCGGAGACCTCGACATCAAGCCGCCCTTGGCCTCGATGAAAGCCAAAATGCGGTCGAGCCCCTCGTGTTTCTTCAGATTGGTCATCACGAACGGCCGCTCTCCGCGCATCCGCCGGGCGTCGGTATCCATTTTTTCGAGTGACGCGCCGACATGGGGGGCCAGGTCGATCTTGTTGATCACCAGCAGGTCCGACCGGGTGATGCCGGGGCCACCCTTGGACGGAATCTTGTCGCCGGCAGAAACGTCGATGACATAGATCGTCAGGTCGGCGAGTTCGGGAGAAAACGTCGCAGCGAGGTTGTCACCGCCGGATTCGATGAGCACGAGGTCGAGATTGGGAAACTTGCTCCGCATCTCGGCCACGGCGGCCAAGTTCATCGATGCGTCTTCGCGGATCGCGGTATGCGGGCAGCCGCCCGTCTCGACCCCAGCAATTCGATCGGGCGTCAGCGACCCGGATCGCACCAGGAACTCGGCGTCCCATTTGGTGTAGATATCGTTGGTGATCGCGGCAATATCGTAGCGCTCGCGCATCGACTTGCACAGCAGATCCATCAGCGCGGTCTTGCCGGAGCCTACCGGGCCGCCGATGCCGACGCGCAGAGGGCCGTGATGAGCTGACATGGATGTTTCCCGATGAGGCAGGCTTCTCGAGCCGAGGAAGCAGCGCCAAAGGGGAAGGCACCGCACGGCGGTGCAAATAAGAACGATGCGGCCGGAGATTGCAAGTCGCCGACCGCTCCGAGGCTGAAACCGCCCGGTTGTCGGCTCATGCGGCCTTCGTCGCAGCCTCCTTGGCTCCGACGTCCTTCGCTACGCCATCCCTGGTCTTTCCATCACTTCGTGAATCGGCACCCGCCTTCTTGGCCGGCTTGCCGTAGCGGGAAAGCGCTGCGAGCTCGGCTTCCAGCTCGGCCTGACGCGCGGCGACCTTTTCCGAAAGTTTCAGCGTCGCGTCATCGCGCAGCGACGCCAACTCCTCGATACTGAGCGCGTCGAGATCGATTTTCGCCATCGAATTGTTCTCCCGATTGTGAGATTGGGCTATCGGGTACCGCTTTTCGCCGCAAGCGAGAGGCAGAATTATCCACCGGTTGCAGAACCGCACCTGCATTGCGGATTGACGTCCGGACAGCAGTGGAATCAATGATGCAATCGGGGACCACAATGACGTCGACGAAGCCACCGAATTGCGAGTTCGTAGCGCGACCTGCAACGCCCGAAGGCGGCCCGGTCGCTGCGGCATCCCAAAATCAGGCCGGGTCGCACCCGCAACCGGCAGCGCAGGGCCAGCTACCGACTGCATCCTCCCTCAGCGCCGATACCAATCGCGCCACCTCGGCGGCGAAAAGCACTGCGACGGTCCCGGATCCTCGATCCCAGGACTTGAAAGCCGCGGCGCCGGCCGCAACTCCCAGTATCATGACAAGCGCGGCTGACGAACGGGCCGTAATCCTCAAACGCATTGCTGCATTCCGAAATTTGCAGACCAAACTGCGTCAGGACCGCGAAAAGTACTACGATCAGACGCTGGCCCGCACACGCTCGCTGCTGTCTCAGCCGATCAAGCCGCGCCGCTGAGCCGCTGCCCTCGCGCCGCCCTGGTTAGTCTCACTACGTCTTTGGTTGCACAATATCCCGCAATACGGGCGCATCGCACCGAATTTCACGCGGTATCCGCGCTCGATCGTGACGAATCAGCGCACCCGGGAAATGCTGCGTAGCGGCGCTTCGTCTCGCGAAAACGCACGTGCGGACGTTCGATGATCAGGGACAACCCCTGCATTTACTACCTAAGCCGTGCTGATTTTCGCCAAAATCTCAACTAACCACGCCTTAATCGAATGCTAACCGATGCAGCGCCGATGAGTTAGAATTCGTGAAATTGAGAATTGTCGAGACGAAACGAGTGTAGTAGAAGGACGCTTCACTAAAGGAGCCTACGCGTGGCAAAGAAAGCTAAAGCAAAGACTGCGAAGACCGCAAAGACCGCAAAGACCGCAGCAAAGTCGAAGAAGGCGAAGACCGTAGCGAAACCCGCTACCAAGGCCGCCAAGAAGACGAAGATCACCCGGCGCGAGTACACCAAGGAAGACATCAAGGAGTTGCGCGCGCATTCGAAGGCGCGGACCCCGGTCGCGCAGATCGCCAAGATGACCAAGCGGACGGTCGGTTCGCTGCGTCAGAAGGCGCTCAAGCTCGGTATCGGTCTCGGCCACCAGCGCTGAGCCCGGCAAAACCCGCCTCGCGAAGCGATCAACGACTGCCGATCGACGGCTCCCGCCGCCTCTTCGGACTTCAGTCGCGCTTCGCGAGCGGCGGTAAAGCCTTCTTCACCCATACTTTATTGTCGTGAAACGCGGCACCGCCGTGCGGCGCGACCGAGTCTGCGCTGGTCAATACGTTGATCCCGCGACCGCCCGCATGTGCGCTGTTGGGAAAGACCGACTCCGCGATCAGTACGCCGCGGCGCAATCCGCCGTCGAGCTTGGCGGTGAGCGTGGTCTCGCCCCTGATATTGCCGAGCGTGACGGCATCCCCATCCCCGACCCCGATCGTTTCAGCATCCGCCGGGTGTATCAGCACCGTCGGCGCGCCTTCCCGCGCACGTGACGACGGCGTCTCGTTGAACGTCGTATTGAGAAAGCTCCGCGCCGGGCTGGTCGCCAGCCGGAACGGATGGGCGTGATCGGTTTGCTCGGTCACCGACCAGTGGTCGGGCAGACTCGGCATCGACTGCCACGGTCCAAGCTTGATCTGCCGCGGCACGTTGACGTGACTCCAATCCGCACGGAAATGGAATTTGCCGTCGGCATGCGCGAAGCCGTCGAGGAAGTGAGCGGTGCGAAACTCCGGCTGCAGGTCGCGCCATAGATCCGCTTCGAGCTCCTCGATCGTTCCCCGACCGCTTTTTTTCAGGGTTGCGTCGATCACCTCGCGCGGCGTCATCGCGAATGCGGGATGACGGATGCCGAGCCTCGCCGCCAGTCCCTGCAGGACTTCGTGGTTGGACCGGCATTCGCCGGGCGGCTCGACCAGTCTTGCGCCGACGGAGATATGCTGGTGGCCGCCGCCGTAATACAGATCGTCGTGCTCGAGGAACATCGTCGCCGGCAGCACGATGTCGGCCATCGCTGCGGTCTCGGTCATGAACTGCTCGTGTACGGCGACGAACAGATCATCCCGGGCGAAACCCTCGCGGACGAGCGTTTGCTCCGGCGCGACCGTCATCGGATTGGTGTTCTGAATCAGCATCGCCTTGATAGGCACGCCGCCGCCGAGCGCCTCGGCGTCACCGGTGAGGATGCGGCCGATCTTGGACTGATCGAGCACGCGGGTCGTCGGGTCGAGCGTATCGAGCCCTTCGATCAGCGTCTTGTCGAAGCCGAAAATCGCGCCGTTGTTGAAGAAGGCCCCGCCGCCTTCGTATTGCCACGCACCGGTGACCGCCGGAATGCAAAGCGCCGCATGCATCTGTGCCGCGCCGTTGCGGCTGCGGGTGAAGCCGTAGCCGAGCCGGAAGAAGCTGCGTTTGGTCTCGCCGATCGCACGCGCGAACGCCTCGATCTCCGCCACCGGCACGCCGCAGATCTCCGACGCCCATTCCGGTGTCCGGGTCGCCAGATGCGTCTCCAACTCGTCGGGGCAATCGGTGTAGCGGGCGAGATAGTCGCGGTCGGCGTAGCCGTCTCGAAACAGCACGTGCATGACGCCGCAGGCAAAGGCGCCGTCGGTGCCCGGACGCAGAATGATCCGGATATCCGCCTGCTTCATGGTGTCGTTGTCGTAGATATCGACCGCGGCGATCCGCGCGCCGCGCTCTTTGCGAGCACGCGCCGCGTGGGTCATCACGTTGACCTGGGTGGAGACCGCGTTGGTGCCCCAGATCACGATCAGGTCCGACTTCGCCATCTCGCGCGGATCGACACCGACGATCTTGCCCGTGCCGACGGCGTAACCCGACCAGGCGATATTGGAACAGATCGTCGAGTAGAACCGCGAATACTTCTTGACGTTGGTGAGCCGGTTGATGCCGTCGCGCATCACCAGACCCATGGTGCCGGCGTAGTAATACGGCCAGACCGACTCCGCACTGAACTCCGCCTCAGCAGCGTTGAACCGGGCCGCGATCTCGTCCAGGGCGTCGTCCCAGGTGATCCGTGCGAACTGCCCCGATCCTTTCGGGCCGGATCGGCGCATCGGATAGGTCAGCCGTTCCGGGTGATGGATGCGTTCGGCGTAGCGCGCAACCTTGGCGCAGACGACACCGGCCGTGTAGGTCTGCTGCTTCGATCCGCGCACCCGGCCGATGGTCGAGCGATCGATCACCTCGACGTCGAGCGCACAGGCCGACGGGCAATCGTGGGGGCAGGTCGAATGACGGATTTCGATTTCGGCGCGCTGGTTCATTGAAAAATGGTAGCATGTTAAGCCGCAACTGAGAATGGCCCCTCAGAACGCAGCCATCTAGCGCGGCCCGGATTTTCCGACCGGCCGCGCAACTTCCCGGCCGCTCGGCTGTTACCGCCTCGAATAGCAAACGGGGCGCCGGTGCATCAGGCAAAACTCTTCCAGTTCGAACGGCTTGCGAAGGAAGTCAGCGCCTGGCGCGCGGTCCCAGAAGACGAGCGGGCGCCGGCGGCAGCGTGGTGGTGGGGATCGGCGATCGAACTGCGTTCGGAGACCGGACCGATGCCACCGGAGATGTGTGCGGTCTTCGGGGCGCCGGAAGGGGCGTCTTATGCAGACGCCGCTGCACGGCTGATGGATTGGATCGCCCCCCAGAATCGCTGGCCTTCCCCAATGAGTTCCCGAGCAAGCCGAAACGCCACGCTGCGGAGACCGAAGAAGCTCCGCCCGCGGCCGCCCCGTAGCTCAGACGGTCTTTTCCAGCGGCTCTTCCTTCGCCGGCGTCACGTCGTCCTGCCCCTCGACATCGGCAATCTCCAGATTGAGATTGTCGCCGGTGCGGCCTTCGACGATCTCGTTGATCTTGCGCGCGATGCCCGGCTCTCGGCTGACCAATGCGCGGAGATCGGCAGCGTCGAGCACCAGCAGGCGAGCCCGCGATACCGCCTTCACCGTCGCCGATCGCGCGGCCCGCTTCAGAACTGCGATCTCGCCGAAAAAATGGCCGGTGGCCAGCCGGACCCGCCGCCCCTTTTCGGCCGGGCCCAGTTCGATCTCGACCTCGCCTTCGGCGATGAAGTACATCGCGGTAGCCGGCTCGCCGCGACGGAAGATCACGTCGCCGTGGTCGACCTGACGCGCCTGCAGCAACTGCATGATGTGGGCGATATCGCCGGCGGTGAGGTGGGAGAACAGCGGCACGCGGGCGACCATGCTCCAGTTGACGATGAAATCGCGGCGGTGGATCACCTGCGAAAAGGCGGTCGCGACGATCCCGACGGGCAGCGCGATCATGATCAAACCTCCGACGATGGTGATCGATGCGATCATCCGCCCGACATTGGTTGCGGGCACGACATCGCCGTAGCCGACCGTCGTCAACGTCACGATCGCCCACCACATCGCATCCGGAATGGTGCCGAGCTTCTCCGGCTGGACCTGCCCCTCCGCGATATGCATCGCCGTCGCGGACAGCAGCGTCGCGCAGGCCAGGATGACCAGGCAGGCGAACAATGCGCGGCGCTCACTCTCCAGCACCTCGAGCAGCGACCGCATGCCGGACGAATAGCGGGCGAACTTCAGCACCCGCAGCACCCGCAGCAGGATCAACACGCGCAGATCGCCGGGACCGACCAGCGCCACCCATAGCGGCAGAACAGCGAGGAAATCGATGATCCCCTGCGGGCTGATGATGTAGGACCAGCTTGCGCGCCAGGGGCTCATCTGCCGAAAGGGAAGATGTTCGGGCGCTATCCAGATCCGAATGTAGTATTCGACCGAAAACACCACCAGGCAGAGCAGTTCCGTCACCCTGAGCGGCAGATCATAATCGTCGCGCAGGTCGGGCACCGACTCCAGCACGGTGACGCCGATGCTGAGGAGGAGGAAGAAAACAATGCCGCGGTTGACGGTCCGGCCGACGCCCGAGTTCCGAGCGTGCGACTCGAGGATCTCGTAGACGTACTGCCTTGCTCGGAGACGGAGCGGCCGGGCGTCGGGCATCGATGGAACCTCGAACGATCCCGGGCGCGACGCCGCCAGACGGCCGGTTCAGGCTGCGGCGAGCGCGTCGAAGCGCTTTGGATCCAGTACGCGAACCCCGTCCGGCACGATCACGATGAGCTTTTCCCGCTCCAGCTTGGTGAAGGTGCGGCTCACGGTTTCGATCGTCAGTCCGAGGAAGTCGGCGATGTCCTGCCGCCCCATCGGCAGGCTGACGGTCTTGGTGACGCCTTCCAGCCGCGCCAGCCGATCACGCCAGCCGACCAGGAAGGCCGCAACCTTCTCTTCGGCGGAACGGCGGCCGAGCAACAGCATCTGATCCTGTGCGAGGCTCAGCTCGCGGGTGGCGAACTCGTTCATCCGCATCAACATGTGCGGCCTGTTTTCGATGAAGCGCAGAAACGGACCGCGGAAGAATTTGCAGACGGTAACGCCGCCGATCGAATCGGCCGAGAATGAGTACCGCGCGGACGGCGCCATGCCGAGAAAATCGCCCGGCAGCGCGAATCCGATGATCTGGCGGCGGCCGTCGGGAAGCAGCTTGTAGAGCCGCGCGATACCTTCGACCAGACTGTAGACTGCGTCGGCGGTTTCGTCTTCGGAGAACAAGGCCTCCTTCGCGCCGTAGCGAACATGCTGCGCGAGGCGCTCGAACTCCTCGTGCTCGACCTGCTCCAGCTCGCCGCAGATCGCCAGCGGGCGCACTGCGCAGTGCGTCGCGCAACGAAAACCGTCGCAAGTCGAGTTCGGAAAAGCGAGGTGCGGCATCCATCACTCCATGCGGTCGTCAGATCAAATTCCTTGCCGCGCACTGCCGTCGATTGATCGCCATGCGGCCGTAAGGTCAATATGTCGCCAAATCGTCAAGTTGGCTTGACACAGATCAAGGCCGGCCCTTCCGCCGCCATCAATGGTCGTAGGCGCCCTTGCGGCTTCCCCAGACCGAGCGCCCGATGCGGATTGTTGCCGTTTGTCTCGCGATTTTGCTTCCGATGATCACCACAGCTTCAGCCGCCACCAAGGCTGAGCGCCGTGGGCTGAGCTTTGCCGAGTCCAATTGTGCACGCTGCCATGCGATCGGCCGTACCGGCGCCAGCCGATTGAAGCAGGCCCCGCCATTCCGTTCGCTACATGATCGCTATCCGATCGAGAGCTTGGCCGAGGCATTTGCCGAAGGTATCTACACCGGACATTCCGATATGCCGGCGTTCGAGCTCGATCCGGATCAGATCAACGACCTCTTGGCGTACTTGAAGAGCCTGGAGTAGCCGGCCTGCCCTCGGCTGCGCTGCCGCTCGACAGACTATCGACGGTCCATGGAATAAGCTCCTTGGCGGCGGCATCGAACGCCTTCTCGAAAGCGGCGACTGCCGCAGCAGGCTCCGGTTTGTCGAGCTTGGCCGATTGTTGAAACAGCCGCGCAGCGACCAGCTTACCGCTTTTGTCGATGATCTTGGCGCCGAACGAGACGTCGGCGCTCGGCGCGCTTTCGTCAGCGACTTGAAAGCTTCTAATGTCGATAAGCAACTGATAGTCCGGCGTCACGGCATCGTTCGGCCGCAGCGGCGGTTGGGCGATGTCATAGTTCTCGAAACTCTGGATCAGCTTCTCCTGCAGCATCTTCGGGATGCTGTCGCTCCACTGGGCGCCGGCGAAGGCCGGCAGGTCGAGGCTGGGCGCAACCAGCATCTTCTGGCTGTCGTAGAGCACCACCGTGGTCGGCTCGGGAATCGTGAGTTGGCCCTTCATCGATCTGACCGGCGGCGAAAAGCCCGAGGCGGGCTTCAGATCGTAGACGACCTTCTTAACGACCGGCTCGTCGGCACCGGTCATGCGCTCGACGCCCCCGAGTATACCGTCGAGCTTGCCGGTCCTGCTCGACAGCCATTCGGAGAAGGTCTTCAGATTCCCGATCGTCTCCTTGAGCGGCTGTGAATTCTCGCCGAGGACCGAATCGACCTTGCGCAGCGCCTCTCGCGCGGCCTGCGTCATGCTCATGCCCGCGCCCGGCTCGGCGATCAGGGTCGTGGCGATCGCGGATCCCGTGAGATCCTTGCCGCCTTCCAGCGCGACGACCGGGACACCCGTCAGCCCCTGGAAGTCGAGGCCGACCTTGGTGTCCGGCCGCACCGGCGTGCCGGTCGCCACCGCGATCGTCGCATTGACGCGGCGCGGATCGTCGGATGCGAGTCCGAGCTCAGTGACCTCGCCGACGCGGATGCCGTTGAACAGCACGGCGGCGCCGACCAGCAGGCCCGGCACCGGATCGCGAAACTGGATGTGATAGCTGGTGCGCGCGCCGATGCCGCTGGTGTTGTGCAGCCAGAACACGAAGCCGAAAGCAGCGAGAATGGCCGCGAGCACGAACGCACCGACGACGACGAAGGGAGCACGGGTTTCCATGGGCGTCCTAGTCCTGTTTGGGGCGCAGCATCGCCGAGCGCTTGCCGTGGAAATAGGCCCGCACCCAGGGATGTTCGGATTGCAGCAAGTCGGCCATCGGCCCGATCGCCACGATCTTGCCGTCGGCCAATGCCGCTACGCGGTCGCAGACCACGTTGAGGCTGGCGAGATCGTGAGTCACCATGAACACGGTGAGACCGAGCGTGGTCTGCAGCGTCTTGATGAGTTGATCGAAATCTCCGGCGGCGATTGGATCGAGCCCGGAGGTCGGCTCGTCGAGAAAAACGATGCCCGGATCGAGCGCCAGCGCGCGCGCCAGCGCGACCCGCTTGGTCATACCGCCGGACAGTTGGGCCGGAAATTTGTCCCAGTCGTCCGGCGCCAGCCCGACCATCTCCAGCTTTGCGGTCGCGATCTCGTCCTGCAGCTTCTCCGAAATCTCCAGGGTCTCGCGCAGCGGAAATTTCACGTTCTGCCGCGCGGTCAGCGACGAGAACAGCGCGCCCTGCTGGAACAGGATGCCCCACGTCGAGGCGATCGACGTGCCGCGGCCGAGCCCGCGTTCGGTGTCGCGACCCATCACCGTGATATGGCCGCCCTGCTTCGGGATCAGGCCGATGATGGTTCGCATCAACACCGACTTGCCGCCGCCGGAGGCGCCGACCAGGCCGAGAATTTCGCCGCGGCGGACGTCGAGCGACAGATGATCAATCACCGTCTGGTGGCCGAAGCCGACCACCAGATCGGAAACGCGGATGGCGTAGAGTTCGGCGAGCGCGTCCATCGCTACATCCCGATCGAGGCGAAGAACACGGCGAACAGCCCATCGAGCACGATCACCAGAAAGATCGACTTCACGACCGAAGTGGTGGTCTGCAGGCCGAGCGACTCCGCGCTGCCCTTGACGCGGAGCCCTTCGCTGCAGGCGACGATGCCGATCACCAGCGCCATGAACGGCGCCTTCCAGATGCCGACTTCGAAACTGTTCAGCGAGACCGCCTCGTGCAGCCGCGCGATATACACCGCCGGCTGCATGCCGCCGTAGAACCACGCCGTCAGCAATCCGCCGTAGAGCGCCGCCATCGAGCCGATGAAGGTCAGGATCGGCAGCGCGATCACCAGCGCGATGATCCGCGGCAGGATCAGCACCTCGACCGGGTCGAGCCCCATGGTCGACAGCGCGTCGATCTCCTCGCGCATCTTCATCGAGCCGAGCTCGGCCGTATAGGCGCTGCCGGAGCGGCCGGCGACCATGATGGCGACGATCAGCACGCCGATCTCGCGCAGCACCAGGATGCCGACCATATCGACGACGTAGGATTCGGCGCCGAATTTGCGGAAGTGAAAAATGCCCTGCTGCGCGATGATCGCGCCGATCAGGAAGGTGATCAGCATGACGATCGGGATCGCCTGCCAGCCGACGCGATAGACCTGATAGGTCAGCGAGGTCAGCCGCAGCGACCGCGGCCGGCGCAGCACGCCGAGCAGCGCGACGCCGAGCGCGCCGAGCATCGCGAGGAAAACCGAAACGTCCTGCGTCGCGCTCCAGGCCGAGCGTCCGATCTGGTCGAGCCGGGCGATGATCGGATTGACCTTGGGCCGGGGTGTGGGCCCGCGACGGTTGACCTGACGGACCTCCTCGATCAGCCCGGCATAGCGATCGGCGACGCCGACGAAATGCGTGGTGCGACCGGCCTGCGCGGCGTCGCGCGACACTTTTTCCAGCAGCCAGGCGCCGATGGTGTCGATCTCCACGACCTCGGTCATGTCGATCTCGAGAGACTTGGCGGCGGCGACCTGCGCCGCCACGCCGTCGAACAGCCGCTCCAGCACCGCCGAGTGGGTCGCGATCCAGGCGCCGCCCGGATGCAATTCCAGCACATCGCCGTGGATCGCTGCATTCAACACCGGTGCAGAACTCACGGCCGCTCCCATCCGGTCTTCAGTGCTGCCATCCGATGCTCCATCGCGATTTCCGGCCGCCGGCGCGGCCACCTCGAACCGCAGCTTGCGTCGCGAAATGCGGTTGATGCAAATCAATTATCGCGCGTCGACGTCTCGTAAGCTCGTCGACCGCAGCAACGACAGGATCGATCCGATGACCAAGGGCTCTCCGTCCGCCATCCTTAATACTTCGTTGCCCGCGCGTTTTCGCCAGATCCGGCTCGAGCTCGCGCGCGAACCCGGCCATCCCGAAGGCGAATCGCAGATCGCCTATGTGATCGTCGCACCCCTCGACGAAAACGACCACATCGACGCCGAGACCTGGAAGAAGCACCGTGAGGCCTGCCGCGTGGCGCGGCAGCGGCCGCAGCAGCCCGACAGGCTCGGCCATCTGATCCATCGCCCGGGCGGATCGTGGGCGTTTCAATACGACGCCACCGCCAACATCCCGGACGAGGCCGGCTATCACTTCGGCGACGAAAAATTCGTCCAGGGCGAATATGTCTCGATCCGCGAGGAAGGCGACATGCATACGTTCCGCGTGGTGTCGGTGAACCGGCTCTAGGACGCCCTCGCAATCGAACAGGATCGACGCCCCTCGACATTCCATCGCCGGGCGCCGTCGACGGCTAGCGCTCACGCCTTCGCAGCGGCGCGGGCGGACTCGTCGTTGAGCGGCAGCGTCACGTTGAGGATATCCGGCTCGGAGTGATCGGTCTTGGCCTCGAAGCCGAGCTGGCGACACATCCGCAGCATCGCGGTGTTCTCCCGCAGCACCTGACCGCAGACGAATTTCAGCCCTTCGGCGCGGGCGTATTCGATGATCAGCTTCATCAGCGCCCAGCCCAGGCCTTTGCCTTTCAGATCGGAGCGCAACAGGATGGCGTATTCGCCGCTCTCGTAGATCGAGTCCGAGTGAATTCGCACCACACCCAGAGTCTCGCCGGTCGCCTCGTCGAGCGCGATGAAGGCCATCGCGCGGGCGTAGTCGAGCTGGGTGAGCCGCGCGATGAAGGCGTGGCTGAACTCTTTCATCGCCGCGAAAAACCGCAACCGCAAATCTTCGGGCGTGACATGCGTCAGGAATTCGTGAATCGCCGGCTCGTCATCGGGCCGCAGCGGACGCGCCAATACCCGCCAGCCGTCCTTCATTTCCAGATGTCGCTCCCATTCGGAGGGATACGGCTTCACCGCGAAGGTGGCGTTGCCGAGGCCGGCGAATTTGCGCGTCGCCTTGCGCACCACGACGCGGGCATCGATCACCACGACGCCATTCTCGTCGGCGAGCAACGGGTTGATGTCGAGCTCGTGGATCTCCGGCAGATCCGCCGCCATCTGCGACAGCTTGACCAGCGTCAGCGCCACCGCACCGTCCTTCACCGCCGGCACGTCGCGATAGGCCTGCAGCAGCTTCGACACCCTTGTGCGTGCGATCAGCGAGCAGGCGAGCGGCAAATCGAGCGGCGGCAGCGCCAGCGCCCGGTCGTCGATGATTTCGACACCGGTGCCGCCATGGCCGAATACGATCACCGGGCCGAAGGTCGGATCGTCGGCGATGCCGACGGTCAGCTCGCGCGCCTTGCGGCGCAGGATCATCGGCTGCACCATCACGCCGTCGAGCCGCGCCGTCGGCCGCAGCTTCGCGGCGCGCACCAGAATCTCGCCGACAGCCGTGCGCACGGCCTCGGCGCTGGTGAGATTGAGCACGACGCCGCCGACGTCGGATTTGTGAGTGATGTCGCGCGACATCACCTTGACCACGACGGTGACGCCCTGCGCCAGGAACGGCTCCGCCCACGCCACCGCGGCGTCGGCATCGGCGGCGGCCAGCGTCGGGACCATCGGGATCTGATAGGCGGCGAACAGCGCGCCGACCTCGATCGGGTCGAGCCAGGAGCGGCCCTCGGCCAGCGCTTTTTCGATCACCGCACGCGCAGCCTCGCTGTCCGGATCGAACTCCTTCGGCAGGCTCGGCGGCACCTCCGTCAACAGTTGCGCGGCCTCGCGATAGCGCACCAGATTGATGATGCTGCGAACCGCGTCGTCCTCGGTCGGATAGTTCGGGATCGCGGCCGCGTCGAACGCATGCGTCACCGAATCGTCGGCGCCGACCCAGACGGCGAACACCGGCTTGAAGAAGCTGCGGCGGATACGCTCCTCGCCGACCAAGCGGATCACCGCCTTGGCGATCTCGCTGGACGACGCCATCGCGGTTTGCACATTCATCACCAGGATCGCGTCGTTCTCGGGGTCGGCGAGCAGCACGGCCAGCGCGGCGGCGTAACGCTCGGCATCGGCGTCACCGGTGATGTCGATCGGGTTCGAGCCCGACCAGGTCGGCGGCAACACCGCGTCGAGCTTGTCGCACACGTCCTTCGATAGCGTCGCCGGGATGCCGCCGAGTTCGGCCAGCCGATCGACCGCGAGCACGCCGATGCCGCCGCCATTGGTGAGAATCGCAACCCGCTTGCCGCGCGGCGCGCTGACGCGGCCGAGCGTTTCGGCGCAATCGAACAATTCGCGGAGATCGAACACCCGCAGCATGCCGGCGCGGCGGAACGCGGCGCCGTACACGGCGTCGGCGCCGGCGAGCGCGCCGGTGTGGGTCGCGGCCGCCAAGGCGCCATGCGCCATCCGCCCCGATTTCACCACCACGACCGGCTTGACCCGCGCCGCCGCCCGCGCCGCCGACATGAACTTGCGGGCGTCGGTAATGGCCTCGATGTACAACAGGATCGCGCGGGTCTCGAGGTCGGCGGCGTAGAAGTCGAGCATGTCGGCGATGTCGACGTCGAGCTGATCGCCGATCGAGACGATGCCGGAGAAGCCGATGTCCTTGACGGCGGCCCAGTCGACCATGCCGGCCGCGATGGCGCCGGACTGCGAGATCAGCGCCAGATGACCTCGCCGCGGCATATGTGCGGCGAAGCTGGCGTTGAGATTGGAGCCCGGCACCATGATGCCGAGACAGTTCGGACCGATCAGCCGGACCCCCGATTTTCGCGCGGCGCGATTGGCGGCCTCCGCATAAGATCCCTTGCCGCGCCCCATCTCGGCGCTGATGACGATCGCCCCCGCAACGCCGCGTTCACCGGCTTCGGCGATGATTTTCGCCACCGTCCGCGACGGCGCGGTGATGACGATGAGGTCGGGCACGAACGCCAGATCACCCAGCGAACGGACGGTCTTGAAACCGCCGATCTCGGAATAGCGCGGGTTGACGACGCCGATCTCGCCCTTGAAGCCGGCGCTGCGCAGATTGTCGAGCACCGCGCGGCCGAGCGACGCTGGCCGCGGGCTGGCGCCGATCACCGCCACTGCGGCGGGCGCCAGGAGATTGTTCAATCGATAAGTCGACATCTCACCTCGGCACCGGGCAGCCGGCGGCCGATGTCAAACGTTGCATCGCGCCTAGTCTGCACGCAGCCTTGTAGTACAAATGCGGCGGCGTTTCCAACCGACCGACCGCGGCCCAGCGCCGCGCCGGCTAGGACTTTGCCTTGGTGAAGCTCGCCAATGCCCTGATCACGTCCTCACGCGAAATCATGCCTTCCAGCTTGCGATCGGCGTCCAGCACCGGGATGCTGCGGGTCTGGTGCTCGACCATCAATTGCAGCACGCGCGTCAGCTTGGTGTCGGCGTGAACGTAGATGAAATCCGGCGTCATGATGTCGCCGACGGTCCGGTTCATCAGGTCGTCATAATGCGGCAGCATCTGGGTCGGGTGAAACGCGAAGCAGTTGAGAAAGTCGTATTTCGTCACCAGCCCGATCGCGCGTGAACCTTCCACGACCGGATAAGCGTTGTAATCGTCGCGTTCGAACTGGTCCTCCAGCTCGCGCATCGTCATTTCCCGCGCCACGGATTTCACCGAGCGGGTCATGTGGTCGGCAACTGTTGCCTCGAGAAATTTGTACAAGACCAGATTCCAATCGGTCGGGCTTCGATCGCGGACGTAGCAGAGTGTATCGAGGCACCTGCTAATCGCCCTTTCCGGCAAATTGACCGCAGCCTTGCGGAATTGAATTGATCAAGGTCAATCCGACGCCGTTTTCCCGAACGTCTTGTTATTCATGCAACAATGCCCAACATGGCGGCACGGCAACCCTGCGGCCGTGATCCATTTCCGGACAGTTCGGATATTCTCCTAGTAGTCACCATGGCAGAACCGATCCCCGCATCCGGCCCGGTCCGGCAGGAAGAAATTTTCCGGTTCGTCGCCGATCCGGCTTCGCATGGCGGCGAGCCAGTGACGCGAATCGACACGCATGGCGCCGCCGTGTTCCTGGCCGGCGACCGTGCGCTGAAAATCAAACGCGCGGTGCAGTTCCCGTTTCTCGACTATTCGACGCTGGAACGGCGCAAGGCAGCCTGCGACCAGGAACTCGCGGTCAACCGGCGGTTCGCGCCGCAGATCTATCGCCACGTTCTGCCGATCACACGCGAGACCGACGGAACTCTGCAAATCGGCGGCGCTGGCGAGCCGGTCGAATGGGCCGTCGACATGGCGCGTTTCGACGAACGGCGCACGGTCGACCATCTCGCGGCCGATGGAATGCTGGATCCGAATCTCGTCACCGCCATTGCCGACGTAATCGCGGCATCGCATCGCGCCGCGCCCGAAGCCGCCGCCGCGCCCTGGATCGCCTCGATCGAGCCGATCATCGCCGACAACACCGCGTCGTTCGAGGCCGGCGGATTTCCGGTCGATCAGGTCGCCACGCTCGATCGCGCCAGCCGCGCCGCGTTCGACCACTGTCGCAGCCTGCTGGAGCAGCGCGGCGCACAAGCATTCGTGCGCTGGTGCCACGGCGACCTGCATCTGGCCAACATCGTGCTGATCGACGGCGCGCCGGTGCTGTTCGACGCGATCGAATTCGATCCCGTGATCGCCTCGGTCGACGTGCTGTACGACCTCGCCTTCCCGCTGATGGACTTCGTCCATTATGATCGCTGCGATGCCGCCGCCGAACTGTTGAACCGCTATCTGGCGGTCACGCCCCCGCAGAACGGCGACGCGCTCGGCCTGCTGCCTCTGTTGCTGTCGATGCGCGCCGCGATCCGCGCCAAGGTGATGCTGTCCCGGCCGGCCAGCGACGCCGGGACGATGCGCAGCAACCGGAAGATCGCAGACGCCTATTTCGCCCTCGCGGGGCGCCTGATCGCGCCGCCGGCGCCGCGGCTGATCGCGGTGGGCGGACTGTCGGGAACCGGCAAATCGGTGCTGGCCCGCGCGCTGGCTGGTCATGTCACGCCGTTGCCCGGCGCCGTCGTGCTGCGCTCCGATGTCGCGCGCAAGCGGCTGTTCGGCGTCGGCGACATCGAGCGATTACCGGCTACCGCGTATTCGCCAGAGGTGACCGCACAGGTCTATCGCGGCCTCGGCGAGCGCGCCGCGCATATTCTGGCGCAGGGGCATTCGGTGATCGTCGATGCAGTCTTCGCCAAGGCCGAGGAGCGGCAGGCGATCGAAGGCATTGCGACAGACGCCGGATGTACGTTCCTCGGACTGTATCTCGCCGCCGATCTGAAGACCCGGATCGACCGCGTCAGCCGCCGCACCGGCGATGCGTCGGACGCGACGCCCGACATCGTCCGGCAGCAACAGGCCTACGAACAGGGCGCGATCGGCTGGACCGAGATCGACGCCTCCGGCACGCCGGACCTAACGCTGGCCCGCGCCGTCGGGACGCTTGGTCGCGGCGATCAGGCCTGCAGCACGTAGCGGCCCGGCGCATCCGGCAACTCGTCCGGATTCGCGCCCGGCAGCCCGGTCCGCGGCGGCGGCACCGGTTCGCCCGAACGGGCGCCGAGCCATTGCACCCATTCGGTCCACCACGAGCCTTCGGCGTGCGGAGCCTGCTCGATCCAGTCGTCGGGCCCGACATAGGGGCCGTCGGCCTCTTTGGTCATCACCTGATAGCCTCGCGCCTTCGGCGACGGCGGCGAGACGATGCCGGCATTGTGGCCCCCGCCGGTCAGGCAGAACGTGATCTCCGCGTCCGCGAGCAGATGAATCTTGAAGGCCGAGCGCCACGGCGCGACGTGATCGCGCAAGGTGCCGACCACGAACATCGGCGTGTGGATGTCGGACAGCGCGATCGCTCTGCCCTCGACCATATAGCGGCCTTCGGCGAGGTCGTCGTCGAGGAACAGCTTGCGCAGATATTCCGAATGCATCCGGTACGGCATCCGGGTCGCATCCGCATTCCACGCCATCAGATCGTTCGGCTCGGAGCGCTCGCCCATCAGATAGTCGCGCACCATCCGCGACCACACCAGATCGTTGGAGCGCAGCATCTGGAACGCGCCGGCCATCTGCGTGGCGTCGAGCACGCCGTGCTTCCACATCACGTCCTCGAGGAATGCAACCTGGCTTTCGTTGATGAACAGCGTCAGTTCGCCGGCCTCGGTGAAATCCGTTTGCGCCGCGAACAGCGTGATCGACTTCAGGCGCGTATCGCCGTCGCGCGACATCGCCGCCGCCGCGATCGACAGCAGCGTGCCGCCGAGGCAATAGCCGACCGCATGAATCGGCCGGTCGGGGACGATAGTGCCGACGGTCTCGATCGCCGCCATCACGCCGAGCCGGCGATAGTCCTCCAGCGCGATGTCGCGATCCTTCGCGGTCGGATTGCGCCACGAGATCATGAATACCGTGAAGCCATTCTCGGTCAGGTATTTCACCAGCGAATTGTGCGGCGACAGGTCGAGGATATAGTATTTCATGATCCAGGCCGGCACGATCAGGATCGGCTCCGGCCGAACCTCGGCGGTCGCGGGCGCATACTGGATCAGCTCGATCAGATCGTTGCTGTACACCACCTTGCCGGGCGTCACCGCGACGTCGCGTCCGACTTCGAAATCGTGCTTCAGCTCGGTCTCGTGGGACATCGATTGCAACAGGTCTTCCCACCAGTTGCGCAGGCCGGCGGCGAGATTGCGGCCCTCCGAATCGAGCGTCTGACGGATCACCTCCGGGTTGGTGACGGCGAAGTTCGAGGGCGCGAAGACATCGAGCATCTGTCGAACGGAGAATTCGACGATTTTCTCGTTCTGCCGCGACACGCCGCGGACTCCGGTGGTGACGTCGTGCCACCACTCCTCGGTGAGCAGAAAGCCCTGCGCCATGAGGTTGAACGGCGGCTGCAGCCACTCCGGGCCGGCGAAGCGGCGATCCTGCGGCTGCGGCGCAATCAGCGCCCATGGCGGCCCGGGATGCACCGCGGCCTCCGCCAGTTGCGACGCGCGCTGCAACGCATCGTGGGCGAGATCGAGCCGGCGCGCCGGCGCCCAGAACAGATGTGCCAGCCAGTCGGCATAGGCGAGCGACAGCGCGGTCGGCGACAGCCCGCCGGTCAGCGGCGCCAGCGTCGCGTGCAACGCGCGATCGCTGTCGTTCGGGGCGGCATGCTTCAGCGGCGCCTGTGTCGACTGCGATTCGGCGGGAAGCGCGTGGACCTTGGTCTGAAGCATCATCACCTCGATTACGGACGCATCGGCTCGATGTATTGCGGACCGCCGGCTGGCGACAGGCCCGCGCTGTCGACATATAGGATGACCACGCCGTCATCGCGCGGTCACACACCCGGAGAAGGCAGCCCACTCCTCGAATGGTTAAGGAGGCGTAGCGACCCGGCACGACAGCGGCGGACCAGCCCCCGCAGGGCTTCGGCGTCAATCAATGCGGGCCTCACCGTACGCCTGTCTGCGCGCGGCCGGACAATTGCCCTCAGCGCGCGAGGAAGGCGCAGCGGCCGGTTTGCTCGATCAGGTACTGCGTGACGCCGCCGAGAACCCATTCGCGGAAGCGCGAATGACCGTAAGCGCCAGCAATCACGATGCCGGCGCCGTTCCGCACCGCAACCGAATCGATTTGCCGGGCGACGTCGCCGGCGGCCACCGGCACCTCGCCGACGGCGTGGATGTGGTGTCGCGACAACCAGTCGACGACATCGTGGACCCCCGCGAGCGCGTCGGCGCGATCGCCGTCCTCCTCGACGATTTCGACGACGGCGACGTGACTGGCCTGACGCAGTAGCGGCAGCGCGTCGACGACGGCGCGCCGCGCCTCCGGATTGTCTTTCCACGCCACCAGAACGCTGGACAGATCGATCCGGCAGACATCGGCAGGCACGACCAGCAAAGGCCGCCCGATCTGCATCACCAGATCGCCGGGGTCCGCGACTGCAAACGGATCGCTCAGTGGACCTCCCGTCGCGGCGCCGACGACCACGATGTCCGCAGCGCGCGCCTGCTGCACGATGTGCTTGGCCGGCTGCGCGATCGCCGAGCGCCAATGCAACTCGCGAGCATGGCCATGCATCGCCTTACGGAACTCGGCCTCCAGCTCGTCGAGGCGTTGCCGGATCTCCGCACGGCCTTGCTCCAGCATCTGCTCGGCACGATCTCCCGAGGTATAGTACAGCGGCGGGCTGAGGTCGGAGGCCGCGATGCCGATCAACCGGGCTTCGAACCGCTCCGCCAGTTCGGCCGCGATCCCGAGCGGACACGCATTCGGCCGATCGCACGACAGGGCGACCATTACCGTCGAATACGTCATCGATACCTCCCGACTCCGGCCACCCTGAACTAATCGGCGGTCCGCTTTCATTTCTGCAACACAGCCCTGTTTCTGCAACAGAGCCGATGCGGCACGATGAGCTAGATCAAAGTATGGCACCTGCGGGCCGGTATATTCCGCGGCAGATCGACATAAGCCTCACGCGGAGAGCATTGCCATGCTGAATGATATTGTCGTCCATGTTCCGGCCGACCGGCCGGCCGACGGCGTTGTCGATTGCGCCGTCTCCGTCGCAAAGGCTTTCGATGCGCATCTCGACGGCATCGTCTGCACTTACCAACCGATCAATCCGGCGGTCGTGGTCGGCGCCTCGGCGGCCTACTATGCCGCGGTCAATCAGTACAATACGGACAATGACGAAGCGGCGGCCCGTCTCGATCAGTTCGAGATCGCGGCGCGCGCCGCGGGCATCACGCATGGCGCACGCAGTATCTGCGACACGCCGGTGCTCGCCAACGAGTCGCTCTCCGAAATCTCACGGCTGTACGATCTCAGCATCGTGCCGCAGCCTGATCGGGCCAAGCCGGGCCACCAGGATCCGCTGCCGGAGAGCATCCTGTTCAACTCCGGCAAGCCTTTGCTGATGGTGCCCTACATCCACTCCGGACCGATGGCGCTCGACAGGATGCTGATCTGCTGGGACGGCGGACGCCAGGCCGCCCGCGCGGTCCACGACGCCATGCCGTTCCTGCGCCGGGCCAAGGCCATCGACGTGCTGGCTGTCAACGAAGACGAGGAGGAAGTCGGCCAGGCATCGACCGACGCGCTGCTGGCGCATCTGTTGCGCCACGACCTGGCCGCCACCGCGCACCACTTCACCTCGCCCCCGACCAATATTCACAACACCATCCTGTCGCTGGCGGCCGATATCGGCGCCGACATGCTGGTGATGGGGGGCTATGGTCATTCGCGGCTGCGCGAGATCATCCTCGGAGGTGTCACCCGGGGCATCTTCAAGTCGCTGACGCTACCGGCGCTGATCTCGCACTGAGCCGGATGATCGGCCGCCGGCGACGGCGGCAGAGCAAGGGACGGGCACCGCCGTGCCGAAGGGGATCCAGAACATGCGTGCGCACCAGATCATGACGGCCAATGTGGTGACGATCGGGCCCGAAGCCTCGATCGTCGACGCCGCCAATGCCATGCTCGAGCATCACGTCAGCGGCCTGCCGGTGGTCGACGGCGACGGCCGACTGATCGGAATCATCTCGGAGGGCGATTTCATCCGCCGCGCCGAGCTCGGCACCCAACGCAAGCGCAGCCGCTGGTTGCGGCTGCTGCTCGGGCCAGGCACCTGCGCGGCCGACTTCGTGCACGAGCACGGACGGAAGGTCGGCGAGGTGATGACCCACCATCCGCACACGATCAACGAGGATACCTCGATCGAAGCCATCGTCAGGACGATGGAGAAGCACCACGTGAAGAGACTGCCGGTGATGCGCGGCGACCTGCTGGTCGGCATCGTCACCCGCAAGAACCTGCTGCGCGCGGTCGCCAATCTGGCCCGCGAAGTGCCCGACCCGACCACGGCCGACGACAAGATTCGCGGGAAGATCGTGGCCGAGATCGAACGCAACGACTGGCGGCCGTTCGGACTGAGCGTCATGGTGCGCGACGGCGTCGTACATCTCAACGGCGTGATCACCGAGGAGCGCTCGCGCCAGGCCGCGATCGTCGCCGCGGAGAACGTCTGCGGAGTCCGGGAGGTCCACGACCACCTGTGCTGGGTCGACACGATGTCGGGCTTCTATCTGAACTCCCCCGAGGACGACCGCTCCGCCAAGAAGGCGGTCTGAGCGGCCCGCAGACCCGCAAGGGCTTGACAGACCTGACTGATGCGGCAAACCGACGGTTTGCCGCATCGAATCTCGTTTGTGCATTGCGCTCGTTGCGGACCAGAACACCGATATGATAAGAGCAATTCAATGAGTTGCGAAGGTAACGCGTGACGGATCCAGCTTCATCGTCATCGGAAGCCCTGGCGCGCGATCGGCGGCTGGAGCAGGGCATCGATCATTACGGCGTAGGCAGTTGGGAACTCAATCTCGCCACGCGGGAATTGGTGTGGTCTGCGACGACGCGGCGCCTCTACGGTGTCGCGCAAGACGCCCCGATTGATTTCGAGACTTTCGTGTCGCTGGTCGATCCGGAAGACCGCGATCGTGTGGCGCTGGCATTGCTGCGGTCGATCGACCGCGGCGAGCATCTCGATATCATGTACCGGGTCGCCCACCGCGGCCAGCCCGGGCACTGGTTGCGCGCCCGCGGCGGCCTCGTCGAGGAGAACGGCACCGCCGGCTATCTCTGCGGCATCGTGCTCGACATCGATCAACAGAAGGTGCTCGAGCAGGAACTGCGCCTGCAGCAGAACCAGCTCCGCTCGATTCTGGACACCGTGCCGGACGCGATGATCCTGATCGACGGCCGGGGCATCATGCGGTTCTTTTCGAGCGCCGCCGAGCGGATGTTCGGGCTGTCCGAGAAAGAGGCGATCGGCCAGAACATCAGCGTTCTGATGCCCCGCCCCGACGCCTCCCGCCACGACAATTACATCTCGCGCTACAACTCCACCGGCGAACGTCACATCATCGGCATCGGCCGCATCGTCACCGGTCAGCGCAAGGATGGAACCACCTTCCCGATCCATCTGTCGATCGGCGAGATGGAATCGGGCGGCGAGCGATATTTCACCGGCTTCATCCGCGATCTCACCGAGTATCAGCAGACCCAGGCGCGCCTCCACGAACTGCAGGCCGAACTGGTCCACGTCTCGCGGCTCACCGCGATGGGCGAAATGGCGTCGGCGCTGGCGCACGAACTGAACCAGCCGCTGTCCGCGATCAGCAACTACATGAAGGGATCTCGCCGACTGCTCGCCGGCAGCCACGATCCGAACGTCTCCAAGATCGAAAACGCGATGGAACGCGCCGCCGAACAGGCGCTGCGCGCGGGACAGATCATCCGCCGGCTGCGCGATTTCGTCGCCCGCGGAGAATCCGAAAAGCGGGTCGAAAGCCTCGCCAAGCTGATCGAGGAGGCCGGCGCCCTGGGCCTGACCGGCGCGCGCGAACAGGGCGTGATGCTGCGCTTCAAGCTCGATCCGGCGAGCGACATGGCGCTGGTCGACCGGGTTCAGATCCAGCAAGTGCTGGTCAATTTGTTTCGCAACGCTCTTGAAGCGATGGCCAATTCGGAGAAAAAGGAACTGGTCGTCTCCAACGCTCGCGTTGCCGACCAGATGATTGAGATTTCCGTCGCCGACACCGGCAGCGGGTTCCACGAGGACGTGAAATCAAGTCTGTTTCAGACCTTCTTCACCACCAAAGAGACCGGAATGGGTGTCGGATTGTCGATAAGCCGCTCGATCATCGAGGCACATGGCGGCCGGATGTGGGCTGAATCAAACCCCTCGGGGGGAGCAACCTTCCGCTTCACGTTGCCGGCCGCAGCCCAAGAGGACCTCGCCGATGCCACGTAGGGGCAACGTGTATGTCATCGACGACGATCAGGCGATGCGGGACTCGCTCGACTTCCTGCTTGGATCGGCGGATTTCGACGTGAGGCTGTTCGAGTCGGCGCTCGACTTCCTCAACGAAGTGCCGAGCCTGCCGTTCGGCTGCATCGTCTCCGACGTCCGGATGCCCGGCATGAACGGCATGGACCTGCTGAAGCAACTCAAGAACGACCGCACGCGGCTGCCGGTGGTGATCATGACCGGGCATGGCGACGTTCCGCTGGCGGTCGAAGCGATGAAGCTCGGCGCGATCGATTTCATCGAGAAACCGTTCGAGGACGACCGTCTGATCGGGATGATCGAAACCTCGCTGAAGCAGGCCGGCGACGAAGCCAGAAGCGAGGCGGTGTCGCAGGATATCGTTGCGCGAATCCAGTCGCTGAGCCCGCGCGAACGGCAGGTGATGGACGGGCTGATCGCAGGCATGTCGAACAAGGTGATCGCCCGCGAGTTCGATATCAGCCCGCGGACGATCGAGGTCTATCGCGCCAACGTCATGACCAAGATGCAGGCCGGCAGCCTGTCGGAACTGGTTCGGATGGCGATGCGCGGCGGCGTGATCAGGGATTGAGGCAGATCAACCTGCCTCGCACGCCAGCAACTATTCTCCCCTGCATGAAAGAATTGCAGTCAGGTCAGGTGCGTGGGACGAGCTGATGACCACCACGCCCTCAAAATCTGTTGTCTATGTCGTTGACGACGATCAGGGCGTGCTCGGATCGCTGCGGTTCCTGCTGGAAACCGACGGCTTCGAGGTTCGCACTTTTCGCAGCGGCCCGGCGTTGCTCGACGCGCTCGACGAAGGTCGCGCCGACTGCATCGTCGTGGACTACAAGATGCCAGGCATGAACGGCATCGACCTCGCCCAAAAGTTGCGTGACCGCAAGATTTCGACCCCTGTGGTGATGATCACCGGCTATCCGGACGAGAGCATTTCCACCCGTGCCGCCGCCGTCGGCGTGCAGCATGTGGTGCTGAAGCCGCATCTGGAAGACAGCCTGGTCTTCCACATCCGCGGCGCCCTGCTGGGCAGCGACGCGACCGCCTGAGGCGCACATCGCCGTTCGCCGTGCGACCGCACATTGATTTTTATGACTTTTTCTCCCGCAAGCGCGGAGATCGATACCTTCCTCCGTAATTCTACTTAGGTAGACCCCCTTAAGATATGGGGCGAAATACCTGGCCGCCGGAATCTTCAATACAACCACGCCATCCGATCCCGATACCCCGATAGGAGATGGCAAGATGCTGAACCAGTCGCTCAGGGCCCCGACCGTCGCCAAGGCTCCGGTTGACCCTTCCTGCTCCCCGGCTGATCAGTTCTTTGCAAGCACCGGCCACGCCGGCCTGATCGCCTCCGAGTTTTCCTACAAGAAGGAAGAGGAAATCTACGGCGAGGACGAGCCGTCGGAATACGTCTACCAGGTCGTGTCGGGCGCGGTCCGCAGCTACAAGCTGCTCTCCGACGGCCGCCGTCAGATCGGCGCCTTCTATCTCCCCGGTGACGTGTTCGGGCTGGAGTCGGGACCGACCCATCGCCTCACCGCGGAAGCCATCGTCGACACCACCGTTCGCCTGTTGAAGCGCCGCAGCCTCGAACAGGCTGCCGCCACCGACGTTCACGTCGCCCGCGGCCTGTGGTCGATGACCGCTGGCGAGCTGCGCCACGCCGAAGATCACATGCTGCTGCTCGGCCGCAAGAATGCGATGGAGCGCGTCGCCAACTTCCTGCTGGAAATGGACCGCCGCCTCGCCGTCGCCGGCATGATGGCGCTGCCGATGTGCCGCCGCGATATCGGCGACTATCTCGGCCTCACCCTCGAGACCGTGTCGCGTGCGCTGTCGCAACTGCAGAGCCAGGGCATCCTCGGCTTCTCCGGCGCCCGCCAGATCGAGCTGCGCAACCGCCAGCAGCTCCGCAACCTCGACGCCTGATCGCTTCCACGCAGAAGCGATGGCAAGCCTCGCCATCGTATCCGGCCTCATGCATCTCTCCAGAATTGGCCGCCAGAAATGGCGGCCTTTTTGTTGCGACAAGGACGCGACGGCGCAGGAGCGCGCGCCCAGATTCGCGAAAGAATTTTCTCTTAAAGAGCCATCGAACTAAAGAACGAACGCGTCATAGCCGCAATATTTCCGATTCATAGATTTTTATTTCAGGAAGTGAATTGACTTGGGACGACGGCCCCGACCTGATGGACGTCCCGGCGAACCTCAGCGTCGACCCGATGCAGACCCGACGCCACGACGGTTTCGCCTTTCAAATTTGTCGAAGGATTCCGTCATGACCGAAAAGCTTCACCCTGAAACCCTCGCGCTGCACGCGGGCTGGCGCGCCGATCCATCGACCGGTTCGGTCGCAGTGCCGATCTTTCAGACGACGTCCTATCAATTCAACAACACCGAGCACGCGGCCAACCTGTTCGCGCTGAAGGAACTCGGCAACATCTACACCCGGATCGGCAACCCAACGACCGACGTGCTGGAGAAGCGCGTCGCGGCCCTGGAAGGCGGCGTCGCGGCACTCGCAGTGGCGTCGGGCCAGGCGGCTTCGGCTTTCGCGATCCAGAACCTCGCTCGCGTCGGCGACAACGTCGTCAGCTCGACCGATCTCTATGGCGGCACCTGGAATCTGTTCGCCAACACGCTGAAGGACCAGGGCATCGAGGTCCGCTTCGTCGATCCGGCCGATCCGCAAGCCTTCGAGCGCGCCACCGACGACCGCACTCGTGCCTACTACGCCGAGACGCTACCGAACCCGAAGCTCGCGGTGTTTCCGATCGCCGAAGTGGCCGCGATCGGCCGCAAGCACGGCATTCCGCTGATCGTCGACAACACCGCCGCGCCCTTGCTGGTGAAGCCGCTCGAACACGGCGCCGCGATCGTGGTCTATTCGGCGACCAAATATCTCGGCGGCCACGGCACCTCGATCGGCGGCCTGATCGTCGACGGTGGCAATTTCGACTGGGAGACATTCCCGCAGCGCCAGCCGGCCCTCAACACGCCCGACCCGAGCTATCACGGCGCGGTCTGGGTCGAGGCGGTGAAGCCGATCGGCCCGGTCGCCTACATCATCAAGGCCCGCACCACGCTGCTGCGCGACATCGGCTCGGCGTTCTCGCCGTTCAACGCCTTCCAGATCCTCCAGGGCCTCGAAACGCTGCCGCTGCGAATTGAACGCCATGTGCAGAACGCCCAGGCCATCGCCGACTATCTCGAGAAGCGGCCGGAGGTCACCAAGGTGATCCACCCGTCGAAGCAGACCGGCGTCGCGCGAGAGCGCGCCGACAAGTATCTGAAGGGCAAGTTCGGCGGCCTGGTCGGCTTCGAACTCGCCGGCGGCCTCGACGCCGGGCGCAAGTTCATCGATGCGCTGCAGTTGTTGTATCACGTCGCCAATATCGGCGACGCGCGCAGCCTCGCGATCCATCCGGCGACGACCACGCACTCGCAGCTTTCCGTCGAGGACCAACTCGCGACCGGCGTGTCGGACGGCTATGTCCGGCTGTCGGTCGGCCTCGAACACATCGACGACATCATTGTCGATCTGGAGCGCGGCCTCGCCGCGGGACGCCTCGCCAAGGCGGCGTAAGTTTGGACTAATATACGCTCCCTCTCCCCAAGCACAGCGCGCTCCCTCTCCCGCTTGCGGGAGAGGGTTGGGGTGAGGGCGATACAAACACTCACTCAGCAAGCATGGAGCGGAGTGCCCTCACCCGGATCGCTGCGCGATCCGACCTCTCCCGCAAGCGGGAGAGGTTAAGGCAGGGCGAGCCTCACCACATCAATTAGCACCGCCGGCGCTGTGCCGAACAGCACGATCAGCACCACGCACACCGCGATCAGTCCCTGGTCGAGCCGCGGCAACGGCTCGGCCTCTTCGTGCAAATGGCCGAAGAACGGCGCGGTGAAGAACCTGGCGTAGTAGAAGAAGCCGAGCGACGCGCCGGCGACGGTGATCGCCAGCAGCGTCCACAACCCGCTATCGACCAGCACGTGCAGCAGATACAGCTTGCCAATGAAGCCGCCCGCGGCCGGCAAGCCCGCCAGCGACAGCAGCGACAGCGACAGCGCGATCGCCTCCAGCGGCCGCCGCTTCATCAGCCCATGCAGATCAGGCAGCGTCGGGGCGCGGCCGAGCGCCGCCGAGACGCACAGCGCGCCCAGCATCGCCGGCGCGTAGACGCCGAGATAGAACAGCACCGCCTCAGCCGCGCGCGGCGCGCCCGAGGCCAAAATCAACGCGATATAGCCGGAATGCGCGATGGTCGAATAGCCGAGCATCCGCGGCAGTTGCGGCTGACGCAGCGCCAGCAGATTGCCGACCACCACCGAGGCGGCGCCGAGCGCGGCGAGGCCCGAACTCCACACCGGCTCCGGCAGATCCGCGGTGAGAAACAGCCGCAGCAGCACGATCGCCACCGCGGCTTTCGACACCACACCGGCCAGGGCAGCGGCGCTCGCGGGCGAGGCTTCGAACGCGTCCGGCGTCCACATGTGGAACGGCGTCAGCGAAAATTTGAACGCGAGGCCTGCGAGCAGCAGCGCGGTGCCCAGCGCGGCCAGGACTCCGTGCCCGGTCCAACCGGCGAAATCGAGCGCCCCGGTCTCGGCATAGATCAGGGCTGTGCCGAGCAGCAGCGCCGCCGAGGCGAGCCCGCTCATCACCAGAAATTTGTAGGCCGCCTCCAGCCCCTGCCGCGACAGCCGGAATGCGAACAGCGCGATCAGCGACAGGCTGACGATCTCGATGCCGAGAAACAGCGTCGCCGCATGCCCGGCCCCCGCCAGCGTCGCCGCGCCGAGCGCGACCAGCACCAGCAGCGACGGCGCTTCCTTCGCCGGGTGGCCGGTGCGCAGAAACACCAGCGCACCGAGCGAAGCGAGACAGGCATAGGCGATTCCGAACCGCGCCATGCCGTCGTCGGTGAACAACGCACCGAGCGGAGCTGCCGGTGCGCCGACGCGCAGCAGCACAAGTCCCACGGCGGCCAGCAGGCCCGCACCGGCCGCCGCCTGCGCAGCTTCGATGCGCGCCAGCGGCACCAGCATCATCGCCGCGATCGCGGCGAGTGCCAGCGCCACAAGCGGCGAGAGCGCGGCGAACTGGGCTGCGGTCATGGCTGCGGCAGCACCAGAGCGGCCTTGATCGCCGGCTCGAGCAGCGCCAGCAGGCTCTGCGGATACAGGCCGATCACCAGCGTGGCGATGCTCATCGCCAGCACCGGCGCATACTCGCGCCAGGTCAGGTCGGCGACCGGCGCGTCGAGGCGCGGCTGACCGAACACCAGCCCCTTCAACAGCCGCGTCGCGTAGATCACCGAGACCACCAGCGTCGACAGCGCCAGCAGCGCGAACACCCAATTGACCTGGAAGATGCCGACCACCACCAGCGCCTCGCCGACGAAATTCGCCGTGCCCGGCAGCGCCAGCAGCGCCGAGCAGAACAGCGCGAAGGCGGCGGCGAAGCGCGGCGCGATCTGCTGCAGGCCGCCGAGCTGGCGCAGGTCGCGGGTGTGGGTGCGCTCGTACAGCGCGCCGATCAGCAGGAACAGCGCGGAGGCGGAAAACGAATGCGCGATCATCTCGACCGCGGCGCCGGCGACCGCGTAATGCACGCCCGCGGCGATGCCCATCAGCACGATCGACATATGCGCGATCGAGGTGTAGGCGACCAGCCGCTTGGCGTCGTTCTGGCCGCAGGCGACCAACCCGCCATACAGCGCGCCGGCAGCGCCGAGCGCGATGCCGTAGGGCGCGACCGCTTCGAGCCCCTGCGGAAACAGCATCGGCGCGAACCGAAACAGGCCGTAGGCGCCGGTCTTCAGCAGCACGCCGGCGAGCAGAATCGAGCCCGCAGTCGGCGCCAGCGTGTGCGCCTCGGGCAGCCAGGCATGGAACGGCGGCACCGACAGCTTGACCAGGAAGGCGAGCGAGAAGCCGAGCAGCATCCAGACCTGCACCGGGGTGCCGAGCTTCATCTCCGCGAGTTCGAATGCGTTGAAGGTCATGTGATCGGCCATCGCCGCCAGCGCGAACGACGCCGCCAGCAGGCCGAAGCCCGCGACCGCGTTGAAGACCAGGAATTTCAGCGCCGCGCCTTCGCGATCGCCATGGCCCCACACCGCGATCAGCATGAACGCCGGCACCAGCATCGCTTCCCAGAAGAACGCGAAGATCAGCAGATCGAAGGACAGGAAGACGCCGATGGTCGCCGCCACGGTCCAGCACAAGCAGGCATGAAACAGCCCCGACTGGGTGCGGATCTCCGACCACGACGCCATCACCGAGATGATGCCGAGCCCGGCCGAGATCGCGATCAGCGCCGCCGACAATCCGTCCATCGCGAATTCGAGCGAGATGCCAAACGACGGCACCCACGGATACGAGACCTTCGCGTACCAGCGGCCTTCCGGCGCGCCGGCGACGATCGCAGTCAGCAGCACCAGCATCAGCGTGAAGGTCACGATCGTGACCCAGCGTTCGCGCTCGCCGCGTCCCGCGATGAAGAATGCGACGAAGCCGCCGATGGCCGGCAGCAGAATGAGCGCAATCAGCGCCATGACGTCCCCCAAGCATAAAGTAGAAGCGCCGCGCAGCCGAGCGCGATCCAGAGCGAGTGATCGCGGACGCGGCCGGTCTGCATCCGCCGCGCCTGCGCCCAGGCATGACCGAAGCCGCCTGCGAATCCCATCCACGCCCGATCGATCCGATCGGGACTGAACCGCGCGACGAAACTGCCGACGAACACGCGCGCGACGATGATCAAGACCCGGCCGACCGGATCTCCGGCGACGAGACGCACCACCGGCGTCTGCCCGTCGGTCGCACGCGATATGAAATCAGGCTGGGCCGCTTCTTTCCCGAATGTGCGGCCGAGCGGATCGTCCGCCATCAGTCCCGGCACGTCAACGCCTTCCCGGCGCAGCGCCGCCGCCTGCGCGACCGCTTCGGTGCCATCGGCGTTGCCGAGCACCGTGGCGAGATGCCGGAAACGCCGGACGAAGTAGTAATAATACAGGATCTCGATCCGGAAAGCGCGGACATGGCGCAGCCGGTGCGCGACGCGCTCCAGCTCGCGTGGATGCCGGACGAGTTGCCGCGCCAGCACCACGCCGAGCAGCGGAGCGGCGGCACCGAGCAGCGTCGGCAGCAGCGGGAGATGGTCCTCCGTGCCACCGGCGAAGCCGATCAGCGTGCCGACCGACAGACCGCCGATCACCGCGACCGCGGTCAGCACGACGAGCGGCACCATCACCGCGGCGCCGCCCCAGGGCGGCGCGGCGAGGTCGGCGGACTGACTGCCGGCGACGAAAACCACCCGGAAGGCGTAGGCGGCGGTCAGCATCGCGGCCGCGGCAGCCAGCAGCCACAGCGGCACACCCCACGGCCCGCTGCTCCACACCGCGGCGAGCACCGCTTCCTTGGAATACCAGCCGGCCGTGATGACCGGCAGGCCGGCGAGCGAGGCGGCGCCGATCGCAAAGCTCCAGAACGCCCAGGGCTGGCGATAGCGCGCGCCGCGCAGCGCCTCGATCGCCGTCGAACCGCCGGAGGCATGGCTCATCACGCCGGCGCTGAGGAACAGCAGCGACTTGAACGCGGCATGGATGGCGAAATGCGCCAGCGCCACCGCCGGCGCGCCGAGCCCGAGCGCCAGCACCATGAAGCCGATCTGACTCATGGTCGAGAACGCGAGCAGCTTCTTGATATCGGTCTGGATCACCGCGATCAGGGCTCCGCCCGCCGCGGTGAGGATGCCGAGCATCGCCACCATCGCGGAGATTTCGGGGGCTGCGGCGAACAGCGGCGCGAGCCGCGCCAGCAGGATCACGCCGGCCGCCACCATGGTGGCGGAATGCAGCAGCGCCGACACCGGCGTCGGGCCGGCCATCGCGCTCGGCAACCATGTGTGAAACGGAAATTGCGCCGATTTGCCGAGCGCGCCGAGCGCGATCAGGCCGGCGATCGGCGCCAGCCGCCACGGGTCCATCGCGGGCACCGCCGCCAGCATCCCGTCGAGCCGCGTGGTGCCGGCCGACAGGAACAGCATCATCAGGCCGGCGAGCAGCATGCTGTCGGCGATGCGCGTGGTGATCAGCGCCTTGCGCCCGGCCGACACCGCCTTCGGCAGTTTGGTGTAGAACGCGATCAGCATGAAGCTGCACAGGCCGATGGTTTCCCAGCCGAGAAACAGCAGGATCACATCGGCGGCGAACACCACCGCCAGCATGCCGGCGAGGAACAGGTTCATCACCGCAAAGAAACGGCGCAGATCCGGCAGCGGCTCCGAGGCCATGTAGGCGCCGGAATAGATCAGCACCAAGGCCGCGACCAAAGCGACGGTGCCGCCGGTGACCATGCTGAGCGGATCGAGCGACATCGCGATCTGGGCGACGAACACGCCGGCGTCGATCGACAGGATCGGCACCACCGCGCCGGCGACGCAGGCGCCGTCGAGGCACGACAGCGCGACCGGCGCGAACAGAATCGCCGGCAGCACCGCGGCGCCGACGCCGATCGCGATCACCACCGTACGCGACAGCGTCACCGGCAGCAGCGACAGCACCACGAAGCCGATCAGCGCCGGGACCGGGACGAAGGGAAGCAAGGACGCCATGCTCATCCCTTCATCCCGCTGATGATGTCGCTGTCATCGGTGCCGGAGGTGCGGCGGATGCGCAGGAACAGCGCGAGCCCGACCGCGACCTCCGCGGCCGCGAGCGTCAGCACCAGAATGAACATGCCTTGCCCCTGCGGATCGGCGTGATATGCGCCGGCGGCGACGAAGGCGAGCGCCGGGCCGCTCAAGGCGACTTCCAGCGCGACGAGCTGAAACAGGATGCCGCGCCGGGCCAGCACGCCGAACAGCCCGATCGCAAACAGGCCGGCGGCGAGGATCATCATCCCGATCAGATCGGAACCGGTCATGGGCGGCTCCTCGGCGTGCGGTCGCTGCGGCCGATATGGCGGACGCCGATCAGGCCAGCGAGCAGCAGCAGCGAGGCGAGTTCGATCGCCAGCGCCCACGGCCCGAACAGCAGCCGGCCGACCTGCTGGGCCGACACCGGGGCGGCGGCGCTGTTGCCGGCGATGCCGAACTCCCCGAACAGGAACGGCGCGAGGATCAGCACCGACAGCAGCAGCGGCAGCGGCCAGGCGCCGCGCAGGCTGGCCCGCTCGCGCGTGATCGATTCCGGCGAGATCGGTAGCGTCATCACCACGAACACGAACAGCACCACGATCGCGCCGGCATAGATCAGGATCAGCAGCACGGCCGCGAACGCGGCCCCGAGCGCGAAGAACGCCACCGCCAGCGCCAGCAGCATCACCACCAGATACAGCAGCGCATGCACGGCGTTCGGCCGCGTCACCGCGAGCGCCGCGGACACCAGCGCGAAAGCCCCGGCATAGATGGCGAGCAGCAGGCTCATGGCAGCAGCCCCTTCAGATCGACCGGCGGGGATTCGTTCTCGGCCTCGCCCTTGTCCTTGCCGTCGATCGCCTTGCCGGCGACCGACCAGTAGCGATAGCCGCGCACCTTGCCTTCGCCGGAAATCAGCAGATCGTGCTTCTCGTAGACCAGCGCATCGCGCCGCCATTCGCCGAGTTCGAAATCCGGCGTGAGCTGGATCGCCGAGGTCGGACACGCCTCCTCGCAGAAGCCGCAGAAGATGCAGCGCGCGAAATTGATGCGGAAATGCTCGGGATACCAGCGGCCGTCGTCGGCCACCGCCTTGGAAAGATCGATGCAGCCGACCGGGCACACCGCCGCGCACAGATTGCAGGCGACGCAGCGCTCCTGGCCATCCGGATCGCGCGTCAGCACGATGCGACCGCGACTGCGCGGAAACAGCTTCGGCGTCTCTTCCGGATAGAGCTGAGTCTCCGCCTTGACGAACAGTTTGCGGCCGACCCGCAACATCGCTTCCAGCCAGCCGATCATGACGCGCTCCTCGCGACCACGACGATGCCGGTCAGCAGCAGGTTGAGCAGCGACAGCGGCAGCGCGATCTTCCAGGCGAAGCCGAGCAACTGATCGTAGCGCGGCCGCGGCAGCGTCGCGCGCAGCCAGACGAACACGACGGCGATCACGGCGGTCTTGAGGCCGAACCAGACCGGCCCCGGCAGCCACGGCCCCTGCCAGCCGCCGAAGAACAGCGTCACCGCCAGCGCGGAGACCAGCAGCACCGCGAGATATTCGCCGAGGAAGAACAGCCCGAACGACATGCCGGTGTATTCGGTGATGAAGCCGGCGACGAGATCGTTTTCGGATTCCGGCAGATCGAACGGCAGCCGATGCGCGGCGGCGACGCCTGCGATGCAGAACAGCGCGGCGCCGAGCGGCTGCAGCACCACGAACCAGACGCCCTGCTGCGCCTCGACGATCGCATTCATCGACAGCGAGCCCGCGAGCATCACCACGCCCATCAGCGACAACCCGAGGAACACCTCATAGGCCAGCATCTGCGCCGCGGCGCGCATCCCGCCCATCAGCGAGAACCGGTTGTTCGAGGCCCAGGCGCCGAGCACGGTGGCGTAAGCGGTGAGCCCCATCATGCCGAGCAGAAACAGCACGCCGACATCGACCGGCGCCAGCGCCAGGCCGTCGCCGAAGGCGACGACGCCGAAACCGGCGAGCACCGGCGTCGCGGCGACCGCGGGCGCCAGGATGTAGGCGAGCTTGTCGGCGCCGGGCGGCGGCCGGTCTTCCTTGGTGAGAATCTTGACGGTGTCGGCGACCCATTGCAGCGAGCCGAACGGCCCGACCCGGTTCGGCCCCAGCCGCTCCTGCACGAAGCCGAGCAGCCGCCGCTCCACCCAGGTGAAAGTGCCGGCGACCACCAGCAGCACCATGATCATGACGACCGAGATCGTCGCGGTGATGATGAGGCCGATCATCGCACAGCCTCCACCCGCACCCGGCGCAGCGGCCCGCGCGGCGCGTCGACGCCGGCGCTGACCGCCACGATGCCACGCGGCAGCGAGGCGTCCAAGGAAACCGTCGCAGCGCAGGCCCGGCCGTCGATCAGCACCGCGGCGCCATGCGTGAGGCCATGCAGCGCGGCGTCGTCGGGATGCAGCAGGAGCCGCGGCGCCGGCGCGCGCGCGGCGAGCAACGCGCTGGCGCGGCTGAGTTCGAAGCCGGAAAATGCATCGTGGAGCGGCAGCAGCAGCAGCCCCTCGCCTACGATCGGCGCGCGCGGCGGCGCATCGATCAGCGCAGCCGCATTCGGCTTCAGCAGCATCGCGCCGGGATCGCCGCCGCGCAGCGGGCCGCCGATCTCTTCCATGAACCGCGTGACGTTGTTGGCGGAGTGTAGGCCGGCAGTCTTGTAGCTGGTGATCAGCGGCGGCGGCACGGCGGTGCCGCGCGCGCCCTTGATGCCGAAGGTCATCGGCCCGTCGGGATCGACCGGGATCACCGCGTCGGCGAATTGCCCGGCGCGGTCGTCGGCGGTGCGGGCGGAATACGGCCGCGGCGCGCGCGTGACCTGGCCGTCGGCCATCATGAAATCGGCGTTGGGCGCGGCATCGGCGACGCCGACCAGATCCGGCCACTCGACGATCAGATCGCCGATCAGCGCGTCGAGGCTGTGCCAATCGCCGGCGCCGAACGCATCGAGCCTGCGCCACGCCGACGGTGCGGCGTCCTGCGGCGGCACCGCTGCGAAGAAGCGTTGCGCGCGGCCCTCGTAATTGACGAAAGTGCCGGCGCAGCCGGTGAACGGCGCGACTGGCAGCGCGACCGACGCGCGCGCGGTGGTTTCTGAGGTCATCGAATCCAGCGCCACCACCGACTTCGCCGCAGCGAACAGCCGCTCGACGCTGCCGCGCGGCGCGCGTTCGAACAGATCGTTCTCGAGCACGATCGCGGTTTTCGCCGCACCGCGTTCCAGCAGCGCCGCCGCGCTGTCGAGGCCGTCGCCGCCGAGCAGCGCCAGGCCGACGCTGTTGGCCTCGGGCGGCAGCAGCACGATCCGGGCCTTGGAGCCGAGCGTGGAGGCGATCGCCGCGGCGGTCTCGATGATGTCAGCGACGCCGAGCGAGCAGCCCGCAATGATCAGCGGACGCTGCGCAACCGCGAGGATCTCGGCGACGCGCCGGGCTTCGGTATCGCTGCCCGTCTCGCCGCTGAGCGCTGCTGCCACTCCGGCGCCGAACGCCGCGATCGCCGGCGGATCGCGGCGTAGAGAAAGAGCTGCGATGTCGTCGAGCGGATCGGCGAGCGGCGTCGCCAGCACGATCGGCGAGCGGCGGCCTTCGCCGGCAGTCCGCACCGCCGGATCGAGCCAGCGCGGCACGCCCTTCTGTTCAGCAAGGTCGCGCTCGGCGCCGCGCGCGGTCTGCCGCAGCGCCAGCGCCAGCCGCGGCGACGAGTTGGTGAGATCCTCGCCGAGCACCAGCACGGCGTCCGCCTGCTCGACATCGGCCAGCGAGGCGACCTTCGCCGGGCCGGCGCGCAGGATCGCGACGATGCGACGGACCATCGCCGCTTCGGCATCGGAGACGCCGGCGAAGAACCGCTCCGGCCCCACCAGCCGCTGCAGCGCGTAGTTCGCCTCCAGCGACGCCCGCGGCGAGCCGATGCCGATGGCGCCTTCGGCGACGACGGCATGAGCGGCTGCGCAGGCGTCGTGCTCGCTGGCCGCCTCGCCATGGAGCAGCGGCGTCATCAGCCTCGCTTCCGAGACGACGTGCAGCGGGCCGTAGCGGCCACGATCGCAGATGAAATAGCCGTTCAGCGCGCCGTGATAGCGGTTCTGCACCCGCTTGACCCGGCCGTCGCGCTGATCGACCAGGATGTTGCAGCCGATCGAGCAATGCGGGCAGACCGAGGGCGTCGCCCGCATGTCCCATTTGCGCGCATAATCCTGCGACCAGCCCTTGTCGTTGAACACGCCGGTCGGACACACTTCGGCGAGATTGCCGGCGAACGGGCTCTCCAGCGGCCCGTCTTCGGCACGGCCGAAATACACGTCGTCATGCGCGCCGAACGCGTCGAGATCGCGGCCGCCGGCGTAGTCGCGATAGAACCGCGTGCAGCGATAGCAGGCGATGCAGCGGTTCATCTCGTGCGTCAGCAGCGGGCCGAGATCCTGATTGCGATGGGTGCGCTTGTCGAAGCGATAGCGGCGGATGGCGTGGCCGGTCGCGATCGTCATGTCCTGCAGATGGCAGGAGCCGGCCTCCTCGCACACCGGGCAATCGTGCGGATGATTGACCATCAGCCATTCGATCACCTGGGCGCGGAACGCCGTGGCCTCCGGATCGCTGACCGAGACGCGCTCGACGTCGGCCACCGGCGTCATGCACGACATCACGATCCGGCCTTCGGTATCGTCCGGGCCGGCATACACCTTGACGGCGCATTGCCGGCAGGCGCCGACCGAGCCGAGCGCGCCGTGCCAGCAGAAATACGGCACGTCGATGCCGTGGGTCAGGCACGCCGACAGCAGATCCTCGCCGTCGCGGGCCTCGATGATGCGGCCGTCGATCTCGATCTTCTTGGTCATGCGCGGCCCACCGGACAGGAGCCCTGCAGATGGGCAGCAAAGATATCGCCGAAGCGTTCGAGGCCGCTGCGCAGCGGCGTCAACGCGCCGGTGTTGAGGTCGCAATAGGAGCGGCCGGACGGGCCCGATAGCTGGACATGCGTATGCAGCAGATCGATGTCGGCGCGCGTGCCGTGGCCGGCCTCGATCGTGTCGAGCAGCTTCGCCACCCACGGCAGGCCGTCGCGACACGGCGTGCACAGCCCGCAGCTTTCGCGGGCATAGAACCGCATATGGCGCCCGATCGCCGCGACCGGACAGGCATGATCGTCGAGCACGATCACCGCGCCGGTGCCGAGCGAACTGCCGGCTTTCTTGGTGTGGGCGAAGTCGAGCGGAACGTCGAGATCGGCCGCCTCCAGAAACGCCGTCGCGCCGCCGCCGGGCTGAAATGCGAACAGCGCGCGCCCCTCGCGAATGCCGCCGCACAGTTCGAACAGCTCGCGCGCGGTGGTGCCCATCGGCGCCTCGATCAATTGCGGGCGTGCGACGCAACCGGACACGCCGTACAGCTTGGTGCCGCCTTCGTTAGTGTGCGACAAACCCTGATACCACTCGGCGCCGTGCTCGACGATCGACGGCACCGCCGACAGCGTCTCGACATTGTTGACGGTGGTGGGCCGGCCCCACAGCCCGCTGACCGCCGGATAAGGCGGGCGATGCCGCGGGATCGGGCGCTCGCCCTCGAGGGCTGCGATCAGCGCGGTCTCCTCGCCGACGATATAGCGGCCGGCCGAGGCGTGCACCCGCATCGTCAGATCGAAGCCCGAGCCGAGAATGTCGCGGCCGAGCAGACCAAGTTGTTCGGCCTCGACGATGGCGCGGGACAATGCGGCGGCGGCGGCGCGATATTCGTCGCGCACCAGAATGATCACCTCGGTCGCGCCCATCGCATAGGCGGCGATCGTGGCGCCCTCGATCAGCTGATGCGGCAGCGCCTCCATCAGCAGGCGGTCCTTGAACGAACCCGGCTCGGTCTCGTCGCCATTGACGCAGAGATAGCGGGGGCCCGGCCCAGCCCTCTCCGCACCGGCACGCATGAAGCGCCATTTGTTTGCGGTCGGAAATCCCGCGCCACCGCGGCCGCGCAGACCCGCGGCTTCGATCAGCGCGATGATCGCCTCGGGGCTGTGGCGTTTCAAGGCCAGCGCCAATCCAGCGCCGCCGCCGAGCCCGCGCCATGCGGCGAGGCTGTGCGGCTGGCGATCGGCACGGGCGCGACCGGTGAGCGGCTTGTCGCTCATGGCGTGCCTCCAACCGCCTTGCCGTCGATCAGGGCGTCGAGATCGTCGGGCGTCAGCGGGCCAACGAGCTTGCGCTCCGGCCCGACCAGCGCCACCGGCGCGCGATCGCAGCCGCCGACGCAGCAGATGTTGATCAGGGTGAATTTCCCATCGGCGGTGGTTTCGCCGAAGCCGATGCCGAGCTTGCTCATCACCGCGTCGCGCACGGCGTCGCCGCCGCACAGATAGCAGCTCAGCCCGTCGCACAGCAGGATCACGGTATCGCCGACCGGGCTGCGAAAGATCTGGCTGTAGAAGGTCGCGAGGCTGTCGATCTCGGCCGTCGTGACGCCGAGCGCCTCTGCTGCTTCCTTCAGATGCGCGTCCGAGACCCAGCCTTCGGCCTCCTGCACCAGTTTCAATGCTTCGAGCATCGCGGCCTTCGGCCCGCCGTGATTGGCGGCGGCCTGCGCGATCGCGGTCCTGATGGCAGGGCTGAGGCTCATCGGTCGACGTCCGACATCACGTAGTCGATGCTGCCGAGATAGGCGACGAGATCGGCCACCATCATGCCCGGCGCCACCGCCGAGATCATCTGCAGATGCGGGAACGACGGCGTGCGAATGCGGGTCCGATAGCTCGACGGCTCGCCGTCGGAGATCAGCGCGAATTGAGTCAACCCGCGCACGGTCTCGACCTGGCCGGTGGTTTCGCCGGCGGGCAGCACCGGCCCCCAGCTCGCGCCGACGAAGTGATGGATCATGGTTTCGATGTCGTGCAGCATGCGCTCGCGCGGCGGCGGCGTGGTCAGCGGATGATCGGCCTTGATCGGGCCGGACGGCATGTTGTCGACGCACTGCCGGATGATCTTCAGCGATTGGCGAATTTCCTCGACCCGCACCACGGTGCGGTCGTAGCAGTCGCCGTTGTGCCCGACCGGAATCTCGAAATCGAAATTCTCGAATCCCGAATACGGCCGCGCCTTGCGCACGTCCCAGGCGTAGCCTGTCGCACGCAGGCCCGGGCCGGTGACGCCCCAGTCGAGCGCCATCGCGGTGTCGTAGGCGGCGACCCCCTTGGTCCGCGCCTGGAAGATCTCGTTGCGCAGCACCATGCCCTCGTAGTCGGCCAGCCGCGCCGGCATCCAGTCGAGGAATTCGCGCACCAGCCTGTCCCAGCCCTGCGGCAAGTCCATCGACAGCCCGCCGATGCGGAAGTAACCGGGATGCATCCGCGCGCCGGTGATCGCCTCGATCACGCGGTAGCCGCGCTCGCGATCGACGAACATGTAGAACACCGGTGACATCGCGCCGGTGTCCTGCGCCATGGTGCCGTAGAACAAGAGGTGATTCATGATGCGGAACATTTCCGACAGCATCACCCGCACCGTCAGCGCGCGATCCGGCACGGTGATGCCGCAGGCTTTTTCCACCGCCTGCAGGTACGGCATCTCGCCCATCACGCCGCCCAGATAATCGACGCGGTCGGTGTAGGGCAGGAAGTTGTGCCAGGTCTGGCGTTCGGCCATTTTCTCGGCACCGCGGTGATGGAAGCCGATATCCGGCCGCGCCGCGACGATCTCCTCGCCGTCGAGCGCCAGCACGATGCGGAACACGCCGTGGGTCGCCATCGAGTGCGGCCCGTAGTTCAGGATCATCAGCTCGACGCCGTCGCGATGCGTCGGCAGGCCGAATTTCTCCGGATCGGCGGCGAGCGCGTGCTCCTTGGCGTCGAACAGCGCCGCGGTCATGTTGAACAGCGGCCGCTCGGTCGCGCGACCCGGCTGGGTCTTGCGCATCGGATGGCCTTCCCATCCGGGCGGCAGCAGGATGCGGAGCGAGTGCGGTTGCAGCTCGAATTCGACCCCGAACATGTCGTAGGCTTCGCGCTCGTACCACGCCGCGTTGGGGTACACGCTCGCGATCGATTTCGCACACGGATACTCGGCGTCGAGCGCAATCTTCAGCCGGATATCGGCGTTGCGCTCGTGCGACATCAGATGGCTGGCGATGGTGATGCCGGACGGCGGCTGCCCCTCGCGATGCTTGCGCGCGGTCTCGTCGATCGCCCATAGATCGACCAGCATCCTGAACGGGCGTTCGACCTCATGCTTGAGGAATCGATGCACGTCGATCGTGGAGTCCGGACGGATCCACACCGTCGGAAACCGCTCGCGCGTGGTCTGCTCCCCCAGCACCGCGTCTCCAAACCGCGCGCTGAGTTCGCTGACGAGGTCGGTTGCGCTCACAATCTCTCCGGCGGATCGAGAAGGGTCTGCGCCATGCGCGCGTCGTGGCGCTCGTCGCGCCGGCGCGGCGCGTCGAAGCCGAGGCCCGCGCTGTTGCCGACGGTGACGCCGAGAGGCCGGCGTTCGCTGCCGATCTGCTGCTGCAGCATGATCAGCGCGTCGAGCATCGCTTCCGGGCGCGGCGGGCAGCCGGGAATATATACGTCGACCGGAATAAAACGGTCGACGCCCTGCACCACCGAATAGATGTCGTACATGCCGCCCGAACAGGCGCAGGCGCCCATTGCAATCACCCAGCGCGGCGCCCGCATCTGCTCGTAGAGCCGCAGCAGCGGCGCGGCCATCTTGTGAAACACCGTGCCGGACACGACCAGCAGATCGGCCTGCCGCGGCGAAGCGCGGATCACTTCGGCGCCGAACCGCGCCTGATCATAAACCGGCGTCAACGCCGTGACCTGCTCGACGTAGCAGCACGACAGCCCGAAATTGAACGGCCACAGGCTGTGCTTGCGCGACCAGGCGGTCAGGTCCTCCAGCGTGGTGAACAGGCTCGACAGTGCCATGTGCTGTTCGACGGAGACCGGCTCGGCCGGCTGAAGCGCATTGGGCGGCAGGATCGTCATCGCTTGCGCTCCTTGTGCCAGTCGAGCGCGCCGTCGGCCCACAGATAGACCAGCGCCAGCAGCAGCACCCCGATGAAAACGGCCGCCTCGATCAACCCGAACCAGCCGGTGTCGCGCGCCGCCACCGCCCAGGCGAACAGGATCGCGGCCTCCATGTCGAAGATCACGAACAATGCGGCGATCAGGAAATACGGCGCGTTGACCGGCCCCTGCTGTGGCGCGGCCGGCAGCACGCCGCCCTCATAGGGGACGTCGGCGCGCGCGCCGGCGCGCTTCTCGCGCAGCCAGGCGGCAACGACGATGATCGCCGCGACGATGCCGGCGGACAGCGCGACATGGATGGCGAGTGCAGCATCCGGATTGATCGGGAAGATCGAATCACTCACCGACGAGGCTCCTGGCGAACGGCAAACAGCAACACGCACGATTCGAACCCGTCTGGAATCCGGATCGCCGGTGCATCATGGTGACCATGTCATCCGGGCCGTCAAGGACCGTTGACGCCGATCAAGGTCCACACCGCTGCAGAACCCGAATCCCGGTATGATATCCGCGACTTGGAACCGGGCGAGAGCGCGGAAAGCGCTCTCTCGCGGGCTTTCCCAACCGCAGCCGCATCATGACAGCGCCTGGCTCGAATGGCTGCCTTGCGCTGCGGCACGATGCCGCCCCGCTTTTTCATCACGTGTACTGATGGCCGTCAGTGACATCGTCACCGCTGCGATCGCTGCGCCATCCACCGGAGTCGGCGGCGCCCGCATTCCGCTGCTCCGCGAAATCATCTATCGATAGCGGGTTCCATCGCTCGGGGGCGACCGATGTCGCTGTTTCGTCTCTACACGCGCGTGCTCGAGCTGCTCGGCAAAGAGCGCCGGCTCGGCTGGACGCTGGCCTTCGCCAATCTGGCGCTCGCCACCGCCCAATTCGCCGAGCCCGTTCTGTTCGGACGGATCATCGACGTGATGTCCGGCAACCTCGCCACCGGCGCGCTGGTGCCGGAGGCGCGCTCGCCGTGGCCGCTGCTCGCCGCCTGGGTCGGCTTCGGCCTGTTCACGATCTTCTGCTCGGCGGCGGTCTCGCTGCACGCCGACCGGCTGGCGCATCGCCAGCGCCAGGCGGTGCTGACCAGCTATTTCGAGCACATCCTGCAACTGCCGACGACATTCCACACCGGCACGCATTCCGGGCGGCTGATCAAGGTGATGCTGCAGGGCACCGATGCGCTGTGGCGGGTGTGGCTCGGCTTCTTCCGCGAACACTTTGCCGCGCTGCTCTCGCTGCTCGTGCTGTTGCCACTGTCGCTGTACATCAACTGGCGGCTGGCGCTGCTGCTGTTCGGGCTGTGCGGGGTGTTCACGGTGCTGACCACGCTGGTGGTGCGCAAGACCTACGGCATGCAGAGCGAGGTTGAGGCGCAATACAGCGATCTGTCGGCCCGCGCCTCCGATGCGCTCGGCAACGTCGCGCTGGTGCAGAGCTATGTGCGGATCGACGCCGAAGTGCAGGGCCTGCGTTTTGTCGCCGACAAGCTGCTGGCGGCGCAGATGCCTGTGCTGTCGTGGTGGGCGCTGGTGACGGTAATCACCCGCGCCTCGACCACGATCACGGTGCTGGCGATCTTCGCGCTCGGCATCGTCCTCAATCAGCAGGGCCTCACCAGCGTCGGCGAGATCGTGATGTTCGTCTCGTTCGCGACTCTGCTGATTCAGCGGCTGGAACAGGTGGTGAGTTTCGTCAACAGCCTGATGATGGAAGCGCCGCGGCTGCAGGAGTTCGTCGACGTGCTCGACGCGGTGCCGGCGGTCCGCGACCGGCCCAATGCGATCGATCCTGGCCGGTTGTCCGGGCTGGTCGAATTCCAGGATGTGTCGTTCTCCTATGACGGCAAGCGGCCGGCGATCGAGGATTTGTCGTTCACCGCGCTGCCGGGGCAGACCATCGCGCTGGTCGGCGCCACCGGCGCCGGCAAGTCGACCGCGATCGCGCTGCTGCATCGCGCGTTCGATCCGCAGTCGGGCACGGTCAAGATCGACGGCATGGATATCCGCGGCCTGACGCTGTCGGGGCTCAGACGCAACATCGGCGTGGTGTTTCAGGAAGCACTGCTGTTCGACCGCTCGATCGCGGACAATCTGCGGGTCGGCAAGCCGGACGCCACCGACGCCGAATTGCGGCTGGCCGCCGAGCGCGCGCAGGCGCTGGATTTCATCGAGCGCAGCGGTCTCGGCTTCAATACCGCCGCAGGCGAGCGCGGCCGCATGTTGTCCGGCGGCGAACGGCAGCGGTTGTCGATCGCCCGCGCGCTGCTGAAGGATCCGCCGATCCTGATCCTCGACGAGGCGACCTCGGCGCTCGACGCCGTGACCGAAGCCAAGGTCAATCTCGCTCTCGATGAGGTGATGCGAGGTCGCACCACCTTCGTGATCGCGCACCGGCTCTCGACCATCCGCCACGCCACCCGCATCCTCGTGTTCGAGAGCGGACGCGTGATCGAAAGCGGAACATTCGACGAATTGGTGGCGCAGCGCGGACACTTCGCGGAACTCGCGCGGGCGCAGTTCATGGTCCAGGAGGACGCGCGGGCCACAGTTGCGGCTGGCGCGGATGACACCGTCAGGCTCTGAGCACGGTCGAATTTCGGCCCCTTTCCTCACCGAATACCCATGCGCGCTCTATTCGACGAGCCCAAGCCGGTATAGGGTCGGGTCTGCTGGGCCAACGCCTGAACCCGAACGTCAACCCGTAAAGACCTCGTCCGCACCGGACGGATCTCAAAGGACCGGAATCGGATCGTGCAATTTTTCACCGCGCAGCCTCGCAGCCCTTCGCTGTTCTGGATCACCCTCACCGCCCTGCTGATGCTGACGGCTCTGCCGCGGATCGCCTCGGCGGAAGCACTGCTGCTGGTCGAGGCCGATACCGGCAAGGTGCTGCAGGCGGAGAACGCCACCTATCCGTGGTATCCCGCTTCGGTCACCAAGATCATGACGGCCTACGTCACGCTGAAGGCAGTGAAGGAAGGCCGGCTGACGCTCGACTCGCTGCTGACCGTGTCGCCGGTCGCCGCAGCGCAGTCGCCGTCCAAGATGGGCTTCGCCCCCGGTACACAGATCACCGTCGACAATGCCCTAAAGATGATGATGGTGAAGTCGGCCAACGACATCGCCGTGGTGCTGGCCGAGGGCGTCGGCGGTTCGGTCGACGGCTTCTCGGAGATGATGAACGCGACCGCCCAACGGCTCGGCATGACGCAGACCCACTACGTCAATCCGAACGGACTTCCGGCCGAGGGCCAGGTCACCTCGGCGCGCGACCTGGCGATCCTGGCGCGCGCGATGTTGCGCGACCTGCCGGAATACGAGTACTTCGTACATATCCCGGCGATCCGATTCGGCAAGCGGGTGACCCACAATTTCAACAAGCTGATCGGCCGCTATCCCGGCGCCGACGGCTTCAAGACCGGCTTCATCTGCGCCTCGGGCTACAATCTGGTGGCCAGCGCCACCCGCAACGGGCGGCGCCTGATTGCGGTGGTGCTCGGCGCCAATTCCGGACAGGACCGCGCCGTCAAGGCGGCGCAACTGCTCGAGCGCGGCTTCTCGGCCAACACGCTGGCATGGCTGACGCCGTCGCTCGGCACCGTCGACAACCTCGCCCCGATCGACGCCACCCCGCCGAACCTTCGCGACGAGATGTGCGGCCCCAAGCGCAAGCGGCCGGCCAGTGACGAGGACGAACAGGTCGCCAGCGTCATCGCCAATGGCGACACGGTGCTGTCGATGTTTTCGCCGCCCGCGCTGCGCCCGGTCGACATGATCGCCGCCGCGCCCGCCCCGACCGAACCGGTCCAGGTTTACACCGGGCCGACCCGGACCGGCGCAGACCTGATCGCCGCCGCTGCCAGAGACGCCGAGCGCCAGGCAGCCGCCGGCAAGAAGACGACCGCCAGTAAGAAGAGCGCGAAGCGGAAAGACGCCCCCAAGGAAGCCGCCGCCGGGGAGAAGCAGAATGGCCGGACGACGGTAACGATCGATACCAGCAAGCCCAAGCCTGCTAACGCCAAGCCTGCTGCCGCCAATCCTGTTACCGCCAAGCCTGCTGCCGCCAAACCCGCCTCAGCCAAGCAGGCCACAACCAAGCCTGCCGGTAAGCCCGGAACGCCGGCCGCAACTGACAGGCCGGCCGCAACTGCGAAGCCCAAGGCGGCCGCCGCCAGCCCCGGGCCGAAAAGCGCGAGCGGCGAGGCCAAGCCCGGCACCTGACGGAGCCCGGTCCGTCGCGTCGACTACCCGTATTAACCCCGACCGTGCAACGGCTGCGTGCGGCGGCCCGTCAGCTTGCGTTCGGCCGCGGCTTCGCCCAATACTCGACCGGCAATCAACACGATTGAATTGCCGCACCTTTCGGCCAATTCGCCGAACCAGGGCGATGTGCGACAATCAATAACGCGGAGCGACGCGCTCCCGGCGATGTGAGGAAAAGACCATGGAGCGGATCTGGCTCAAGCACTACCCGCCGGGCGTGCCGGCGGACATCGACATGACGCAATACACGTCGCTGGTCCAGCTGCTCGAGGAGAGCTTCAGGGATTTCGGCGATCGCAAGGCGTTCATCTGCATGGACAAGGCGATCACCTATCGCGAGCTCGACGAGATGTCGGCCGCGCTCGGCGCCTATCTGCAGGGCAAGGGTCTGCAAAAGGGCGCCCGCGTCGCCCTGATGATGCCGAACGTGCTGCAATATCCGGTCGCGATCGCGGCGGTGCTGCGCGCCGGCTTCGCCGTCGTCAACGTCAACCCGCTGTACACGCCGCGCGAGCTCGAGCATCAGCTCAAGGACTCCGGCGCCGAAGCAATCATCGTGCTGGAGAACTTCGCCAGCACCGTCGAACAGGTACTCGCCCGGACCTCCGTCAAGCACGTCATCGTCGCCACCATGGGCGACATGCTCGGTTTCAAGGGCGTGATCGTCAATCTGGTGGTGCGCAAGATCAAGAAGATGGTGCCGGCCTTTTCGCTGCCCGGCGCGATCCCGTACAACGAGGCGGTCGCGGCGGGCCGTAGCCTGAAGCTCAGCAAACCGGCGCTCGGCCCCGACGATGTCGCCTTCCTGCAATACACCGGCGGCACCACCGGCGTTTCCAAGGGCGCGACGCTGCTCCATCGCAACGTCGTCGCCAACGTGCTGCAGAACGACGCCTGGCTGCAGCCGGCGCTGGCGAAGCCGCCGCATGTCGATCAGTTGTTCATCGTCTGCGCGCTGCCGCTGTACCACATCTTCGCGCTGACCGCCTGCTACCTGCTCGGCGTGCGCGCCGGCGGCGTCAATCTGCTGATTCCCAATCCGCGCGACATGCCGGGCTTCATCAAGGAACTGATGAAGTATCAGGTCAACAGCTTCCCGGCGGTCAACACGCTGTACAACGGCCTGCTGCATTCGCCCGGCTTCGACAAGGTCGACTTCTCCAAGCTGAAGATCTCCAACGGAGGCGGCATGGCGGTGCAGCGGCCCGTCGCCGAATCCTGGCTGAAGACGACCGGCTGCCCGATCGCCGAAGGCTACGGCCTGTCGGAGACCGCGCCGGTGCTGACCTGCAACCCCGCGACCGTCACCGAGTTCAACGGCACGATCGGCGTGCCGGTGCCGTCGACCTATCTGTCGATCCGCGACGACGAGGGCAAGGAAGTGCCGTTCGGCACCCCCGGCGAAATCTGCGCCATGGGACCGCAGGTGATGAGCGGCTACTGGAACCGGCCGGACGAAACCGCGCTGGTGATGACCGCCGACGGATATTTCCGCACCGGCGACGTCGGGGTGATGACCGAGGACGGTTTCACCAAGATCGTCGACCGCAAGAAGGACATGATCCTGGTGTCCGGCTTCAACGTCTACCCGAACGAAGTCGAGGAAGTGATCGCCAGCCATCCCGGCGTATTGGAATGCGCCGTGATCGGCGTGCCCGACAAACGCACCAGCGAGGCGGTCAAGGCGTTCATCGTCAAGAAGGACCCCGACCTCACCGCCGAGGACGTCATCAAGTTCTGTCACACCCAGCTCACCAACTACAAGGTGCCGCGGCAGATCGAATTCCGCACCACGCTGCCGAAGACCAATGTCGGCAAGATCCTCCGCCGCGAACTGCGCGACGAGAAGAAGAACCAGGCGGCGGCGTAAAGCCGAGCTGCTCTTCTCCGTTCACAGTCATTCCGGGGCGCGCGCAGCGCGAACCCGGAATCTCGAAGTGATTGGTGCCCATTTCAGATTCCGGGTTCGCTCGCTGCGCGAGCGCCCCGGAATGACGCGGGCACGTCTCTTCAATAACGCAGGCGTGAGGTGATCTGCGTCGGCCTTCGCCGCCGCGCCAGATTGTCAGTGCGCCGCCCGCAAGCTAGAACCGAACACCTTTTCAGGGAGAGACTGCAGATGACCATCAAGGTTGGCGACCGTTTGCCCGAGGCCACGTTCCGCGTCATGACCGCGGACGGCGTTCAGAGCAAAACCACCGACGACGTCTTCAAGGGCAAGAAGATCGCGCTGTTCGCCGTTCCCGGCGCTTACACCGGCACCTGCCACAAGATGCATCTGCCGAGCATCTTCCTCAACGCCTATGCGATCAAGGACAAGGGCGTCGACACCATCGCGATCGTCTCGGTCAACGACGCCTTCGTGATGAGCGCCTGGAAGCGCGACACCGACCAGCGCGACGAGGCGATCTTCCTCGCCGACGGCAACGCGGAATTCACCAAGGCGATCGGTATGGAAATGGACGGCTCCGGCTTCGGATTGGGCCTGCGCTCGCTGCGCTATTCGATGCTGATCGACGACGGCGTGGTGAAGACCCTCAACCTCGAGCCAAATCCCGGCAAGGTCGAAGTCTCGGGCGGCGATACGCTGCTGGGGCAGCTGTAACTCCGACTAGTCATCCTGAGGTGCGCGCGCTGTTGCGCGCGCCTCGAAGGATGGGCCGCTTGCACCCGTTTCCGCATCCTTCGAGGCTCACCCTTCGGGCTCGCACCTCAGGATGACGGCACCTTACTTCACTCGTGTCTTGAGCCTGTTCTCTGTCAGCCCGTCGCGCGCGAGTTGATCGGCGCGTTCGTTTTCGTCGTGGCCTGCGTGGCCTTTGACCCAGTGCCAGCGCACCTGATGGCTCTTCAGCGCGGCGTCGAGGCGCTGCCACAGGTCGACGTTCTTCACCGGCTTCTTGTCGGCGGTCTTCCAGCCGTTGCGCTTCCAGTTGTGAATCCAGCTGCCGATGCCGTTCTTCACGTACTGACTGTCGGTGTAGAGATCGACCGTGCACGGCCGCGTCAGCGCTTCCAGCGCCGAGATCGCCGCCAGCAGCTCCATCCGGTTGTTGGTGGTGTGGGCTTCGCCGCCTTTGAGTTCTTTTTCGGTGTCGCCGAATTTCAGGATCGCCCCCCACCCCCCGGGGCCGGGGTTGCCCGAACAGGCGCCGTCGGTGTGGATGATCACCGGCCTCGTCTCCGGCCCGCTCACGCCACCGCTCCCGCAGCTTCGACACCATAGTCGCGAATGCTGGCGACATTTTGCTGGAAGCGCAGCTTGCGGAAATATTCCAGCGGATCCTTCGGACGCACCAGCGCGCCTTCCGGCACGTCGAGGAAATCGACCAGCCGGGTCAGCAGGAAGCGCAGCGCCGCGCCGCGCGCCAGCAGCGGCAGCGCCGCCTGCTCGGCCTCGCTCAGCGGACGCGCGCGCTGATAGGCGGCGAGCAGCGCCCGCGCCTTGGTGACGTTGAAGGCGTGGTCCGGCTCGAAGCACCAGGCGTTCAGGCAGATCGCCACGTCGTAGGCGAGGATGTCGTTGCAGGAAAACGGGAAGTCGATCAGCCCCGACAATTGGTCGCCGATGAAGAAGACGTTGTCCGGAAACAGATCGGCGTGGATCACGCCGGTCGGCAGATGCCGCGGCCAGCGGCCCTCGAGGTGATCGAGCTCGGCGGCGATGAAATCGCGCAGGCCGGGCTGGATCTCGTCGGCGCGCGGCGCGGCGATCTCGAACAGCGGACGCCAGCCGCCGACCGACAGCGGATTGGCGCGGGTGTACGGAAAATCGAGGCCGGCGAGGTGCATTTTCGCCAGCGCCTCTCCGACGCCGGCGCAATGCACCGCGCTGGGACGGCGCGGCCAGACGCCTTCGAGGAAATTGATGATCACCGCCGGGCGGCCGGACAACGCGCCGCAGATCTCGCCGTCGCGGGTCTTCTCGGGCTGCGGGCAACTGACGCCGCGCGCGGCGAGATGCGCCATCAGCGCCAGGAAATACGGCAGATCCCCGGACGCGACGCGCTTCTCGTACAGCGTGAGAATGAAGCTGCCGCGCGTGGTGTGCAGCAGGAAGTTGGTATTCTCGACGCCTTCGGCGATGCCCTTGTAGGACAACAGATCGCCGATCTCGTAGGCTCTGAGGAAATCCGCGAGGTCGTCGGCGGCGACGTCGGTGTAGACCGCCATGGGGGGCGTCCCGGGTGGTGAGGAGTGATGGCGGCTTCCTAGACCAGCGCGCCCGGCAATGAAAGGGCGGCCCCCCGGGGCCGGCCCCTTCCCCACCGCTATTCGGCGGCGGCGTCCGGGCGCAGCACGCGCGGCAGCGGGAAGAACTCGTTCTCTTCCGCGGCCGAGACGGTCTCGACGCTGAGCTCGAAGCGCTCGGCGAAGGCGCCCATGATCTCCTCGACGATCACCTCCGGGGCGGAGGCCCCGGCGGTGAGGCCGAGGCTGGTGATGCCCTCGAACTGCGACCAGTCGATGTCGGCGGCGCGCTGCGCCAGCACCGACACCCGGCAGCCCTCGCGCTCGGCGACTTCGCGCAGCCGCTGCGAATTCGACGAATTCGGCGCGCCGACCACAATCATCGCGTCGACCACCGGCGCCACCTTCTTCACCGCCGCCTGGCGGTTGGTGGTGGCGTAGCAGATGTCTTCCTTGTGCGGCCCGGAGATGTTCGGGAAGCGCTGGCGCAGGATCGCCACGATGCCGGCGGTGTCGTCGATCGACAGCGTGGTCTGGGTGACGAACGCCAGATTGTCCGGATTCTTCGGGGTGAAGCTCGCGGCGTCGGCCGCGGTCTCGATCAGCGTCACCGCGCCGGCCGGGAGCTGGCCCAGCGTGCCGACCACCTCGGGATGGTGCGAATGGCCGATCAACAGGATCTCGCGGCCGCGCTTGAAATGGATCGCCGCCTCGCGGTGCACCTTGGTGACCAGCGGACAGGTGGCGTCGACCGAGAAGAAGTTCCGCGACAGCGCGTCCTCGGGTACCGATTTCGGCACGCCATGGGCGGAGAACACCACCGGGGCCCGCGTGTCGGGAATCTCACCGAGTTCCTCGACGAAAATCGCGCCCTTGGCGCGCAGGCTGTCGACGACGTATTTATTGTGGACGATCTCGTGCCGGACATAGACCGGGGCACCGTACAGCGCCAGCGCACGCTCGACGGTGTCGATCGCCCGCACCACGCCGGCGCAGAAGCCGCGCGGCGAGCAGAGGACGATCTTCAGGGGCGGTTTGGCCAGCATTTTTGAGCGATCCGGGAGGCTTGCCCGCACGCCGCGAACGGCGGCAATGGCCAACGCCCTGGGGCGTTGCGTGGGGTTCGTCTTGATCAAGGAATTGGGACGGCTTTGAGGCTCTGTCAAGGCGTCAAGCTGCTGCACTTTAGCAGGACCATTGCGCGGCAAGCCCCGAACGGCATATATATGCGGCAATTCCCCGTCATCGCCGATGACCCGCCTTGCCTCCGAAACCAGAGGGGCAAGGGACAAAGGAGATTTGCCATGAGCAACGCACCGCTGATGCCGAAGGCCACCGCCGTCTGGCTGCTCGACAACACGGCGTTGTCGTTCGACCAGGTCGCCGATTTCACCAAGATGCACCCGCTGGAGATCCAGGCGATCGCCGACGGCGACGCCGCCCAGGGCATCAAGGGGATGGACCCGATCTCGACCGGCCAGCTCACCCGCGACGAGATCGAGAAGGGCGAGAAGGACCCGGACCACCGCCTCAAGCTCGCCGAGAGCAAGGTCGTGCTGCCGCAGGCCAGCAAGAAGAAGGGCCCGCGCTACACCCCGGTGTCGCGCCGCCACGAGCGCCCGAGCGCGATCCTGTGGCTGGTGCGCAATCATCCGGAACTCAAGGACGCCCAGATCATGCGGCTGGTCGGCACCACCAAGACCACGATCGCCAGCGTGCGCGACCGCACCCATTGGAACGCCTCGACGCTGACGCCGATGGACCCGGTGACGCTCGGCCTGTGCTCGCAGATCGAGCTCGATTTCGAGGTGCAGCGCGCCGCCAAGGAGAAGCCGACCGACCAGGAATACGGCGGCGCCACGCTGCTGCCGGCCTCCGAGACCACCCGCAAGGACGCCGAATTCGAACCCGCCGGCTCCGGCCGCAGCGAAGACGACCTCAACCTCGACGCCGTGTTCGCCAAGCTCAAGACCATCGGCGGCAAGAAGGCCGAGGACGAAGACGAGGAATAAGGGACGCTCTCCTAACCTCTCCCCGCACTGCGGGGAGAGGTCGGAATTCGCGCACAGCGTGAATTCCGGGTGAGGGGCATGGCACGACGCGCGATCGCAACGCCACCCGCCGTCATCACCCGCGACACCACAACCGCCGACGCCCGCGACGCCTTCGACCGTCATCGCCCGCGAAGGCGGGCGACCCAGTATCCCAGAGCGCGCGTTGTTGAACGCGAAGCCTCTGGAATACTGGATCCTCCGCATGCGCGGAGGATGACGACTGAGTGCTCGGCCGCGGCCGTGCATCCTCATCGCTGTTCCAGGCCCGCACGCCCAACCCTGCTCAGCCATCCAACGCCGCAACGCGCCGCGCGCGCCTGATCTCCTCGTAGAGGGCGTCGATCACCGGCTGGTATCGATCATCGGCCGGGTCGCGCCAGGGCCGCACCGCGCAATCGCCGAAGGTGCGGCAGCCGCGTTCGCGGCGGCAGCGCCCCAGCTTGCAGCGCGCATACGCGCCGGCGCGATCGGCGAGCGCCCGCTGCACCGCCACCACCGCGACCGCGTAGTCCGCGTCGGACTGCGCCTCGGCGTCGTCCTCGGCCTCGTCGGCGGCAAGGAAGTCTTCGCCCCATGACAGGGGATCGTCCGGAGAAATCATGAATCGTCTCCTGCGGCTGAGCGGGACGCGCACGCGCGCAGGCGGCGGCGTTGCCCGCAAAATCATTTGCGTGAGTGGTGGGTTCAGGGGACCTCCCGGCGGCGCTCAGGCCGAGGGAGGCGGAGCGCCGAAAGGCGCAACCGTTTAGTCAGTGCCGCGACCGCTGGCACCGGCGCACCGGCGTCAGAGTCGCGGAACGCCTTTCGACGCTCCACCGTGGCGATTTTTGACCGAGGGCCGTGCTTCCGGGAACGCAGGGAGCTCGCGAGTTACCTCGCGTTCTGCTGCGCCCGTCCAGCCACGAAAGCGGCAGCCGCTCGTAGTAGCGGCGGACGGTACCCTCGGCTCCCCGGAGGCGCAGGGCAACGTCTGCCCCACGCCCGCAGGCGCCACACCCCGCCCCGCGACGACCAGCGTCCCGGCAACGCGCCCCTCGATGGGGCGGGATGGATAGGAATATATATCTATTTACTTAATTGTCAATCCTAGTCTATCGACAAAACCAATTCTCTAAATTCGATTTGGAAACAATTGACATGGAACGATCGTTCGAGCGAACGCACCTTTGGAAATGCCTGTTCGGTGATGATGCAATGTTTTCTCACCCTCAAAAAGTGGAGCAGCTCCGCGTTGCACTCCGATCTTTGAGGGACAATGCTGCGGCCCTCACCAGTCAAATTTACAAGAGCTTTCCAAACCTAACTGTGCACGACGTTACTCATCTCGATGCCCTTTGGGAGACTGCGACTCTCATTACAGGGCCCGCTTACCCATGCAATCCAATGGAGATATTTGTCCTCGGTGGAGCTATAGCACTGCATGATGCAGCGCTATGCTATGAGGCATACACTGGGGGCAGGGATGAAGTAAGGGCCTCCACTCAATGGAAAGATTCTTTCGCGGCCGAAATTCAAACAAACCCCAACAGACCGATAGCAGAAATTCAAGATTCCGCTGACTTCGCTGCAATCCGATTGCTGCACGCTGAACAGGCCAAGATACTACTAGAACGAGAATGGAAGGATCCTGACACTCTGCAATCGCGCTTTCTACTCGACGACGTCGACCTGCGAAAACAGTACGGAGCCCTGATAGGCAAAATCGCAGCAAGCCATCACTGGGACATCGATGATCTGACGGAAAGACTGCAGCAGCAAGTTTACGCTCCAGGTAATTGGCCCGCAGATTGGCGAGTTGACCCAGTAAAACTCGCCTGCATTTTACGCTGCGCAGACGCCGCACACATAGATAATCGGCGCGCTCCCGACTTTCTCTATGCACTCATCAAGCACCATGGAGTATCACGCGATCATTGGAAAGCACAAAACTGGCTAGCTCGGGCGGACATCGACCAGAGTGACCCAGCAGGTGACTCTATTGCGATCACATCTATTCGAGAGTTCAGTGAAGTCGATTTCAAGGCTTGGTGGGTCGCCTACGATGCAATCACCCTGGTCGACAAAGAGATTCGTTCCTCGAATCAGTTACTTGAATCTAGGAAGAATTCGGCTTCAAGCCCACCATTCAAGATCAAGCGCGTAAGCGGAGCCGACTCACCCAAGCTCGCGAGCAGGTACATCAGGACTAACGACTGGATCCCATGGAACGCGATCCTGCACGTTGGGAACGTTGAGAAACTTGTTCGGAGCATTGGGGGAGAAAGCCTCTACGGAACATCAGAAAAGATGCTCGTTGTCCTCCGAGAACTAATTCAGAATGCGCGAGACGCTATCTTAGCAAGAAGGAGACTTGAGGAGGGGTTCGATGCCGGGCGCATCCTCATTCGTGTGCTTAAGCAAAAGACCGGTTGGCAACTCCAAGTTGAGGACAATGGAGTTGGGATGTCAGAGCGTACAATGACTGGGCCACTTCTCGACTTCGGAACGTCATTCTGGACAACGCAATTGGTTCAGGAGGAATTTCCAGGGCTACGAGCATCTGGATTTGCGCCCGTGGGGAAGTTCGGAATTGGCTTCTATTCAACCTTCATGGTCGCCAAGGCTGTTAGAATCGCTTCCCGAAAGTGGAAGCAAGGGCTGAAAGAGGTCCTTGAATTGAAGTTTCCGGACGGATTAACTCTGAGGCCGATAGCATCCAAAGGCGAAAAATCAGACTTTAGTTCATCTGCCTCAACAATTGTGACAGCAGATCTGATCAACTCGCTCATTTCTGAGGATGGACGTATACTTATTAAATCTAACTCCACAAATGAAACCGATCTTTTCGTTACAATTAGCGATTACATAGCAGTCATCACAGCCGGACTTGACGTCAGCATAACCATTCAAACTGACAATTCACAATCGACCATCGTTCACGAGCCAATATCCGACATCGCGGCTAGTGGCGACAAACAAAGATGGCTGGAAACAATCTACTTCGCTAAGTATCGATCGAAGGTCGCCCCAAACTTCTTGAGATACTCCAATCGCTTGCGGCCAATCGGCTCAAGGGGAACTATCGTAGGCCTTGCGACGCTCAATCTCGGGACTGAAGATTCTCTCTACGTAAGTACGGTCGGAGGCTTGGCAACTTCGATCTCGGCCAGGCACTCGTCGGATATTGTCGGGTACGTTGACTACTATCCAGACTCTGCAAAGCGCCACGCCCTTAATACAGTCGCAAGTCAAGAAGAAATAGATGTCTGGGCAAATGAACAGATCAACATCCTAAAAGCCGAAAGTATAAATGAGCTTGAGTGGTGCTTTGCGAGCGTTAGCCTATCCGGCATAAATGTAGATCCATCTGCTACACTCCGTGCGATTTTCATCTCCTCCCACGGAATACAAATCATGACTCTACGTGAGATTTTTTACTATCTGAATAATCACCCTATCGTGCTGTTCAAATCCGGCCTGATGAACCATATTGACCTGCACGCTCCCAGAATTTCACACAACGGACTAGCGACATTCTTCCCGATTAAGAACAATAGATTCCTTTCTCTTGAAGGCCTTTTGCCTCCTGATCCTCGAGTCGCTGCACGTGGCGATCCGCCGCCTGCTATACACCCATTCAGTTTCGCTCTCTGTCTCAAACGTTTCTGCGAGGCGAATGGGAGGCATCTACAGATGAAAGTGGAAACTGGTGTTGTGCAATCTATCGGAGCAGCAGACGCATTGATTTTGTCCTTGTCTCCCCACTCTTAGGGCGCGCACGAAGACCAGCAAGCGTAGCCCGGGTGAGCGCAGCGATACCCGGGATCTTCATTCTGCGCTTCCCGCATGTCGCTTCGCTCATGCGGGCTACTGCGCGGCGCAAAAAACTCGCATCATCCTAGACCACAAGTCGACTTGATGCCTGCGATGTGGCTGGGCAGGATCGCCAATATTTCCTGCGAGGCAAGTCCATGTCGGTATTTCTCAAGATCGTTTCAGGCGCCTACCTCGTCTTGGTTTGGCTGGCCTTCTTCATCGGGCTGCAGGCGCCACTGTCCCGCGAATTGCAGATACCCGAGGGCGGCGCCACGATGGGGCTATTCTTGATTGCCGTCCTGCTGTCGATCCCGGGCGTCGCGCTGTTTGCGTTCGGTCAGCTTGTCGGGGACGTCCGAGCGATCCGCAACAGGACAACGAGCCCGTAGGCAGATTCGCAGCGTAGCCCGTAGGGCGGATGAGCGCAGCGTCATCCGCCGTTTCATCGACGTCACGCATCGGCGGGTTACGCCTTCGGCTAACCCGCCCTACGATGTAGGCCACACGAACTCACTGCCCTGTTCAACCGGCATGATTCCCGACACTTTAGACCGGGATGATTGTCGACAGGTCTTTGTCCGCGTGTTGCGGCGCGTAGCGCAGCCCCTCTCGGGGCGGAGCGAAGCGACGGAACACGCGGAGGCGATCGATCAGGCCGATGTCGTAGTGGCAGAACCGCACGATCTGGTCGCCGTTGTCGAGTTCGGCGATGCCGATCGGTTCTCCGATCAGCGCCTCGCTGATGAAGATGCGCTCGCCGTGCCACATGATCTCGCCGGAGCTGCGGACCCGCCGCACCTCGTGGTCGGCGTCGTACCAGGGGTCCGCGATCCGGTCCGGCATCTGCCGCGTCGAGACGGTGTAGAGTTCGGCCGGCGGTCGCTGGCCGAGCGCCTCGTGCGGGCGCTCCCGATTGTAGTGATCGCGGAAGGCATCGAAGCGGGACTGCTGCTGGGTCGCCGTGGCCGCCGGCGGGCGCGAGGTCTGTGCCTTCAGGGTCCGATGCATCCGCTCGTGACGGCCGTTCTCCTGCGGCGAGGCTGGATGCACGAAATGCGGCTCGATCCCGAGCTTGAGCCACCAGGCCGACAGCCGGGTCAGCCCGCAGGCGCCGGTCGAACCGAACGGCGAGCCGTTGTCGCAGCGGATCGCCCGCGGCAGGCCATGGCGGCGGAAGGCATCGAGAAACAACGGCATCGTGGCGTCGATGGTTTGCGGCGTGATGGCGATGTCGAACAGATAGCGGCTGAAACCGTCGGTCAGCGTCAAGGGATCGATCCGGGTGCCGTCGCGGGTCCGAAACCAGCCCTTGAAGTCGGCCGCCCATTCGTCGTTCGGCGCGCTCACCGCTGCAAACGGTCGTTGCTGAGCCAGCGCCGGCCGCCGCCGCCTGACCGGCGCGATCAGCCCGGCCTGCTTCAACAATCCGCCGATCGTCGAGGCCGAAGGCCACGCGTTCTCCGGATGCTTGCGCCGCAGGATCGCCAGAAGCTTGCGCGGACCCATGTGCGGAAACCGGCGCCGCAGATCGACGATCGTCGCAACCAGTGCGGCATCGGTCCGCTGCGGGCAATGATGCGGAGCATGCGAGCGGTCCACGAACCAGTCCTCGGCCCCGCTGTCCCGACGCCGCCGCCACTCGTAGAACGTGTCTCGACTGACCCCGTAGCGCCGGCACAGATCCGACACGCTCCAATGGCCGCTCGCATGCTCCGACAGCATCCGCACCCGCTGTTCCATCCGACAGGTCTCCACAAAAGGCATCGGCGGTCCTCCCTCCGATGCAGTGTGAACTGTCGACAATCACCCCGGTCTGAACTGTCAGGAATCTATCCGGTCCGTACCCCCGCGTCGCCCTCACCCCGACCCTCTCCCGCAAGCGGGAGAGGGGGTTGGGCTGCGACAAGCTGAAAGGCAGCGTTACAAGCATCGCGCGCTGCGGCGACGGGTCGCCCGCGGCCATGCTGCGGATTGACAGGCGCGCGGATCGCGGCGGACACTCGGGCGATGTTGTGGCTTCTCATCGTGATCGTGGTGGTCGGCGCCGTCGCGGCGATCGTCAACGACGCCGCCTATGACGGCGGCTTGTTCGACTCCGGAATGGTGGTGAGCGTCGCCGCGCTCTCCGCGCTGGCGGTGTATCTCGGGCGCGGGCTGCTCGGCGGCGCCGGCAGGGGCGCGTGGCTGCAGCATGCGCTGATCTGGGCGGCGATCGCCCTCACCGTCGCGCTCGCCTATCGGCTGCTGCCGCTGGTCACGCGCTGAACGCAGGCGCGGCGGCTGATCCTGCGGTCGCGCGCGGCGCTCAGGCGATCTTGTCCACCGCGGACGAGGTGGCGACCGGCGGGTATTTGGTCATCGGCACCGCGAACGACTTCAGGCCGACCTGGAAGATCAGCTTCCCGTTCTTGCCGTCCTCGGTCGAGATCTGCGTCTTTCCGAACATGATGACGTTCTTGTAGACGATGCCGGTGCCCTTCGTGGTGATGCCGTTGATGGTGGTGGTGACTTCGGCTTCCTTGCCGTTGACGGAGAGCACACGGAAACTCGCGGTGCCGTCGGTGTCGCTGGAATGGCCGCCCCAGCTACCGATCAGCCGGCTCTCGTCGGCCGGCGGCGCCTGCTTCTCGAGGAACGCGCTCGCCTTGCCGCCGCCGGCGGAGAACATCAGCACCGCGGATTTGCCGTCCTTGGTGCCGATCATCACATTGCCATAGGTGATGGTGGCGCCGTCGACCTTGGCGAGGCCGCGCTCGGTGCGGCCGTGATGGGTGTATTCGACCTGCGCCTGGGCGCCGCGGATGTTGATGACCTTGAAGCCGACTTCCTGGTTCTGCCCCGCCCACTTGCCCTTCCACTCGCCGAGCAGACGACTCTGGTGGAACATCCGCTCCGCCGCGGGAGAGATCTGGCTGGTGGTCTTGGAAATGACGGCCATGGGACTGCGCAATCTGCGAGGTCTGACGAACTGCCGCCGACTGGCGCGCTGGCAACATCAAGACATGATAGGACACAGATGGAAACAATGTGAACGTAGCGGCCGCATGATTAACCAATGGTTAAGAGCGGCCGTTGGGGCCCGGTCGGGCGGCCGGGCGCGCGGCGCTCAGCGCCGCGGCAGCCAGACATGGGTGCCCCACAGCCCTCTGTGCGGCGGCGGCGAGCCGCGGTAGCGCAGCGTCGCCATCTCGTCGAACAGGTGCCGCTCGCGCGCGTTCTTGTAGATGACGGTGTAGTCGGCGCGCTTCAGCTTCAACAGATTGTCGCGCACCCGCTGCATGATCGGGGTCGAGAACGGATTGAACAGATACAGCACGAACGGCTCGTCGGTGAACGCGTAGGCGCCTGCGTCGCCATGGACGATGCTGATGCTGTCGAAGCCGGAGGCGGCGACGTTGCGCTTGGCGGCGCGGGCGAGTTCGTCGGCGAATTCGACGCCGACGCAGGATTTGAAGCCGAGCTCGGCGGCGACGATCAGCATCCGGCCCTTGCCGCAGCCCAGATCGACGAAGCGATGCGCGCGCGGATCGAGCCCGATATATTTCAGCGAATCGGCCAGCACGCGCGGGTCGCTGGCTTGGTAGCGCTCGCCGTAGCGGCGGCTGTCCTGGCGGATGGTGAGCGCGTCGAGCTCGACGCTCGATCCGGTGTCGGTGCCGTATTTGGCGTCCCAATCGACGCTGCCGTGACGCTGCGCGTCACGTCCGGTCAGAAGCGTCTGCAGCCAGGAGAAGGGCATCGCCGGCCAACCCGCTGCGGGCGTTTGGTGATGAGTGCGTCGAACCGTCCGGGCGATACGCTACGGGCTAGGACGGGCGATGTCGCTTGATTTCACGCAAATGCCGGCGTCGGAGAAGATCCGTTCAGCGGCCCCATTCCTCATCCCCGCACCGATCGGTAGCACACTGTCCGGCATCAACCGGACAGCCTGTAGTGTCATGTCAAGTTGACAAGGCGATGTGTCACGATAATGTGACCAAGCGAGAGAACGCCGTGATCGGCACCCGACCAGCAGCGCTGGCGGAGGTCCGGAGGCGGAGGTCTCAGCCGGGACAAGTGCTCGGCCGACGACGCGGCAGGCCCCACGGGCAGCCGGCGTCGGGTCGGCCGCTGAACTCGAACCCGGTCGCTGTGAGCGGCACTCGCGTGCGGGTTCAGCACGAAGTTTATGAAGTCTCTGAGGAGGTTACCTATGGCAGACGATCCCAACAAGGTCTGGCCGACCGGTCTGACGATCGCGGAGTCGGAAGAGATCCACAAGCATGTGATCGACGGCACGCGCATCTTCGGCGCGATCGCGATCGTGGCGCATTTCCTGGCGTATGTTTACTCGCCCTGGCTGCACTAAGGAGTATCGAACATGAATCAAGGTCGTATTTGGACCGTCGTTAATCCGACCGTCGGCCTGCCGCTCCTGCTCGGCAGCGTCACCGTGATCGCGATCCTGGTGCACTTCGCCGTGCTCAGCAACACCGCCTGGTTCCCGAAGTACTGGCAGGGTGGCACCGTCGCCGCCGCGCCGGCTGCTCCGGCCGCGGCCCCGGCCGCCGCTCCGGCCAAGAAGTAAGCCCACTTACTTCTCAGCGATAGCCGACGCCCGTCGAGGACCCTGGGGGGACCTCGGCGGGCGTTGTGCGTTCGGCGACCCGGCGCACCGCGCGCCTGTGGCGGCCGCGTGCCCCGCACGCCACGCCGACGCGGCGCGGCGCCGATCGCGGCGCCCATTGCGCTGCCGACGGTGATCGGTCCGCATCGTCGACGCGCCGACCGTGTCCCTCGTCGCGAGCAAACATCCCGCGCGACCGCCGACGCGGTGCAACGCGGACACAGCGTTGTCATCGGACTCATCGCGATCGCGACACGCCGTCACCGCGCATCGCGACACCCGCATGCGATTTGGAATTTCTCCAGCGGCGCAATCCACGACGCGCCGGCGCGACGCCGCGAATCGCCTGTGCCGCAGGCACTTCTCCGATACATGAAGAAACCGTCACGATCGCCATCACCGAAATATCAGCGCGCGTCACCGCAACTTCATCCACGCGACCCACTTGAGCCGCATTGCATCGGCACGATGCAGACTGGACAGAAGGAGACCCACGATGACCGCCACCGACCAGCCGAAATTCGACCCCGCTTACGTCGCAACGCTGCGCGAGGTGCTCGATATCGCGGTCGCGCAGATCGCGACGGAGCATCGCACCCCGGCCACCAAGGCGATGATGGCGCAGATCATCGTGCAGAACGCCGCGCGCGGCGTCACCGATGCGAGCGCGCTGGTGCACGACGCCGTGCGCGCCGGGGCCGACGGCGCGCCGTAAAGCCGCCGCGCCACCACCACGTTTCCCGCACGCGCCGCGATTTTCGCGGCGCGTTCTGATTCGGGGGGGCACATCAGCAACATCTGACGGCATCGTCAGCACGCGACAGCGACGGCCCTCGACCATTGCTCGTCATTCCGGGGCGCGCGCAGCGCGAACCCGGAATCTCGAAGTTGTGGAAACGTCGTCGTGCAGAGCAGCTCGGGATTCCGGGTTCGCGAGCTTGCGCTAGCGCGTTTCATCGATTGATTGAAGCGATCTGGCCCTTGCCGGATGCACTGACTCCTCATCCTGAGGAGCCCGGCGAAGCCGGGCGTCTCGAAGGATGGCGAACGCGCACGGCCCGCGGCGCATGGTTCGAGAGGGCGCTGCGCGCCTCCTCACCATGCACCATGAGGTTGTGCCTGTGGTGAGCGTCCTTGAACGCCAGTGCTGATTCCACAGGAGGCAGAACGGCTCTCGCGCCCCGGAATGACGGAGGCCTACTCGCCCCAGGCGGCGAATGCCTCGGAGAAGGCGCGTTCGCCGGGCGGGCCCTTTTCGATGGCGATGATGGCGCGGCGCTGGTTGGTGTAGACGATCGGCACGTCGAACCAGGAGCGCTCCTTCAAGAGCTGCAGATTGCGGGCGCGGTCGACCTCGACATTGCTCAGGCCGACCAGGAAGAAGCCGTCGGTGACCTTGACGGCGAGCCCGGCCAGCGGCGTGCCGCGCGCCTGCTCGTTGGATTTCATCAGGATGCCGGGCACGTTGCTGACGCCGCCGCCGCTGAAATCCTGCGGCAGGATGAAGGTCAATTCCGCGGTGTGGCTCGCCGGCAGCGAGGTGTCGGTGTTGCGGCGGAACGACATCGTCATCTTGAACTTGCGCTCGGGGACCTCGATGTCGGCGCGCACCGCGAGATCGGCGCCGCCCTTGGAGCTGGCGCCCTTGATCTGCTCGGTGCGCCACACCACCGAGCCGACATATTGCTTGCCCTTCGGCTCGCTCGGATCCTCGTCGTACAGCACGACGCGCTGCGCCACCGGAGCGACCTGCTCGGCGCTCGACGGCTGGCCGACGCGATCGGTGATCTTCGGCCGCTCGGTCGACGCCGGCGGCGCGGCCGGCGTCGCCGTCTCGGTCGACGGCGCAGAGCTCATCATCGCGCGCAGCGACCCATACAGCGCCGGCCCCCACAGGATGCCGGCGCCGACCAGCACCAGCACCAGGCCGATCACCAGCGCGCTACGCAGCGGGAATTTCGACGGCGGACGGGTCGGCTTGCGCGGCGGCCCCTTGCGGTCCGGCTCGACGCGAGATCGCGCCGCCGGCTGATAGCGCGACGCCTCGTCGAGCGACTCGTCATAGGAATACGGCGCGTCCGGATCGGCGCGGTTCTCCATCGACGGCTCGAGCCGGTCGAATTCGGTCGACGGCGCCACATTGGCGTAGGTCTTGCGCGCCGAACGGTTGGCCTGGGCGGCGGCATTGCCGAGCCCGTCGAGATCTGCGGTGACGTCGCGGAAGCCGCGTAGCCCCGCATTGTCCGAGCCTGGGGCCGCGCCTTGAGCCGCGCCTTGAGCCGCGCCTTGGCCGGCGGCCGGCGGCTGGTCGGGACGGCGCGGCGCCGGGCGCTCGCGGCCGGGCAGCGGCGGCTCCGGCGGGATCGGCGGCGGCTCGACGCGAAGGCTGCGTTGCTGACGGTCGTCGCGCGGCGGCGCGGGCGGCGCCGGCGGTTGCGACCGCGGACGGATCGGCGGCGGCTCCTGCTCGGCCTGCGCCGCGGTCGGCGGCAGCGGCGCACGGCTGACCTGCGGCGGCGGATCGCCGGGACGCGGCGCCGGACGGCTCGACGCCCGCAGCGAATCGCCGGGACGCGCGGCCTCGCCGGCGGGCCGGCGGGTCTTCAGCTCGGCGCGGGCGGCGTCGCGGGCGCGCTGCGCGGCCTCGGACTCGACCTTGCGCACGGCCTCCTCGAGCGCCAGACGCTCGCGGGTGATTTCGGATTCGGTCAGCGGCGGCTGCACGCCGCGCAACTGCGTGATCAAGGCGGAGCGGGCCCGCTCGTAAATCGCACGGCGCTGCTCGCCCGGAGCACTGGGGTCCAGGCCGGATATGGCGCGCGCGATCAGCGGATAGTAATCAGCCATCTTGACTCAAGCTTCGATGCCTTTCGGTAACATCTTATTAAGCCTCGAAGGGATTCTGCACCAGAATTGTGTCCTCGCGTTCGGGACTGGTGGACAACAAAGCGATCGGGCAGCCGACCAGCTCCTCGACACGACGAACATATTTGATCGCCTGCGCCGGCAGCTCGGCCCAGGAGCGCGCATTCGCGGTCGGTTCCTTCCAGCCCTCGATGGTCTCGTAGATCGGCACGACGCGCGACTGCGCGCCTTCGCCGGCGGGCAGATGATCGATCTCCTTGCCGTCCAGCATATAGCCGACGCAGACCTCGATCGAATCGAAGCCGTCGAGAATGTCGAGCTTGGTCAGCGCCAGCCCGTGGATGCCGCAGGTCCGCACCGTCTGCCGCACCAGCACCGCGTCGAACCAGCCGCAGCGGCGAGGCCGCCCGGTGTTGGTGCCGAATTCGCGGCCGCGCTCGCCGATCTTGCGGCCGATCTCGTTGTCCAGCTCGGTCGGAAACGGCCCCTGGCCGACGCGCGTGGTGTAGGCCTTGCAGATGCCGAGCACATAGCCGACCGAGCCCGGCCCCATGCCGGTCCCGGTCGCGGCCTGCGCCGCCACCGTGTTCGACGAGGTGACGTAGGGATAGGTGCCGTGGTCGACGTCGAGCAGCGCGCCCTGCGCGCCCTCGAACAGGATGCGCTTGCCCTCGCGGCGCTTGATGTCCAGGAGCCGCCACACCGTCTCGGCGTAAGGCAGCAGCTTCGGCGCCAGCGCCGTCAGCTCTTTCAGGATCGCGCCGGCCTCGAATTCGGCGAGGCCGAGGCCGCGGCGCAGCGCGTTGTGATGGGTCAGCAACCGCTCGATCTTGTGCGGCAGCGTGTCGATGTCGGCGAGGTCCATCAGCCGGATCGCGCGGCGGCCGACCTTGTCTTCATAGGCCGGGCCGATGCCGCGCTGGGTGGTGCCGATCGAGGTCGCCTTGCTGGCGTTCTCGCGCAGCGCATCGAGCTCGCGATGCAGCGGCAGGATCAGCGTGACGTTCTCGGCGACGCGCAGATTCTCCGGCGAGATCGCGACGCCCTGCTTGGTCAGCCGCTCGACCTCGTCGAGAAACGCCTGCGGATCGAACACCACGCCGTTGCCGATCACCGCCAGCTTCGAAGGCCGCAGCACGCCCGACGGCAGCAGCGCCAGCTTGTAGGTCTCGCCGTTGATCACCAGCGTATGGCCGGCATTGTGCCCGCCCTGGAAGCGGGCGACGATGTCGGCCTGCTCCGACAGCCAATCGACGATCTTGCCTTTCCCCTCGTCGCCCCACTGGGCGCCGACCACGACGACATTGGCCATTTTCGAGCAGTTCCCCTGCAACTCAACCGGATGAAGCACGATCGTCGAGCGCCTGTCGGCGGCTGGCCGGATCGTCCTGAGCGCCAAGCCAAAACACGGCCGTGGCCGCTCGCATGCGAGGCGCCCATCCGGATAACGGATGCGCGCCTGCGACGCAAGCGATACGGCCCGTTTCCACCGCTGGTGGCCCGCTGCAAATCATTGAAATACCCACAAAATCAGCCACCACCCGGGACCGGGACAAGCCACGCGCCAAATCATCCCCAACGTGGACAGCTCTATTGGCCGAACGCGACCTGCCGGAACGCAGCGACCAGCGGCGCCTCGAGCTTGCCGCGCATGCTCAGCAACACCTCGTAGGCCTGGTCGCGCGCCATCGGCGGCTTGTAACGGCGTTCCTCGATCAGCGCCGCGAAGATGTCCGAGATCGTCAGCAGCCGGACCAGATCCGAGATGCCCGCGCCCGACAGGCCGTCGGGGTAGCCGCTGCCGTCGAGAAATTCGTGATGGTGACGGACGGCGTCGAGGACTTCGGGAGACACGCCGGGAGTCTTCATCAGGATCTGATGTCCGGCATGGGCATGAGTCTCGACCAGCATGCGCTCCGCCGGATCGAGCTTGCCAGGTTTGTCGAGCACGGCGCGCGGAATGCTCGCTTTGCCGAGATCGTGAAACATCGCTGCGACCGACAACCGGCGGATGTCCGCACTCGAGACCCCGAGGCATTGGCCGAAATCCACCGCGACGCCGGTCACCAGCAGGCAATGCTGGAAGGTGCCTTCGTGGTGGCGGCGCACGATCGACAGCCAGTTCGCCAGCCCGTGATCGATCACGCTGTCGGCGATCCGGTTCGCGACGTCGGCGATCGCCATGTCGACGGGATCGCCGCTCGCCGCGGCGACGAACATCGACGCGATCGCCGCCGCCCCCTCCGCTGCGCTGCGCGTCGCATCGGCTACGGCCGAGTTCGACGACGCGGTCAGGACGAGCTGATCGACGAGGTGGGCGGCGAGTTGCGGCCCCGAAACCGGATTGTGCAGGACGCGCGTCGCCCCCAGCGCGTAGGCCTGCGCGGACAGCAGATGCGAACTGCCGTCGATCAGGAAGACGCGCTTGCGAACGGCGCCGAGCCTGCGCATGACGTCCTTCAGCGCGGCGATATGGCCGACCACCCGGATGTCCACGGCAACGACGAGCGCGTCCGGCAGCGGGGCGAGATCAGGAGGCTCGCCGAGCAGCGTGAATCTGGCGTCGATCTGCGGCGGCAGCGTGAGGCGGAGCGTCGATATCTTCCGGGGAGTCTCGGCAATGACGTGAACCAGCATCACATACCCGACCTGCCCCGGCTCCGACCGCCCCCCGCCCCGCCGCCGGGGCCGGGTCGCATTCCGGGGATGATTCGTTTCGGAGGGAGTGATTTCACCTGATCGATCCGACGACGCGGTTCAGCCGGTGCCCGGCGGCGGGCGCCGTGGGCCGACGGTCCTCTCCGCGCCGATGAAGCGCACGCCGATCGTCAGACCATCGACTCTGACCAGCTCGCAGCGCCGATAGACCGACCCGGAGGGAGTGACGACGAGGAAGAACTCCCTGAAATTCAGTCCCGCCAGTGAGTTTTTCAGGATGAGCCTGGCGCCGCTGGCCGAGATGTCGGCGATCGCGCATTCCCGGCGCCAGGTGCCGTCGATCCCGATCAGGACCGTGGCGATGGCCTTCTCGAAATGGACGCGAGGCTGCTTTCGGTCGCCGTAAACCAATGGCCGCTCCTGCATTTCTGCAGCGACATCGGCGGTGCGTCTTGATGCGATCCGCCGGGGAAATTCGTTGAATTCAAACCAAAGCGGGAACGCGCACGCGCTGCCTGAGAGGCGGCGAACGACTACAATTCAGGAGGGTCAGCAGGCGAGGGCAACAGCCACAATAGTCGGGAACGAATCTGTATTCGTATAATTACTATGGAACCCGACTGCGCGGGAACTCGTAAAAATCCGAGGTCCGGCCCCGGACGACGCCGTGCGACCCGCCAAACTCCCCCTCCTCCGCCCTCTGGACGGGCCCGACGCGCGCTCCGAAGGCAAATCGCAGGACCAAACATGCAGACAATCCAGACTCAGGGCCTGAACGTGCCCCGGCTCGGGCTCGGCACTTTCAAGCTGCAGGGCAAGGACTGCCACGCCGCGGTGCTGAGCGCGCTTTCGATGGGCTATCGCCACATCGACACCGCCGAGATGTACGCCAACGAGGATTTCGTCGGCGACGCGCTCGAAGACACCGAGGTCCCGCGCGACCAGATCCACCTCACCACCAAAGTGTGGTGGCAGAACCTCGCGCCCGAGGCGATCCGCAAGGCGTTCGACCAGAGCCTCGCCAAGCTGAAGACCGACTATGTCGACTTCTATCTGATCCATTGGCCGGCGCCCGACATGAACCTCGCGAGCGCCCTGGAGGCGCTGATGCGGATCAAGGACGCAGGCGGCGCGCGCGCCATCGGGGTCTGCAATTTCCCGCTCGCGCTGCTGAAACAGGCCATCGAGGAGATCGGGGCGCCGATCGCCTGCAACCAGGTCGAGTATCACGTGCTGCTCGGCCAGAAGACGCTGCTGCCCTATATGCAGAGCAAAGGCGTGCCGCTGACCGCCTATGCGCCGCTGGCGCAGGGCCGGCTCGCCGCCATGCCGGAGTTGCAGCAAATCGCCGACAAGCACGACGCCACCGCCGCCCAGATCGCGCTGGCCTGGCTGCTCGAACAGGACGGCGTGATGGCGATTCCGAAGGCGCGCAGCGAAGCCAGCCAGAGGAGCAATCTCGACGCGCTGAAGATCAAGCTCGACCAGGACGATCGCGCGCTGATCGCCAAGCTCCCGAAGGACCAGCGCTTCGTCAAGCCGGCGTTCTCGCCGGAATGGGACAAGGAGTAGCACGCCCGCTGCGACGGTAGGCCCCGCCACGCCACCGTCATTCCGGGGCGCTCGCGCGAGCGAGCGAACCCGGAATCCCGACATGGGGGCGGCGTAGCATCGCAGAACAGCGCGGGATTCCGGGTTCACGCGCTACCGCGCGTGCCCCGGAATGACGGGCTCGTGGCTGATACGGCCGGCGATTGCCTGCCGAGCGCTGCATCTGCTACGTCAACGCCGCGGCGCGAGAGCCGCATACCGATCGGTCGACCACCATGTCCAAATCCACCCGCGCCACGCAGACGCTCGACAAGCTCGGCGTCGTCTTCAAATTGCATAGTTACGATTACGATCCCGACGCGGAGTCGATCGGGCTGGCGGCCGCCGCCGCGCTCGGCGTCGAGCCGCGGCGGATGCTGAAATCGCTGATGGCCGAACTCGACGGCAGGCCGGTCTGCGCGGTGATCGCCTCCGATCGCGAGGTCAGCATGAAGAAGCTCGCCAGCGCGCTCGGCGGCAAGAGCGCCAGGATGATGAAGCCGGCCGACGCCGAGCGGCTGACCGGCTATCATGTCGGCGGCATCTCGCCGTTCGGCCAGAAGAAGCGGGTGCCGGTGGCGATCGACGAGGCGGCGCTCACTGAAGTCACCGTGTATCTCAATGGCGGCCAGCGCGGACTGCAGATCGAGATCGATCCGCGCGAGGCGGTGAAGGCGCTCGGTGCGGTGGCGAAGCCGATCGCCGCGGACTGACATTGCGACCGCGCATCCACCGGTAAATTGCTACTTGTCACTTGCGCGTTCTCGGCCGCGACCGCGCGTTACCAGGTTTGCATCGCGCCGCCCGGGGTCTATGATTCCGGCTGCTTCGCCAGAGGACCTCATCATGACGGCAACGGTCGCCCCGCGCGGGCAGGTTCGCGCACTCGCACCTGCCGACACCGACCGCTATTGCAATCATCTGGTGCGGCTCGATCCGGCGGCGCGGCGGATGCGGTTCTTCGAGGAGGTCTCCGACTTCCACGTGCTGTTTCACGCCGGCGCGGCCCTGTCCGACGGCCGCGCGGTGGTCGGCTATGTCGAGGACGACGAGGTGCGCGGCGCCTGCGAATTGCTCGAAACCGACCGCGCGCAGCACGGCGCCGAAGCCGCCTTCAGCGTCGAAGACGACTGGCGCTGCCGGGGCATCGGCGGGCTACTGATGGCGGCGATGATCGAGGAGGCGCGCCGGCGCGGCGTGCTGCGGATCGAGATGCAGTGCCTGAAATCCAACGCCCCGATGCAGGCGCTGGCGGCGCGCTTCACCAGCGATCTGCGCCAGATCGGCGACACCACCCTCGCGGTGCTCGACAACAGCCCGCAGATCACCGCGGCGTAGCGCCGACGGCGGCCAGAGCCGACCCAAGATCAGGACATCCCGGATCAAATCCGGGCGCCGCGGATGCGTGGCGCCCGATTGCTGCGATGCGCGCCCGGCACGCATCGAAATAAAGGTTGCGGCTTCGGTAATATCTGACATAATTCGAATATACGAATGTATGAAGATAATACGCGACGCGCCCCCGATGCGACGCCGCGATCGAACGAACAGCGGCGACAACACGCCGGACCTGAGGAAACCACATCGCCTCGGCATCCTGCTGCCGGCGGCCGGAAGGAGACGGTTCGATGGCACATGTTCTGATTCTGGGCGCCGGCCTCGGCGGCGTCGTGATGGCCTACGAGATGAAGGACCTGCTCGGCCGCGACGACACCATCACCGTCGTCACCAAGGATCCGATCTATCACTTCGTGCCGTCGAACCCGTGGGTCGCGGTGAAATGGCGGACGCGCGACGCCATCGAGGTCGATCTCGCGCCGGTGTTCCAGCGCCGCGGCATCGACTACCGGCCGGTGCCGGCCACCAAGGTCGATCCCGACAACAACCGCGTCGAGCTCGCCGACGGCAGCGTCGTCGACTACGATTTCCTGGTGATCGCCACCGGCCCCGAACTCGCCTTCGACGAGATCGAAGGGCTCGGCCCCGACGGCTACACGTCGTCGGTCTGCCACGTCGATCACGCCATCGAGGCATCCGAGAAATTCGAGCAGTTCTGCAAGAATCCCGGCCCGATCATCACCGGCGCGGTGCAGGGCGCGTCCTGCTTCGGCCCGGCCTACGAATACACTTTCATCCTCGACACCGAACTGCGCCGCCGCAAGATCCGCGACCGGGTGCCGATGACCTTCATCACGCCGGAGCCCTATATCGGCCATCTCGGCCTCGACGGCGTCGGCGACACCAAGACGCTGCTCGAAAGCGAGATGCGCCAGCACCACATCAAGTTCATGACCAACAGCCGCGTCGCCAGGATCGAGCCCGGCAAGATGACGGTGGAAGAGATCGCCGACGACGGCTCGGTGAAGAAGACCACGGAACTGCCGTTCGGCTATTCGATGCTGATCCCCGGCTTCCGCGGCATCGCGCCGCTGCGCGGCATCGACGGGCTGGTCAATCCGCGCGGCTTCGTGCTGATCGACGACCACCAGCGCAATCCGAAATATCGCAACGTGTTCGCGATCGGCGTCTGCGTCGCGATCCCGCCGATGGGCCCGACGCCGGTGGCGTGCGGCGTGCCGAAGACCGGCTTCATGATCGAATCCATGGTGACCGCGACGGCGCACAACATCCGCCAGCTGCTCGACGGCCAGGAGCCGACCCATCAGGCGACCTGGAACGCGGTCTGTCTCGCCGATTTCGGCGATTCCGGCGTCGCCTTCGTGGCGCAGCCGCAACTGCCGCCGCGCAACGTCAACTGGTCGTCGTCCGGCGCCTGGGTGCACAACGCCAAGATCGCGTTCGAGAAGTATTTTCTGCGCAAGATGAGCCGCGGCGAGAGCGACACCTTCTACGAGAAGGCGATGCTCGACATCCTCGGCATCGGCAAGCTGAAGAAGACCGAACAGGTCTGATCGCACGGTTCCGGCCGGGCTGCGCGGCTGCGTCGGGCGCGACGCGGCCGGCGGGAAACGCGCCCGCATGGCATCCATCCGGCGGGCGGACTTGCGGCGGAGGAAATTTTAGGCAGAAGTCGCCTCCCGTTTCAGCAGAACAGAGATCGTGCCCTCCGCTCCCCGCCTCTTCGCGCGCCTCGCCGACCAGCCTTATCTCCTGCTCAGCCTGACGTCGCTGTTCTGGGCCGGCAACGCCATCGTCGGCCGCGCCGCCGCCGGGCATTTTCCGCCGGTGACGCTGTCGTTCCTGCGCTGGGCCTGCGCGTTCCTGATCGTGCTGCCGTTCGCCGCCCGGCATCTGATTGCGGACTGGGGCGTGATCCGCCGGCATCTCGGGCTGATGATCGCGATCTCGATCATCGGCATCTCGACCTTCAACACGCTGCAATACACCGCGCTGCAATACACCACCGCGATCAACATCCTGCTGCTGCAGTCGACCGGACCTTTGTTCGTGGCGGTCTGGGCGCTGATCGTGCTCGGCATCCGGCTGACGCTGACGCAGGCGCTCGGCATCATGACGTCGATGGTCGGCGTCGTGGTGATCATCCTGCACGGCGACATCGCCCAGCTCGCGGCGATCGATCTCAATCGCGGCGACCTGATGTTCGTCGCCGCGATGGCGGTGTTCGGGCTGTACACCGCGCTGACGCAGCGCCGTCCGTCGATGCACGCGCTGTCGTTCCTCGCCTTCAGCTTCGGCTGCGGCGCGCTGTTCCTGATCCCGCTGGTCGGCTGGGAGCTGACGGTGCGGTCCGGCCCGGAGCTCAGCCTCGCCAATCTGGGATCGCTCGGCTACGTCGTGCTGTTCCCGTCGATCCTCGCCTATCTGTGCTACAATCGCGGCGTCAGGCTGATCGGCGCCAACCGCTCGGCGCCGTTCTTCCATCTGATCCCGGTGTTCGGCTCGGCGATGGCGATCCTGTTCCTCGGCGAACGGCCCCACCTCTACCACGCCGCCGGCTACGCGCTGGTGCTCACCGGCGTGATCGTCGCGGCGCGGAAGCCGAAAACGGCTGCGTGAGGACGCGCCGATTCGATCACAGATTCTCCTGCCGCGGCGCCGCGATGCCGAACTTGCTGTAGGCTTCGCGCGTGCAGATGATCAAATGATCGGCGCAGGCGGCGTGGCGAAGCGGGGCGCACTGCAGTTCGTATTCGGGCGAGTTCATCATCCCGAGGAACGCGTCGATCGACGGGTAGTAGACCAGCGCCAGATAGTCCCAATGCCGGCCGTCGTCGTGGCCGAACGCGACCGCCTTGGCGTTGCCGGTCCACAGCAGCGTGCCGCCGCGCGCCTTGATCATCGGCACCGTCAGCACGCTGTAGCGCAGATAGGCATCCCAGCCGGAGCCGCTGCCGTCGGCCGCGCTCTCGTTGAACCGCATCAGATTGACCATCACCACAGGCCCGCGGTCCTCGCGATCCAGCTCCTTCAGACCCTCGATGTTCAATTGCTCGATGCCCATTGTCACTCCCTTGCAATCGACCGGCTGCCGGCCGTCATTGCCGACCAGCATGCCGCCGCCGGCGGCGAGACGGTAGCGATTTCTGACGCCGCACGCGACTGCGGCATCGCTGCGATTGCCGCCCCCCGGCGTTTCGTGGAACAATGCGACGGTTGCATTGGACGACCATCATGATCACGGTTCCGACACTGGCCGCAGACGCGCTCGGCGACTTCCTCGGCAAATACATGCGCCAGCGCTACGGCGCGTCCGAGGCGCATCTCGCCGAGATCGTGCCGTCGGTGGCGCGAATGGCGCTGGAGTGCATCGGCAACAGCGACGCGCTGTATCACAATGTCGAGCACACCATGCTGGTGACGCTGGCCGGCCATCACATCCTGCGCGGCCGCGCGCTGTACACCCATGTCCCGGCGCAGGACTACGCGCATCTGATCATCGGTTGCCTCACCCACGACATCGGCTATGTCCGCGGCCTGTTCGAAGACGACGGCGAGGACGGCTATGTGATCGATGCCGGCGGGCGCCGGACGACGCTGCCGCGCGGCGCCTCCGACGCCTCGATGCTGCCGTGGCACGTCGACCGCTCGAAGCTGTTCGTGAAGCAGCGGATCGGCGGCATCGCGGAGCTCGACGCCGGGCGGATCGCCTGCGCGATCGAAGGCACGCGGTTTCCGCCGCAGATGCCGGCCGATGGCGAACAATGCGGCGAGGACGCGGCGCTGCTGCGCGCCGCCGATCTGATCGGCCAGCTCGGCGACCCCGCCTATATCCGCAAGGCCAACGCGCTGTACCACGAATTCGAGGAAGCGGGCCTCAACCGCCAGCTCGGCTACGGCTCGCCGGCCGACCTGATCAATCTGTACCCGCAGTTCTATTGGAACAGCGTCGCGCCGCACGTGCAGACCGCGATCCGCTACCTCAACGCCACCGCCGGCGGCCAGCAATGGATCGCCAGCCTCTACAGCAACGTGTTCCGCGCCGAACGCGACATCCGGTTGTCGGGCCCGCAGAAGTAACGGTGGCCGCGCTCGCCCCAAGCGCGTCATTCCGGGGCACGCGCGTCGGCGCGTGAACCCGGAATCCAGAGGTGATCCGCGCTGCCGAGGATGAACTGCGCGGGATTCCGGGTTCGCGCTGCGCGCGCCCCGGAATGACGGAGCGTGGAGGGGGCCCATGCATGCCCTGCATTCCGCGGTGGCTCTTTGCCGGGGCTCGGTTTTCGGGCATGGCTGCGCCTCACTCGACGTGGCTGCGCCTCACTCGAACAGATCGCCCCGCTTGATCCCCCTGTTCCGCACGGCCTTCGGCTGGCTCGCCAACCAGCCCTATCTGCTGCTCAGCCTGACCTCGCTGTTCTGGGCGGGCAATATCGTGCTGGCGCGCGCCGTCGCCGGGCATGTGCCGCCGGTGACGCTGTCCTGCGTGCGATGGGTCGGCGCGATGTTGTTGCTGCTGCCGTTCGCCTGGCCGCATCTGAAGCGCGACTGGCGCAGGCTCCGCGCGCATTGGGTCCTGATGATCGTGCTGTCGGCGACCGGCTTTGCGATCAACAACGCGCTGGCCTATTGGGGCCTGCAATTCACCCAGGCGCTCAACGCGCTGCTGATGCAATCGTCGGGGCCGCTGTTCGTGGCGCTGTGGTCGCTGCTGCTGTTCGGGGTGCGGCTGAGCTGGATGCAGACGCTCGGCATCGCGCTGTCGCTGCTCGGCGTGCTCACCATCATCCTGCGCGGCGACCTGATGGCTTTGGCCGGCATCGACCTCAACCGCGGCGACCTGATGGTGGCGGGCGCGCTGTGCGCGTTCGGGCTGTATTCGGCGATGATGCCGAAGCGGCCGGTGACGCATCCGCTGTCGCTGCTCGTGGTCACCACCGGCGGTGGCGCGCTGCTGCTGTTGCCGTTCGCCGTGGCGGAGTTCGCCGCCGGCGTCCGGCCGAGCGCCGACTGGATCACCGCGTCGGCGCTGGCCTATGTCGTCATCTTCCCGTCGGCGCTGGCCTATCTGTGCTTCAACCGCGGCGTCGAGCTGATCGGGCCGAACCGCTCCGCGCCGTTCCTGCATCTGATGCCGGTGTTCGGCTCGGTGATGGCGATCGTGCTGCTCGGCGAGAAGCCGGAGCTGTTTCACCTCGCCGGCTACGCGATGGTGGTCGCCGGCGTGTTCATCGCGGCAAGGCGATGAGCGGGGCAAGAAGACGCCGCGACACGGCCGAGCGGCTGCGACTCGCGTCGCCCCTCACCCGAACCCTCTCCCCGCAAGAGCGGGGCGAGGGAGCTCGCCGTGCTTGGGGCGAGGGAATGCACTTTCAATAGCGCTGGTGGCGCTGACTTCGCCCGCCTCCTACGCGCCACCGATCAATATTCCCACCGCCAGCACGATGACGCCGCCGAGCACGATCTGGAACACCGCCTGCAGGAACGGCGTGTCCATGTACCTGGCGCGGATGTAGGCGATCGCCCAGAGTTCGACGAACACCACGACGCCGGCGATCGCGGTGGCGATCCAGAAGGCGTTGGCCCAGGAGTCGGGAACCAGATAAGGCAGCGTGTGGCCGAGGCCGCCGATCGTGGTCATCAGCCCGCAGATGCCGCCGCGCAGCCAGGGCGAGCCGCGGCCGGTCATCGAGCCGTCGTCGGATAGAGCCTCCGCAAAGCCCATCGAGATGCCGGCGCCGATCGAGGCGGCGAGGCCGACCAGGAAGGTCGGCCAGTTCTGATGCGTCGCGAAGGCGGCGGCGAACAGCGGCGCCAGCGTCGACACCGAGCCGTCCATCAGCCCGGCGAGGCCCGGCTGGACGTATTGCAGCACGAACATCCGCCGCGCAGTGTGGTCCTCGGCGCTGCGGGCGTCGGGGGTGAGAATCTTGTCGGTGAGCTGCGCCGCGCGCTGCTCGTGGCGCTTCTCGAATTCGGCGAGGTCGGTGAGCAGCCTGCGGATGTGCACGTCGGTGGCGCGTTCGGCGGCGCGCTCGTAGAAGCGCTGCGCCTCGAACTCCATGGTCTCGGCTTCCTTGCGGATGCGCTCGAGCGGCAGGTTTCGCGTCAGCCAGATCGGCCGGCGCCTGATGAATCCCTTGACGTCGCCGCGCCGGACCGGCGGCAGATCGGAACCGAAGCGCTCCTCGTAAAGCCGCAGCAGCATGTGGCGATGGCCCTTCTCCTGCTGCGCCATCTCGGTGAACACGCGCGCGGAATCCGGATAGCGCTCGGCGAGATCCTCGGCGAAGGCGAGATAGATCCGGCTGTCCTCCTCCTCACCGGCGATCGCCACCGCGAGGATTTCGCGTTCGGTCAGGTCGGAAAACGCCTTCATCTGCTGTCTCTACAAATTTTAGAATGATTCTAATCTGTAGTCCTGGTCCGCCCGGCTGTCAAAGCGGCCCTCTCGGCCGGCAATGCGCCGCATCGGCCGTCACCGCGGTTTCACCGAACCGTCAGCGGCCTGTGATCCGGCCCCGCCACAAGTCCGGCTCAAACACAGGAGGCTCCCCATGCGAAAACTGCTGCTTGGTTCCGTGGCGATTCTGGCGCTGGCGTCGTCTGCCGCGCTGGCGCAATCCGAAGGCGAATTCCCGGCGACCCTCGCCGGCCACGCCGTGCTGCCGGCGGAATCCTTCATCGACGCGCCGGCGGATGCGCCCACCGATCTCAAGAACGCCGGCAAGTACACCACCGGCAAGCGGGTCGACGCCGTCGGCACCGTGATGGGCAAATCCAAGGAGCGCCCGACCGGCGTGTCGCTGCCGTTCAAGGGCCAGCCGCTGCAGGGCCATTCCGGCATCAAGACCATGCCCGATGGCAGCTTCTGGGTGCTGACCGACAACGGCTTCGGCTCGCGCTACAATTCGGCCGACGCCATGCTGTTTCTCAGCCACCTCAAGATGGACTGGGCCGGCAACAAGGTCGACCGCGTCGCCACCGTGTTCCTGCACGACCCCGACAAGAAGGTGCCGTTCCGCATCGTTCACGAGAACACCGACAAGCGCTATCTGACCGGCGCCGATCTCGACACCGAAGGCTTCCAGATCATCGGCGACCGCATCTGGATCGGCGAGGAATTCGGCCCCTACCTGATCGAAACCGACATGACCGGCAAGGTGCTCGGCGTCCACGAGACCACCGCCGACGGCAAGCCGGTGAAGTCGCCCGATCATTGGTCGGTGCAGTCGCCCGGCGCGCCCGGCGCCAGCTACAACGCCGCCGTCAACCTGAAGCGCTCCAAGGGCTACGAGGGCTTCGCCGCGTCGAAGGACGGCAAATATCTCTACGGCCTGCTCGAAGGCCCGCTGTGGGACGCCGAGAAGAAGGACTGGGAGAAGGTCGACGGCAAGGAAGCCGCGCGGATTCTCGAATTCGACGTCGCGCAGAAGAAGTTCACCGGCCGCTCCTGGAAATACGTCTTCGAGCAGAACGGCCACGCCATCGGCGACTTCAACATGATCGACGCCACCCACGGCCTGATCATCGAGCGCGACGACGGCGAAGGCACGCCCGACAAGGCCTGCGCCGCCGGCACCCGCGGCACCGACTGCTTCCCGGACCTGCCGAAATTCAAGCGGATCGTGAAGATCGAGCTGACCGACGCCAGCGCCGGCATGCCGGTGCGCAAGGTCGGCTATATCGACCTGCTGAAGATCCGCGATCCGGACAAGAAGGCGAAGAAGCCGCTGACCGACGGCGCGCTGGCGTTCCCGTTCTTCACCATCGAGAACGTCGACAAGGTCGACGACCGCCACATCATCGTCGGCAACGACAACAACCTGCCGTTCTCGTCGAGCCGCGATCCCAACAAGGCCGACGACAACGAATTCGTGCTGCTCGAAGTCGCCGATTTCCTGAAGGCGAAGTAACACGCGACCAACGACGTCGGGCGAGGGGTTGCGACTCCTGGGACGCAACCCCTCCCCCGCCTTTCGCCGGACAGGTCCGTCGAAAGGCCCCCTCTCTTGCGAGAAGAGAGCTTCATTGCCGCGTCGTTCCCACGGCGACAATATCTGCGACGTTCAGATCTGCGGCGACATCCACCGCGTCAGCCGCGAGAACACGCCGCCTTCGACCAGCGGCGGCGCGGCCTCGTCGGCATCGCCGATGTAGCGCAGAAACGCCTCGAGGAAGCGCGCGTCGCCGGCTTCGGTCACGACGAACCGGGTCTCGCCCGTGTCCACCGCGTAGTCGTAGGCGACCGGGCCGACGAACGGCAGCGTCGGTGCGCGCGTGATATCCTTGGCGATCACAAAACAATCAGGATCGAGCCCGCGCGCGATCAGCGTCCGGGTCAAGAGGGTCAGATTGCCGACGAACTCGGGTTCGAAGGCGACGGTGCCTTGCAACAAGATGGGCATACAGTCGCTTCTCGTTTCGCCTCGCGGACGCACGCCCCAGCAGAAGGTAGTCGCGCAGCGAGAGCCGGAGGTTCAAGACGGAGCGTGAGCGCGTCCGAACGACGCGCGCCGCAGCCGGACGGCACCCTGTTTCGAAACGACGGGCCGCGGGGCGTGCGCGACGACGCCTCGGCTCAGGCCGCGCGGACCTTCTGCAGGAAGTCTTCGACCGCCGATTGCAGCGCATCGGACTGGTCGTCCAGTTCGCCCGCATGGGCGAGCACCTGCGACGCGGCTTCGCCGGTCGCGGATGCCGCGTCGCTGACGCCGCTGATATGACCGCTGATCTCGCTCGACCCCGCCGCGACCGACTGGATGTTGCGGGCGATGTCGCGCGTCGCCGCACCCTGCTGCTCGACGGCGCTCGAGATCGCCATGGTGATCTCGCTCATCTGACCGATGGTGGAGGTGATGCCGCTGATCGACTGCACCGCGTTGGCGGTCGACGACTGCATCGCCGACACCTGCGCCGAAATCTCCTCGGTGGCCTTCGCGGTCTGGCTCGCCAGCGCCTTCACTTCGGACGCCACGACGGCGAAGCCCCGGCCGGATTCGCCGGCGCGCGCCGCCTCGATGGTGGCGTTGAGCGCCAGCAGATTGGTCTGCGACGCGATCGAATGGATCAGCTGCACGACTTCGCCGATCTTCTCGGCGCTGACCGAGAGCTGCATCACCGTCTCGTTGGTGTGCTCGGCGTCGCTGACCGCCTTGCCGGCGATCTCGCGCGACTGCTGCACCTGCCGGGAAATCTCGTGCACCGATGCGGAGAGCTGTTCGGACGCCGAGGCGACGGTGCCGACCATCCCGGCGGAAGCGTCCGACGCGGCACCGACAGCCCCGGCGCGCGAACTCGCATCGGATGCCGTCGTCGTCATCGATCGTGCCGTCGCCTGCATTTCCTTGGTCGCGTCGGCGACGCTGCGCACCACGCCGTTGACGCTGCGTTCGAAATCGTCAGCGATGTTCTCCATCAGCGTCCGTCGCTCGGCGGCGGCGCGCTGTTGCGCTTCCTGTTCCTGCTGTTCGAGGCCGCGGATGCGGATGGCGTTGTCCTGAAACACCTGCACCGTCTTGGCCATCTCGCCGACCTCGTCGCCACGCTCGACGCCGGGGATCGGCGCCTCGAGCCGGCCTTCGGCGAGCGATTGCATGCGCGCGCCGAGTGCGCCGAGCGGTCTGGTGATGCTGCGGCTGATCAACCAGGCGACCAGAGACGCGATCGCGCCGATGCCGAGAATGGCGGCGCCGAGCCACATCATGATCGGTCTCAGCTTGGCGTTGATGTCCTGGAGATAGACGCCGGTGCCGACGAACATGTCCCAGCCGGGAATGGCGGCCGCATACGACACTTTGCTGAGCAGTTCGTCGCCGCCCGGCTTCTTGAATTCGTAGACCAGCGTGACGTTGCCCTTGGCGGCGACGCCGTCGCGCAGTTCGCGGACGATCTTGCGGCCGGAGGTCTCGATGTCGAGCCGGTTGGTGCCGATCATCTTGGGATCGGCCATCAGCATCGTGGTGCCGTCCATCTTGTAGGCGAAGAAGTAACCATTGGCGCCGTCATAGGTCATCGCCTGGGCGCGCTGCTGGAATTCGGCGATCGCCTGATCCTTCGTCATCTTGCCGGCCTCGACCTGCTTCTGCAGCCCGATCGCCATGTTGAGCGCGGTCTCGACCAGGGCCTTGGTCTGCTCGAACCGGTCGTTCTGCATCTCGCGCTGAAGAATGGAGGCCGCGAAGGCACCGGCGGCGAGCAGCCCGAGCATCGCGACAGCGACGAGAATGCCCAGCTTTGGCGTGATGCGAAGATTGCTCAATTGCACAGGATGACTCCGTAGACGGCGCGGATCGCGCCGTCATCCCATGCGTATCGATGTCAGGTATCCAACTCGTTTAAATGGAACCGCGTAGAAATACCGAGCACTCGTCCGACATGTCCTCTCCGGAATTGTCGGGATCGACGGTGACGGCGCTCCGGGCGGATGGCTTTCGGCCCGGAGCGTGGGATGGCTTGGGTCGGCGGACTACGCCGCGCGGACCTTGCCCAGGAAGTCGTCGACCGCCGATTGCAGCGCGCCGGACTGGCCGTCGAGGCCGCGGGCGTGAGACAGCACCTGCGCGGCGGCCCTTCCGGTGGCCGAGGCCGCAGCGTTGACGCCGCCGATGTGATCGCTGATCTCGCTCGACCCGGCCGCGACCGACTGGATGTTGCGGGCGATCTCGCGCGTCGCCGAGCCCTGCTGCTCCACGGCGGAGGAGATCGCCATGGTGATGTTGTTCATCTCGCCGATCGTCGAGGTGATGTGATTGATCGACTCCACCGCGGTCGCGGTCGAGGACTGCATCGCGGAGACCTGGGACGAAATCTCCTCGGTCGCCTTCGCGGTCTGGCTCGCCAGCGCCTTCACCTCGGAAGCGACCACCGCGAAGCCGCGGCCGGATTCGCCGGCGCGCGCCGCCTCGATGGTGGCGTTGAGCGCCAAGAGGTTGGTCTGCGAGGCGATCGAGTGAATCAGTTGCACCACCTCGCCGATCTTCTCGGCGCCGATCGACAGCAGCTTGACGGTCTCGTTGGTGCGCTCGGCGTCGCCGACCGCCTTGCTGGCGATCTCGCGCGACTGCTGCACCTGACGAGAGATTTCGGCCACCGACGCCGACAGCTCTTCGGAGGCGGACGCGACGGTGCCGACCATGCTCGACGCCGTATCCGATGCGGAGCCGACCGCGGCGGCGCGCGAGCTGGCGTCCGACGCCGTCGTGGTCATCGACTGCGCCGTCGTCTGCAACTCGGCGGTCGCTCCCGCCACGCTGCGCACCACGCCATTGACGCTGCGCTCGAAGTCGTCGGCGATCTGCTGCATCAGCGTCGCGCGCTCGGCAGCGGCGCGCTGCTTGACTTCGGCCTCCTGCTGTTCGAGCCCGCGAATCCGCAGCGCATTGTCCTTGAACACCTGAACGGTGTTCGCCATCTCGCCGACCTCGTCGCCGCGCGCGATCCCGGGGATCGGCGCTTCGAGTTCGCCGGAGGCGAGCGACTTCATCCGCGCACCGAGTTCGCCGAGCGGTTTGGTGATGCTGCGGCCGATCAGCCAGGCGATCAGCGACGAGACCGCGCCGATGCACAGGATGCCGAGCCCGAGCATCCACACCACCGGCTTCACCTTGGCGTCGATGTCGTCGACATAGGCACCGGTGCCGACGAAGGCGTTCCAGCCGGGGATCTCGACCGCATAGGACATCTTGCGGATCAGCTCCTCGGAGCCCGGCTTGCGGAATTCGTAGTTGAGCAGCACGTGGCCCTTCGCCAGCACGCCGTCGCGCAGTTCGCGAACCAGATAGCGGTCACCGGTCGGCGTCCCGATGCGATTGGTGCCGAGCGCCTTCTTGTCCGGCGACGCCAGAGTCACACCTTCATTGGTGTAGGCGAACAGATAGCCGTTGCCGTTGTCGTAGGTGAGGGTGTTGGCCCGGCGGGTGAATTCGGCGAGCGCGGCATCGCGGGTGAGTTCGCCGGCGTCGATCTGCTTCTGCAGCCCGATCGCCATGCTGCGCGCCGATTCGGCGATCGACTTCGCCTGTTCGATCCGCGCGTCGAGCAATTCCTTGCGCATCATCACGCCGGCATAGGCACCGGCCGCGCACAGGCCGAGCAGAGCGACACCCACCAGAATGCCGATCTTGGGCGTAATACGAAGGTTGCTGAGTTTCACCGAACCGTCTCCACACACCAAATTTCACCGCGCGGGCGCGCGGCTCAGGTTGTCGGACGGTAGCAGCAGATACTTTTAATAGTGTTACTTTGGACAGTTTGTGGCTTCCACCACACAGTCCCAAACGGAAAATCCCTCCCGCGAGGGAGGGATTTCGTCGTGTCTCGCCGATCGATGCGGCGGAAGTCTCAGAACGCCAGCGCCTTCGCCTGCTTCACCTGCGGCAGCGCCTGCACCTTGGCGATGACGTCGGCCGGGGCCGGTCCGTCGATCTCGACCAGCGCGATGGCGTCGCCGCCCTGGCTGTGGCGGCCGAGGTTGAAGGTGGCGATGTTGATCTTGGCGTCGCCCAAGAGGCTCGCGAACTTGCCGATGAAGCCCGGCTTGTCCTCGTTGGTGACGTAGATCATCGACTTGCCGAACTCGGCGTCGACCCGGATGCCCTTGATGTCGACCAGCCGCGGCTTGCCGTCGGCATAGACGGTGCCGGACACCGAGCGCTCCTGCTGTTCGGTGGTGACGGTCAGGGTGATCAGGCTCTCATAGTCGCTCTCGGCGGCGCGGACGACTTCGTCCACCACCATGCCGCGCTCCTTGGCGATCACCGGCGCGGAGACGACGTTGATGTCGCCCAGCATCGGCCGCAGCAGGCCGCTCAGCACCGCCGAGGTCAGCGCCTTGATCTTCATCTCGGCGACCTCACCCTCGTAGGTGATGGTGACCTTGGTGATGCCGGTTTCGGTCAATTGGCCGGCGAACGAGCCGAGCTTTTCGGCCAGTTCGATGAACGGCTTCAGCTTCGGCGCTTCCTCGGCGGTGATCGACGGGAAGTTGACGGCGTTGGTGATCGCGCCGTTGAGCAGATAGTCGCTCATCTGTTCGGCGACCTGCAGCGCGACGTTCTCCTGCGCTTCGGTGGTCGAGGCGCCGAGATGCGGGGTGCAGATCACGTTGGGCAGGCCGAACAGCACGTTGCTGGTCGCCGGCTCTTCGGAGAACACGTCGAAGGCGGCGCCGGCGACCTGGCCGGACTTCAGTGCCTCGGCGAGCGCCTGCTCGTCGACCAGACCGCCGCGGGCGCAATTGATGATGCGGACGCCCTTCTTCATCTTGGCGATGGCGGCGGCGTCGATGATGTTCTTGGTCTTGTCGGTGAGCGGGGTGTGCAGCGTGATGAAATCGGCGCGCTTGAACAGCTCTTCGAGCTCGACCTTCTCGACGCCGATGTCCTTGGCGCGCTCCGGCGACAGGAACGGATCGAACGCGATCACCTTCATCTTCAGGCCGAGCGCGCGGTCGGCGGCGATCGAGCCGATGTTGCCGCAACCGATCACGCCGAGCGTCTTGGCGGTGATCTCGACGCCCATGAAGCGGTTCTTCTCCCACTTGCCGGCCTGGGTCGAGGCGTCGGCGGCGGGGATCTCGCGGGCCAGCGCCAACATCATGGTGATGGCGTGCTCGGCGGTGGTGATCGAATTGCCGAACGGGGTGTTCATCACGATCACGCCCTTGGCGGTCGCGGCCGGGATCTCGACATTGTCGACGCCGATGCCGGCGCGTCCGATCACCTTCAGCCGGGTCGCCTTTTCGAGGATCTTCGCGGTCGCCTTGGTGGCCGAGCGGATCGCCAGGCCGTCGTAATTGCCGATGATCTCGGCGAGCTTGTCTTTGTCCTTGCCGAGAGCCGGCTGGAAATCGACGTCGATGCCGCGATCCTTGAAGATCTGCACGGCGGCTTCCGACAGCGCGTCGGAGATGAGGACTTTGGGTGCGGTCATGGGATTTCTCCTTACCCTCCCCTTGAGGGGGAGGGTCGGCGCGTAGCGCCGGGGTGGGGTGAAAGCGTCGAGAATGGAAATTGGAATCCGAGGGCGGGGAGAGGCTGTCACCCCACCCCGCCGCACCTACGGTGCGTCGACCCTCCCCCTCCAGGGGAGGGTGACCAACTACGCCGCCTGAGTCAGACCGGCCTTGGTGGTCTCGAACGCGTAGTCGAGCCACTGCGTCAGCGTCGCGACGTCGGCGGTTTCCACCGTGGCGCCGCACCAGATGCGCAGGCCGGGGGGCGCATCACGGTAGGCGCCGAGATCGTAACCGGCGCCTTCTTTCTCGACGACTGCGACCAGCTTCTTGGCGAAGTCCGCCTGGGCCTCTGGCGACAGAGCGGTGATCGCGGGATCGACGACCTTGAGGCAGACCGAAGTGTTGGAGCGGATCGCCGGATCGGCAGCGAGGAAGTCGACCCACGGGGTCTTCGCCTGCCAGTCGGTGATCGCCTTGGTGTTGGCGTCGGCGCGGCCGATCAGGCCCTTCAATCCACCCACCGACTTCGCCCAGTTCAGCGCGTCGATGTAGTCCTCGACGCACAGCATCGACGGGGTGTTGATGGTCTCACCTTCGAAGATGCCTTCGTTGAGCTTGCCGCCCTTGGTGAGGCGGAAGATCTTCGGCAGCGGCCAGGCCGGCGTGTAGCTCTCCAGACGCGCCACGGCGCGCGGCGACAGGATCAGCATGCCGTGCGCGGCCTCGCCGCCGAGCGCCTTCTGCCAGGAGAAGGTGACGACATCGAGCTTGGCCCAGTCCAGGGCTTGCGCGAACGCGGCCGAGGTGGCGTCGCAGATCGTCAGGCCTTCACGGTCGGCGGCGATCCAGTCGGCATTCGGGACGCGGACGCCGGAGGTGGTGCCGTTCCAGGTGAAGACGATATCGGTGTTGCAATCGACCTTGGTGAGGTCGGGAATTTCGCCGTAGCCCGCCTTGAGCTTGGTGACGTCCTTGAGCTTGAGCTCCTTGGTGACGTCGGAGACCCAGCCGTCGCCGAACGATTCCCAGGCGATGGTGGTGACGGGACGCGGGCCGAGCAGCGACCACAACGCCATCTCGACGGCGCCGGTGTCGGACGCCGGCACGATGCCGATCTTGTAGTCCGCCGGCACTTCGAGCACTTCGCGGGTCAGATCGATCGCGAGCTTGAGCTTGGCCTTGCCGACCTTCGCGCGATGCGAGCGGCCGAGCGGGGCGTCCTTGAGATTTTCGGGGGTCCATCCGGGGCGCTTGGCGCAGGGGCCGGAGGAGAAATTAGGCGTGGTGGGCCGCAATGCGGGCTTCGCAACAGTCATCGTCTATCCTTCCAGATAGCTGCCTCTCGGTGGGGAGAGGTTTCCCGCCGCTGGGGATAGTCGGTTGGCTCAGAAAGTCAAGGAACTTCGCGGAACGGCCGCATAGGACTTTCGTCGCCGGACTCGGCGACCTGCGTGGCGGTCTACCCGTATCGCGAGAGAGCGAGCCCATTGCCGATCTCACGCGGAGTTCGGCCCTGCGCACAGCGAAGCGAGCGGCGACACTGTCACCGCTCGCCTGCCGGTCGATGGAACTGTTACTTGCCTTGCGACGGCGGAGACCGGGTTTCCGCGGCCCCCGAGCCCGTCGTCGTACCGGCGGCCGCTGCGCCGCTCGCCGACGATTCCGGGGGCGCCGTGACCGAACCGGCATTGGACGCGCCGCCCGGCGTGGATCCCTGCGAGGCGGACTCGCCGCCCGCCTTGCTGGGTGAGTCCAACGTCGTCGTGCCGCTGCTGGTCTGCGCCGATGCGATCGCCGTCGACGTCAACAACGCCGCTGCGACGACAGCCGAGATTCCGAACTTCGCTTGCATGCTTTCCTCCCTGTGTGGATCGATTAGTGGTGACTCAACGGACGAAGGGGGCAGCACGTTCCTTTGGAGGATGCAGCAATGTGGCGCAGCCCGACGCCGTGCGTCCACACGCTCATCAATCAGTCGCCGGAGTGGCAACCGGTGGAGTCGGCCGTCGCCGCGCAGCCGCCCGGCGAAGCGCCTGTGCCAATGCGCCGGCCCTCGAGCTATGCGTCGCGCCGGGCTGATCGTCGGGAGTTCCGAAGCTGGACTCGGTGGCTGTCCGGTCACGCGGTTCCGGTCGTACTGGCGGCGGCTGCGCGTGCCGGCGGGATGCCGGCGCGGCCGATCGGCATTCCCGTCAGGCGACCTTGGCGAGGAATCGCTCGACCTCTGCGCGCAGTTTGTCCACCTGACCGGAGATCTCGCCCGAGACGCCGTTGACCCGGACCGCGATCTCGCCGGTGTCCGCAGCGGCGTGACTGATGCCGATCACATTGGACGACACCGACGCGGTGCCCGCCGACGCCTGCTGCACATTGCCGGCGATCTCCCGGGTGGCGGCGCCCTGCTGCTCCACCGCCGCGGCGATGGTGCCGGCGATCGTGTTGATCTCGCCGATCCGCCGGCTGATCGCATCCACCGCCTCGACCGATTGATCGGTGATCGCCTGCATCTCCGCGATGCTGGCGGTGATCTCCTCGGTCGCTTTCGCGGTCTGGCTGGCGAGCGCCTTCACTTCGGAGGCGACCACGGCGAAGCCCTTGCCGGATTCGCCGGCGCGCGCCGCCTCGATGGTCGCGTTCAGCGCCAGCAGGTTGGTCTGCGCAGCGACCGCGGTGATCAGCTTGACCACGTCGCCGATCCGCTGCGCCGCGTCCGCCAGATTCTTGATCTTGAGCGTGGTCTGCGCCGACTCTTCGACGGCCTGCTGCGTGCTGGTACTCGACATCTGGATTTGCCGGGAGATCTCGGCGATCGATGCGGTCAATTGCTCCGCCGCACTCGCCACCGCCTGCACGTTCGCGGACGCCTCTTCCGCACCGGAGGCGACACCGACCGACTGCCGGCTGGTCTCCTCCGCCGCGGTCGACATCGCACCGGCATCGGCTCTCAGGCCGCTGGAAGCGGTCGCCAGCATGCCGGCGACGTTGTCCATGCCGGCTGCGAAGCACTGCGCTTCCCGCGCGACTTCCTGGACCTTCTTGTCCAGCAGGTCGGAAGCGTTGTTGATGGTGATCGAGGCGGTCCTGAACGAGCCCGGCAATCCGCGGGTCAGCACCTTTCGGAACGTCTTGCCGTGACTGACATAGTCCATCGACGCCGAGGCCTCGCGCACGAACGCGTCGATGATGTCGAGCGCGTCGTTGATGCCGGCCTGCGCCCGGCCGATTTCGCCGCCGTCGCGCCGGCCCATCACACGGACCTCCAGATCGCCGTGCTTGGCGCTCTCGCACACCGTCGCGACCTCGCGAACCGAAGCCGTCGCGCGGCTGGTCAGCCACAGGGCAACGCCCATCAGGCCGAGGACGAGCGCGGTTCCGAGCGCTTCCCACAACGGCCCGAGCGAACCGTCGAAGAATCGCAAGCCGCCGAGCGCGACCGTCAGGACGATCGCGCCGATCAGAACCAGCGTCGCCTTAGACAGCGAAGATGAATTCGTCATATCCCACACCCTGCTTCTTCAGCATGTCCGTCAGCATTGCATAACCGCTCATCATGCCGTCCTTGGCATTGCGGTGGCGATTTTCCTCCTCGCGCAATTGCGCGTAGAGCGGCTCGATCTTGGCGAGCTGGGCGCGGTCCGGCTTGCGGCGGTTGGAGTGAAAGCCGATGACGTTGTGCTGGGCGTCCAGCGTCGGCGTGACGTGCGCGAACACCCAGTAGTGATCGCCGTCGCGCGCCATGTTCACCACATAGGCGAAGATCTCCTTCTTCTCCTGGATGGTGTCCCACAGCAGCTTGAAGATCGTGCGCGGCATGTCGGGGTGACGGATCATGCTGTGCGGCGCGCCGATCACCTGGTCGCGTGGATATTTCGACAACCGCATGAAGACGTCGTTGGCGTAGGTGATGTGACCCTTGAGGTTGGTCTTCGAGACGATCAATTCGTCTTCGTCGAACGGGCATTCGATGCCCGTCGGCTTGATCGGCGGTCTGGCCATTGTTTGTGTCCTCCCGGCGGACGAAACGATTCTGGGTGATCGTCGCGCCGCAATCCTTACAATCGGGACTTCCTAATTCATCAGGGGTAAACAATGGATGGCAGGCGATTACCCTCCGGTTAAACCGCAGATTGGTATCAATACGAGGGATGCAACCGGGCTCTCGGTGTAAGCCGGATCAGACGGGCACCGCCGGCAGGCCGAGCGCACGTTCGGCTGCGGCGATCCAGCGCCGCACCGCGGGATAGTCGTCCAGCGCGAAGCCACCCTCCGGCGCGACGCGCGTATAGGCCAGCAGCGCGACGTCGGCGAGCGAGCACCGATCGCCGACCAGAAACGGCGAGGCCGCGAGATGGCTGTCCATCAGCGCCAGCGCGGCATGGCCGCGTTCGACGCGAGCCGGATCGCGCGCGGAGGCCGGCTTGCCGAGATACAGCATCTGATAGCGGCACACCGCGATGTAGGGCTCGTGGCTGTACTGCTCCCAGAACAGCCACTCGTCCATCTTGGCGGCGAGATAGGGGTCGCGCGGTGCAAAATCGCTGTCGCGGCCGAGATAGCGGATGATGGCGTTGGACTGCGCCAGCGGCCGGCCGTCGTCGAGAACCACCACAGGCACCTGCCCGGCCGGATTGAGCGCGAGGAATTCCGGCGTCCGTGTCTCGGCCTTCCGCGTGTCGACGGCGATCCATTCGTAGGGCAACGCCAGCGCATCGCACACCCACTTCACCTTCAGGCAATTGCCGGAATTGAGGTCGCCGTAGATCCTGATCGCCACCGCCGCGCTCCTGTTTGCGGGCGCAGTCGATCAGTGCCGGACGGCTTCGTCAATCCGCGCGGAGATCAGAACTTGTAGCCGACGCCGGCGCGAACGGTGGAGACCGACGTGTTGATCGGCGCGGCGAACTTCTGGTACTCCCACTCCGCGCGCATGAACAGGCCGCGATACAGCATCATGTCGACGCCGAGGCCGGCCGAATAGCCGTAGATGAAGTGGCTGTTCTGAATCTGGCTCGAAGTGAGCGGCGTGAAAGCGGCCCCACCCTGGGTCCCCGAGATGGTCGCGGTGCGGATGATGTCGGCCTGGCCGAGCGCGACGCCGCCGAACGCATAAGGCAGGAAGCTGCCGATCACCCAGCCGGCGCGCAGCCGGGCCGAGCCGACGTCGTTGACCTTGATCGAGGCCGCGGAGTTGTAGTCGACGTCGTAGGTCACGCCGCCGGTCGAGAAGATCCGCCCCATGTATCCGGAGGTGGAGCCGCCGAAGCTTCCGTGCATGTAGTTGGCTTCGATGCCGAGCACGACGTCGTCCCACTGCGCGTTGTAGCCGACGAAGCCGCCCCAACCCTGGCCGCGCGACGACGACTTGCCGAGCACCGGCCAGCTCGAGACGCCCATGGTGTTTTCGATCACCGTGTTGGTCAGCAGGTTCGCCACGGCTCCCTGGGTCGAATTGGTGAAGTCCATGTCGGAGGCGCCGTAGCCGGCCTGTCCGCCGACATAGAAGCCCTGCCAGTCGACCACGCCGCGGGGCGTATCGACCATCGCGCCGCGGAGCGCGCCGAACTCCGGCATGTCGGCCGCCTGTGCGCCGTGCGCCGCCGCCGTCATCGCAATCGCCGCAATCAGAACTCGACGCATCACCACGCTCCTTGAACTCTCGATCACGCGACGATCATCGCCTGTTAACCTTAATCAATCGTTGTTTTCGTCGTCTCTACGCAAAACAAAACGGCGCGGGAAGCTCCCGCGCCGTTAAGACATCTTAAGACAGGTACTTGGTTCAGCCCTTGCGCATCAGCGGCGGCGGGTAGTAGGCCGGGGCGGAGTCGAGATTCCAGCGGACGCCCACCTTGACGTCGTGCGAGGTGATGTCCTTGAACTTGAAGCTGTTGTTCGTGGTCCTGCCGGTGAAATCCGAGAGCGCACCGGTGTAGCCGTCGCCGAGATTGAGATAGCTGTAGGCGAGTTCGAGCGTCAGGTTCGGATTGACCTTGTAGGCGAGACCGGTGTGGAGCGCCCAGGCCAGGTTCCACTTCGACGCCGTCGGCGCACTCGCGAAGCTGGTGGTCGAGAACGGCAGATTGTTGATGCCGGTGTCGGTGAAGTTCGCCATGGTGACGCGGGCGGCGCCGACGCCGGCGCCGATGAACGGCGTCACGCACCACCAGGTGCCGAGATCGACATAGCCGTTCGCCATCACCAGCCATTCGGATTTGCTGGCGCCGTAATTGTCGATGCCGTTATACGCGACGCCGCCGGAGGTGCCGGTGAAGCGATCGGTGCCCTTGAAGTTGGAATTACCGCGATACTGACCGACGACATCGGCGCGGAACCAGTTGTTGAACTGATAGCCGACGCCGACGCCGTAGATGCCGGCCGCATCGAAAGACGTCTGCTGATCGAACGAGGTCAACTGCGAATAGGCCGACTCGCGCCCGTAGCGCAGATCCTTGACCTGCTGGTTGCTGAATCCGATATCGCCGCGCAGATACCAGCCGCCGAAATCCTCGACCGGCGGCGGCGCGTAGGCCGGCGGGGGGGCGATCGGCATATCCGCGGCCACGGCCGCCGAGCAAACCATCGAAGCCGCTCCGGCGGCCAGAATCATTTTCACGCTACGCATTGGCTTCGTCCTCTGGTCCAATGATGAGTTACGGAGGCCCCACACCCGGAAACCTATGGTTGAACGATGCCAGCAATTCCTTAAGCACGACTTAACCCTAATTCTTAAGGTTGATATTTGGTGACGACGATCGTTTTTGGAACTACGCATTCGCCGCGCGGCGTGCTCGCGCGTTCATAGTCACTAACAAATCCTTGACGATGATCAGCGGTCGGGCCGCGCCGGGCCAACGTGGACCATTCGGTGAGCGGAGCTGTTTTCACCCTCCCCTTGAGGGGGAGGGTCGGCACGCAGCCCGCTCAGCGGGCTGGGGGCCGGGGTGGGGTGAGCCGCGGGCACGGCGGATAAGCCGCGGCACGGCGGATGAACTCTTCGCCACCCCACCCCGCTCGCTCACGCGAGCGACCCTCCCCCTCCAGGGGAGGGTGATCGATGCAGCGGCCGCGAACTTTCATCTACGATGGCCCGCCACGCGGCGAGGAGACGTGATGGCGGGCGTCTCTACCGCACCTCAATGGGCGTGGCGCGGCATCTTCGGCAGCAGCACGGCGAGCAGGCCCAGCACCGGCAGGAACGAGCAGACCTGATAGACGAAATCGATGCCGTGACGATCGGCGACCTCGCCCAGCGCCGCGGCGCCGAGACCGCCGATGCCGAAGGCGAAGCCGAAGAACAGGCCCGAGATCATGCCGAAGCGGTGCGGCATCAGTTCCTGCGCGAACACGATGATCGCCGGCGTCGCCGACGCCAGGATGAAGCCGATGAACACCGTCAGCACCGCGCTGCCGGTGAGCCCGACATAGGGCAGCGCCAGCGTGAACGGCAGCGTGCCAAGGATCGAGAACCAGATCACGTAGCGGCGGCCGAAGCGATCGCCGAGCGGGCCGCCGAAGAACACCCCGGCCGCGGTGGCGGCGAGGAAGATGAACAAGAACATCTGCGCGGTCTGGGTCGAGACCTGGAACTTCTCGATCAGGTAGAAGGTGTAGTAGCTCGACAGGCTGGACATATAAAGCTGCTTGGAAAACAGCAGCGCCACCAGCACGACGAGCGCGACCATCACCCGCCGCCGGCCGGGCGCATCGGGGTGCGCCTTCACCACCATCTTCTTCTTGGCGGCGACCTGCGGCTTGTACCACAGGCCGATCCGCCACAGCACGATAATGGCGACGAAGGCGATCGACGAGAACCAGCCGATCGAGCCCTGCCCGAACGGCACCACGATCAGCGCCGCCAGCACCGGGCCGAGCGCGGTGCCGACATTGCCGCCGACCTGGAACACCGACTGCGCCATGCCGTAGCGCCCGCCGGAGGCGAGCCGCGCGATCCGCGCCGATTCAGGATGAAACACCGCCGAGCCGAGCCCGATCATCGCCGCGGCGATCAGGATCACCGCATAGGAATGGGCGACGCTGAGCAGCAGCAGGCCGAAGAAGGTCGAGCCCATGCCGATCGCCAGCGAGAACGGCTGCGCCTTCTTGTCGGTCATGTGGCCGACCACCGGCTGCAGCAGCGAGGCGGTGAACTGGAACGCCAGCGTGATCAGTCCGATCTGGCCGAAGTCGAGCGCGTAGTTCGCCTTCAGGATCGGATACACCGACGGGATCAGCGACTGCATGGTGTCGTTGAGGAAATGCGAGAAGCTGATGCCGCCGAGCACGACATAGGCCGGCCCGGCGGGCGGCGGCGCGGGCGCGGTGGTCTTCGGCAACGCCAGATCCGGCGTGGTGACCGGAGCGGCGATATCCACATCGACGGCGACAGGCTTGTTCACGGAGGCGTTCCCGGGGTGTTTTGCGGCGCCGGGGAGGAGCCGGGCGGCCGACAACGAAAGACGGCCGGCAATCGTGCCGGCCGTGATGAAACTAGAACGCTGGAGACGCCGGCGGAAGCCGCAATTCGCGATGGCTGCGTTGCGGCCCGATGCGCCGGACTACGCGTCCCGCACTGCAATCACTACGCGGCTGCGGCCGAGGCATTGCCGAGAGCGTCGACGATGGTGTCGACCACTTCCTCGACCATGATGCGATCCTCGCCCTCGCCCATCACCCGGATCACCGGCTCGGTGCCGGACGGGCGGATCAGCAGGCGGCCGTGGCCGTTGAGCCGCTTCTCGGCGTCGATGATCGCCGCCTGGACATGGGCGTCGTCGAGCGGCCGGCCATTGCGATAGCGCACGTTCTTGAGGATCTGCGGCAGCGGATCGAAGCGGTGGCAGACCTCCGACACCGGGCGGCGCAGCTTCTGCACCACGGCGAGCACCTGCAGCGCGGCAACGAATCCGTCGCCCGTCGTCGCGTAGTCCGATAGGATGATGTGGCCCGACGCTTCGCCGCCGACATTGTAGCCGTCCCGCAGCATCGCCTCGAGCACGTAGCGGTCGCCGACCGAGGTGCGCACCAGTTCGATGCCTTCGGAGGCGAGGAAGCGCTCCAGCCCGAGATTCGACATCACGGTGGCGACGATGCCGGGCTTGGCGAGCCGGCCGTCTTCCTTCCAGCTCTGCGCGATCACCGCCAGCAACTGATCGCCGTCGACGACGTGGCCACGCTCGTCGACCATGATGACGCGGTCGGCGTCGCCGTCGAGCGCGATGCCGATGTCGGCGCGCATCTCGCGGACCTTGCGGCACAGCGCTTCCGGCGAGGTCGAGCCGCATTCCTTGTTGATGTTGAAGCCGTCCGGCTCGACTCCGATCGAGATCACGTCGGCGCCGAGTTCCCACAGCGCCTCAGGCACCACCTTGTAGGCGGCGCCGTTGGCGCAATCGACCACCACCCGCAGCCCGTCGAGCGAGAGGTCGCGCGGCAGCGTGCGCTTGGCGAATTCGATGTAGCGATCGTGGACTCCGTCGATGCGGCGGGCGCGGCCGAGGCTGGCGCTCTCCGACAGCTTCTTGTCCATCGGCTCGTCGAGCAGTTGCTCGATCTGCTTCTCGACGTCGTCCGAGAGCTTGAAGCCGAGCGGGCCGAACAGCTTGATGCCGTTGTCCTCGAACATATTGTGCGACGCGGAAATCATCACCCCGAGGTCGGCGCGCATCGACTTGGTCAGCATCGCCACCGCCGGCGTCGGCATCGGGCCGACCAGCAGCACGTCCATGCCGACCGAGGTGAAGCCGGCCACCATCGCATTCTCGATCATGTAGCCTGACAGTCGCGTGTCCTTGCCGATCACCACCCGATGACGATGATCGCCGCGCTGAAACACCAGACCAGCCGCCTGCCCGACCTTCAGCGCCAGTTCCGGCGTGATCAGCCCGTTGGCGCGGCCACGGATCCCGTCGGTCCCGAAATATCTGCGGCTCATGAAATTTTCCCCCGCCTCGCCACGGCTCGTGCGTGCAGCCGATCGAAATCCCAGCCCACGCCGCCATGGCCAGACCGCTTATACGGCCATTCTATTGGGGCCCCCTTCAAAAAATATAAAGAAAGATTACGCGCCGCGGACCTCGAGCCGCGGCACAAGTTGTTGAAAACGTGCGATAAAGCACTAAACCGGGCGCAATCGGCCGGGTTCGTCAGCTCTTTCGCTTGCTGTCGCCATCCGGCTTGGAAGGCGCCGGCTGGGTCACGCTGAGCGGGTCCGAGCCCGGAAACGACTCCTCCAGCGCCTCGTTGAGCTCGTCGTCGCGCTCGGCCTTCTCCTCCTTGGTGTGCTTGACGGGAGTGCCGGCGGTCTTCTCTTCGACGGTCTTCTCGACGGTTTTTTCGACGGTCTTGGTGGCGGCCATGATGTTGCTCCTGCTCCATTCGGTGGTTGTCTGCAAAAGAACGCGCGGGAACCAGCGCTGTTCCCCCGGCGGGCCGGCACCGCGTTCCGAGCCATGTTGCGCGCCGCTGCGGCGTGCTAGAGGACGCGACGCCAGAAACGTACCAGGGGGCGGCGACGTTCATGAAAACCATCACCTGCATCGAGGACCTTCGCCAGATCCACAGGCGGCGGGTGCCGAAGATGTTCTTCGACTATGTCGACCACGGCTCCTACGCCGAGGAAACGCTCCGCGCCAATGTCGACGACCTGAAGCGGATCAAGTTCCGCCAGCGCATCCTGGTCGACATCTCGAAGCGCGATCTGTCCACCACCATCATCGGCGAAAAGGCGGCGATGCCGCTGATCCTGGCGCCGGTCGGCTCCACCGGCATGCAATTTGGCGACGGCGAGATCCACGCCTGCCGCGCCGCCCAGGCCGCCGGCATCCCCTACACGCTGTCGACGATGTCGATCTGCTCGATCGAGGACGTCGCCGCCAATGTCGACAAGCCGTTCTGGTTTCAGCTTTACGTCATGAAGGACCGCGGCTTCGTCAAGGCGTTGATCGAACGCGCGATCGCGGCCAAGTGCAGCGCGCTGGTGCTGACCGTCGACCTGCAGGTGATCGGCCAGCGGCATCAGGACATCAAGAACGGCATGTCGGTGCCGCCCGAGCTGTTCAAGCTGAAGAACGTGCTCGACATCGCGACCAAGCCGAACTGGGTCAAGGGCATCATGCGCGGCAAGAGCCGCAACTTCGGCAATATCGCCGGCCATCTGCCCGGCTCCAAGGATCTCGGCTCGGTGTCGGCCTGGGTGGCGTCGCAATTCGACCCTGCGCTGAGCTGGAAGGACATCGACTGGATCCGTTCGATCTGGCCCGGCAAGCTGATCATCAAGGGCATCCTCGACGTCGAGGACGCCCGCGAGGCGGTGAAGGTCGGCGCCGAGGCGCTGGTGGTGTCGAACCATGGCGGCCGCCAGCTCGACGGCGCGCCGTCGTCGATCGAAGTGCTGCCGGAGATCGTCCACACCGTCGGCTCGCATATCGAGGTGATGTTCGACGGCGGCATCCGCTCCGGCCAGGACGTGATGCGGGCGCTGGCGCTCGGCGCGCGTAGCTGCATGATCGGCCGCGCCTACATCTACGGCCTCGGCGCGTTCGGCGGACCGGGCGTCGCCAAGGCGATCGACATCATCCGCGCCGAACTGTCGACCACGATGGGCCTGTGCGGCGTCAATTCGATCAACCAGATCGACGAGAAGGTGCTGGCGGACTGAGCGGCCAGCAAACACAGCTCGCCACTCGTCATTGCGAGCCGAAGGCGAAGCAATCCAGGAACCCCGTGCAAGGAGCTGGATTGCTTCGTCGGCTTCGCCTCCTCGCAATGACGAGGCGGCAGAAAACTAACAATCAACAACAAATAACAACAAGGAGGACGTCATGACCGACACCAAGCGCCAGCCACAGACCGCGTCCAGCGAAGTGCTCTATGCGGTCGAGGATCACATCGCCACCATCACGCTGAATGCGCCGGACCGGATGAACACCATCTCCGGGCCGATGCTCAACGCACTGGCGGCGCTGCTGATCAAGGCCAATGAAGACGCCGACGTGCGCTGCGTGATCCTCACCGGCAATGGCCGCGCGTTCTGCGCCGGGCTCGATCTGCGCAAGGAGCGCGGCGACGAAGGGCTCAGCGCGGCGTCGTCGCCGACCACGCTCGACCTGCGCAGCACACCGCCGACCGTGCTGCAGGCGATGGACAAGCCCACGATCTGCGCCGTCAACGGCGGCGCCGCCGGCTACGGCATGGACACCGCGCTCGGCTGCGACATCCGCATCATGGCGGAGTCGGCCAAGCTCGCCGCCGCTTTCGTCAAGCGCGGCGTGGTGCCGGAGAGCGGCGGCACCTGGTTTCTGCCGCGGATGATCGGCTGGGCGAAGGCGGCGGAGCTGATCTTCACCGGCCGCACATTGAGCGCACGCGAAAGCCTCGAATGGGGCCTCGCCAACGAAGTGGTGCCCGATGCCGAGCTGATGGGCCGCGCCCGCGCGGTCGCCAAGGAGATCGCCGGCAACGCGCCGCTCGCGGTGCAGGCCGCCAAGCGGATGATGCGGATCGGCCTCAACGAGACCTTCCCCGACCACGTCCATCACGTGTATTTGCAACTGCTGCCGCTGTTCAAGACGCAGGACATGAAGGAAGGCATCGCGGCCTTCATGGAGAAGCGCGAGGCCCGCTTCGAAGGCCGCTAGATTTTCGAAACGTCATGGCCGGCCTCGTGCCGGCCATCCACGCCTTGAGCGGACGTCGCGAGAAAGACGTGGATGGCCGGGACAAGCCCGGCCATGACGAAGAATGGCTCGACAGACGTTGCCGAGGAGAGCTCCTGATGTTCGAGACGGTCACGACGATGCTGGACTGGCTCGGCGTGGTCGCCTTCACGGTCTCGGGGGCGCTGGTGGCGTCGCGCAAGGAGATGGACATCGTCGGCTTCGCGCTGCTCGGCACGGCGACCGGGATCGGCGGCGGCACGTTGCGCGACGTGCTGCTCGGTCTGCCGGTGTTCTGGGTGCAGGAGCCGGCCTATCTGGTGACCTGCGTGGCGGTCTCCGCCGTGGTGTTCTTCACCGCCCACATTCCTCATTCCCGCTACAAGGCGCTGCTCTGGCTGGACGCGATCGGTCTCGCGCTGTTCGCCGTCACCGGCGCGGAGAAGGCGGCGCTGGCCGGCGCCAACGGAATCGTGGCCGTCGCCATGGGCGTGGTGACGGCCACGTTCGGCGGCATCATCCGCGATCTGCTCGGCGGCGAAGTGCCGGTGATCCTCAGGCGCGAGATCTATGTTTCGGCGGCGTTGGTCGGCGCGTCCGCATTCGTCGTCCTGATGATGGTCGGAGCCCCGCGCGAAATCAGCACGGGCGTGGGATTTGCGATCGGCTTCCTTGTGCGGGCCGCCGCACTCCAGCGCGGCTGGTCGCTGCCGCGCTACCGACCGCGACCCGGCGTCAATGACAACTGATGAGCCTCGCGACCTCACGAGCGCTTCGGCGCGCCGAGGCGATGCAGGTTACATCGGCGGCGTGATGCCGTCGCGGCCGACCGAGATGCGGCTGGTCTGGAACGAGCCGTCGGGCAGCGTCTTGCCGAAGGCGATGATCTTGGCGCCGGGCTTGAGGTCGGATCTGTCGGCCGGGCCATAGGTCACGACCTGGGTCTTCGGCGTCACGGTGATGACCTTCTCGCCGCCCTTGTACTTCACCCGCACCGTGCTGCCGTCGTTACTTGTGACCGACTGATCGACGGTGGCGTTGGTCATGGTGCTGTTCGGCCCGAGATCCCATGCGCGCGAGCCCTCGCCGGTGCCGCGCATCGCCTCGGGGAAGACGTGGATCTCGACCGCGTTGTGCGCGCCGTTGGGACCCGGCACGGTGGTGGCGCCGATGAATGCGCCGGGCTTGACGTCGCTCAGCTTGGTCGGCGCGATGCCGGCGACCTTGATGTCTGGCGCGAGCTGCAGCTTGACGTCCTGACCGCTGCGCGACTTCACCGCGAGACTATCGCCGGAGACACTCTCGATCTCGCCGCGAACCTTGGTGGGTGTCGGTGGTTGCTGCGCGTTGGCTGCGGAAAGGGAAAAGGCGACGAGCGCAGCCGCAGCGAGCGGGCGGCACAGCGAGGAAGATAACGGCATCGGCGGGTTCTCCAATTTGGCCCCACCAAGGACTACGTCGGGAACACCGATCCATTACCTTCACGTATGCGCGAGCAGGTCCGCCTCGACCAATGCGCGCAGCTCGGCGGTGACGTGCGGCCGCGCGCCAAACCACAGTTCGAACCCACGCACCGCCTGATGCAGCAGCATGCCGAGGCCGTCGGCGGTGCGCAGCCCGCGGCCGCGCGCCTCGGCCAGTAGTTCGGTCTCCAGCGGCACGTAGACCAGATCGGCCACCGTGGCGTCCGCCGGCAACGGCGCGAGATCGAGATCGAGCGAGGGCTGCCCCTTCATCCCGAGCGAGGTGGTGTTGACCAGCAGCCCGGCGCCCGGCAGCGCCGCCGGCGCGTCGGTCCAGGCGATCGGCACCACGCGCTCGCCGAACAGATCGGCCAGCGCTCGCGCGCGCTCGATCGAGCGGTTGGCCAGCGCGATGCGCTGGATGCCGCGCTCCAGCAGGCCGAACAGCACCGCGCGCGACGAACCGCCGGCGCCGAGCACCACGGCATGCGGGGTGCGGTCCCAGCCCGGCGCGGAGGCGTCGAGATTGTCGATGAAGCCTTCGACGTCGGTATTGGTCGAGCGCAGCACGTCGCCGTCGTAATACAGCGTGTTGGCGGCGCCGACCGCGCGGGCGCGCTCGTCCGGCGCAGTGAGCAGCAGCGCGCGCTCCTTGTGCGGGATGGTGACGTTGGCGCCGCTGTAGCCGTGCGTCTTCAGATTCAGCACGAATTCGGCGAAGCCTTCCGGCGGCACCGATTCGATCGAATAGCCGCCGGGGATGCCGAGCGTGCGCAGCCAGTAGTGATGGATCAGCGGCGAGCGCGAATGCGCCGCCGGCCAGCCGATCAGGCAGGCGGCGATGTGAGTATCGCCCTTCGGCACCGGATGCGTCACGGCTCGCCCCTCTCGCTCTGCTGCGGCGTCGCCTGCTTCAGCCGCACCCCACGTCCGCCGTCGTCGCTGCGAGCGTGCTCGCCGATCAGTTCGACGCCGGCGCGGTTCAACGCATCGACCACCCGCGTCAGCGACTCGACGATGCCGCGGACGTTACCGTCGCTGGCCTCCATCCGCTGGATGGTCGGCACCGAGACGCCGGCGAGCTTCGCCAGCGTGCGCTGGTCGATGCCGAGCAGCGCGCGTGCCGCGCGCATCTGGGACGAGGTGATCAAGCGAGCATTCCGGTTTGAGGTCCGCCCTATCGGCTACCGCAAATATAAAACGGCTTCAATGATGCTTGGAACATCATCTCGCTCGGCTGTGAACGCGCGATGGGAAAGCAAGCGGCCGCAACGCTCCCTCTCCCCGCCGTTTTGCGGCGAGAGGGTCGGGGTGAGGGGCGTGGCACGGCTTTCGCGCCCAGCGACAGGGAAATCGGTGCTCGGCAGAATCAGCACGGCCCGGGTGGCCGCGGATGAGGCGGTGCAGTGCCATGCCCCTCACCCGGAATTCGCGCAAATGCGCGATTTCCGACCTCTCCCCGCATTGCGGGGAGAGGTTAGCAAACGCTTTCCTAGATCACGCCGCGACTTGCCGGTGCGCCGCGATGATCTGGTCGGCGGTGCGGCCGCTGACTTCGGCCATGTGGTCGAAGCTGCGGGTGAAGCTGCCGGCGCCGGCGGTGGCCGAGCGCAGTTCGACGATCAGATCGCCGATCTCAGCTTCCGGCATGGTGGCGCGCACCACGTCCCAGCCCGGCCAGCCCTCGCGGGTGTCGAAGCCGAGGATCTGCCCCCGCCGCCCCGACAGGATGGCGTTGACCTTGGCGGTGGCGTCGTTCGGGCAGACGATCTCGACGCTGTGGATCGGCTCCAGCAGCACCGGCTGGCACTGCGGCAGCGCTTCGGTAATCCCGATCCGGGCCGCGGTGCGGAACGCCTGATCGGAAGAATCGACGCTGTGATACGAGCCGTCGGTCAGGGTGACGTGGACATCGACCACCGGGAATCCCAGCGGCCCCGCACGCAGACCATCGACCGCGCCTTCTTCGACCGCGCCGATGTAGTTGCGCGGCACCGCGCCGCCGACCACGGTCTCGGCGAAGGCGAAGCCCTCGCCGCGCGGCAGCGGCTTCACTTCCAGCACCACGTCGCCGAACTGGCCGTGGCCGCCGGACTGCTTCTTGTGCCGGCCGCGCTGAGTGACCGCCTTGCGGATGGTCTCGCGATAGCCGATCGCCGGCGGATGCGACTTCACGCTCACGCCGTAGCGGTCGTGCAGCCGCTCCAGCGCGACGCGCAGATGCATCTCGCCCTGGCCCCACAACACGATGTCGTGGGTCTGCGGATCGTGGATCACGGTGAGCGACGGGTCCTCCTCGGACAGTCTTTGCAGAGATTGACCGAGCTTGACGTCGTCCTTGCGGTCGGCGGCGGCCAGCGCCATCGCCAGCACCGGCGGCGCAGCGGTGATTTCGACCAGCGCCGACGGGGCCGCCTTGCCATTGCCGAACGTGTCGCCGGTCTTGATCGCGTCGAGCTTGCCGAGCGCGACGACATCGCCGGCCACCGCCGACGAGCGCTTGCTGTCCGGTCCGCCATTGGCGGTGTGGATGCCCGACACCCGCGCGGACTCGCCCGACGATGCCTGCACGGTGTCGCCGTCGGCCAGCGTGCCGGCGAACACCCGCGCCAGCGACAGCTTGCCGCCATGCTGCAGATGCGTCGTTTTCAGCACATAGCCGACCGCGTCCTTGGACGCCGCGACGCCGAGCCGCGACGCGGTTTCGGTGACGTCGGGGGCCTCGTGGCGCAGCGCCTTCAACAGCCGCATCACGCCGTTTTCGCGCAAGGCAGAACCAAGCAGCACCGGGCAGATCACGCCTTCGCGCAATTCGCGCGCGAGATCGTCGAACACCGCGTCGCGCGGCGGCGGGATGTCTTCGAGCAATTGCTCCATCAGCGCGTCGTCGTGATCGGCGAGCTTTTCGAGCATCGAGAAGCGGGCTTCCTTCTCGCGGTCGAGGTCGCTGCCTTCGAGCGCGATCACTTCGGACGGCTTGTGCTCGCGATAGACGAAGGCGCGCTCCAGTGCGAGATCGACATAGCCGGCGATCAGTTCGCCGTTCCAGATCGGAATCTGGCGCAGCACCAGCGGAATCCGCGAGGCCGGCTGCAGGCTGTCCAGCACTTCGCGGATGCGCTTGCTGGCGCGGTCGATCTTGTTGAGGAACAGGAAGCGGGGAATTCCGAGGTCTTCGAGTTCGCGCAGGATGAGCTGCAACTGCGGCAGCTTGCGCTCGTCGGCTTCGCACACCACCACGGCCGCATCGACGGCGGGAAGCGCGGCGCGCATGTCGTGCGCGAATTCGACCGAGCCGGGGCAATCGAGGAAGGTGTAGGTCTCACCCATGAACTGCGTGGTCGCCGCGGTGAGGCTGAGCCCCATCTTGTGCTGGCGCGCCTCGGGGCTGGAGTCGCCATATGAGGTGCCTGCGTCGACGGACCCTGTGCGTGGCACGGCGCCGGTGCGCGCGAGGATCGCCTCGAGCAGTGTGGTTTTTCCGCTTTGGAATGGGCCCACCAGTGCGATGCACCGGGGACCGCGGGGATCTTGTCCCATCGCCGCCTCCTTCTCTGGAGCTCGGCCCGTGATTGGGTCGGCGAGGCAATGCTTTCAGCAGCCTCGCCGCTTGGCAAGCGCGAAAAATTACGAAGCTTGCAGGGTGCCCTTGAGCAGGATCAAGGACAGCGCAATTCAATGCTGCGAGGCGCGCATTGCGCCGCAGCGCGGTTAGTTAGCGGCCGGGCCGCAGCTCCAGCTCCTGCAGGCCGACCGCCACGTTGAGGCCGGTCTGGCCCTGCAGGCTGAGCGGCTGCAGCGCGATCGAATTCGCCGAGCCTCCGACCAGGACATTGGCCCCGAGGCCGACGCCGACCGATGCGGAACCCTGCGCGCCGGCGTAGTTGCCGGCGAGATCGCCCGGGCCGAACCGCTCGACCGGCGCGAACACGCCCCAGGCCAGCGCGGTTTCCTGCGTGATACCAAGATCGAGACCGACCTTGCGGATGACGGCGACATAGGGCGTGTCGGGGCGGCCCTCGGCGCGCAGCACGCAGCCCAGATTGGTCACCGAACCGACGATGAAGCCGGTGCTGGCGCCGCCGCGGCATTCGAGCACGCCGATACGCACGCGCCCCTGCTGCGCATGGGCAGCGCTGACGACCAGCGAAGCGACGATACCGAGCAGAAGCGAAAAGCGGCGCATGAGAATTCTCCGTTTCAACGATGTGATGCAGGCAGGGCGATGATGCAGACGATTTGATTCAGATGATCGTGATGTCGATGGTCGTGATGCCGCCGGCGCGGATCAGCCCCGCATGTAGCGCAACCGAACGGCCTCGCCATCTAGTCACAGCATCGACGAATCTTCAATGACACCTGCGGCGTCGCGGCGGGCCGCGGCGCAAAACAAAAGGGCCCGCAACGCGGGCCCTTCCGTCACGGCGATGATGCGCTGGCGCGATCAGCGGTGGTTGCGATGGTGACGCTTGTGCTTGCGGTACTTCCGCTGGGGCCGCAGATCGGCCGGGCGGAGCTGCACGTCGACGATGCCGGCGGTGGCGTTCAGACCGGTCTGGCCCTGCAGGCTGAGCGGCTGCAGCGCGTAGGCGTTCGACGAACCGCCGACCAGCAGATTGCCGCCGACGCCGACGCCGAACGACGCGTTGGCGCCGACGCCGCCGTAGCTGCCGGCGAGGTCACCGCGGCCGAGCTGACGGGTCGGCGCATAGACCGCCCAGGCGAATCCGGTGTTCTGGGTGAAGCCGAGATCGAGGCCGATCCGCTGCAGGCGCGCCACATAGGGCTCGGGGCGGCGGCCGCCGCTCTTGAACACGCATTCGAGCTCGGTGGTCGAGCCGACGACATAGCCGACGTTCGGGCCACCGGCGCATTCGAGCACGCCGACCTGCAGCCGCTCCTGCGCGCTCGCGCTGGCAAAAGAAGCAACCAGCGCGACCGCAGTGACACCGAACAGTCTAGAGATGGACATTGAAACAAACTCCGCATTTCAGGATTGGGATTGCGGAGGCGACAAGAAGGAAGCGTCTTGTTCAAAAAAAGGCGCTTCCGCGACGCGAGAATAAATCTAGTGAACGTTGCCGATCTTTAATGAACGGCCGGCCGGGTCTTCAGCGCAGATTCCCGCAGAAGCGCTGGATGCGCTTGCAGGCGTCTTCGAGGTCGGAGGTTTTGGTCGCATAGGAGATCCGGAACGCCGGGCCGAGTCCGAACGCCGAGCCCTGCACCACGGCGACGCCTTCGGCCTCCAACAACTCCGTGACGAAGTCCTGGTCGGTCTCGATCTTCTTGCCCGACGGCGCGGTCTTGCCGATGGTGCCGGCGCAGGACGGATAGACGTAGAACGCGCCTTCCGGCCGCGGGCAATCGATGCCGCTGGCCTGGTTCAGCATCGACACCACGAGATCGCGGCGTTCCTTGAACACCTTGTTGTGGGCGGCGATGAATTCCTGCGGACCGTTGAGCGCTTCCACGGCCGCCCATTGGGCGATCGACGACGGGTTCGAGGTCGATTGCGACTGGATCGTCGCCATCGCCTTGATCAGCTCGGCGGGACCGCCCGCATAGCCGATCCGCCATCCGGTCATGCAATAGGACTTCGACACGCCGTTCACCGTCAGCGTGCGATCGAACAGAAGCGGCTCGATCTGCGCCGGCGTGGTGAAGTCGAAATCGTCGTAGACGAGGTGCTCGTACATGTCGTCGGTCATCACCCAGACATGAGGATGCTTGACCAGCACGTCGGTCAGCGCCTTCAGCTCCTCGCGGGTGTAGGCGGCGCCGGTCGGGTTCGACGGCGAGTTGAGGATGATCCACTTGGTCTTCGGCGTGATCGCCGCTTCCAGCGCCGCGGGCTGCAGCTTGAAGCCGGACTCCGCCGGACACACCACCGGCACCGACTCGCCGCCGGCGAGCGCGACCATCTCCGGATAGCTGACCCAGTACGGCGCCGGGATGATCACCTCGTCGCCGGGATTGATGGTCGCCATCAGCGCGTTGTACAGCACCTGCTTGCCGCCGGTGCCGACGATGATCTGGTTCGGCTTGTAGGTCAGGCCGTTCTCGCGCTGAAACTTGTCGATGATCGCCTGCTTCAGCTCCGGGATGCCGTCGACCGCGGTGTACTTGGTCTTGCCCGCCTCGATGGCGTGGATCGCCGCCAGCTTGATGTTGGCCGGGGTGTCGAAATCCGGCTCGCCGGAGCCCAGTCCGATGACGTTGCGGCCCGCCGCTTTCAGCTCACGTGCCTTGTCCGTGACCGCGATGGTCGCGGACGGCTTCACACGATCGAGCGAGGCGGACAGGAACGACATCGTCTTCTCCTTGCAGCCGTCGTGTCGGCGGAAAGCGCGACTCTTCGGTTTGTGACGGGGATGCCCCACACTAAGCGCCGTCACGCTGCATCGCAAGATCATTGCTGAAAACAGCGCGGTTTTTCGGATCAAATCTCCGCCGCGAGGGGCTCGACGCGCGGCGCGCGAGGACCAGCCCCGCTCGTTCTGTTGCGAGTCATGCGCGGAGGAGCCGCACGCGCGCTGATTCCGCATGGGCAGTCCGCAGGACGGCGTCCGCCGTGATCGCGATCGCGCGATATAGAAACGACTGCAGATCATTTTTCTGCGCCGTTGCACTGCGGCGAAGGATTTCGACCCTTTCCAGTGGTTGGGGCTTGCGACGCCTGCCGGTCGGCATCATTGTTTAGCCGCGTTCGGGTCGGCAGATGCCCGGACCACGAGGCGAGCGAAACGACCGAGATGTACAAGCTCTATTCGATGCAGCGATCCGGCAACAGCTACAAGGCGCGGCTTGCGCTGGCGTTTCTGGGTGCGCCCTATCGGGCTATCGAAGTCGATATCCTGCGCGGCGAGAGTCGTACGCCGGAATTCCTCGCCAAGAATCCGAGCGGCCAGGTGCCGCTGCTGGAAGTCGCGCAGGGCCGCTATCTGGCCGAGTCCAATGCGATTCTGTGGTACCTCGCGGTCGGCACCTCGCTGGCGCCGGATACGCGGATGGACCGCGCCGAAGCGCTGCAATGGATGTTCTTCGAGCAGCATGCGCTGGAGCCGAATATCGGCTCGGCTTACTTCTGGCTTTGCCTGGTGAAGGGCGGCCGCGACCTGCAGACCCACGCCCTCGAGGACTGGCTGGAGCGCGGCTACGCCGCGCTGCAGGTGATGGAAAATCACCTCAGGACCCACGACTTCGTCGCGGCGGGCCAACTCACCATCGCGGACATCGCCCTGTACGGCTACACCCACGTCGCCGACCAGTGCGATTTCGACCTCTCGACCTTCCCGGCGGTCAACGCCTGGCTGCGACGGGTCGAGCAGACGCCCGGCTTCATCACCATGGACTGGACCCCGAATTCGGCGCCGCACGACCACGTCGATTTCGTCGCCGAGGCCTGAATAGCTGGTACTTTTGTGCCGATTTCGCCGTCATTTCGCCACGATCGGCCTTTGAACGCCCCATAAATGCCTGCGATTGCAGGGAGATTCCGCTCGCGCCGCGATTCGCCGACGCATGCGAGGAATTGGTCATGACTTGGTCGCCCGGCCATGAGGCCGGCTTCTTCCAGCGGCACACGCCGGATGGTTCAACCCGGCTGATCCGCGGTGTGGCGGCATCGCTGGCAGTCGCATTGATTTTGCTCAGCGTCATTCTGACGCTCGCGGTCGGATCGACGCAATCGAGCATGGCGATGCCGTTTGCGAACTGAACTCCCATATCGATGGAACGCTCCGCCGACGCAGCCGCGCCGGCGCTGATTGCATTTTGCTCCGGCAGAAGCTTGGAGGCATCGCGATGAAGACGCTCCTGGTCTGGGTTTCCGGCACGCTGACCGCGGCGACGGTGATCATCGCCTCGTTCCTGATCGCGACCAAAAGCAACGGCGAGCCGAGCTCGTTCAACTCCTCGGCGGGTCCGCTGGCAGTCGAGACCTTCGCGCAGAACCTCGATCGTCCGTGGGCGCTGGCGTTCCTGCCCGAGGGGCGCGTGCTGGTGACAGAGCGGCCGGGGCGGATGCGGGTGGTGTCGGCGCAGGGCGCGCTGTCGCCGCCGCTGCAGGGCGTGCCCGAGGTTTGGGCCGCCGGCCAGGGCGGGCTGCTCGACGTCGTCACCGACAAGGATTTCGCCGCCAACCGGACGATCTATTTCTGCTACGCCGAACGCACGAACCAGGGTGGCCGGAGCGGCGGTCGCACCGCGGTCGCGCGCGCGGCGCTGACCGACGGCGATGCGCCGCGGCTCGACGGCGTGAAAGTGATCTTCCGTCAGGACGGCCCGTTGTCCTCAGGCAACCACTATGGCTGCCGGATCGCGCAAGGCGGCGACGGGCATCTGTTCGTCACGCTGGGCGATCATTTCAGCTTCCGCGACCAGGCCCAGACTCTCGACAACCACCTCGGCAAGATCGTCCGCATCGCGACCGACGGCGCCGTGCCGAAGGACAACCCGTTCGTCGGCCGCGCCGGCGCCAAGCCGGAGATCTGGAGCTACGGCCACCGCAACGCGCAATCGCTCGCCGTCAACCCGGCCGACGGCGCCCTGTGGGAGATCGAGCACGGCCCGCGCGGTGGCGACGAGGTCAACATCATTCAGCTCGGCAAGAATTACGGCTGGCCGGTGATCGGCTACGGTATCGACTACAGCGGCGCCAAGATCCACGAGGCAACCACCAAGCCCGGCATGGAGCAGCCGGTCAAATATTGGGTGCCGTCGATCGCGCCCTCCGGCATGGCGTTCTACACCGCCAAGCTGTTTCCGAAATGGGCCGGCAGCCTGTTCACCGGCGCGCTCTCCGGCAAGATGCTGGTGCGGCTGTCGCTCGCCGGTGACAAGGTGATCGGCGAAGAACGCCTGCTGCAGGCGCTGAACGAACGCATCCGCGACGTCCGCCAGGGCCCCGACGGCGCGCTGTGGCTGCTGACCGACAGCGCCGCGGGCCGCATCCTGCGCATCACGCCGGCGGGCGATTGAGCAACGGCCTTGCCGCTAGCGCGTTTCATCGAGTGAATGAAGCGATATGACCTTTGCCAGATGCACTGACTCCTCATCCTGAGGAGCCCGGCGAAGCCGGGCGTCTCGAAGGATGGGGCGACGCAGGGCCGGCGGCGCATGGTTCGAGACGGCGCTACGCGCCTCCTCACCATGAGGTTGTGCCTGCGGCGAGGATCCCTGAGCGCCAGTGCTGATTCCATCGGAGAGAGAACACCACTAGCGCGGAACGCCGAAGAACAGGTTCGGGAAGAACAGCGCGATCTGCGGGAAGACGATCAGGATCAGCACGCCCAACAGCGTCACCAGCACATAGGGCACGACCGACCAGTAGATGTCGGCCATGGTGACCTCGGGCGGCGCCACCGCCTTCAGGTAGAACAGGTTGAAGCCGAACGGCGGCGTCATGTAGCCGATCTCCATCATGATGATGAAGACGACGCCGAACCACACCGGATCCCAGTTGTAGAGCTGCACCACGGGCATGAACACCGGCAGCGTGATCAGCATGATGCCGACCGGATCCAGCACCATGCCGAGCAGCAGCAGCACGAGCAGGATGAAGGCCAGCGCGCCCCACTCGCCGCCCGGAATCAGCGTCATCAGATGGTTCATCAACTCGTTGGCGCCGAGCGTGGTGTAGGCCGTCGAGAAGGCGTGCGCGGCGAACAGAATCCACATGATCAGCGCGGTGAGGCGCAGCGTCTGCATCGCGGCGTCGGTCAGCACCTCCAGCGTCAGCTTGCGATGCACCGCGGAGGCCAGCAACGCGCCGAACACGCCGAGCGCCGCGGCTTCGGTCGGCGTCGCGAAGCCGCCGAAGATCGCGCCCAGCACCATCACCACGATCAGCAGCGGCAGCACGACGGCCTTCAGCGATGCGAATTTAAGCCCCCAGTCGCCGCGCTCCTCGACCGGCAGCGCCGGCGCCAGCGACGGCTGCAGCCAGGCGCGGACGGTGATGTAGATGGTCACCAGAACCACGAGCAGAATCCCGGGGCCGATGCCGGATGCGAACAGGCGGCCGACCGAGACCTCGGTCAGCAGCGCGTAGAGCACCATCAGGATCGACGGCGGAATCAGCACGCCCCAGCCGCCTCCCGCGTTGATCGCGCCGATCGCGAGCCGCTTGTCGTAGCCGCGCTCGAGCATCCGCGGCAGCGCGATGGCGCCCATGGTGACGACCGCAGCGCCGCTGATCCCGCTCATCGCCGCGAAGATCGCGCAGATCAGCACGGTACCGATCGCCAGCCCGCCGCGCATCGCGCCGAACCAGACGTGCATCATCCGGTACAGATCCTGCGCCACGCCCGATTTCTCGAGCAGCATCGCCATGTACACGTACATCGGGATCGCGATCAGCGTGAAGCTGGTCATCGAATCCCAGAATTTGGACGCGACGATGTAGAAGCCGACCGGCCCCATGGTGAAATACAGGAATACGACGGAGATGCCGCCGAGCGTGAACGCCAGCGGCGTGCCGATGAACAGGAAGAACAGCAACGAACCGAAGAACAGCAGGGTCAGGAGTTCGACAGACACGAGAACGTCCGTTCAGTGAGAGGGATCGCCGCCGGCCTGCTTGCCGAACGTTTCGGGGTCGTTCTCGTAGCCGGCCGCGGTGCGGATATCGGAGAAGACGCGCACCAGGCCCTGCAGCAGCAGCAGCACACCCGCGACGGGAATCGCGAGCTTGACCGGCCAGATGTACGGATTCCAGATGCTGTAGCTGGACTCCATCTTGGCGATGGACTCCCACGCCATGTCGGAGCTCTGCCAGATCAGCACGCCGACGAACAGGAAGAACAGAACCGAGGTCGCGAGATCGACCTTCGCCTTCCGCACCCGGGAGAACTTGCCGTAGAAGATGTCGACGCTGACATGTGCCCGCTCCGAGAGCAGGTAGCCGCCGGCGATCACCGCATAGGCGCCGAAGATCAGTTGCGCGAATTCCGCGGTCCAGATCGCGGCGCTGCCGACCAGGTAGCGCATGATCACGTCGGCCATCAGCAGCAGAAAGATCGGGACGATCAGCCACGCGGAGACTCTGGCGACCCAGAAATTGAGGCGGGTGATCGCCCTGGCGAGTTTCAGCATTCCTTCACTTTCCGTCTCGACGCGGCCGGCCGGGCGGACCGCCGGAGACGATCCGCCGCGTCGGACCGAACGCAGGCACGTCGGATCGCGGCACCGGCACTTCGCGGGATTGGTTCGGCGACTTCATCGGCGCGATAGCGGCGCGCCCTCAGCCGTAACCGAGATCCGACATCAGCTTCGACACGGCCGCGCCGCCCTTGGCGGCGATGGCGCCCTTCGCCGTTTCCTTCTCCAGGATCGTCTTGGACGCCTGGGTGAATTTGGCGAGCACGTCGTCGGAAAACCGCACCACCTCGACGTTCATCTTGGCTTTGCCGGTGTTGAGCGCGACCGCTTCCTGATGCAGATACTCCACCGAGCGCAGGAAATAGCGCTCCTCGATCAACGACAGCAGCTGCAGCCGCAGGTCCGCAGGCAGCTTGTCCAGCGCCGCCGTGTTGATGATGTAGGCGTCGTTGGTGAAGCCGAGAGCCGGCTTCATGTGGAACGGCGCGACCTCCCAGAATTTCATCGACAGCGCGCCGACCGCCGCGCCCCAATGCGCGCCATCCACGACGCCGGTCGAGATCGCCTGATAGATCTCCGGGCCGGCGATCTGCTGCGGCGACGCTCCAGCCGCGGCGAGATATTCCAGCATCGAGCCGGCGGAGCGGATCTTCAGCGAGCCGAGTTCGGCCGCCGATCCGATCTTTCGTTTGAGAACCACCTCGGTCGGGTAGGCCTTCTCGGCCAGGATCACGACGCCCTTGGGTCGCAATTCCTCGTTGACCATCTTTTCGATACCGAGATTCTTGGTGAGATGCATCATCTCCCACGAGTCACGCAGCGTACCAGGCACGCCGTAGAGCAGCCCCATCGCCTGCGCTTCGCCGAGAATATACGCCGGCGAAATCGTGCCCATCTGCACGACGCCGCGCCGCACAACGTTGTAGATTTCGCGATCCTTGGCGATCTCGCCGGCGCCGTACAGCTCCAGGTTGAGGCGCCCATCGGTGCGCGCCGCAATCTCTTTGGCGAGCACCGCGAGACTGTCGTTGAACGACCCTGAAGCTTTCGGCCAGTGCGCCTGGACCTTCCAGGTGACTTTCTCCTGCGCGAGCGCCTGCCCGATCACCGCCGGAGCCGCCGCGACGGCCAGCGCGCCCTTCAAAATGCTTCGACGATTCGATTTGGTGATCGAGCCCGGCACGCGCTTCTCCCTCGGAATGTTGTTTTGCCGGTATCAGACCACGTCGCAAACCGGCTCGTCAACGTCCAAAGCCACGAGATCGCGGTGATAATGTCGCAGAGCCATCGCTCGCAACGCGCCGCAAGCCGGCGTCGGCGCGAACCGGACGCGACCTCCTGAAACGAAATCGGACGGGAGGAATGATGAACTACCTCAATTCCATTTGTGGAAGATGAAGTATGCGCCGAGCGCGATGAAGGCGAAGCCGAGCGCATGATTCCACGACAGCGGCTCCTTCAGATACAGCGCCGAAAAGCCGGCGAACACCACCAGCGTGATCACTTCCTGCATGGTCTTGAGCTGCGCCGCCGAATACACCGCGCTGCCCCAGCGATTGGCCGGCACCGCCAGCCAGTATTCGAACAGCGCGATGCCCCAGCTCACCATGATCACCAATGGCAGCGCGACGGTCTTGTGCTTGAGATGCCCGTACCAGGCGAAGGTCATGAAGATGTTGGAGCCGATCAGCAGCAAGATCGGCAGCAGATAGGGCGAGATGAAGCTGGGGGGCATGGGAAGCCTTTCGAAAGCCGAGTGGTAACAACATGGGCGCGACGCGGTTCCCGCGGCTTCACGCAAACGCGATGACGCGAGATCGCACGATGGCATTCACGAGCCCCACCGGCGGCGGACGATGCCGGCGGCGACTCGGGATTGTCCCTGATACGTCACCTCTATGTAATAATGTACCGATAGTTTGACCTCGCGTTTGATCGAGGCCCCCCGTCGCCGATCAGCGTCCCAGCGGTCCCTGTCAGTCGCCGCGTCTGACCGGGGCCGCACCTTTTTTGAACGGGTGATATTGCCATGATCCGAGTCGCTGTTGTGATTGCCTGCGTGGTGCCCCTGACGCTGGCGCTGCTGCCGCTGCAGCTTCTGGCGCTCCGCAACGGGTGGCGGATCCAGCGCACCATCCCACGGTTGTATCACCGGATTTTGTGCAGGCTGATCGGCGTCCGGATCCGCGAAGCCGGCCGCCGGCACGGCCAAGGCCCGGTGCTGATTCTGTCCAACCACGTCTCCTGGCTCGACATCTGCGTGATCTCGGCGCTGACGCCGGTGACCTTCGTCGCAAAGAGCGAAGTCGCGGGCTGGCCGCTGTTCGGCTTTCTGGCGAAGCTCCAGCGCACCATTTTCATCGACCGTCAGGCGCGGCATCGCACCGGCGACGCCACCGCCGAGATCGGCGCGCGGCTCGCCGATGGCGACGCCGTGGTGTTGTTCGCCGAGGGCACCTCGAGCGACGGCAGCCGCGTGCTGCCATTCCGCTCGGCGCTGGTCGGCGCGGTGCATCATGCGCTCGCCGACGAGGCGCGGGCCGCGATCGGCGTGCAGCCGATGGCGGTGACCTATACGGGATTCGGCGGCCTGCCGATCGGCCGCGAGCTGCGCGAGCGCGTGGCGTGGTACGGCGACGCCGATCTGATCCCGCATTTCATCGGCCTGCTCTCGACCGGCGCGATCGACGTCACCGTGAGCTGGGGCGAGCCGATCGCGGCCTCCGCGACCGATCGCAAGGCGATCACGCGCGACGCCGAGCAATCGGTGCGGCGGATGTGCGAGGCCGCGCGCCGCGCCGGCATCCGCGATCCGATCGCGCCGCGTCCGAATGCTGCGCCTGTCGCGCAGCCGGCAGCGCAGCTCGAGCCGGCCTGACGCCGCATCGCCGATGTGAACGCCGCCGCCTTGCCGCCGCGCGGCGCGCGCGCCACAATGCGCGCTTCGGCGTTTCGCACAGGACACATCATGCAACTTCGTAATCTCGGCGGCAGCGGGCTGCGCGTCTCCGTCGTCGGCCTCGGCTGCAACAATTTCGGCCAGCGCACCGATCCCGACACCTCGCGCAAGGTGATTCACAAGGCGATCGATCTCGGGGTCACGCTGTTCGACACCGCCGACATCTATGCCGGCCAGGGCGGCTCCGAGACCGTGCTCGGCGACGTGCTCGGCGACCGCCGCAAGGACATCGTGCTGGCGACCAAATTCTCCAAGCCGATGGCGGCCGACGGCACCAAGCAGGGCGCGTCGCGGCGCTACATCATCGCGGCCGTCGAGGCCAGCCTGACGCGGCTGAAGACCGACTGGATCGACCTGTATCAGCAGCACGATTACGACGAGCTGACGCCGATCGACGAGACGCTGCGCGCGCTCGACGACCTGATCCGCGCCGGCAAGGTTCGCTATATCGGCAATTCCAACTTCCCGGCCTGGCGCATCGCCGAAGCCGAATACGTCGCCCGCGCGCTCGGCACGCATCGCTTCGTGTCGTGCCAGGACGAATACAGCCTCGTGGTGCGCGACATCGAAAAGGACCTGCTGCCGGCCGCGCAACAATACAATCTCGGCCTGTTGCCGTTCTTCCCGCTGGCCAGCGGCCTGCTCACCGGCAAGTATCAGCGCGGCGCCGAGATCGCATCGGACACCCGCTTCGCCAAAATGCCGGCGATCCGCGACCGCTATTTCACCGACCGCAATATCGACATCGTCGACCGGCTCAAGGCGTTCGCGGACGCGCGCGGCAAGTCACTGCTCGACCTCGCCTTCTCCTGGCTCGCCTGCCGCCCGCAAGTCTCCAGCGTCATCGCCGGCGCCACCACGCCGGAACAGATCGAGCAGAACGTCAAGGCGGCAGGTTGGCAGCTCGGCGCCGATGAGATGGCGGAGATCGACGGAATCACCAAGGGGTAGCATTGCCTCAGAGTTCGTCATTCCGGGGCGCTCGCGGAGCGAGCGAACCCGGAATCCCGAGCTGTTCATCCGCGCAGAGCACATCTCCGCGAGATTCCGGGCTCGCGCCTGACGGCGCGCCCCGGAATGACGGTGTGAGGCGCACGCCCGAAAGGCGTGGATGGCCGGGACGAGCCCGGCCATGACGAAGGCAGTGCGTTGTCTAAGTAACCAAAGCTCTCAGTTCACCTGAGCGAATTCGATTTCGCCGTCGTGGAGGAAGCACGCCTTCGAGAACAGTCTCAGATCGAGATCGTTGATCAGGCGGACGTCCGCGAGATCCGGGCAGCTCTTGGCCTTCGGATCGAACGAGCGGTGGATCTGCGAGATGACGATGAACACCAGCCCGCGCTCCCGGGCGAAGGACTGCAGCGTGCGAACCTGCGTGGCGAGGTCGGGGGTGTCGCGCCGGCGGTCGAGCAACTGGAGATAATCGATCACCGCCAGCGTCCCGCGCGGCGCCGTCGCCAGACGCGCCACGATGTGATCGGCGCAGATCGCCTCCGACGTGTCGAGGTCGAGCAAACCGGCAAATCCTGCCGGGTCGACGCCGGACGCCTTGAAGCGACCTTCGACCTCGGCCTCGGTGTATTCGAGCGTGAAGAACGCGGCGCGCTGCCCCGCTTGCATCGCCTGCGCGGCGAGTTCGACGCTGAGCAGCGTCTTGCCCTGCCCGGGCCGCGCGCCGATCAACACCATGTCGCCGGGCTGCAATTGCGCGAACAGACGCGCGGCCAGGCCGCGCGCATGCGTGCTCGCCAACAGACTCCAGCGGGCGAAGCCCTGCTGCGCAGCGACGCGGTCGAGCGCCGCGTGCAGCGGAATGTGCTGGTCGCGCGACAGCAGTTTCGCCTCGCGCTTCAGCCGATAGAGAGGAGCAGACAGTCGCATCTCGAGAACCTCCTGGTGCGGGCCATGCCTGCAATCCCTCCTTATGCTTGCGCCCGAACAGTCGGTTCGATGATCATCCGGCCCGGTATGAAGGATACTTTCCCGATGGAGGGGGGAGGCGTGGGCCGCGCCGGAGCGAAATCATAGCCTGAGTCTGCCGCCGGGAAAATCGGCTTCGCAGATCCGATTGCCCCGTCATTCCGGGGCGCTCGCGAAGCGAGCGAACCCGGAATCACGAGCTGTTCATCCGCGCAGACCACATCACCGCGAGATTCCGGGTTCGCGCCTGACGGCGCGCCCCGGAATGACCTTGGCGAACTGAGGTCGGCCGTGCCCTAACCTCGTCATGCCCGGCCTTGTGCCGGGCATCCACGTCTTGCAGCCAAAGCCAAAGGAAGAGCGTGGATGGCCGGGACGAGCCCGGCCACGACGAAGACAGTGCGTTGTCTAAGTAACTGAAGCGCTCAGAAAGCCCTTACCCTGCCGCATCCCCCGCGCTAAACTGGCACGATGAACCCGCTGCCATCGCCCCCTCCCCAGCCCCGCCGCTTGATCTGCGCCGGCTGCGGCGTCGAGTTCGCGTGCACGATGGACGGCGGTTGCTGGTGCGCGGCGGAGCCGGTGGCGCTGCCGATGCCGTCGGATGCGGTGGACTGTCTTTGCCCGGAGTGCCTGCGCGAGGCCGCCGAGGCGAGCCGGCCGGCTGGAGACAGGGCGTGAGCGCGTGACCGACTGGCTCATCGAGGCGGTGCTGCTCGACATGGACGGCACGCTGGTCGACACCGAGCGCGTCTATATCGAGAGCCTGACCGAGGTGCTGACCGAGCTGGGCCTGCCCGACGCGCTCGCCACCTGCCACAGCATGATCGGCCTGCCCGGGGCGGAATGCCAGGCGCTGCTGGTCGCGCGCTATGGCGAGGCGCTGCCGCTCGCCGATATCAACCGGGCCTTCGCCGCCAAGCGCGACGCCCGGTTCGCGCGCGGCCTGCCGGTGAAGGCCGGCACGCTGGAGCTGCTCGACACGCTGCACGACGCCAGCTGCAAGGTGGCGGTGGTGACGTCGTCGTCGCGCAAGACTGCCGACCTGCATCTGACGCTGGCCGGCATCCGCGCCCGGTTCGACACCATCTTCACCCGCGACGACGTCGATCGCGGCAAGCCGGCGCCCGACCTGTATCTGCTCGCCGCGGAGCGGATCGGCAGCGCGCCGAGGAACTGCGTCGCGGTGGAGGATTCCAGCGTCGGCGTCGCCGCCGCCTTCACCGCCGGCACGATCACCCTGATGGTGCCCGATCTGCTGCAGCCGGACGAGGGCACGCGGGAGAAATGCGCCGCGGTGCTGCCCGATCTGCACGCCGTGCTGACGACGCTGCGCCAGCGCGGGCGGTTCGTGCCGTCGGCGCTCGGCTGAGGCGGCTCCCCTTCGCGCCGCCGCGTGCGGCGACATCACAACCACCTTCGGCGTCCGCCCCCTCTGGCATCCCGCTCGCGACTTTGGTATGATGCTTATCATCTCAAAGTGGAGAGCGGCATGAATGCGCGGACCGGAGAACAGACCGACTACGGCGTGACGCCGGTCGAAACGATGGCGTCGATGGCGGGGCTGGATTTCGTCCGCGCGATCTTCGACGGCCGGCTGCCGCAGCCGCCGATCATGCAGACCATCGCGCCGTTCGACTGCACGGCCGAGCCCGGACTGATCGTGATGCATTCGGTGCCGGCGCTGCGGCACTACAATCCGATCGGGTCGGTGCACGGCGGCTATGCGGCGACGCTGCTGGATTCGGCGATGGGCCTCGCCGTGCAGAGCATGCTGCAGCCGGGCCAGGGCTACACCACGCTGGAATTCAAGATCAGCTTCATCCGCGGCATGAACGCCGACACCGGAACGATCCGCACCGAAGGCCGCATCTTCAATGTCGGTCGCCGCGCCGCGACCGCGGAGGCGAAGATCACCGACGGCAAGGGAAGGTTGCTGTCGCACGCCACCACCACCTGCCTGGTGTTCGATCTGCCGACAGGAACCGGCCCGGCCGTGTAGCGTTGTTTCCGGCGTACCAACAAAGCCGGAGACCGCATGTCGCTCGCCCGCGACCAGATCAAGCCGCAGTCCTATCATTTCGACGATGACGGACTGATCCCGAACAATCCGATGCCGCTGCTGATCTACAAGCGCGCGATCGATATCACCCGCGACGACCCCGCGGAGGCGATCGAGGAGCTGTTCGGCCGCAACGGCTGGGGCCAGATGTGGCGCAACGGCATTTTCGACTACGCGCATTATCACGCGACGGTGCACGAGGCGCTCGGCGTCGCGCGCGGGCATGCGCTGGTGCTGTTCGGCGGCGACCAGGGCGAGGCGATCGAGCTGAATCCCGGCGACGTCGCGGTGCTACCGGCCGGCACCGGCCACAAGCGGCTGTTCGCGACGCATGATTTCCGGGTCGTCGGCGCCTACCCGCCCGGCCCGGCGATGCAGATCATGCGGCCGACCCCTGACAATTATCGCCGCGCGCTGAACACCATCCCGCAGGTGCCGCTGCCGGAGACCGATCCGGTCGCCGGCCGGGACGGACCGCTGAAGAGGCTGTGGGGGAAGTAGGCGGCTGAGGAAGACGCAGGCGTTGCCGCTTGGTCTTGGCCGCGAGCGCGGCCTGACCTCTCCCCGCGTGCGGGGAGAGGTCGGATCGCGGCAGCGATCCGGGTGAGGGGGCGTCTCCGCGAGGCCGAGCGTCAGTGAAGTTCACCACGACTGATGACTCAGCGACTCGCGGCCTCCCCTCACCCCAACCCTCTCCCCGCAAGAGCGGGGCGAGGGAGCGCGCTGTGCGTGGGGCGGAGTCTAAACTGCATCAAAGACGCACATGGCCGGGACGAGCCGGCCATGATGTCGTTGCGAAATGAACAGCTCGGTTTCGGCTCACTCTTCGTTGGCGCCTTCCTGGCGGCTGGCTTCGAACAGGAACCAGGTGCGCTTTTCGGTCTCGTCGATGAAATTCTCGAGCAGGCCGGCGCTGGCGGCGTCCTCGCAATCGTCGACGATCTTGTGCGCCTTGCGCATCGCGGCCGCCATCTTCTTGTTGTCGTTCATCAGCTCACGCAGCATCTCGCGCGGCGGGACGTAGTCCTCGTTATTGTCCTCGATGGTCTGCAGCTTGGCGATGTGGCCGATCGAGCGCAGCGTGACGCCGCCGACCTTGCGCACCCGCTCGGCGAGCGCATCGGTGGTGGCGAAGATCTGGTCGGACTGCTCGTCGAGCATCAGATGATAGTCGCGGAAATGCCGGCCGCTGATGTGCCAGTGGAAATTCTTGGTCTTCAGATACAGCGCGAAGGCGTCGGCCAGCAGCGTGTTCAGCGCGGCGGAGATCTTCTCGACCGACTGCTGCGGCAGGTCGGTCGGGGTGTCGAGGTCGGGGGCGATGGAGGCGGATTTGGCTTTGGTCACGGCGGTTGTCCTGTCGTGGGGGATGTGCCCGGAGGGCGAAAGATCGGTCAGGCTGGACGACCGGGTCGATGCCGGAATCCGGACTCATCCAAGCAGATCGTAACGACGATTTCTTGAACGTCCGGGCCGTATTCGTTGGTCAGCCACGCGAAACGCGATAGACCTCGGCTCAACGCACCAAATTCCGCCAAGTTCCAGGTATGGAACAAATTCGAGACGCGAGCGCCCGCGCTGGCGGATTCAGCACCCCCGGCCGGATGTTCGCCCTTCCGGCCGATTTTCGAGGCATCGATGGACGACTGGATCGACTATTACGACTCGACGCATACGATCTATGTCAGCAAGCTCCATCGCGACGTGCATTTCGACGAGATCGCGAAGGACATTGTCGGCTATATCGGCGCCCCGGACGCGGTCGTGCTGGATTATTCCTGCGGCGAGGCGCTGTCCGCGCCCAAGGTCGCGGAAAAATGCGGCACCCTGATCCTCGCCGAGCCGGCGCCCGGCGTGCGCGGCCGGCTGAGCGCGCGGTTCGCCCACCACCGCAACATCAAGGTCCGCTCGCTGGACGACCTCGAGGCGATGCCGAACGGCTCGCTCGACCTCGTGGTGATCAATTCGGTGGCGCAATACATGACGCCCGCCGCCCTCGACCACGCACTGGCGCTGATCCGCCGGCTGTTGCGGCGCTCGGGCAGACTGGTGCTCGGCGACATCCTGCGGCCGGAGGTCGGGATGGGCCGCGACGTCACCGCGCTGCTGAAATTCGCGGCCCGGCACGGCTTCCTGCAGGATGCGCTGTGGGGTCTGGCGCGCACCGCCCTGTCCGACTACCGCGAACTCCGCACCAAGATCGGCCTGCAGCGCTACCGCGAGGCCGAGATGCTCGGCAAGCTCACCGCCGCGGGCTTCTCAGCGATCCGAGCCGACGTCAATATCGGCCACAACCCCTGGCGCATGACCTTCGTGGCGCGGCCGGCGGGGTAGCTTTCGGGCACCGTCATTCCGGGGCGCGCATAGCGCGAGCCCGGAATCCAGAGGTTGTCTGCGTATCAGATTCCGGGTTCGCGCCTGACGGCGCGCCCCGGAATGACGGCTTTTGAGATTCTGGGAGCTACACCACCACGCTCAGCCGCTTCGCGGCCCGGGTGATGCCGGTGTAGAGCCAGCGGGCGCGCGAGTCCTGGAACGCGAAGCTCTCGTCGAACAGCACGACGTCGTCCCATTGCGAGCCTTGCGACTTGTGCACGGTCAGCACGTAGCCGTAGTCGAACTCGTCGTAGGGCTTGCGCTGGTCCCACGAGATGTCCTCGATGCCGCCGGCGAAGCATTCGTTGCGGACCGAGACCTTGGTGAGCCGGCCGCCGAAATCCTCGTCGGGCGTCACCCGCATGGTGATGATCTTGGTCTTGGTCGGGGAGCGCGACTTCACCCGCCACAGGCCGCCGTTGAACAGCGCCTTCTTGCGGTTGTTGCGCAGGCACACCAGCTTGTCGCCGCCGACCGGCAGCGGGTCCTCGATATTCAGGCGCTGACGGAAGCGGGCGTTGTAGGCGCGCCGCGTGTTGTTGCGGCCGACCAGCACCTGGTCGGCGTCCATCACCCGTTGCGGATCGAGCCCGTCGCGCGCCACCACTTCCGTCTCGCCATAGCGGCCGAGTTCGAGCCTGCGGCCCTCGCGCACGTCCATCGACAGCCGCACGATCGGATCGTCCTGGGCCTGGCGATGCACCTCGGTCAGCATCACGTCGGGCTCGCAATCGGTGAAATAGCCGCCGCCCTGGATCGGCGGCAATTGCGCCGGATCGCCGAGCACCAGCAGCGGGCAATCGAACGACATCAGGTCGCGGCCGAGTTCCTCGTCGACCATGGAACATTCGTCGATCACGATCAGCTTGGCCTTGGAGGCCGGCGCATCGTCCCACAGCTCGAAGCTCGGCTGCTCGACGCCGCTTTCCTTGGTGCGATAGATCAGCGAATGGATGGTCTGGGCATCGTCGCAGCCCTTGTTGCGCATCACCAGCGCGGCCTTGCCGGTGAAGGCTGCGAACTTCACCTCGCCCGACACGCCCTCGGCGATTTCGCGCGCCAGCGTGGTCTTGCCGGTGCCGGCGTAGCCGAACAGCCGGAACACCAGCGGCGTACCGTTGCGGCCGGGCTTCGCTTTCAGCCAGGCGCCGACGGCTTTCAGCGCGTCGTCCTGATGCGGGGTGAAGGTGGTCATGCGGTCTCGCGGCGACTCGATGCCGGCAAGCTAGCGTTTTGCACGCTCAGTGCAACCCGCGTGGGCTACTCGACGATCTCGTCGGTCCAGACCTTGAAACTGACCAGCGTATTGGGGCCGAACGTCTGGGTGATCGGCACGTCGGCGGCGTCGCGGCCCTGCGCGATCAGCACGCGGCCGAGCCGCGGCTCGTTGTTGCGCGGGTCGAAAGTGTGCCAATGGCCGCCGAGATAGGCCTCGAACCAGCCGGCGAAATCACCGGCCGCCCAGGGCTTGGGGGTGCCCATGTCGCCGAGATAGCCGGTGCAATAGCGCGCCGGGATATTCATGCAGCGGCACAGCGCGATCGCCAGATGCGCGTAGTCGCGGCAGACGCCACGGCCTTCGTCGAACGCCTGATGCGCGGTGCGGGTGGCGCGGGCGTGCTGATAATCGAACTTGATGTGGTTGTGGACGAAGTCGCAGATCGCCTGCACGCGCGGCCAGCCCGGCGGCGTGGTCTCGAACATCTTCCAGGCGGTGTCCGACAACAGATCGGTCTCGCAATAGCGGCTGCCGAGCAGATAGACGATGGTCTCGGCGGGCAGATCCTCGACCGCGTGCTGCATCGCCGACGGCACCACCGGATCGGGCACGCCGAGATCGCGCACGACGCCGTCGGCGGCGAGCCGCACCCGGCCCGCGGGCGCCACGAGGCGGCTGCACCAGTTGCCGAACATGTCGCGATACGGCGTGATCGCGACCGGCGGATCGACGGTGAGATAGTCAGGCACGATGACGTCGGAGGCGCGCGTGAAATGCGTCCCCAGCACGATCAGCATCGGCGTCGGCTGCGGAAAGTCGTAGATCATTTCGTAGCCGACGCGCAGCTTCATGAGGTGGATTCTCCGCAATCGCGCCGTAGGGCTTGATCGGAAGTGATCGCCGGCCGCTCGGTGATAGGTGGCGATCGCGGCCTCGAAAAACAAGATGTCGTGAGGCGGCGATGAAGCCGCGGTTGAATTGGGTGGCAATCGCAAGGGAAAAGGCGCAACATCCGTAATGATCGCGCCGCAAGTACGGTGACGCAGGTCAGGAGGAACTCATCCATGACCACGCGCACGCGCCGCGAAACCATCGTGTTTCATCAGCCGTTCCGGCTCCGCGGCATCGATCGGGAACTGCCGGCTGGTTCCTACGACATCGTCACCGACGAAGAACTGATCGAAGGCCTGTCGTTCCCGGTATTTCGCCGGCTCGCGACCCTGATCACCCTGCCCTGCGCGCCGCCGCACCAGACCGCGATTGAAATGGTCGCGATCGACCCCGAAGCGGTGCGCAACGCCCAAGATGCCGACGCCAGCGCCAGCCTGCCGTAACCCACGGCGCAGCGCCGGCCCAACCCGAGGATCAACCGCAATGACCTTCTCAAGCGGCGAATATCGCGGCTACGACACCGACCGTTCGGTGGTGCTGTTCTCGATGATCAACGGGTACACCGAAGTGCCCTGCGCGATCAGTTCCGACGCGATGGATTTTCTCGACGGCGCGAAGCGGACGTCGCCGGCGCAGCGCGAACAGCAATTCCTGCGGCTGCGCGCCAGCATCGAGCAGCGCGCCGAGCGCAAATTCGCGGACGCGGAACTCGAAGGCAAACCGGCCGGGATCATCCTGCGCAGCATCGATTTTCGCTAGCCCTCGATTTCCGCTATGAGTCGCCATCTGTCGCGGATGAAGGACCGGCGGAATGCGGCGCGTGGCGACCTGGCTGTTCTATGCGATCGGCGCGCTCGCCTGCGCGTATCTGGCGCTTTACGCCTATACGACGCTGACTACGCCGAAGCTCACCCCCGGCGAGCCGATCAAGATCTTCCGCAATCCGGACGCGCCGAAATATTCGTGAACTTTCTGCACCGTCATTCCGGGGCGCTCACGCAGTGAGCGAACCCGGAATCTCGACGTTGGTTTGCGCGGCAGATTCCGGGTTCGCGAGCTTCGCTCGCGCCCCGGAATGACGGAGGAGGGTCGCCAAGCTCATCCTTGCCAGCCGAAGGCGAAGAAATCCAGCTTCATGCACCGAGCTGGATTGCTTCGTCGCTTCGCTCCTCGCAATGACGCCGATCTGGTGACTTACCCCATCGATGCGAACGCCCTGGTCTCGCCGCCGCCGACCGCCGGAATCGGCAGGCCGCCGTCGGCGTATTCGTTGAGCTTGTTGCGCAGCGTGCGGATCGAGATGCCCAGAATATTCGCGGCGTGGGTGCGGTTGCCGAGGCAGTGCTTCAGCGTTTCCAAGATCAGGTCGCGCTCGACGTCGGCGACGGTGCGGCCGACCAGCGCGCGGGTCACCTGTTCGGCCGCGAAGGTGGCGTGCGCCACCGCCGGCGGCGTCTTCGACTGATCGAGCCGGTCGCCCTCCGGCGTCAGAATCGCATCGGCGCCGATCTCGTCGCCCTGCGCCATCAGCACCGAACGATGAATCGTGTTCTCCAACTCGCGGACGTTGCCCTGCCAGCGGTTGGTCGTCAGCACGCGCCGCGCCTCGGCCGAGATCGGCCGCACCGGCACGCCGTTGGCGTCGGCATATTTGCGGGCGAAATGCTGCGCCAGTTCGAGGATGTCGGCGGGGCGTTCGCGTAAGGGAGGAATCTTCAGGTTCACGACGTTGAGCCGGAACAGTAGATCCTCGCGGAAAGTGCCGGCGCGCACCGCGTCCGCCAGATTGCGGTTCGAGGTGGCGAGGATCCGGATGTCGACCGGCACAGGGCGGCTGCCGCCGACGCGGTCGATCACCCGCTCCTGGATCGCGCGCAGCAGCTTCGATTGCAGCCGCACGTCCATCTCGGAGATTTCGTCGAGCAGCAGCGTGCCGCCGGTGGCCTCCTCGAACTTGCCGATGCGGCGCGCCACCGCGCCGGTGAAGGCGCCCTTCTCGTGGCCGAACAATTCGGATTCCAGCAGATGCTCGGGGATCGCCGCGCAATTGATGCTGATGAACGGTTTCTTCGCCCGATGCGAACGGGTGTGGACGTAGCGCGCCAGCACTTCCTTGCCGGTGCCGCTCTCGCCGGTGATCATCACCGAGGCGTCGGAGCCGGCGATCTGCTGCGCCAGCTTCACCACTTTGGCCATCGCCTCGTCGCGATACACCAGTTCGCGGGAATCGTTGGCGACCGCCGCCAGCACCGCCGCGATCAGCTCCGGATCCGGCGGCAGTGGGATGTACTCCTTGGCGCCGGCGTGGATCGCGGCGACCGCGGCGCGGGCGTCGTTGGCGATGCCGCAGGCGACGATCGGCACGTGGATGTGTTCGGCCTCGAGCCGCATCACCAGGTCGCGGATGTCGATCGCCACATCGACCAGCAGCAGGTCGGCGCCCTTGCCGCCGCGCAGCACCCGCATCGCCTGTTCGTTGTCGTCGGCGTGGGTGACCGCGGCGCCGTTGTCGATCGCGATCTTGGTCGCGGTAGTGAGCTGGCCCTTCAGGGTGCCGACGATGAGAAGCCGCATGGTTCGCTCCTGTGATCCCGTATCTGCCGCGCCGCGCGCGGGCTGTCGAATTAGCTGCGTTCCGCCTTGATGATTTCGGTCATGGTGACGCCGAGCTTGTCCTCGACCAGCACCACTTCGCCGCGCGCCACCAGGCGATTGTTCACGTAAATGTCGATCGCTTCGCCGACCCGGCGGTCGAGCTCCAGCACCGCGCCGGGCCCGAGCTTGAGCAATTCGCCGACGTCCATCTTGGAGCGGCCGAGCACGGCCGAGACCTGCACCGGCACGTCGAACACCGCTTCGAGATCGGCGGCGACGCGCGAGGTCTGTTCTTCCTCGTGGTAGCCGACATCCGCCAGCGGCGGCGCATCGGCGCCGTTCAGATCGGGAAGCGGCACTTGGCCGTCATTGTCGCCCATTTTCAGTCCTCGACCCCGTTAGCGGCGCGACGCCATGTAGCGCCCGACCAATTCACCGATCTTGGCTTCGATCGCGGCGCGCTCCAGCACCACGCCGCCGTCGGCCCATTCGATTCTGCAGTCGCCGCCGGCGATCTCCGGATCGGACAACAGCACCAGCCGCCCGGCGAAGCCGCTCTGCTTGGCGAGCAGTTCGATGCGTTCGCGCGCCGCCTCGTAGAGCGAGTCGCTGATGCGCACCACCAGATGCGGCGTCGAGACCAGTTGATGGAAACATTCGCCGACCAGCGAGGTGATCTCCGCCAGCGGCTCGGCGGCGACCAGCTCGGCGCACAGTTTGCGCGCCACGGCCACCGCGACTTCGACCGCCTCGGTCTCCATCCGCGTCTCGACCGCGCCGATGCCGACGGCGATGGTCCGGACCGCCTCGGAGATCTGCTCCAGCGCCGCGGCGGTGCGGCGTTCGGCCTCGGCCTGGATCTCGCGCTGGGCCTGGGCGAAACCCGTCTGATAGCCGCGCTGCTCGGCGGCGGCGACCTCGCGCGCGAGTTCGGCGGCGGCGGCGGCTTTTTCGCGGGCCTTGTCGGGCGCCCCGAAATCGTTGTCGAACAGGAATTTCTGCGCGGGAGAAGCCATCAATACACCAGTTCGTCGTCGGCGCGGTTTTTGGTGAGAACGATCTCGCCCTTGGCGGCGAGATCCTTGGCGAGGTTGACGAGCAGCGCCTGCGCCTCGTCGACATCGCGCAGCCGCACCGGCCCGAGCGCGCCCATGTCGTCGAGCAGCATCTTGCCGGCGCGCGACGACATGTTGCCGAGGAAGAAGCCGCGGACGTCCTCGTTGGCGCTCTTCAGCGCGATCGCCAGCTTGTCGCGGTCGATGTTGCGCATCAGCGTCTGCGCCGAACCCGCATCGAGCTTGACCAGGTCGTCGAAGGTGAACATCAGCGCCTTGATGCGCTCGGCCGCCTCGCGGTTGTCCTCTTCCAGCGACGTGATGAAGCGGGTTTCGGTCTGGCGGTCGAAATTGTTGAAGATTTCCGCCATCACCTCGTGGGCGTCACGGCGGCGGGTCTGCGACAGGTTCGACATGAATTCCGAGCGCAGCGTCCGCTCCAGGCTTTCGACCACTTCCTTCTGCACCGATTCCATCCGCAGCATGCGGTTGATGACGTCGAGCGCCATGTCCTCGGGCAGGATCGCCAGCACCTTGGCGGCGTGTTCGGGCTTGAGCTTCGACAGCACCACCGCGGTGGTTTGCGGATATTCGTTCTTGAGGTAGTTGGCGAGCACCTCCTCCTGGACGTTGGAGAGCTTCTCCCACATGTTGCGGCCGGCGGGGCCGCGGATCTCCTCCATGATGCCGGAGACGCGATCGGCCGGCAGATAGCGCTGCAGCAGCCGCTCGGTGGCGTCGTAATTGCCCATCAGCGCACCGGACGCCGACATCCGCGACACGAATTCGAGCAGCAGATCCTCGACCGTTTCCGGCTCGATGGTGCCTAGCGTCGACATCACCGAGGACAGTTCGCGCACCTCGTCGTCGTCGAGCAGGCTCCAGATCTTGCCGCCATATTGTTCGCCGAGCGCCAGCATCAGGATCGCCGCGCGCTTCGGGCCCGGCAGCGGCTTCGAGGCGGGGCGGCCGTTCTGACGCTGCGCGAGCGTCGCGACGACGCTGGCGATATCTTCGGTGCCGCTGGTTGTGGCGGGAGCTTCGGCCATGGATTACGCCGGCTCGGCCAGCCATTGACGGACAATGGCTGCGGTTTCGTTGGGATTGCGCTCGGCGAGTTCGCCGACGCGATGGACCGACTGGGCGTGGACCTGACCCTGCACCTGGGCGATGTCGATCATGCTGGTCCCGGCCGGCTGCCCGTCGGTGCCGATCTGCGGCAGGCTGCCGTCGGTCAGCGCCGGCAGGCCGGCCGCCTCGGACGCCGGGTCGGAAGCGAGCACGCGCTTCACCAGCGGCCGGATCACCATGAACAGCACCACCAGGCCGAGCACGAACATCACGCCGAGCTGAATCATGTTCATAATGTCGTCCTTGGTGAATTGCAGCATCCCGAGCAGCCCTGCCGGCTCCGGCAGCTTCTCGACCTGCGGCGCCTCGGCGAATTTCAGATTGACGACCTCGATCTGGTCGCCGCGCTTCTGGTCGAAGCCGATCGCCGAGCGCACCAGCGCCGCGATGCGGTCGAGCTGCTCCTTGGGCCGCTCGGCATAGACCAGCTCGCCCTTCTCGTTCTTGGTGTAGCTGCCGTCGACCAGCACCGCGACCGACAGCCGGTTGACCCGGCCGGCCTCGGTCACCTCGGTCTTGGTGACGCGGGAGATCTCGTAATTGTTGGTTTCCTCGGACTTCTTGCTCTGGTCCCGCGCGCCGGCGCCGCCCGGGGCCTGATTGCCCGGCAGCTCGTTGTTGACGGTGACCTGACCGTCGGCCGCCGAGGTCTGGGACTGCTCCTCCCGGGTCTGGCTGGAGCGCAGCACCCGGCCTTCGGGGTCGAACTTATCCGAGGTCTGGGTGATCTTGTTGTAATCGAAATCGGCGGTGACCTGGACGCGAGCGCGGCCGGAGCCGACCACCGACGACACGATCGCCTCGATCTCGTTGCGCATCCGCTTCTCGAAGCTGGTGCGGCGTTCGTCGCCGGCGGCGCTGTCGGCGGAATTGGCGCTGGCCGATCCGTCGGCGAGCAATTGGCCGCCTTCGTCGACGATCGACACCCGCTGCGGCTTCAGGCCGTTCACCGCCGAGGCGACCAGATGGCGGATGGCGCGAACCTGCTGCGGCTCCAGCGCGCCGCGCACCCGCAGCACGATCGAGGCCGAGGGCTCCGGCGTTTCGCGCGAGAACAGCGGCCGCTCCGGCAGCACCAGATGCACCCGCGCCGCCTGGACGCGATCGATCGCCCGGATGGTGCGGGACAGTTCGCCCTCCAGCGCGCGCAGATGATTGATGTTCTGGACGAAGCTGGTGGTGCCGAGAGCGTCGGATTTGTCGAAGATCTCGTAGCCGACGCCGCCGCCCTTCGGCAGGCCGCCTTCGGCCAGCTTCATCCGCAGCCGCGTGACCTTGTCCTTCGGCACCATCAGAATGGCGCCGTCATTGCGCATTTCGAACGGGATCGCCTGGCGCTCCAGCTCCTTGATGATGCTGGAGGAGTCCTCGACGCTGAGGTCGGTATAGAGGGTGGTCATCTGCGGCTGCGAGACGCGCATGATGACGAAGGCAAAAAACCCGAGCAGCGCCACGGTGACGGCAATCATGGCCATCACCCGGGCGGCGCCCAAGCCTTTCAGGAAACCCATCAAACTCTGCAAGACCAGCCCCTCGGATTCGGCACGACAAAGCCGACTAGGCAAATCTTGCCTATGGGATGGTTTCCATAAGGTTAACGAATCTTAACCGGAGGCGAATTGCTGCAGATGTGCTGAAAGCCGGCTTCCCGAAACGGGGCCGGCTTTCGCGAGTTCGTTAAGGTTTCGGTAACGAAGATTACTGGCGATATTGCTGGATTCGGGTGGTCCGGAGCCCTGCCAGCCCGTGCTGGTCGATGGAGAACTGCCAGGACAGGAACTCGTCCACGGTCAGCGTGTAGCGGCTGCAGGCCTCTTCCAGCGAGAGAAGGCCGCCGCGGACCGCCGCGACCACCTCGGCCTTGCGGCGGATCACCCAGCGCTTGGTCCCCGGGGCGGGCAGGTCCGCAATCGTTAACGGACTCCCGTCGGGCCCGATGACGTATTTGACCCGCGGACGGTGGGGCTCTGTCATGGCGTACTCACAACTCTCAAGCACTCAACATACTGTGTGATGTGAACGTAGGCCGGCCGGCTTAAAATTTGACTAAGCCAAGCGAGGCAATGTGATGGACGAAATTAGTAAAGTCGTAAGATTGGTAACCGGGATCCTGCGCTCCCCCCTCGGGGGCCGCATACACGGCCGCGAACGCCGGGATTCGAGCGCTTCGCGCACGCTCGCCGACGGGGCGGTCTTCACTGGTGAACGGAGTTGATCGCGCGTGATCGGCGCGACGACGCTACATCGACTGATTGAAGCACTGCCGCCTTCTCGCGTGCAGAGTCGTCATCCTGAGAGCCTGCCCCGGACTTGATCCGGGGTGTGCGCGTAGCGCGCCTCGAAGGATGACGGCGGCAGCCGGATCGGGAGCTCTGATTCCATCAAAAGCAGAACCGCTCTACGGATCGATCAGCACGCCGGGATTGAGCATGGCCTGCGGGTCGAGTTCGCGCTTGGCGGCGCGTAGCGCGGCGGCGAACAGTTCGGGGCGCTGGCGGTCGTACCACTTGCGGTGATCGCGGCCGACGGCGTGGTGATGCGTGATGGTGCCGCCGGCGTCGATCAGCGCGTCGCTCGCGGCGTCCTTGATCGCCTGCCATTGTTCGAGCAGCGCGCCGTGGCGGCCGAGCGCGTGAAACGAGAAGTACGGCGCCGGCCCGTCCGGATAGACATGGGTGAAGCGGCAGGTGACTTCGCCCTTGATACCAGTCGCCTCGAGGATCGCGCGTTCGGTCGCGGCCTTCACGCTGTCGTGGAACGATTCGAAGCGATCCCAGGTGATCGCGGTTTCGAACGTGTCGTTGATCAACGCCGCCGGCGTCAGGAATTCGCGCGCATAGGGCATCCGGATGAAGGCGTTGCGCCACAGGCCGGCGGCGCCTTCGAGATGTCCCTCGGCGGCATCGGCCGTCTCCGGCGTGCCGCCGTGATCGGCGCAGCATTCGAGCGCCCGCGCCATCCATGCGTCCACCGGATGGTCACCCGATTCGAACGCCAGCACCATGATGGCGACGCTGCCGCCGGCGGCGCCGGTGTTGAACGCTTCCCGGGGATCGAGGATGCGGCAGTTCGACGGATACAGACCGGCCTGGGCCACCGCGCGCACGGCACGCGCTGCAGAAAAGAAATCCGCGAAGCGCACCGACGCGCCGGCGCGGAACGTCGGCCGCGCCTGCAGCCGCATCCAGGCCCGCGAGATCACGCCGAGAATGCCTTCGGAGCCGATGAACATCCGGTCCGGGCTGGGGCCCGCGCCCGATCCCGGCAGCCGCCGCGTCTCCATCACGCCGCGCGGCGTCACCACGCGCAGGCTTTCGACGAAATCGTCGATGTGCGTGTAGAGGCTGGCGAAGTGACCGCCGGAGCGGGTCGCGATCCAGCCGCCGAGCGTGGAATATTCGAAGCTCTGCGGAAAATGCCGCAGCGTCACGCCGTGCGGCTTGAGCTGCGCTTCCAGCGCCGGACCATAGGCGCCGCCTTCGATCAACGCGGCGCGCGAGGTGGCGTCGACTTCGATCACCCGGCCGAGATGGCGCATGTCGAGCGACACCGCGGCCTTGTAACGACCGCCGTCGACGCGGCACTCGACGCCGCCGCACACCGAGGAGCCGCCGCCGAACGGCGTCAGCGCCGCACCTGCGCCGCCGGCCCAGTCCATCACCGCGGCGATCTCGGCCTCGTTGCGCGGATAGGCGACGATATCGGGGGCGGCCTCGTAGTCGCCGATCATGCCGCGGACGTAGTCGGGATAGGACTTGCCGTAGGCGTGAGCGGCGCGATTGTAGACGTCGATCGAACAGATCTCAGCGAGCGAGCGCGGCGGCACGATCCGCGGCTCGTGCAGCTTCAATTCGTCGAGCTTCGGCACCGCGATGGTGTCGAAGCTGTCACGGCCGAACTTCTCCCGATAGCGGCCGAGCACGAAGGCCTGCTCGGCCTCGCTCATGCCCTCGCCTTCCCGTCCCCAGCCGTAATGCTTCAGCCGCGCGCTGCCCATCGTGACCTCCCGTTCGGTTCGGCGACGATTGACGGCGCGCCGATTGCGACGCTCAGTCTGAAACGGGACGGCGACGCCCGCAAGCGCGTTCGCGTGCTGCAGCGCAGCTCGTTATGCGTCGCGCACCGGAACGACCAGAATGTCCTGACGCAGCCGCCGCAACAGCTCCTCGGTGACGCTGCCGAGCAGCATCCTGATCGTGCCCTGCCGACCGTGGGTGCCGATCACCACCAGATCGGGCCGCATCTCGGTCGCGACATCGACGATCGTCGAGGGGGCGAGCCCCTCCTTGACCAGGGTGGTGTAGTCGATATCACCGAGATCGAGCGGCTCCAGGAAACGCACCAGATCCCGCACCGCTTCGACGCGCGACTGGGCCAGATAGTCGTCGACATTGCCCTTGTGGACGCCCGCATAGCTCAGCATGCCCGCTGCAGCGGCGTCGTAGACGTGCAGGATCGCGAACCGCGTGCGGGGCATCAGGCCGAGACTGCGGGCGACGGTGAGGGCGCGCCCCGAGCAGTCCGACAATTCGACTGGCGCTAGGCACGACGTGTAGCGCAGCGCCGGATCGATGTTGGCCATCAGCACCGGGATCGAACTATTGCGAATCACCCGCTCGGCGGTGGTGCCGACGAAAATATCCCTCAGGAAGGCGCGACGATGGCTGCCGATCACGCACAGATCCGCGCCCATCTGCTGCGCGGCCCTGACGATGCCGTCGAACGGCGTGCCGCGCACCACCAGCGGGCTGCAGCGCAGGTCGGAGAGATAAGCGTGCTCGCGGATCGCGTCGGCGAGCGCGGTCTCGGCGAGGTCGCATTCCGCAGCGACGATGCGCTCCGGCTGATCGTCGTCGACGACATGAACCAGCACCAGGCGCGCGCCCGCGTCTCTGGCGATCAGCGCGGCGCGGCGCACGGCACGATCCGAACGCGCCGAGAAGTCCGTGGCGACGGCGACCAGTTGCAAACCGGATTTCGTTGACTGGCGCGGCATCTGATCCATGATCACCCTCTGCATGCTTGCTTGTCGTCGTTAACGCGGCTGTATCGCTCGGCGCGGCGGCCGGAAGCGGCCGCGCCGAGCATTGTTCGCTACGGTTCGAGGCTGCGCAGCGCGCCGATGCGGCGCATCAGCAGCTTTTCCGTTTCGAGCACGATCATCAGCACGACGCCGGCGCCGATGATGACCAGGCCGTCGGCCAGCGCGATCGGCGTGGTCTCGAACAGCGCGTGCATCACCGGTGCGTAGGTGAAGGCGAGCTGCGCCGCGATCACGGCGATCAGCGCCAGCAGCACCGCCGGGGTGCCGAGCGCGCCGCGGAAGGAGAACGAGGACATGTGCAGATAGCGGACGTTGAACAGATAGAAGATCTCGAACACCACCAGCGCATTGACCACCATCGTCCGCGCCGTCTCCAACGGCAGCCCCTTCCCGAGCGCGTAGAAGAAGATCCCCAGCGTGCCGGCGGTGAACAGCACCGACACGAAGAAGATGCGCCAGACCAGGAACGGCGACAGCAGCGGCTCGTGCGCCGGGCGCGGCGGCCGCTTCATCACTCCGGGCTCCGGCGGCTCGAACGCCAGCACCAGGCCGAGCGTGACGGTGAGAATCAGATTGATCCACAGGATCTGCACCGGCGTCATCGGCAGGGTGAAGCCGAACAGAATGGCGAGGATGACGGCGAGCACCTCGCCGCCATTGGTCGGAATCGTCCAGGCGATCACCTTGCGGATGTTGTCGTAGACGGTGCGGCCTTCCTGCACCGCCGCCACGATCGAGACGAAATTGTCGTCGAGCAGCACGACCTCGGAGGCTTCCTTCGCGGTCTCGGTGCCCTTGTGCCCCATCGCGATGCCGACATCGGCCTGCTTCAGCGCCGGCGCGTCGTTGACGCCGTCGCCGGTCATCGCCACCACCGCGCCGGTCGATTGCAGCGCCTGGACGATGCGCAGCTTGTGCTCGGGATTGGTGCGCGCAAACACGTCGGTATGCGTGGCGATGCCTGTGAAGGCCGCATCGGGGGTGCGGTCGAGATCGGCGCCGCTGACGACGTCGGGACTGTCGGTCAGCTTCAATTGCCGCGCGATCGCGTCGGCGGTGGCGGCGTGGTCGCCGGTGATCATCTTGACCACGATGCCGGCCGAGCGGCATTCGGCGATCGCCTGGATCACCTCCGCGCGCGGCGGATCGATGAACCCGACCAGCCCCATGAAGGCCAGGCCCTCGTCGAGATCGGCGAGGACCAGTCGATCGCTCGCACGCGCCGGCGATCGCACCGCAAAGCCGAGCACCCGTTCGCCCTCCGCCGCCGCCCGCGAAATCTGCTCGGTCCAGAATGCCGCGTCGAGCGGCTGCAAGCCGTCGCGGCCCAGTTGCGTCTGGCACATCGCCAGCAGCCGCTCGGGCGCGCCCTTGACGAAGATCACCTGCCCGCCCGAGGCTGCCGCGTGTCGCGTCGCCATGAAGCGATGCTGGGCGTCGAATGGAATTTCATCCGAGCGCTTCCACTCCGAACGTTCCCTGGCGGGGTCGAGGCCGGCCTTGATCGCGAGCGCGACCAGGGCGCCCTCCATCGGATCGCCATCGACGACATAGTGCCCCTTGACCTCGCGCAATTGCGCGTCGTTGCACAGCAGCGCCGAGCGGATCAGCTTGATCGCCGCAGCGTCGGCCTCGGCATCCTTGCGGCCGTCGACGGTCAGTTCGCCCTGCGGGATGTAGCCCGAGCCGCTGACCAGAATGGTGTGATCGGCGGTCATGATGCGCCGTGCGGTCATCTCGTTGCGGGTGAGCGTGCCGGTCTTGTCGGAGCAGATCACCGAGGTGGCGCCGAGCGTCTCGACCGCAGGAAGGCTGCGGATGATGGCGTTGCGCTTGGCCATGCGCTGCACGCCGATCGCCAACGTGATGGTGATCACCGCGGGCAGGCCTTCCGGCACGACGCCGACCGCCATCGCCACCACCACGATCAGCGCGTCCGGCCACTCATAGCCGCGCACCAGCGTGGCGAACGCGAAGATCGCGGCGGCCGCCGAGATCGCCACCCAGGTGAAGCGCTGGCCGAACCGGTTGATCTGCCCGAGCAGCGGCGTGGTGAGCTGTTCGACGCCCTGGATCAGCGTGCTGATGCGGCCGATCTCGGTGCCCTCGCCGGTCGCGACCACGACGCCGAAGCCCTGCCCGGCGGACACCAGCGTCCCCGAGAACGCCATGCACAGCCGGTCGCCCAGCGGCGCATCCGCCGCGGCGGGCTGGTCGTGCTTTTCGGAAGCGACCGATTCACCGGTCAGCATCGCCTCGTCGATCAGAAGACCGCGGGCGCGGGTAAGCCGCAGGTCGGCGGGGACCCGATCGCCGGCCTCGATCATCACCACGTCGCCGGGCACGAGATCGGCGGCCGGAATGCTGATGCGGTGGCCGTCGCGCCAGGCATGGGCGCGCGGCGAGATCATCTTGCGGATCGCGCTCAGCGCCTTCTCGGCCTTGTCTTCCTGAATGAAGCCGACGATCGCATTGATGGTCACCACGGCCACGATCACCGCGGCATCGATATGATGGCCGAGGATGGCGGCCGCGACCGCCGCGGCCAACAGGAAGTAGATCAGCGTGTTGTTGAACTGCGCGAGGAAGCGCAACAGCGGATTCCGCCGGGACGCTTCGGGAAGCGCATTCGGCCCATAGGTTGCCAAACGCTTCGCCGCCTCGGCGCTGCTCAAGCCGCCGCGGTCGGTCGACAGATTCGCGAGAACCCGCTCGGCATCGACCGCGTGCCACATCTCGTCCGACGCCTGGTCGTTCGGGCCCTTGATCGCGGCGTCCATCGGCATGCTCATGCGTTGTCTCGACATGTTGAGAATGAATATCGCGCGCCTGGCGGGGTGGGATGCGAGCTGTCCGTAACGGCATTGCATCCGCTCGATCCCGACGGATCGACCGCAAGGCGCTGTGAAGCGTCAAGGAGCCCTCACCCGACGCGCGCGCCGGTCCCGCGCTACGGGACGCCGGCTTCCGCCGTCACGAAACGGCGGAATTGATCGACCTGATGGGGCGGCAGCGGATGGGGGCTAGGACGCGATCGGCGGACGCAGCAGCGGGCGCTCGCTGCGATCGAGCATCACCCCGGCCAATGGCAGGCGCAGCCGGGTCGATCGATCGCGGACGCCACTCCTCAACGCGGCAGGAGCGAGAAGGTGAGCCCCCGCTTCGGGCGCAAACACTTCGGGTTCGTCGCCACCATGCGGAGTTGGACAAGGAGGTGGCGTCTTGACGAATTCGAGCAGGCCGCGCGGCGCGTCATGCGCCGATGCGACGGGGCCGGTGGCGACGATGACGACGGCCAGCGCACACAGACAAATCGCCGCTTTGAGCCAGAGGCGCAATGCAGCAGGAACTATCCGGAACTCGCCGTCTCGATCAGATCGCATCGTCTCCCGACATCATTCGCTTTTGACAGGGCCCGACAAGGGCCGACTGAACCTAAGCCGTACGCCGATCGTCCAACCTTGATCTTGCTCAACGCGGGTAAGCGAGCAACTGCGGCCACTCGTCGCAATACGCGATGGATGTCACATCATCGTCGATCATCACGCCGCGCCCGCACGAGTGATCGGAACAATTCGATCGAAATGTCAGCGTCGCGTGGTCGTCGCGCCAGCCTCGCTAGAATGAGAGCCTGACACCTCCGGTGACGCCGGCGTCGTTACCGCCTCGGCGGGCGAAGCTGGTGGTGCCCGTCAGGGTGGCGGCGACATTGCTTGCCACCAGCGCCGAAATGCCGCCAGCGACCCTGCCATAGGTGCCGCCATCAGCCGACACCGGCGTCAGAATCGGCAGCAGCGGCGCCGACACCAGCGTAGTGGTGACGGTGTGGCCGGAGCCCAGGAAATCATGCGCGGCGGTCAGATTGAGGAACGGCGTGTAGCTGCCGTCGCCGAGTTGCAAGGGATAGCGGAGCTGCACGCCCGCATCGCCGGTGAGCGTGTCCAGCGTCTGGCGGTCCACCATCATGGCGAGCAGGACATCGCCGGTCTCGGTGTAGCCCCGGATCGTGGCGTTGGTGTAGTTCAACGCCGCGATCGGCCCGACGCGCAGCCGGCCGGCGTCGAACAGATAGCCACCGCGGGCGGCGACCGTGACCACGTCGGCCTTGGTGCTGGCGCGGATGATGTCGATGACGCCGCGGCGCTCCAGCGCGAAATTCTGGCGGCCATAAGCGACCAACCCGTCGGCGAACCAATGCGCATCCGTGTAGGAGCCGTAGCCCGCGAACTGGAACGCATCGATGCGATTCCGCGCATCCTGCACCGCGAGCTTCACGTCCGGCTGCGAATAGCCGAACACGCCGCCGACGCGCCAATTGGCATCGAGCCGATATTCCAGCCCGAGATAGCCGCCCGCCGCATCGTAATCGTAGCCGGTGGCGTAGAATTGCCGGTCGCGGCTGCCGCCGGCGTAGCTGGCCGCGCCGTAGACCGACCAGCGATCCACCGGTGCCGGCGGCGCAAGCGCCTTACCGGGGATCGCGGCCATCGCTGCATGGACGCCGGAGGGCTGGAAGCGTCGGCCAGCCTCGAGGCGATCGAACACCGAATTCGAGAAACCGCCGAGCAGGCTGGTCGCGACGCCGGCCTGCGGCGTCACTGTGCTCGGCGCATCGATCTGGTTGGCCATGTAGCTGGCGATCAGCGCCATCGCGGCGCCGGTCGGATGCACCGAATTCTCATAGAAGCAACCTGCGACATTCACCGCGACTGTCCCCGGCGTCGATCCGGTGCCGGGCCCCGCCTCGCAACCGGTGAAGCCCGCGGGAATGCCGGCAAACCCGTACATCGCCGGATTCTCGGCGACGCGCTGCTGCAGGATGCCGAAATTGAGCAGGAAGATGCGCACGCCGGCCTGCGCGAGCGGCGCCAGCAATTGCTGGGTCTGCAAGTAATAGGTGTCGGCCCAGAGGTCACGCTGCGGGGCGCTGAAATTGTAGGGATTGGTTCCGTCCTTGCCGAGCGTCGCCTCCGGAAACCACTTCGAACTTCCGGTGCCGAGCCAAGCGATATTGCGCGCACCGGCGGCGACCAACTGCTGCACGCCTGCGACGGCGTTGACGGCGGAGACGGTCGCGCTGGTCGAAATCACCGCATTGACGTCGGCCGCACCCGAGACGTTGATGCCGGACAGGTCGTTGCCGCCGATCGACAGCGCGATCAGGTCACTGTCGGTGAAACGGGTTCCGCTGGCGACGAATTGCTGCAGCTCGTAAGGCAATCCGTAGCTGCTGGATAGAAACGGCATGGTGTTGGTATTGTCGGTCCGCGCACCGCCGATCGAGTAGTTCGTCAGCCCCGACAGTCCGTAGATCGACTGCAGCGAGTCGACAAAATTGGTGCTGCCGGTAAAGCGGCAGCTCGTGTAAGTCGGGCTGGGACACGGCCAGAAGTCGGATGGAGTCAGCGTGAACGGAAAATACGGGATGCTGACCGTGCCGGTCCCGTTCGCGCCGATCAGCCGGTATGCGCCGCCGGGCGCCGAACCGGTATCCGCATAGCTGTCGCCGAAGCCGAACAACCTTGTGAACTGCGCCTGCGCCGGAGTCGGCATGATGCCGGAAGCGGCCGCTATCACGGCGATCGAGAAGATCGCCCGGCGGGCACGTGAGAACAACATCGGTGCGCGACTCCGCGCGCCGTCGCCTGAAATACCGAACATCACGAATCACCCCTTGCCCGCCGATCATCATCGGTGCGGCGGTCCAGGGGCGGCAGCAACTGATAGAAATACGAAACGCACGGGTCATTAGTCGTGTGCCGCAGACACTGCGCCGAGCGACGGCTGCGTCGCGGTATCAGTTTATGTCAACGCGGCGTTTCGCGCGTGGCAACGCGATCAAGAAGCGCCAGCAGACCGCGCAGGATCTCCACCGGCTTCGGCGGACAGCCGGGGATGTGCAGATCGACCGGGATCACTGCGGAGACGCCGCCGGCGACCGCGTAGCTGCCGGCGAAGCAGCCGCCGTCCTTGGCGCAATCGCCGACCGCGACCACCCATTTCGGCCCCGGCACCGCGTCGTAAGTGAGCCGCAGCGCCTCGCGCATATTGTGCGTCACCGGCCCGGTGACCATCAGCACATCGGCGTGGCGCGGCGAAGCGACGAAACGCAGGCCGAAGCGTTCGACGTCGTAATACGCGTTGCTCAGCGCGTGGATTTCCAGCTCGCAGCCGTTGCAGGAGCCGGCGTCGACCTCGCGGATCGCAAGGCTGCGGCCGAGCGTGCGCCGCGCGGTGGCCTCGACCAGCGCCGCGAGTTCGGCGACGCCGGCCTCGCCCGGCGCCGGGGCAGGTTCGGTCAGCGGTCTGGCGAACAGGCTCTCGAACAGCAGCTTGCGCATCGCTACAGATCCACGCCGGAGTAGGAGCAGTTGAACGATTTGTTGCACAGCGGGAAGTCGGCGACGATGTTGCCTTCGATCACGGCTTCCAGCAGCGGCCATTGAAACCACGACGGGTCGCGCAGATGGCAGCGCTCGACGACACCATTGTGTAGCCGCAGCCAGACGAGGATATCGCCGCGAAACCCTTCGACCAGCGCCAGCCCTTCGCAGACCTCCTCCGGCAGATTCGGCGCGACGCGGATCTCGCCGCGCGGCAGCCGGTCGAGGATCTGGTCGACCAGCGACAGACTCTGCTCGACCTCGCGAATCCGGATCCAGACCCGCGCGTCGACGTCGCCCTCGGTCAGCACCGGGACGTCGAAGCGCAGCTCGTCATAGGGCGCGTAAGCCAGCGTGCGCCGGGCATCGAAGCCGCGGCCGGAGGCGCGGCCGACATAGCCGCCGGCGGCGTATTGATCGGCGAGCGCGGGCTTGAGGATGCCGGTCGACACGGTGCGGTCCTGCAGCGACGCCGTGCTGTCGTACAGCTCGATCAGCGCCGGCAGCTTGGCGCGCACGGCGGCCAGCGCGGCGCGGATCGCGGCCTTGCCGGCGTCGTCGAGATCGCGCGCCACTCCGCCGGGCGTCACTACGTCGCGCATCAGGCGATGGCCGAACGCGGTGTCGGCGGCACGCAGCACGTTTTCGCGTAGCACGCCGAACTGAGCCAGCATGATGGCGAACGCCGCGTCGTTGCAGATCGCGCCGATGTCGCCGAGATGATTGGCGAGACGCTCCAGCTCGGCGACGAGCGCCCGCAGCCACACCGCGCGCGCCGGCACCGCGATCTCCGCCGCGGTCTCGACCGCGCGCGAAAACGCCAGCGCATAGGCCACCGTGCTGTCGCCGGAGACGCGGCCGGCCAGCCGCGCGGCACGCGGCAAATCCGCGCCGGCGATCAGCCCGTCGATGCCCTTGTGGACGTAGCCGAGCCGCTGCTCCAGCCGCACCACGGTCTCGCCGCTGACGGTGAAGCGGAAGTGCCCTGGCTCGATGATGCCGGCATGCACCGGGCCGACCGCGACCTGATGGGTCCCGTCGCCCTCGACCGGCAGGAAGCGATAGGCCGGCGTCGGCGTGAGCGCTTCGCTCCGCGCGCCGAGCGGCGCGTGGACGCCCCATTGGCCGTGATCGAGCCAGGGCCGATCGTCGATCGCTCCCTCGGGCTTCAGGCCGAACAGATCGGTGATCGTGCGTTCCAGCCGCAGCGCCGGCAGATGCCTGGCGGCGACCGAGGGAAACGAGCCGTGCGGACAGTCGAGGCTGACGATTCCGATCTCCGCGGTGCGCGGATCGAACAGCGCCATGTGCACGCTCATTGGCTCGCCCCACAGCGACAGCAATTGCCACTGCCGCTCGGCGAGCATGCGCACCGCGAAACTCCACACCGCGCTGTCGACCACTGTGCGGGTCCACGGCCGATGCCGCGCCACCTGCAGGCCTTCGAGGTTGAGATCGATCAGCGACGGCATCGGATCTGTTGCTCCCTAGCCCAGCAGCTTGGCGACGTGCTGGAACCACGCCACCACCGGCGCCGGCAGATACACGCCGGCGATCAGCACCAGCGCCAGATGCGCGAACATCGGCACGTAGGACGCCTGCACCGGCTCGCGGCTGCCGCGCGGCCGACCGAAGGCGATGCCGGTCAGCCGCAGCATCAGCGCGCCGAACGCCACCAGAATGCCGAACACCAGCAGCAGCGCCAGCCACGGCGCGCGCGCGAAGGTCGACGACACCAGCAGGAATTCGCTCATGAAGATGCCGAGCGGCGGCAGCCCGGCGATCGCCGCCACGCCGACGACGAGGCCCCAGCCGAGCACCGGGTGGGTCTCGGTGATGCCGCGGATCTTCGCCAGCGACTGCGTGCCCTTGACCTGGGTGATGTGGCCGACCGCAAAGAAGATCGCCGATTTGGTCAGGCTGTGCATCACCATGTGCAGCAGCCCGGCGAAATTCGCCAGCGGGCCGCCCATGCCGAAGGCGAACACGATGATGCCCATGTGCTCGATCGACGAATAGGCGAACAGCCGTTTGATGTCGCGCCGCCGATACAGCATGAAGGCGGCGAACAACAGCGACGCCAGCCCCATCACGATCATCAGCACGCCGGGCGGCATCGCCTCGCCATTGGCGGCGAGCAGCATCTTGAAGCGCAGCAGCGCATACAGCGCGACGTTGAGCAGCAGGCCGGACAGCACCGCCGAGATCGGCGTCGGGCCTTCGGCGTGGGCGTCGGGCAGCCAGGCGTGCAGCGGCGCGAGGCCGACCTTGGTGCCGTAGCCGAGGAACAGGAACACGAAGGCGACGTTCAGCAGCGGCGCGTCGAAGCCGGCGGCGCGCGCCACCAGCACGGTCCAGATCATGCCGTCCTGGCCCTCGCCGACCACCGGCCGCGCCGCCATGTAGACGAGGATTGTGCCGAACAGCGCCAGCGCGATGCCGACGCTGCCGAGGATGAAATACTTCCACGCCGCTTCCAGCGCCGCCGGCGTCCGATAGATGCCGACCATCAGCACCGTGGTCAGCGTCGCCAATTCCACCGCCACCCACATCAGGCCGATATTGTTCGACACGAACGCCAGATTCATGCCGAACATCATGATCTGGTACATCGCGTGGTAGAATCGCAGATAGGTCGGCGTCAGCTTGCCGGTCTCGAGTTCGTGGGCGATGTAGCTGGCGCTGAACAGGCTGGTGGTGAAGCCGACGAAGGTGTTCAGCACGATGAAGACGATGTTGAGATCGTCGACCAAAATGTACGGCCCAGGCTGCGGGCGCGGCAGCACCAGCAGCGAGGCCGCGCAGAGAAAGCTGCCCAGACTCGCGACGACGTTGAGCCGCGCGGTCAATTTGTAGCCCGGCAGCAGCGCCAGCACGATGGCGGCGCAGACCGGGATCAGCAGCACGCCCACCACCGGATCGAGGCCGGACAAACTCATCGCTGCTCTCCGCGCGAGACGTCGAGCTGCGAGACGTCGACCGAGTCGAAGCGTTCGCGGATCCGGAACAGCACGATGCCGATGACGATGAAGGCGATCAGCACCGAGAACGCGACGCTGATCTCGACCACCAGCGGCATCCCCTTGGCGCCGGCCGCGGCGAGGATCAGCCCGTTCTCCAGCGACATGAAGCCTATCACCTGGCTGACCGCGTTACGCCGCGTCACCATGAACAGCAGCCCGAGCAGCACCACCGACAGCGCAAACGCGAGGTCCTCGCGCGCCAGCGCGTCGGCATCCGCGGTGACGCGCAGCATCAGGGCCAGCGACAGCGCTACCAGCCCCATCCCGGCGAGCATGGTCGGGCCGATCCCGACCACGGTTTCGATGTCGCGGTGGATGCCGAGCTTGTAGACGATCCGGCGCAGCGCCACCGGAATGATGATCGCCTTGAACAGCAGCGCGATCAGGGCGGTGACGTAGAGATGCGGCGCGTCCTGGATCAGCGCCTGCCATCCCACCGCCAGCGACAGCATGATCGCGTGCAGCGCGAACACGTTGAGCAGCGAGGTCAGCCGGTCCTGATACAGCATCATGAACGACACCAGCACCAGGCCGCCGGCCAGCGAATGCGAGATGTCGAAGGCGAGCCCGTGCATCGCTACAGCCCCTTCGAGACAAAGAGAAGAAGCGTGCCGAGCAGACCGAGCATCAGGGCGGCGCCGAGGAATTGCGGCACGCGGAACACCCGCATCTTGGCGGTGGCGGTCTCGAACACCGCGAGCAGGAAACCGGCGACGGTGATCTTGAACAGATACAGCGCCGCGCCGGCCAGATAGGCCACGGGGCCGGCGCCGAACACGCCGATGCCCCAGGGATAGAACAGGCAGACGATCAGCGAGACGTAGAGCAGCAGCTTGAGCTGCGCGCCGTATTCGATCAGCGCCAGATGCCGGCCGGAATATTCCAGGATCATCGCCTCGTGCACCATGGTGAGTTCGAGGTGGGTCGAGGGATTGTCGATCGGAATGCGGGCGTTCTCGGCGAGCGCCACCATCACCAGCGCGATCATGGCGAGGCCGAGCGAGACGCGCAGGCCGACCGCGGTCGAGGCGATGTAATTGGCAACGGTCGACAGATGCGTGGTGCCCGCGACCAGCGCAACGCAGAACACGATCATCAGCATCGCCGGCTCGGCCAATGCGGCGATCATCACCTCGCGCGACGAGCCGATGCCGCCGAACGAGGTGCCGACATCCATGCCGGCGAGCGCGAGGAAGAACCGCGCGGTGCCGAGCAGCGCGACGATCACGATCAGATCCGCGGTCCAGTTGAACAACAGCCCGGTGGCGAAGGTCGGCACCAGCGCGGCGGCGACCCAGATCGCCGCGAAGGTGACGTAGGGCACGGCGCGGAACAGCCAGGAGGCGTTGTCGGCGAGCACGACTTCCTTGCGCAGCAGCCGGACCAGATCGCGATAGGGCTGCAGCAGCGACGGGCCGCGGCGGCGCTGCAGCCGCGCCTTGACCTTGCGGATGAAGCCGGTGAGCAGCGGCGCCAGCAGGAACACCAGCAGCATCTGCACGCCCTGCACGGCGATGTCGGCGATCAGGTCCATATCGCGAGCACCAGCAGCAGCGTGACGAGGGTGGCGAACACCAGGCTGAGATAGCCGCGGATGGTGAGGAGCTGCATCCTGTCGAGACGCACCGACGCCGCCATGATGCCGCCGGCGAGCGGCGCATAGATCCGCTCCCAGATCTGGTCGTGCAGTTCGATCCGCAGCCGCGCCGGGGCGGTGTCGCCGGGCGGCGGCATGGTGACGTGATCGCGGGCGCGGAAGATCAGCGTGCCGAACACCCGGCGGATCGGCTGCGCGAAGCCGGCCGCCGAATATTGCGCCAGCGGCGCCGGATCGGTGAAGCCGCAGCCCCAGGCCGGCCCGCGCCGCACCGCGCCGGAGGAGAACAGCCGGATCGCCACGAACGACAGCGACGCCGACACCGCGATGAACACCGCGACCAGGAGGCCGTTATAGGAGCTGTGGCTCTGCGCGATCGGCACGATCGACAGCCACGCCATTCCGCTCTGCGGCGCGAGCCGGCTGCCGAGGATCTCGGTAGCGATCGGCGCCAAAGCGTCCATCACCATGCCGGGCAGCACGCCGGCGAGCAGGCACAACGCGGCGAGGATCGCCATCGCGGCGAGCGAGAAGCGATCGACCTCTTTCGCAGCCAGCGTCGCCGGGCCGCGCGGCCGGCCGAGGAACGTCACGCCATAGGCCTTGACGAAACACGCCGCCGCCAGAGCCGCGGCCAGCGCCATCAAGCCGCCGACCGCCGGCACCAGAATTTTCAGGCCCCATTGCGGCAGTTGCGGGCTCTGCAGCACCGCCTGGAAGATCAGCCATTCGGAGACGAAGCCGTTGAACGGCGGCAGCGCCGAGATCGCGATCGAGCCGATCAGGAACACCACGCTGGTGAACGGCATGCGGTGGATCAGTCCGCCGAGCTTGTCCATGTCGCGCTCGCCGGTGGCACTCAGCACCGCGCCGGCGCCGAAGAACAGCAGGCTCTTGAACAGCGAATGGTTGAGCACGTGGAACAGCGCCGCGGTGAAGGCCAGCGCCGCCGGCAGCGGCTGATGATTGGCCTGGAACGCCAGCGCCAGGCCGAGGCTGACGAAGATGATGCCGACATTCTCGATCGTCGAATAGGCCAGCAGCCGCTTCAGGTCCTTCTCCATCAGCGCATAAAGAATGCCGAGCGCCGCCGTGATGCCGCCGAGCGCCAGCACGATCCCGGAGGTCGACCAGTCCGGCGTGCCGAGCAGATCGAACACCACGCGGATGAAGCCGTAGACCGCGACCTTGGTCATCACGCCGCTCATCAGCGCCGAGACGTGGCTCGGCGCCGCCGGATGCGCCAGCGGCAGCCAGACGTGCAACGGCACCAGTCCGGCCTTGGAGCCGGCGCCGAACAGCAGCAGGATCAGCACCAGCGTCGCGATCCACGGCGCGTGCTGCGCGGCGCGGATCGCGGCGAAATCGTAGTTTCCGGCGGCGCCCGCGAGCAGGCCGAAGGCGAGCAGCAGCGCCAGCGTGCCGAAGCTCGCCATCAGCAGATAGACATAGCCGGCGCGGCGATTGGCGGGATCGCGATGATGCGTCATCACCAGCGCCCACGACGCCAGCGACATGAACTCCCAGCTCAGCAGATAGGAGAACGCGTCGGCGGCAAGCACCACCATGTTCATGCCGGCGAGAAACGCCGGATAGAACGGCAGCACCCGATGCGGCGCGTGTTCGTGGCGGCCATAGCCGAGCGCATACAGGCTCGCCAGCGTGCCGCCGAGATTGACCACGACGAGAAAGAACGCCGCCAGCGCATCGAGCCGCAGATGCGCGCCGAGCCAGGGCAGCCCGATCGGCAGCGTGCGCTCGGCGGCGGCGTCCGCATGCAGCAGCAGCCAGGTCAGCGCGCTGGCGGTGGCGATCGCGCAGGCGACCAGCGTCGCCGAATAGATGATCGCGGTGGCGAGGCGGGGCTTGCGGCTCAGCGGCACGGCGGCGACCGCGATCGCGAGCAGCGCAGCGACGCACCAGAGCTGGACGGCGAGCTCGACCATCAGCCGCGCACCCGCACCGCGCGCGCAAGGCGACGCGCGACCGAAGTCGGCACGCGATTGGGCGCCGGAGACATCATCCGCGATCGTGCCCCATTCGCATCGGGTTCGACCTCATTTCATCATGGCCGCTGCGCCGACGCGATAGGCGAAGCGAAGCACCGCCTCGCGCGTTCGGCAAGTCGTGGGTTCGCCGCGGTCCGGAGCGGCCGCAGCGCATGACGATCTAGTTACCCGAACTGCAGCAGGTCTATCAATCATCTATTTTTGATATGCATAAATGATGTTTCAAACATCATATCTGCATGACCCATTCGGGTCTCGCCGACTCCGCCACCTGCCTCGATCCGGGTTTATCCCGGCTCGAGTTCCCTCGCATGGCGTGGCCTCGCGCCGCTCGGCACCGCCTGAGCGCCCATGGCCCGAAGACAATGGCCCGAAGACAATGGCCAAGGTCGCGGTTGACCACGGCGGGTTGCGGCGCGCAGTAAAGCTCTCCCCGCAAAGGACCGCCATGTCCGACGATTCCCAGCCCGCCCGGCGAACGCCGACCCTCGCGCAACTGCTCGACGCGATTCGCTTCCTGACCATCCTGCCGGTGCCGGATTCCGACCGCGCACCGGAACCGGACTGGCTGACGCGCGCGATGACGTTCTTTCCGATCACCGGCGTCGGCATCGGTGTGATCTCCGCGCTGGTGTTCCTGATCGGCAATTCGCTGTTCGGCCCCGGACTCGCCGCGCTGCTGGCGGTCGCCGCCTCGGTCATCGTCACCGGCGCGATGCACGAGGACGGCCTCGCCGACACCTTCGACAGTTTCGGCGGCGGCTGGTCGGTGGCGAAGCGGCTGGAGATCATGAAGGACTCGAGGCTCGGCACCTATGGCGGCCTGGCGCTCGGCCTCGACGTCGCGCTGCGCGCCATGGCGCTGGCGCAACTGCCGCTGTGGGCCGCGCTCGCCACCCTGGTCGCCTGCCACGCCGCCGCGCGCGCGACGCCCGGATTCGTCAAGCGCAAGCTGTCCTACGCCGGCGACGTCAGCGGCATGAAGGTCAGCTACGCCGAAGAGCCGATGCGCAAGGACGAGTGGGTGCTGGTGCTGGTCACCGTCGCCCTGGCCGCATTGCCGCTGCTGCTGGTGTCGCCGCTGGCGCTGATCACCGGCCTCGGCTTCGGCGCGGCGCTGGCCGCGACGATCGCCTCATGGGCGAAGCGGCTGCTCGGCGGCTACACCGGCGACGTTCTCGGCGCCACCGAGCAGATGTTCGAGATCGGGTTTCTGCTGGGGGTGGCCGCGGTGCTGGCGGGGAATTAGTTAGTTCCCTGAGATTAGTCCGCCCGCTCCGTCTCCACCCCGCCGTCATGCCCGGGCTCGTCCCGGGCATCCACGAATGCGGCCTCGCGGCGCCCGAGAACGTGGATGGCCGGGACGAGCCCGGCCATGACGGAGTCGTGGGCCGCTGACGGGCCGCGCGCTGATCAGTGGCTGATCATCCACGGCCGCGCCGTCGGAAAGCCCTTGGCGCCGCTCCTGGTGCGGGTCTGCAGCCGCGCCGGCTTCTTCAGGCCGGAGCAGCAGCCGCAGCCCGGCGCGTGCTTGGCCTTGTATTCGCCGACGCTCATCGGCGCGTTCCTGCTCTTCTCGTTGGTGGCGTGCGCATTGCGCTGCGACGCCGGCATGCAGGAAAAATTCGGCGCGGTGAGAATCACCCGCGGCGACGAGGTCTCGCACACCGGGCACGGCTGCGGCTCCTCGTATTCCGACATCGGCCGCATGTCGGTGAACGGCCCGCAGGCGTCGCACATGTATTCATAAACTGGCATCGTCGTTTCCCTTGCGCTGACGATTTGGTCCCGGCGATGGAAGCGGGGCAGATGAACCGCACCGTCCCGCTCCCTTCGCGCAGGGAACACCGCCGTCATTGCGAGGAGCGAAGCGACGAAGCAATCCAGCTCAGTGCACGGCGCTCTGGATTGCTTCGCTTCGCTCGCAATGACGAACTTTCTCGTTACTTGTCCTGCGAGATCGGCATCTGGATGTCGCCCTTGATGTGTTTGACCGGCCCGGCCGACGACGGCATCATGTCGAAGTCGAAGATCTCGGTCGGCAGCCACAGCGTGGCGCAGGCGTTGGGGACGTCGACGACGCCGGAGATGTGGCCCTGCACCGGCGCGGTGCCGAGGATCGAATAGGCCTGGGCGCCGGAGTAGCCGAACTTCTTCAGATACTCGATGGCATTGAGACAAGCCTGGCGATACGCGACGGTGACGTCGAGATAATGCTGCTGGCCTTGCTCGTCGACCGAGATGCCCTCGAAGATCAGATAATCCTTGTAGTTCGGCGTCACCGGCGACGGCTTGAAGATCGGATTCTTGACGCCGTATTTCGACACGCCGTCCTTGATGATGTCGACCTTGATGTGCAGCCAGCCGGCCATCTCGATGGCGCCGCAGAAGGTGATCTCGCCGTCGCCCTGGCTGAAATGCAGGTCGCCCATCGACAGGCCGCCGCCCGGCACATAGACCGGGAAGTAGATCTTGGAGCCGCGCGACAGATCCTTGATGTCGCAATTGCCGCCGTGTTCGCGCGGCGGCACGGTGCGGGCGCCTTCCGCTCCCGCTTTCGCCTTGTCGTCGCCGGTGAGCTTGCCCATATGCGCGGTCGGCCCGAACGGCGGATTGGCGAGGCCGGGCACGCGGGTCGGGTTGGTGGCGATCAACGCGGTCTCGCGCTCGTTCCAGGTGGCCAGCAGCTTCGGATCGGGCAGACAGCCGATCAGGCCGGGATGGATCAGGCCGGCGAAGTTCACGCCCGGGATGTGGCGCGACGAGGTGTACATGCCCTTGAAGTCCCAGATCGACTTCTGCGCCAGCGGGAAGTGATCGGTGAGGAAGCCGCCGCCGTTCTGCTTGGAGAAGAAGCCGTTGAAGCCCCACAGGCTCTCCTTCATCGGGCCGACGTCGAGCAGGTCGACGACGAGAAGATCGCCGGGCTCGGCGCCCTTGACGCCGATCGGACCGGACAGGAAGTGCACGATCGACAAATCGATGTCGCGGACGTCGTCGGCGGAATCGTTGTTCTTGATGAAGCCGCCGGTCCAGTCGTAGGTCTCGACGATGAAATCGTCGCCGGGATTGACCCACGCCGCCATCGGAATGTCCGGGTGCCAGCGGTTGTGGACCATCTCGTTGTCGTAAGCGGACTGCGTGAGATCGACCTTGATCAGTGTCTCTGGCATCGGATGCTCCCCTTGTGACCAGTGGACTTGGTTGGATAGACGGACTCAGACGGACAGATATTTCGCGACCTGCGCCTCATCGACGCTGTCGCGCGCCTCGTCGCGGACGATCTCGCCGTTCTCGATCACCAGCACCCGGTCGGCGACGTCGAGCGCGAAGCTCAGCACCTGCTCGGAGACGATGATCGACAGGCCCTTGGTGTCGCGGATTCGCTTCAGGGTGCGGGCCATGTCCTTGATGATGGACGGCTGGATGCCTTCGGTCGGCTCGTCGAGCAGCAGCACTTTCGGCTTGGTGGCGAGCGCGCGGGCGATCGCGAGCTGCTGTTGCTGGCCGCCGGAGAGGTTGCCGCCGCGGCGGCTCTTCATCTCCAGCAGCACCGGAAATAGCTCGTAGAGATCGCCCGGCACATCCTTTTCGCCGGACACGACGAGGCCGGTCTCGATGTTCTCCTTCACCGTCATGGTCGAGAAGATCATCCGGCCCTGCGGCACGTAAGCCAGCCCCTTGGCGACGCGCTCGTAGCTCTTGAGGCCGCCGAGCTCGGCGCCCTCCATCGAGATCGAGCCCGAGCGCTGCGGGATGATGCCCATCAGCGATTTCATCAGCGTGGTCTTGCCCATGCCGTTGCGGCCCATGATCGCGACGATCTCGTTCGGCGCGACGTCGATGTTGAGCCCGTGCAGCACCTCGCTCTGGCCGTAGGCGACGTGCAGATCGTTGATAGCGAGCATCGGGATCTCCTCTAGCCGTGACGGCGGGCTCCCTCTCCCCGCGCGCGGGGAGAGGGTCGGGGTGAGGGGGCGCCTCCGCGAGTCGCAGAGGCTCGGCCGTGGCGAGACGCCCCCTCACCCGACCGGCCGCGCTGCGCGCCGCCGGTCGACCTCTCCCCGCACGCGGGGAGAGGTGAAGCTGCGCTTCGTCGAAACGCTTTCGTCATTGCGAGGAGCACCCGGATCGACGCTTCGCGTCGTCCGAGTACAGGCTCAGCGACGAAGCAATCCAGAGGCTCCGTGCTCGGAGCTGGATTGCTTCGCTTCGCTCGCAATGACGGGGGAGAGGCGGTGGGCATCAGCAACCTCCTAGTGGCCCAGATAGACTTCGATGACCTTGGGGTCGTTCTTGACGACGTCCATGGTGCCTTCCGACAGGATCTGGCCCTGGTGCAGCACGGTGACCTTGTGGGCGATGTCCTCGACGAACTTCATGTCGTGCTCGATCACCAGCACCGAGCGATCCTTGATGATGGTGTGCAGCAACTCGGCGGTCTTGACGCGCTCGGACACGCTCATGCCGGCGACCGGCTCGTCGAGCATCAAGAGGTCCGGGTCCTGGATCAGCAGCATGCCGATCTCCAGCCACTGCTTCTGGCCGTGGCTGAGCAAATCGGCGCTCTGGCCGAGCTTGTCCTTCAGGAAGATCGCCTCGGCGACTTCCTCGACGCGTTCGCGCACCGTCGGCGTGCGCTGAAACGTCAGCGCACCGAACACCGAGCGGCCCTGCGGATAGGAGATCTCCAGATTCTCGAACACCGTGAGGTCCTCGTAGATCGACGGCGTCTGGAACTTGCGGCCGACGCCGGCCTGGACGATCTGGTTCTCCTTCATCTTGGTGAGGTCCTTGCCGCGGAAGTGGATCGCGCCGGACGTCGCTTTGGTCTTGCCGCAGATCAGGTCGAGCACCGTGGTCTTGCCGGCGCCGTTGGGGCCGATGATCACCCGGATCTCGTTCTCCTCGACATAGAACGACAGATCGTTGACCGCCTTGAAACCATCGAAGGAGACGGTGAGCCCTTCCACCGCCAGCAGGAAGTCGGGTTGTTGATGGCCGATCAGCATGGTCACCTCCTCATTCCGCCGGTGTGCCGTCGGCGATCGGGCCGAACGATTTGCCGTTGCTGTGATCCGATCCGGATTTGCGTTTGCTGATCAGCCTGTCGATCAGCGGCTGGACGTGATCGCGCCAGATTCCGGCGAGACCGTTCGGGAAAATCAGCACCACCGCGATGAACAGCGCGCCGAGCCCGAACAGCCAGAGCTGCGGAAACGATTCCGACAGGCTGGTCTTGGCGAAATTGACCAGCAGCGTTCCGTAGACCGCGCCGAAGATCGACAGCCGGCCGCCGACCGCGGTGTAGATCACCATCTCGATCGACGGCACGATGCCGACGAAGGACGGCGACATGAACCCGACATTGAGGGTGAACATCGCGCCGCCGATCGCCGCGAACATCGCCGCGAGGCAGAACGCGAAGATCTTGAAATTGGCGACGCTGTAGCCGGAGAACCGCACCCGGTCCTCCTTCTCGCGCATCGCCACCAGGATGCGGCCGAGCTTGGCGTGGCGGACGAACAGCGCCAGCAGAATGCAGCCGAACAGGAACGCGACCTCGACGAAGTACAGCACCACCTTGGCGTGGTCGGGACGGATGTCCCAGCCCTTGAGGGTGCGCAGATCGGTGATGCCGTTGATGCCGCCGGTGTAGCCCTGCTGGCCGATGATCAGGATGGTCAGGATCGCGGCGATCGCCTGGGTGATGATCGCGAAATAGACGCCACCGACGCGCCGCTTGAACATCGCCGCGCCGATCAGATAGGCGAACACCGTCGGCACGATCAGGATCGCGAGGATCGTCAGCGTCAGGCTGTGGAACGGTTGCCAGAACAGCGGCAGTTGCGTGATCTGGTTCCAGTCCATGAAATCCGGGATGCCGGGCGTGGACTGGATCTTGGTGTTGGCGACGCTGGACGCCTCCAACTTCAGATACATCGCCATGCCGTAGCCGCCGAGGCCGAAGAAAACCCCCTGCCCGAGGCTGAGGATGCCGCCGAACCCCCAGCACAGCACCAGACCGAGTGCCACGAACGAGTAAGTCAGATATTTCGCGACCAGGTTCAGGCGGAAGACATCCAGCGACAGCGGCAGGATGACGACCAGGAGCAGAGCGAGCGCGGCGAGACCGATCAGGTCGGAGCGGCTGAGAAAGCGCGGGCTTTCCATGTCGATGACTCCTATTTGCGAACCTTGAGGGCGAACAGGCCTTGCGGACGCATCATCAGGATCGCGACGATGGCGAGCAGGGTCAGCACCTTGGCCATCGAGCCGGACATGAAGAACTCCATGGTCGACTGCGCCTGCGAGATGCTGAAGGCCGATGCGATGGTGCCGAACAGGCTCGCCGCGCCGCCGAACACCACGACCAGGAAGGTGTCGACGATGTAGAGCTGGCCCGAGGTCGGCCCGGTCGAGCCGATCATGGTGAAGGCGCTGCCGGCGATGCCGGCGATGCCGCAGCCGAGCCCGAAGGTGTAGCGGTCGACCTTCTCGGTGTTGATGCCGACGGCGCCGGCCATCACCCGGTTCTGCACCACGGCGCGGACCTGGCGGCCCCAGCGCGATTTGTACATCACATAGGCGACGGCCGCGGTGATCAGGAAGGTCAGGCACATCACGAAGATGCCGTTGATCGGCACCTCGATTGTGTCGGTGATCTGCTTGGAGCCGAGCATCCATTGCGGCAGCTCGACGCCGACCTCGCGCGCGCCGAAGATCGACCGATAGGCCTGCTGCAGGATCAGGCTGAGGCCCCAGGTCGCCAGCAGCGTATCCAGCGGGCGCTTGTAGAGATGGCGTATCAGTCCCCATTCGACCAGCATGCCGAGCGCGCCTGCGGCGATGAAGGCCAAGATCATGGCGACGAAGAAGTAGCCGGGGAACAGCGACGGCAGATAGGCCTGGAAGGCGTTCGACGTCATCCAGGTGACGTAGGCGCCGAGGATCATGAACTCGCCATGCGCCATGTTGATGACGCCCATCTGGCCGAAGATGATCGCCAGCCCGAGCGCCATCAGCACATAGACCGAGAACAGGATCAGACCCGCGAAGCCCTGCATCGCGAAGATCGCGCCGAGATCGCCAATGGAATAATCGCCGAACATGGAGGCTGGCCCCTGCTAGTTGAAGTGATCCGGACGCGGTGTTTGCCGGCGCCGCCGCCACACATTCCGGCCGTCATCGCCGGGCTCGACCCGGCGATCCATCTTCCGCGAAGAGTGATGGATGCGCGGGCAGCTTTGCGAAGACGCGCTTCGCGCTATTGCCCGCGCATGACGCGGAGTGTGTGTGGAAGCGTCTGCCGACGCTTACTGATAGCCCTTCGGGAACGGATCGGGCTCGACCAGGTCGGCGGTCTCGTAGACCAGCTCGTACTGGCCATCGAGCTTGGCTTTGCCGACGCGGGTTTTCGACCAAAGATGGTGGTTTTCGTGGACGCGAACGTAGCCTTCCGGCGCGCCCTTGAATTCCACGCCGGGCGAGGCCGCCGCCACCTTGTCGATGTCGAACGAGCCGGCCTTCTCGACGGTCAATTTCCACAGCCACGGGCCGAGATAGGCAGCCTGGGTGACGTCTCCGATCACCGTCTTCTCGCCCCACATCTTCTTGAACGCGGCGACGAATTCCTTGTTGTTCGGATTGTCGAGCGACTGGAAGTACTTCATGCAGGCGAACGCGCCCGCGATGTTCTCGCCGCCGATGCCGTCGATTTCGTCCTCGGTCACCGAGATCGTCAACAGCGTCTGCTTCGACAGGTCGATGCCGGCCGCCTTGAGCTGCTTGTAGAACGCGACGTTGGAGCCGCCGACGATGATCGCGTAGATCACATCCGGCTTGGTCAGCTTGATCTTGTTGATCACCGAGTTGAACTGGGTGTGCCCGAGCGGGAAGTACTCTTCGCCGACGACCTTGCAGCCCTTCAGATGGTTCTCGATGTGCTTGCGCGCGATCTTGTTGGAGGTGCGCGGCCAGATGTAGTCGGAGCCGAGCAGATAGAAGCTCTTGGCGTTCTTGGTCTTGTTGACCCAATCGAGGCCGGCGATGATCTGCTGGGTGGCTTCCTGGCCGGTGTAGATGACGTTCTTGGATTGCTCGAGGCCTTCGTAGAAGGTCGGGTAGTACAGCATGCCGTTGTACTGCTCGAACACCGGCAGCACCGCCTTGCGCGAGGCCGAGGTCCAGCAGCCCATCACGGCGGCGCATTTGTCGTTGACGAGAAGCTTCTTGGCCTTCTCGGCGAAGTTCGGCCAGTCGGAGGCGCCGTCTTCCTGGATGTACTTGATCTTGCGGCCGAGCACGCCGCCGGCGGCGTTGATCTGCTCGATCGCGAGCTTCTCGGCCTGCACCGAGCCGGTCTCGGAGATCGCCATCGTGCCCGTCACCGAGTGCAGGATGCCGACGGTGACCTCGGTATCGGTCACGGCGAGGCCGGTGGTGTTGACGACCGAGGTCGCCGGCGCCTGGGCGAACGACGTGCGCGGCAGCATCGTCATCGCCGGAATGGCCGCCATCCCCATCAGAAGCTTGCGCCGGAACGGCGAGTGAAGGCCCTGGTCTTTGTCGTCTGCCATGAACTACCCCTTCGTGTTGTTTGGACGCGTGTGCAGTCGGGGCAAACGATCGGCGAAATTTTCGGCTGTACCGATACGCAAGATCACGTATGTTGCATCGCAAGATCGCGACGTAGATTTTTCCACGCAACAAAGCGAGACGAACAACAAGGAGAAGCGCGTGGTTGGGCGGCAGCGCATAGACCGCGTTCGGCGCCAGTACAATCAATGGGTCGCCAACCAGACGCTCGAGGACTATGCGCTGCGCTTCACCGCCAAGAGCGCGCGACGCTGGTCGGCGCTGCGGGTCGCCAACACCGCGCTCGGCGCCATCTCGTTCCTCGCGCTGGAAGCGATCGGCGGCACCATCACGCTGAATTACGGCGTCACCAACGCCACCGCGGCGATCCTCGTCGTCAGCGTGATCATCTTCTGCTGCGGCCTGCCGATTGCCTATCATGCAGCCAGGTGTGGCGTCGATATAGACTTGCTCACGCGTGGCGCCGGATTCGGCTATATCGGATCGACGATCACGTCGCTGATCTATGCCTCATTTACGTTCATCTTCTTCGCGATCGAGGCTGTTATTCTCGCCAAGGCGCTGGAGCTATGCTTCGGCCTGCCGCTGGCATTGGGCTATCTGTTCAGCGCCGTGGTGATCATTCCACTGGTGACGCACGGCATCACGCTGATCAGCCGGTTTCAGCTCTGGACCCAGCCGTTCTGGATCCTGCTGCACATCCTGCCGTTCGCGGCGATCGCGATCAAGAGTCCGGAATCCTTCGCGGGCTGGACCGAATTCGCCGGCGCGCACGGCAGCCCCGACGGGCATCTCGACCTGCTGCTGTTCGGCACCGCCGCCTCGGTGGTGTTCGCGCTGGTGGCGCAGATCGGCGAGCAGGTCGATTTCCTGCGCTTCCTGCCGCGCGACCGCCGCACCTCCAAGGCGGCGTGGTGGACGGCGATGATCAGCGCCGGGCCGGGCTGGATCGTGCCGGGCGCGATCAAGCTGCTGGCCGGCTCGTTCCTGGCCTATTTCGCGCTGAGCCACGGCCTCGACATGGAGGATGCGGCGGAGCCGTCGCATATGTATCGCGAGGCGTTCCGCTACGTGCTGGCGCAGCCGGAACTCGCTCTGGCGCTGACCGGCGCGTTCGTGATGCTGTCGCAGATCAAGATCAACGTCACCAATGCCTATGCGGGCTCGATCGCCTGGTCGAACTTCTTCTCGCGGCTGACCCACAGCCATCCCGGCCGCGTCGTCTGGCTGGTGTTCAACGTGCTGGTGGCGCTGCTGCTGATGGAGATCGGCGTCTACAAGGCGCTGGAACAGACGCTGGCGCTGTATTCCAACGTCGCGATCGCCTGGGTCGGCGCCCTGGTGGCGGATCTGGTCATCAACCGGCCGCTGGGCCTGCGGCCGCGGCAGATGGAATTCAAGCGCGCGCATCTCTACGACATCAACCCGGTCGGCGTCGGCTCGATGGCGATCGCCACGGTGATGTCGATCACCGCGTTCTACGGCGTGTTCGGGCCGACCGCGAAGGCGCTGGCGCCGTTCGTGGCGTTGCTGGTGGCGTTCGTCACCGCGCCGGCGATCGCGATCCTCACCCGCGGCCGGTTCTATATCGCGCGCAAGCCGAAGCGTTCGTGGCAGAACCTGCCGGCGATCAAGTGTTGCATCTGCGAGCATTCGTTCGAGCCCGAGGACATGGCGCATTGCCCGGCCTATGCGGGGCCGATCTGCTCGCTGTGCTGCTCGCTCGACGCCCGCTGCCACGATCTGTGCAAGCCGCACGCGCGGTTCGACGCGCAGTTCGCCGACACGCTCGGCAAGCTGCTGCCGCAGCGCGTCCATGCGCTGCTCAATTCGCAGGTTGGGCACTATCTCAGCGTCTTCATGGTGTCGGCGGGGCTGGTCGGCCTGACGCTGATGATGATCTATCTGCAGGCCGCACCCGCCACCGACGCGCAGCAGATCCTGCTGGCGGAAATTCTCTGGAAGCTGTTCTTCGCACTGACGATCATCATCGGCGTGGTGACCTGGCTGTTCGTGCTGGCGCGGCAGAGCCGGCAGGCCGCCGAGGCGGAGACGCGGTGGCAGACCACGCTGCTGATGCAGGAGATCGACGCGCATCGCCAGACCGACGCCGAGCTGCAGCGCGCCAAGGAGGTCGCCGAATCGGCCAATCTCGCCAAGAGCCGCTACGTCGTCGGCCTCAGCCACGAGCTGCGCTCGCCGCTCAACGCCATCAGCGGCTACGCGCAATTGCTCGAACAGGACGCCAGCCTGCCGCCGCGCCCGCGCGACCAGATTCGGCTGATGCGGCGCAGCGCCGATCACCTCTCCGGGCTGATCGACGGGCTGCTGGATATTTCCAAGATCGAGGCCGGCCGGCTGTATCTGTCGCGCGACGAGGTGCGGTTCGGCGAGTTCCTGGATCAGCTCGTCGGCATGTTCCGGCTGCAGGCGGCCGCCAAGGACGTCGACTTCGTGTTCAAGCGCCCGCAATATCTGCCGCCGGTGGTCTATGCCGACGAAAAGCGGCTGCGCCAGGTGCTGATCAACCTGCTGTCCAACGCGATCAAGTTCACGCAAGAAGGCAGCGTGCATTTCATCGTGCATTATCGCAACCCGGTGGCCGAGCTCGAAGTACGCGACACCGGGCCGGGCATCCACGCCGACGACCTCGAGCGGATCTTCGCGCCGTTCGAGCGCGGCGCGCTCGGCGTGTCGCAGCCGCACACCGGCACCGGGCTCGGGCTGACGATCAGCAAGCTGCTGGCCGGCGTGATGGGCGGCGATCTCAGCGTCACCAGCACGCTCGGCCAGGGTTCGACCTTCCGCGTCAAGCTGCTGTTGTCGGAGGTCACCAATCCGACCCGCACCCGCGCCATCCGGGCGCCGATCCTCGGCTATCACGGCCCGCGCAAGACCATCCTGATCACCGACGACGACCCGGCCCAGCGCAATCTGCTGCAGGAATTGCTGGCGCCGCTCGGCTTCATCGTGCTCAGCGCGCCGGACGGCTACACCTGCGTCAGTCTCGCCGAGCACTGCCAGCCCGATCTGTTCCTGCTCGACATCTCGATGGCCGGGATGGACGGCTGGACGGTGGCCGAGACGTTGCGCACCAACGGCCATCACCACGCCCGCATCCTGATGGTGTCGGCGAGCGCGATCGAGGCGCACGGCGCGCCGCTGGCGCAGCCGTTCCACGACGGCTATCTGATGAAGCCGGTCGACATCCCGCGGCTGCTCGAACAGATCGGCCAGTTGCTCAAGATAGAATGGATCTACAAAGGCCAGACGCCCGAGACGCCGGCGGCGAGCGGCGATATGCAGAGTCCGCCGATGCAGCACGTCGAGGAATTGATCGAGCTCGGCAAGATCGGCTACATCCGCGGCATCGAATCCAAGCTCGATCAGATCGACAACGACTATCCGGAATCGGGGACGTTCGTGTCGCAGATGCGCGCGCTGGTCGAGCAATTCGACCTCGACCAGTACATGAAGACCCTGAACACGCTGTATCGCCATGACCAATGATCTGAAAAAGCGCGATATCGTGCTCGTCGTCGACGACTCGCCGGAGACGCTGCGGATGCTGACCGACGCGCTCGACGGCGCCGGCATGACCGTGATGGTCGCGCTCGACGGCGCCGCGGCGATGCGGATCGTCGAGCAGATCACGCCCGACATCATCCTGCTCGACGCGATCATGCCCGGACTCGACGGCTTCGAGACCTGTCGCCGGCTGAAGCGCAATCCGGCGGTGTCCGACGTGCCGGTGATCTTCATGACCGGGCTCGCCGAAAGCGAACACATCGTCCGCGGCCTGGAGGCCGGCGGCGTCGACTACGTCACCAAGCCGATCGTGATCGTCGAAATGCTGGCGCGGATCCGCGTGCATCTCGGCAATGCGCGGCTGAGCCAGAGCGCGCGCGCCGCGCTCGACGTGTCGGGCCGCTTCCTGCTCGCGGTCGATCGCGTCGGCAAGGTGCTGTGGGCGACGCCGCAGGCGCAGAAGCTGCTCGCCGCCGACGGCGCCTCGGCCGAAGGCTTCCGGCTCGATCTGCCGAAGCCCTGGCTCGACTGGCTGGAGCAGGTGCACAGCGGCCTCGCCCAGCCGAAGACGCCGATGAAGGCATCATTGCTACGCAACGACGAATTGCGGCTGCAATATATGGGCAAACTCGGCCCCAATGAATTCCTGCTGCGGCTGGCGCGCGACACCTCGACCGAGTCGGCGACGGAGTTCAGCGCGGAGTTCGGCCTCACCAGCCGCGAAAGCGAAGTGCTGGCGTGGCTCGCCAAGGGCAAGACCAATCGCGACATCGCACAGATTCTGGGGCTCAGCCCGCGCACCGTCGACAAGCATCTCGAGCAGATCTACGCCAAGCTCGGCGTCGAGAACCGCACCGCGGCCGCAGCGATCGCCACCAGCGCCAGCCGGCGGGATTCCTGACCCAACGCGACACGCTGCGCCGCCGACGGACCAGAGCCGTTCTGTCTCCGATGGAATCAGATTGGCGTTCAGGGATACTCGCCGCAGGCACAACCTCATGGTGAGGAGGCGCGAAAGCGCCGTCTCGATCCATACGCCGCCGGCCATCATCTGTCGCCCCATCCTTCGAGACGCCCGGCTTCGCCGGGCTCCTCAGGATGAGGGGGCAGTGCATCTGGCAAGGGCCATACCGCTTCAATCAATCGATGAAACGCTCTGGCAGAATGACGTGCCGATTAGCGCGTGGCCGACCGCAGCCTGCGGCGGCCGCCGGCCTGCGTTTCGATCTCGGCGTTGAGTTCGCCGCCCACCAGCACCACGATCGCGGTCATCCACATCCAGATCATCAAGCCGATGGCGGCGCCGAGCGAGCCGTAGGTGGCGTCGTAATTGGCGAAATTGCCGAGGTAATAAGACAGCAGCGCCGAACCGACGATCCAGGTGATCGTCGCGAACACACAGCCCGGCAGCACCCAGCGCCATCGCGGCGTGTCGCGATCGGGCGCGTGGCGATACAGCACCGCCAGCCCGGCGAAGGTGAGCAGCGCCAGCAGCGGCCAGCGACCGTAGCCGATCAGCACCGCGCCCTGGCCCTCCATCCCGATCATCGACAGCGCGATCGGAGTCGCGATCACCAGGCCGATCGCCGACAGCACCGCCACGAGGGCACCGATGGTGAAGCCCAGCGACACCGCGTTGAGCTTGATGAAGCTGCGGCTCTCCTGCTTGTCGTAGACCACGTTCAGCGCGTCGATCACCGCCTTGACGCCGCCATTGACGCTCCACAGCGCCAGCGCGAGGCTGGACAGGAACGCCACTCCGAGCCTGGTTTCGCCATTGGCGAGGACGCGGCTGACCTGATCCTCGATCACCGAATAGGTCCCCTCCGGCACGACGGCGGCGAGTTGCTGAAGATGCGCCCTGATGGTTTCGCCGTTGGTGAACAGCGCGTAGGACGACACCAGTGCGGTGATGCCGGGAAACAGCGCCAGCAGCCCGTAGAACACCACGCCCGCGGCCACCAGCAGCAGCCGGTCGTCGTTGATGCGCTCATAGGTGCCGCGCAAGAAGCCCTTCCACTGCAGGCGCAGGATCGAAAGCGGAGACGCCCCGCGAATTGGCGGCGCCGAAGGATCGGGTGTCTCTGCCGGCGATCCGTCAGCGCCGCGAGGTGGTTCGGACCCCGCCGGAGGCAGCCGGGACCCGTGCTTCAAACCGGATGTGCGAGTTTCGGAGCGGGCGTCGCCGCCGACGACTCCGCGAACAGCGCCTGCGGCCGCGACCAACGCCAGTGAAGCGAAAAATCCAGACCGCGTTGTCGTCATTGGTTGTCACTCACCCGTAGCAGCTCACTCGTGACGAGTTCGCTCCATCCCGACGGTTCGCGGCCGGCGGCGGCTGTCGAACGGCGATGAGCGGCCGGGGTCTCTCCGGCCGCCTGCCGTGCAGCTCAGTGCGTCTTGCTGTCCTGCCAACGCTCCAGGTCCGGCTTGTCGGGCGACGGCTGGGAGGTGGTCTGCGAACTCTGGTTCGGCTTGTTCCAGGGCTCCTTGGTGCCGCTCTTCATCGCGTCGCCGGGTCGGTCCGAGGGCGCCTTGTCGTCGGTATCTGCCATGATCATTCCAGACGCAGATTGTCTTCGGCCGCATCCGCCACGCGCTTGGCTTTCTGGCCGACCTCGCCGGCGGCGGACATCACGCCCTCGGGCGTCAGACCCTGTCGCCGCGCTTCCTCGGTCGCGGCATCGACCGCATCGCGCGCCGCGGCGCTGACCCGCTCCTGGGCGTGATCCACGTAGCCGCGCGCCTGCGCCTTGAACTCGTCGCTGGTTTCGCCGAACAGCTCCGCCTCGACCTTGGTGGACGGCAGCGACGCCGCGATCCCCGCGCCGATCGCCACGCCCAGCGCGCCGAGCATCAGCGGCTGCTCGTTGAACAGATCGGTCATACGGGTTCGCGCCGCGCCGAACAGCTCGGCCCCGGTTTCCGGAATCTGCCGTCCGAAATCGCTGGCGCGGTCGAGTGCGGCAGCGCCGCTGTCTTGGACACTATGCATCGCACTGGCGGCGCGCTCGCCGACATCGGCGACGGTTTCGCTGACGCGATCCCTGACGTCGTGCATCGCTGCACGTCCGGCATCGATCACACCCGACGCCGCGTCGGGGACACGATCGAGCCCGGTGCTGTGCGCCAAGCTCGCGGCGCGCTCTTTGGCTTTGCCGCCGGTGAACAGCCACAGCACACCCATGCCGATCAGCGCCGTCGACACCGGGTTGCGACGCATGGCGTCGCCGAGATCGTGAATGAAGGGCATCACTTTGCCCTGATCGGATCGATCGTTCACTGGACCATCTCCTTCGCCGCGACCTTGTCGCGCTGCAATTGCTCGATCGTCATGTTCGGCTTCAGCGAATCGGGCGACAACCGGCTGAAACCGATGCCGATCAGCGCCGCGGCGACCACGATGGTGCCGCCGCCCGTGATCAGAAAAGCGACCGACTGCGAAAATCCGTTCTCGACCAGCAGCGCGGCGAGCGCGAACAGCAGCACGACAAGACCGGGGATCAGGATCACCGCCCCCGCCCCCATCATCGCCGCTGCTCGCCCGACCTGGCCGACCTTGTCGGCCATCTCGGCGCGGGCGAGATCGAACTCGTTGCTGATCAGCTTGGCGAACTGATTGAACGCATCGCCGAACAGCTCGGGAATCGATCGATTATTTGGTGAAGTCATCACGATATCTCCGGTTGTCGTCGTCCGCGGCGGCGTCGGCCGAGGTCGCACGATAGGACGGCTCCGCGTCCGACGACGAACTCTTCAGGAAGCGCACCGCGCCGAACCCCGCGAGCACCGCAATGCCGAGAAACGCGGTGGGCTGCCGGCGGGCGAAATCCTGCACACCTTGCACCAGATCGGAAATATCTCCGCGCTGCACGGTATCGGAAATCTCCTCGACCTTGCTGGCCGCCTTGCGCATGTAGACGCCGGCGATCGGCATGTCGTTGTCGAACTCCCGCGACGCACGCCGGATGGCGTCGGCGATGCCGCCGATGTAATCGGCCCCGGCCTCGCGCTGTGCGTTGGCGCGTTCCTTGATCGTCTCGCCGGCTTCGGAGGCGAACTCCCTGGCGGCGCCGGCCAGATCTTCGGCCTTGGCGCGCGCGGCGTCGACCGATTCTTCAGCAAGACCCACGACCCGGTCCTTGATGCCGCGCCCCGCGTCCGTTGCCTGACCCGCCATGGTCTCTGCTTCCTTCTTTACCGCCTTCACCGGCTGCGACCGCGTGCCGCCAGCGCCATTCCCTGTCTTCTCGAACTGTTCGGCCATGATTGGATCTCCGTCCCTGTCTCTCAATGCTTGTTCTGCGATGGTGCCTCGAAGGTCGAGACCGCGGCATCGGCAACCTTGCGGGCGCGGTCGCCGAGATCGTGAACCTGTCCGCCGATATTCTCGCGCGTCAGCCCCTCGTCTTCGGCGGCATTGACCGCGCTCTCATAGACCTCGCGGCCCTTCTGCTTCACCGCGCCGACGGCGCGCGTCGCCGTTTCCTCGGCCTGCTCGCGCATCCGACGGCTGGCGCCGCCGAACATCTGCTTCTCGGCGCGCAGTCGCGGGATCGCACTGGCGATCAGGCCGCCGATGATGAGGCCGGCGCCGGCGACGAGCAACGGATGGGCGCTGACAGTTTCGGTAAAGGTCTTTCCGGCGCGCTGGCCCATGTCGGCAGCGCGATCACGCGCGCGCGCGGCGGCGTGCAATCCCGCATCGGCAGTCTCACCGACTTTGTCGCGGAGCCGGACGGCCGCATCCGTCGCGCTCTCGCGCATCGATGTGGCGGTGTCCCGGACCGAGGCGGCAGTGTCGCGCAGCGTATCCGTCACGGCGCCCGCGATCCCGGCCCCGCGGTTGGCGACGTCGTCCACCTCGCCCGCGAAAGCCCCGCCGGCTGCCGCCGCGGTTCGGCCGAGTTCGTCGGTCTGCGACGAGACGGTGCGGCCGAATTCCTCGCCCTTGTGCTTCAGCTCTGCGGCCGTTGTCGACGCGGCCCGCCGAAATTCATTGGCCCGGCTGCTGGCCGCTTCGCCCGCGGCCTGCAGCGCGCCGGTCGCGTAATCTCTGGCGGCCTCGACGGTGTCGGCCGCATCGGCGCCGAAGGCACGGGCCTGGCGTTCGACGTCACCGGCGAGATCGACCGCCGCGTCAGACGCGCGCTGCGTCAATTGCTGGCCCGACTTGGTGCCGGCGAGATACAGGCCGGCGCCGACCATCAGCACCGGGGTCGGAATCGCGCGAACGATCTTCCACAGCGGATAGGCCAGCGTCGCGCCGACCGCCACGGCCTGCACCGGATTGTTGCGGATGCTGTAGCTGACCTTGTCGGCCAGATCCTCGCCGCGGGTCTTGATGTAGCTGGTGACGTCGTCCTTGATCGCCTGCGGCGAGTAGCGCTCGCGCAGATCGGTCGCGGTGTCGGCCACGGTCGCCCGCAATTCGCCGACGGTTTCCGTCAATCCAGCCCGGGCGCGTTCGGTATCGCGTCGGATCTCGTCCAGGGTTCGAGCGTCGTGCGCCATCGGTTCCTCCAGAAGTTGTGAGCGTCCAACTCGATAGAGCTGGCGATGTTCCTCAGTCGCGGTACATTCATCACTTCAAATGGCCCCCCGCGGCCGGAAGCGGAAGACGCCGCCCTCGGCTGGTGCGACGAAATATCTCCTATCCTCTCCGCTCCGTCCGGCAACCCCGCAGGGCGTAGCGCGCTCCCGCGACCCGCCCGAGGTTTCGATGTCCCTCCGGGGCCGAACTTCGCTACAAGGTTGATGGTCCTGACCGCCGACTCGGCGATCGGGCACATCAATCGGGCCGACCGGGCGACCCCGGCTGAAGCCAAATAAGGGGGAAATGCATGGCGCTTCACGACTTCACCCTGGGCGACGTCTATCGCCGCAACGCGGCGCTGTTTCCGGACCGAACCGCCTTCATCTTCGATGGCGTCCACATCACCCACCGCGATTACCTCGCCCGGATCGAGCGGCTGGCCGCCGGCCTGCTGCACGCAGGCGTCCAGCCCGGCGACCGTGTTGCAATCCTGTCGCAAAACTGCCCGGAGATGGTCGAGCTGATCGGCGCGGTGGCGCTGATCGGCGCGATCCTACTGCCGGTGAACTATCGGCTCAACGCCGACGAGATCGCCTTCGTGCTCGGCGACGGCGCGCCGACCGTACTGATCGCGGGCGCCGACTATCGCGACATCGTCGCCGGGCTGCAGCCGTCGCTGGCAAGCGTTAGGCGCAGCTTCGCGATCGGCGCCGATCCCGGCCCGTTCGCGCCGTTCGCCGAGCTCGCGTCGGACGACGCCTTCGTGCCGCCGGATGTCGCCGCCGCCGACGGCTTCGTCATCATCCACACCGCCGCGGTCGGCGGCAAACCGCGCGGCGCGCTGATCTCGCAGGGCAATCTCTTGATCGCGCAGAGCTCGCTGATCGACGCATGGCGGCTGACCGAAGCCGACGTCAATCTCGGCATGCTGCCGCTGTTCCACGTCACCGGCCTCGGCCTAATGCTGACGCTGCAGCAGGCCGGCGGCGCCAGCGTGATTTCGGAGAAGTTCGATCCGGCGCAGGCGGCGCGCGACGTCGAGGCGCACCGGGTGACGATAATGGCCGAGTTCGCGCCGATGCTCGGCAACATTCTCGACCAGGCGCAACCGGAGCAATTGCACAGCCTGCGCGCGGTGACCGGCCTCGACACGCCGCAGACGATCGAGCGGTTCGAAGCCACCTGCCCCAATGCGACGTTCTGGGCGACCTTCGGCCAGTCCGAAACCTCCGGCCTGTCGACCTTCGCGCCGTATCGCGACCGGCCGGGATCGGCGGGCCGGCCGCTGTTCTGGCGCAGCGTCGCGGTGGTGGATGCCGAGGACCGGCCGCTGCCCGCGGGCGAGGTCGGCGAGATCGTGCTGCGCGGCCCGACCGTGTTCAAAGGCTACTGGAACAACGAGGCGGCGACCCAGCACGCCTTCCGCAACGGCTGGCACCATACCGGCGACATGGGGAAGTTCGACGCCGACGGCTATCTGTTCTACGCCGGCCGCGCGCCCGAGAAGGAACTGATCAAGACCGGCGGCGAGAACGTCTATCCGGCCGAGGTCGAAGGCGCGCTGAAGCAGCATCCGGCGATCGCCGACGCCGTGGTGATCGGCGTGCCCGATCCGCAATGGAGCGAGGCGATCAAGGCGGTGTGCGTCTGCAAACCCGGCCAGAGCATCGACGCCGCGACGCTCGCCGATTTCGTCGGCTCGCTGATCGCGCGCTACAAGAAGCCCAAGCACGTGGTGTTCGTCGACGCGCTGCCGAAAGACGCCAAGGGCGCGATCGACCGCGCTGCGGTGAAGGCCGCGCACGGCGGCACGTAGCAGCCACTAATCTCCGCACGACCTCGTCCTGAGGAGCGCGCCGTCCGGCGCGCGTCTCGAAGGACGGGCGACACCATCTCATCCTTCGAGACGGCCGCTACGCGGCCACCTCAGGATGAGGTGACGTGTCGTCGCGCGAGAGTCACCGCAGCGAGAAATTCACCGGCACGGTGAAACTGGCCGAGGGCTGCGTCATCTCCGGCGGGAACGACGGCAGCGGCTGGGCGCGGCGGATCATCGCCAGCGTTTCGGCGTCGAGCGCGGTGTGGCCAGAGGAACGCGCCAGCCGGCTGCCGAGCACCTCGCCGTGGCGGCCCACAGTGAATTTCAGCATCGCGGTGCCGGTCTCGCCCGCGGCCTTCGACGACGACGGATATTGCTTGAAGCGCGCCAGATGCGCGGCCAGCCGATCGCGATAGGACGGCAGCGCGGCGGCCGCCGCGGCGCGGCCGGCGTTCGGCGACGATTGCAACGCGGCCTGACGCTCGGCTTTTGGCGCGGCCGTGGTGCGCGGCGCCGGCGGCTCGCGCGTGGCCCGCTTCGGCTCGGTGCGCTCCGGCTTGCGCTTCGGCTGAGCGCGCTTTACCGGCTCGCTTGTCTGCGGCTCCGCCTTGGCGGCGACCGGCGGCGTCTCGGCCGGCGGCGGCAGCACGACGTCGGGCGTCGGCGCGACAGGCAACGGCTCGGCCTGCTGCGCGGCGATCGGCTTCACCGGCTCCGGCGGCGACGGCTCGGGCTTCGGCTGATCCTGCGCGACCGGCTCCGGCGCAGCCTTCGCCTGCTGCATCTGCGGACCCGGCGCGAGATCCTGCGGCTGCACGGCGGGCGCAGACGGCGCCGGCGCCATGTCGACCATGATCGCCGGAATCTCGACGCCGGGCGGCGACGCCTGCTGATACCAGGCGACCGCGGCGACGATCAGCCCCAGATGTGCGGCGACGATGGCGGCGGCCGACAGCGCCCATTGCGAGGCGCGGCCCTTGTCGGTCGGCTCGTGGAGCGCGAACGCGTTCATGGCGCGTCCCGGCCGTCGAGGCCGACCAGCGCGATCTTGAGATAGCCGGCGTTGCGCAGCAGATTCATCACCGCCATCAGCTCGCCGTAGCTCACCGCCTTGTCGGCGCGCAGAAAGATGCGCTCGTCCTTGTTGTTGTTCGTCGCGCTGTGCAGCGCGCCGTCGAGCGCGTCGCGGGCGATGATCGTTTCGCCGATCGCCAGCGTCAGGTCGGATTGCACCGTGAGATACACCGGCTTGTCCGGACGCGGCTGCGGCGCAGCCGTCGAGGCAGGCAGATCGACGCCGAGATCGACGGTGGCGAGCGGCGCTGCGACCATGAAGATGATCAGCAGCACCAGCATCACGTCGATGAACGGCGTGACGTTGATCTCGTGCGCGACGGCGAGATCGTCCTCGGCGCCCTGCCGCCGCCTCGCGCCGAGCCGCACGCCCATCGTCTAGCCTCCGCGCGCCATCAGCCGCGCCGAGCGGCCGCGATCGCGGCTGACCAGCAGCAGCACCTGCGCCGAGGCGTCGCCGAGCAGCGCGCGATAATTGGCGATTCCGCGGACCAGATAGTTGTAGATCACCACCGCCGGCACCGCGGCGACGAGGCCGAGCGCGGTGGCGAGCAGCGCCTCGGCGATGCCCGGCGCCACCACCGCCAGATTGGTGGTGTGCGCTTCCGAGATGCCGATGAAGGCATTCATGATGCCCCACACCGTGCCGAACAGGCCGACGAACGGCGCCACCGCGCCGATGGTCGCGAGAATGCCGGTTCCGCGCGTGATCTTGCGCGACATCGCAGCCTCGACCCGCTCCAGCCGCAGCGCCACGCGTTCCTTGAAATCATCGTCGAAGGTCCAGCCGGACAGGCTCGCCTCGCGCGCCGCGCTCTGCACCAGTTGCGCCACCGCGTCGCGTGCCTCCTCCGGGCTGCGCAGTTCGGCCAGCGTGACGTCGGCTTCGAGCTTCGCCAGCCCATCGCGGGCGCGCGCCGTCTCGCGGCGCAGTTCGAGCGTCTTCGACAGCCACACCGTCCAGGTCGCGAGCGAAGCGACCACGAGGCCGGCCATCACCACTTGCACGACGATGTCGGCGTTCGTGAACATGCCCCAGGGCGACAGGTCGCGCGGCAGGTTCGCCAGCGCATCCGCCGCCTCGGCCCCTGCGGGCACGATCAGCAGCACCGCCCCGGCCACAATGCCGAGCGATGCGGAGCGGCGGATCATCGGGGGAACGTGGAACTGCGGCATATCCACTTTCGGCTGGGAAACGCTCTGGACGCGCGACCTATCGCACGGATCGCCATGGCGAAAAAATCAAATCTGGCCGGCGCTTGCCGGCGCGCCCAACGCCCTTCGCACAATCACGCGGCGCGCGGTTTGTTCTGCCTCAAAGCCGCGCAGCCGGCCGGAAGCCGTCGAAAATCCGCCCAGCGGCCGTCCGCAGACGCCGCGTCGCGGAATATGCGCGCTCCACCGCGCCAGATGATGTTTGCGGTCGCCGCAGCGAGCTGCCAGACTAAGCGTCAACAGCACCGGCACCAACGCCGGCACAACAAGAAAAGGGAGGACGCATGGGCGGCTTCGAGACGATCCTGGTCGAGCGGCCGGATCCGGCGGTCGCGCGAATCGTGATGAACCGCCCCGAGGCGCGCAACGCGCAGAACCTGCAGATGACCTACGACCTCAACGCCGCGTTCGACGACGCGGTGCAGGACGATTCTGTGAAGGTCATCATCCTCGCAGGCGCCGGCCCGCATTTCTCCGCCGGCCACGATCTGCGCGCGCATACCAGGAACGAAGCCGGCGTCGACTTTCCGCCGATCGGGAGCTGGGGCGGCTTCCGAGAGCCGGGCGCGCATGGGCGAATGGCGCGCGAGCAGGAGATCTATCTGCAGATCACAAGGCGCTGGCGCAATCTCGCCAAGCCGATGATCGCCGAAGTGCACGGCAAGTGCATCGCCGGCGGGCTGATGCTGGCCTGGGCCTGCGACCTGATCGTCGCCGCCGACTCGGCCGAGTTCTGCGATCCGGTGGTAACGATGGGCGTGTGCGGCGTCGAATGGTTCGTGCATCCCTGGGAGCTCGGCCCGCGCAAGGCCAAGGAGCTGCTGTTCACCGCCGACAGCTGGAGCGCGCAAGACGGCTATCAGCTCGGCATGGTCAATCATGTGGTGCCGGCCGCCGAACTATCCGCCTTCACCCTGGCGCTCGCCCAGCGCATAGCCGCCAAGCCCGCCTTCGCGCTGAAGATGACCAAGGAAGCGGTCAACCGCTCGGTCGATATTCAAGGCCAGCCGGCCGCGATCGATCAGGCGTTCGCGCTGCATCAGCTTTGTCACGCTCACAATCTGCAGGAGTTCGGAATGATCGTCGACCCAATGGGACTGCATCCGTCGGTGCGCAACCAAGTGAAGGTGTAGCGATGGATCTCACGCCCAGTGACGAACAGCGGCTGCTGCGCGAAAGCGCCGACCGTTTCATCAATGAGACCTACACGACGAAGCTGCGCGAGCAGAACGCCAGGGAGCCGTTCGGCTTCAGCGAAGCGATCTGGAAGCAGTTCGCGGATCTCGGCTGGCTGGCGCTGCCGATCGCCGAGGAACACGGCGGCATCGGCGGCGGCGCGATCGAGGTCGGCATCCTGATGGAAGCGTTCGGCCGCGGTCTCGTCAGCGAACCCTATCTGTCGACCGTGGTGCTCGGCGCAGGCCTCGTCGCCGCGCACGGCCGCGCCGAACAGAAGGCGGCGCTGCTGCCGCAGGTCGCCGAGGGCACGCTGCGGCTCGCCTTCGCGCATGCCGAACGCGCCGCGCGCGCAAACCTGTCGCGCGTCGACACCACCGCCCGCAAGGACGGCGACAACTACGTCCTCGATGGCGCCAAGGTCGCGGTGCTGGACGGCGCGGCCGCCGATCAGCTGATCGTCTCGGCGCGGCTGGCGAACAACGGCAGCGGTTCGCTGCGGCTGTTCCTGGTGCCGCGCGACGCGCCGGGACTGGCGCTCGCCGACTATCCGCGACTCGGCGGCGGCCGGGCGTGCAATCTGACGCTGCAAGGCGTCCGCGTCCCAGCCGACGCGATGCTCGGCGCTGACGGCGATGCCTATCCGGCGGTCGAGACCGTCGTGGATCGCGCTCTCGCCGCGATGTCCGCCGAAGCCGTCGGGATGATGCAGACGCTCACCGACAAGACCCTCGACTACACCAAAGTTCGAAAACAGTTCGGCCGGCCGCTCGCGGCCAACCAGGTGATCCGCCATCGCCTCACCGACATGTCGGTGCAGGTGGATGAAGCCCGCTCGATGGCGCTGCGCGCGGCGCTGAAGGCGGAAGCGGACGCCGCCGAGCGCGGCCGCGCCGCTTCGGGCGCCAAGGCCAAGATCGGTAAGGGCGCGCGCTTCGTCGCCGAGCAGTCGGTGCAACTCCACGGCGGCATGGGGGTCACCGAGGAGCTCGACGTCGGCGGCTATTTCAAACGACTGTTGGCGTTCGAGACGCTGTTCGGCGGCAGCACGTATCATTATCGCCGCCACGCCGCGCTCAGCGGCCGCTCCCTCTAACGCAAGCGAGGCATCGACATGGACATGACCTTCGGCGATTCCGAGCTCGCCTTTCAGCAGGAAGTCCGCGACTTCATCGCCGCCAATCTCACCCCCGACATGAAGCGCGCGGAGTCGCTCAACGCCTCGGTGTTCTCGGAACCCGAGACCGGCGTGCCGTGGCAGCGCGCCCTCAACGCCAAGGGCTGGGGCGCGCCCGGCTGGCCGGTCGAACATGGCGGCACCGGCTGGACGCCGGCGCAGCGCTGGATTTTCGAGACCGAATGCGCCCATGCGGGCGTGCCGTCGCCAACGCCGATGGGCGTCAAGATGGTCGGCCCTGTCATCATCGGCTTCGGCTCGCCGGAACAGAAGAACTACTTTCTGCCGCGGATTCTGTCCTGCGAGGATTACTGGTGCCAGGGCTATTCGGAGCCCGGCTCGGGCTCCGACCTGTCGTCGCTGAAGACCCGCGCGGTCCGCGACGGCGACGAATACGTCATCAACGGCACCAAGATCTGGACCACCCACGCCCACAACGCCAACATGATGTTCGCGCTGGTGCGCACCAGCGACGAGCCGCGGCAGCAGGACGGCATCAGCTTCGTGCTGATCGACATGAAGAGCCCCGGCATCACCATCCGGCCGATCCTGACGATCGGCGGCGATCACGAGGTCAACCAGGTGTTCTTCGACGAAGTCCGGATTCCGGCGTCGAACCTCGTCGGCGAGGAAGGCAAGGGCTGGACCTACGGCAAGTATCTGCTCGAATTCGAGCGCGGCTCCGGCATCGCCTCGGCGAAGCTCCGCAAAGCGCTGCACCGGACGGCAGCGCTCGCCGAGTCGGAGGCGACCGGCCGGGCGATCGAGGACCAGGACATCGCGATCCGGATGTCGGAGGCCGAGGTCGATATCGACGCGCTGGAAATGACCGAGCTGCGGGTGCTCTCGGCGCTGCAGAACGGCCAGAACCCCGGCGCGGTGTCGTCGATCCTCAAGCTGCGCACCAGCGAGATCTACCAGGCGGTGAGCCGGCTCGGCGTCGACGTGATCGGCACCGACGGCCTCTATGTCGAACCGACCCGCCCGCTGCACCGGCTCAACGCGCCGCCGGCGATTCCCGAGGACGAACTCGCCGTGATGCCGACACACCTCAACGGCCGCGCCTACACCATCTTCGGCGGCACCTCCGAGATCCAGCGCGACATCATCAGCAAGCTGGTGCTGGGGCTGTAGGCAGCAATCACTCCCCATCCGTCATGGCCGGGCTTCGTCCCGGCCATCCACGAATGGGCCGTCGCAACCGCAGCAAGACGTGGATGGCCGGGACGAGCCCGGCCATGACGGATTCAGCGCCTTGGAATGCCTCCTCGATTGATCGATTCGATGCGACCTTTCCGGAGGCACTGCACCCTCATCCTGAGGAGCCCGGCGCAGCCGGGCGTCTCGAAGGATGAGGCCACGGGTGCCTGCGGCCCATGGTTCGAGACGGCGCTGCGCGCCTCCTCACCATGAGGTCTTGCAGGTGGCACAGGCTCCGGATCTTTGAATCTGGTCGGCCAAAAGCACAGCTACTTCTGGCTCAAATATTCCGCTGATCCTTGACCCGCACCGCCTTGCCCTGCGAGCGCGGGACGTCGCCCGGGGACTTCACCACCACCTTGCAGGTCACGCCGATCAGCGACTTGATGTGATGCGTCACCTCGGCCGCCTTCTTGGCGAGTGCCGCCTCGTCGCGCGGGGCGTCGGGGGCGATCTCGACTTCGACCGTCATGGCGTCGAGCGCCTTGTCGCGGGTCAGCACGATCTGGTAGTGCGGCGCGATGCCGGGGAAGCCCACCAGCACGGCCTCCACCTGCGACGGATAGACGTTGACGCCGCGGATGATCAGCATGTCGTCGTCGCGGCCGGTGACGCGCATGATGCGGACGTGGGTGCGGCCGCAGGCGCAAGGCTCGGTCGACAGGCTGGTGATGTCGCGGGTGCGATACCGGATCATCGGCAGCGCTTCCTTGGTCAGCGTGGTGATCACCAATTCGCCGACCGACCCCATCGGCAGCACCTCGAGCGTTTCCGGATCGATGGTCTCGAACAGGAAGTGATCCTCCCAGCCGTGCAGACCGTTCTGCGCCACCGCGCATTCGCAGGCGACGCCGGGGCCCATGATTTCCGACAGGCCGTAGACGTCGATCGCCTTGATGCCGAGCCGGGCTTCGAGGTCGCGCCGCATCGCGTCGGACCACGGCTCGGCGCCGAACACGCCGATCCGCAGCGGCGCAGCGCGCAGATCGACGCCCATCTGCTCGGCGACTTCGGCGATGTTGAGCGCATAGGACGGCGTGCAGCACAGCACGTTGGCGCCGAAATCGGTCATCAGCGTGACCTGCCGCTCGGTGCCGCCGCCGGAGATCGGCACCACGGTGCAGCCGAGCCGCTCGGCGCCGTAATGCGCCCCTAAGCCGCCGGTGAACAGGCCGTAGCCATAGGCGTTGTGGACGATGTCGTCGGGCGAAACCCCGGCGCCGACCAGCGACCGCGCCATCAGGTCGGCCCAATTGTCGAGGTCGGTCCGGGTGTAGCCGACCACGGTTGGCTTGCCGGTGGTGCCCGACGAGGCGTGGATCCGCGGCAATTGATTGCGCGGCACCGCGAACATCCCGAACGGATAGTTGTCGCGCAGGTCGGTCTTCTTGGTGAACGGAAACTTGGCGATATCCGCGAGCGAAGCCAGGTCCGCCGGCTTCACGCCGGCTTCGTCGAACGTCCGGCGATAATGCGGCACGTCGCGATAGGCCCGCTCGACGATTCGGCGCAGCCGCTCGAACTGCAGCGCCGCGAGCTGCGACCGCGGCATCGTCTCGATCGCGCGGTCGTGCATGTAGACGGCGGGTTCACGCAATGCGGGCTGAGCGCTCATCAAAACGATCCTTTGTCTGAAAATCAGGAGGCCGCCGCGACCACCGGCGCCTTGGCGAGGTCGTAGCCGGCTGCCAGCGCGTCCATGTTGAGATCGAGAAAGCCGCGGGGCGAACTCGCGCGCACCACCTGCTCGACCGATTTGTGCTTGCACAGCCCGGTCAGTTCGATCAGCACGCCGAGCGCGACGATGTTGGTGACGCGTTCGCTGCCGAGTTCGATCGCAGTGCGGCTGAGCGGCAGGCGATGCGGCTGGACGTCGCCGTCCGGCAGCTCCGGGCACAGCCTCGTATCGGCGATCACCAGCGCGCCGGCTTTCAGCCGCGGCCAGGACGGCTTGATGGCGATCTTGTCGAGCAGCACCAGATAATCGAAGGCGATCGGCAGCGGATAGTCGACCTCGCCGTGGGCGACGACCAGGTCGGCGTTGCAGAAGCCGCCGCGCGAGGTCGGCTCGTAGGTCTGCGACTGCGCGACGTGGCGGCCTTCCAGCGCCAGCGCGTCGGCCAACAGCTTGGCGCTGAGCACCAGCCCCTGCCCACCGGTGCCACCGAAGCGCAGTTCGATCCGGGATTTCGGCATCGTCTCGCTCCTGTTACTTGGCCGCACGCGCGGCGGCGGCGGCGCGCAACGCCGCGCCGTATTCCGGCCGGGTGTTGCGGGTGAGAATGCCGGTCGGCAGATCGGTCGAGCGGAACGGTTCGTCGACGCTGTCGCGATAGGCCGAGGGGCGCATCTCGCTCTTCTGCCGCAGCACCATTTCGGACGACGAGCCCATGTCGTTCTTGCGTCCGTAGACTTCGGTGCAATCCGACAGCACCTCGATGAAGGCGAAGCCGGGATGCTGCAGCCCGTCTTTGATCAGTTCCTTCAGCTTCGGCACGTGGCGCGTCACTTCGCGGCCGACGAAGCCGGCGCCGGCGGCGGTCGCCAGCGCGCAGGCATCGAAATTCGGCTCGCTGTTGCCGTGCGGCGTGGTGGTGGTGAGCCGCGTCTCCGACGTCGTCGGCGACACCTGGCCGCCGGTCATGCCGTAGATCTCGTTGTTGAGCATCAGGCAGGTCAGCTTGAGATTGCGCCGGCAGGCGTGGATCAGATGATTGCCGCCGATCGCCAGGCAATCGCCGTCGCCGGTGATCACCACGACATGCAGGTCCGGCCGCGCCAGCGCGAGGCCGGTGGCGTAGGCCAACGGCCGGCCGTGGGTGGTGTGAAACGTGTTGGCGTCGATGTAGGCCGACAGCCGCCCGGCGCAGCCGATGCCCGACACCACCGCGAGTCTGTCGCGGTCGATCTTCAATTCGTGCAGCGCCCAGAGCAGCGCGCGCAGCGCCATGCCGTGGCCGCAGCCGGGGCAGAGGAAATGCGGCATCATCTCCTTGCGGAGATAATCGCGGACGTCGAAATGCGGCGCGTCGCGGAACATTTCAGACCCCCGTGGCGAGTTTGGTGGCGGCGGCTGCGATCTGCGCCGGCGTGATCGGCTCGCCGCTGATCAGATGCAGGCCTTCGACGCGGCGATCGCGGAGCTGGCGTTCGATTTCGAGCCGGAGCTGGCCGATGTTGAGCTCGGGCACCAGGATCGCCTTGGCGGTCTTGGTCGCCTCGCGCAGCGCGATCTCCGGGAACGGCCACAGCGTGATCGGGCGGAACAGACCGACCTTGTGGCCGTCAGCGCGGCAGGCATCGACCGCGCGGCGCGCGGCGCGGGCGCTGATGCCGATCGCGACGATCACCACGTCCGCATCCTCGCAGCGCACCGCCTCATAACTGTCGATCAGGTCGCGATGCTTCTCGAGCTTGGCATACAGCCGGCCGAGATTGCGCGTCACCGTTTCCGGGTCCTGGCTCGGAAAGCCGCTCTCGCTGTGCGTCAGGCCCGTCGTGTGCGTGCGATAGCCGTCGCCGGGGCGCGGCATCGGCGGCACCCCATCGTCGCCGGCCGCGTAGGGCTTGTAGCTGTCGCGCGGGCCGCTCGCCCATTTGCGCGTGGCGTGCACCGGCGGACGGCCGCCGAGCGCCACCGTTTCCGACGACTGCGCGATCACCTGGTCGTACAGCAGCACGACTGGCGTGCGGCAGATCTCGGCGAGGTCGAAGGCGCGGATGGTCTCGTCGTAGATCTCACGCGCCGAGGCCGGCGCCAGCACGATGATCGGATAGTCGCCATGGCTGCCGTAGCGGGTCTGGAAGATATCGGCCTGCGATGGCCGCGTCGGCATGCCGGTCGAGGGGCCGCCGCGCATCACGTTGACGATGACGCAGGGAATTTCCGCGCCGGCCGCGTAGCCGATGTTCTCCTGCTTCAGCGAGAAGCCGGGGCCCGAGGTCGCGGTCAGCGCCTTGACGCCGCCCATCGAGGCGCCGATCACCGCGGCCATCGCGGCGATCTCGTCTTCCATCTGCACGAACACGCCGCCGGCCTTCGGCAGCAGCACCGACAGCCGCTCGGCGATCTCGGAGGACGGCGTGATCGGATAGCCGGCGAAGAAGCTGCAGCCGGCGTCGATCGCGCCCTGGGCACAGGCGGCGTTGCCGGACAGCAGCTTGGCGGCGGACCTGGCGTGCGAGCGATCGATCGCGTTCATCGCGCGGCCTCCATCACGGCAGCTTCGGTGTCGAGATGGACGCGGATGGCAAAATCCGGGCACAGCCATTCACAGAGACGACACCCGGTGCATTTTTCCGGCGCGGTCATTTCAACGATGCGGTCGGCGTTCAGCGTCAGACACCGCTCGGGGCAGAGCTTGACGCAGATCTCGCAGCTCTTGCACCACGCGTCGGTGATCTCGAGCCGCGCCGCATAATGCGCGTGCACAGGCGCAGGCCTCGTCGCGTCATCGCCGGCCGGCGGCGCGGTCTTGGCCTCGGCGATCCAGTTGCGGCCGAGTTCGAACGCGGCGCTGTTCACCGCGATGGTCTTCTTCGGCACGAAGCTGGTGACCGTCTTCTCCCACTCGGGCAGCGCGAATTCGAGCACGGTCGACAGCGCGCCGAGCAACACGACATTGGCGGCGCGGTCGTTACCGAGCTCTTCGGCCATCCGGGTCGCGTCGATCGCATAGGCCTCGGAGACATAGGCCGAGACCTGCTCGGCGGTCTCGGTGGAGTAACGCAGCGGCGCGCCCAGCCGGCGGTTGAGGCAGGCGAAGGGCGGCACGATGCGCTTGGTGTCGCAGATGAACACGCCGGTCTCGCGCTTCAGATGCGGCAGCCAGCGCAGGCCCTCGGCCCACTCCAGCGCGATCAGCACGTCGGCCTCGCCTTTGGCGATCGTCGGCGACCACACTTTCGGCCCGAAGCGGACGTGGCTGAACACCGCGCCGCCGCGCTTGGCCATGCCGTGCACTTCGCTCTGCTTGACCTCGAAGCCGTGCGCCTGCGCCAACGCGGCCAGCACCTTCGACACCATGATCACGCCCTGCCCGCCGACACCGACGATCAGCACGTTGAACGGCTCGGCCAGCGCCGCGTTGAACGCGACCGGCTCGCTGTCCGCATTCACGGCGACCTTGCTCTGCTCGTTCATGACGTCACCGCCGGGCTCGCGATCTTGATGCAGTCGATGGTGCAGACCTGGGCGCACAGCGTGCAGCCGATGCACAGCGCCGGATCGATCTTGACCCGGTGCCGGCCCTCGAACCATTCGTCGCTCCAGGTCAGCGCCGGGCAGCCGAGATTCATGCAGGACTGGCAGGCGGTGCACTCGCTGGCATTGATCTCCAGCGGCGGGCCCTTGATCTTGATCGGATCGAGCACGCAGGGCCGGTTCGAGATCAGCACCGCGACGCCGCGGTAGTTGATCGCCTCGCGCAGCGCCTGATGCGTCGCGGCGAGATCGTAGCTGTCGACCGTCTTGACCCATTGCACGCCGCAGGCGCGGATCAGCGCCTCGTAGTTGATCTGCGGCGCCGGATCCCCGCGCAGGGTCTTGCCCGTGCCGGGATGCTCCTGGCCGCCGGTCATCGCCGTGATGTGGTTGTCGAGCAGCATCACGGCGATATTGGCCTGATTGTAGACCGCGTCGATCAGCGCCGGAATGCCGGCATGCAGGAACGTCGAGTCGCCGATGGTGGCGACGATCGGCTTGGCCTCGCCGGCCTTGGCCATGCCGACGGCATTGCCGATCGACGAGCCCATCGACACGCAGGTGTCGATGCCGCGCAAGGGATCGAGCACCGCCAGCGTGTAGCAGCCGATGTCGCCGGCGACGCGGGCGCCGGAGGCGCGCACCGCCATGAAGCTCGACGTGTGCGGGCAGCCGGCGCACAGCACCGGCGGGCGCACGATCGGCTCAGGCACCCAGGCATTGAGCGACGGCGGCGCCGGCAGGATGCCGGCCTGCACCAGTCCGCCGCGCACCACTTCGGGCGAGAACTCGCCGGCGCGCGGGAAGAAGCGCTTGCCCTCGACCTTGATGCCGAGCGCGGCGATCTCCTTTTCGATCACCGGCTCCAGCTCCTCGACCACGAAAACGCGGTCGACCGAGGCGCAGAAGTCGCGCAGCAATTGTTCCGGCAGCGGCCAGGACGCGCCGAGCTTCAGCACGGTGGCGCTGGGCAGCACCTCGCGCACATAGGGATAGCAGGTGCCGGCGGTGACGATGCCGAAACTGCGGTCGCCGGCCTCCCATTGGGTGATCGCCGAGGCCGCGAAGTAGTCCTTCAGCTTGGCCTCGCGCTCCAGCACCACCAGATGGCGGGCGCGGGCGTGGGCCGGGATCATCACGTTCTTCGACGGCTGGTCGAGGAAAACGCGCGGTGGCATTTCGCAGCGCAGGCCGACCGACACGGTGCTGCGGGTATGCGACAGCCGCGTGGTGCTGCGCACGATCACCGGCGTGTCGAACTCTTCGGAAATGTCGAAGGCCAGCTTGGTGAATTCGTAGGCCTCCTGCGCGTCGCTCGGCTCCAGCACCGGCAGGGTCGCAAGCTGCGCGTAGATCCGGCTGTCCTGCTCGTTCTGCGACGAATGGATGCCCGGATCGTCGCAGACGATCAGCACCAGTCCGCCATTGACGCCGATATAGGCGAACGACATCAGCGCGTCGGCGGCGACGTTGAGGCCGACATGCTTCATCGCGCACAGCGCGCGACTGCCCGTGAACGACGCGCCGATCGCGACGTCGAGCGCGACCTTCTCGTTGGTCGACCATTGCGCGTGCAGATCCTCGGCCGGATAGGTCCCGAGGCTTTCGAGAATTTCGGTGCTCGGCGTGCCGGGATAGGCGGCGGCGACACGCACCCCCGCCTCCCAGGCGGCGCGCGCGATCGCTTCGTTGCCGGTCAGCGGACGCAGCTCTTTGGCGTCGCTTTTCAGCGCCGTCGCGGCTTGCCAAGGTGTGTGCATAACCAGCTCCCCCCAAGCGCACGCCGTGCCGGCGATCAGCTTTAAGGGGGTCTGTTTCCCAAATTTACCTTCCTTCGTATTTGCGCTAAGTCAACGGAGGTCGCGATCATGATCATCACTAAGTCCGCACACTAATCATCGCAGTGCGAAATTTTGTGCTGAGTCAATTCGGTGCGGCGCAACGAGAACTACAGCTACGCAAGAACAAATCGCAATACGACTGCTAATCGGTTGCAGTCTTGACTGACAGTGAGGACGGAATGACGACGGTCCCGGACAAGCATGTCGAAGCGCGGATGGCCCGGATCGAGGCCGCGGTGCAACGCATGCAGCTCTTCATCGTGATGGTGGTCGGCATCGTCGCCATCCTGTGGTGTCTCGATTTTGCCGTGCGGATCAATCCCGATCCGGATTCGCTCGCGTGGTTCTACGGCGGGCAGGCGGTCGGCGCGCTGATCGGCATGGCGATCGCCTTCGCCGTGGCGAAGCTGATCGGCTATCCGCTGGAGGTTCTGAAGCGCGCGTGACCCCGACGTGCGGCGCGCCCGCGCGACGTTTTTTCACGGCAGCGCCGCATCGGCAGCGGGGCCCATTTCGGCCTGAAAGCTGCTACAGTGTCGTCGGCGGATGGACGCCGCTGCGGGACGCAATGCCTCGAGTTTCCAAAAAAGTTGTGACCGCCCCGCGAGTTGCGGGACGCAAGGCGGTCGTGAAGCGCGCGTTCACGCCGGCGCGCAAGGGCGCATCGTCGGACGAGATCATTCTGGCGTCGCACAGCAGTACAACCGATGCGTTCAAGGCGGTTGCCCGCACGCTGGTCGGGTTGATGGCGGCGCAACAGCCCCCGGTGTCGGACCGCGATCCCGTCGGCGTGCATCAGATGCGGATCGCGCTGCGCCGGATGCGCGCCGCGATCGCGATCTTCGCCGATCTCGTCCACGGCCCCGAGGCCGAACGGCTCAAGACCGAGATGAAGTGGCTCACCGGACGGCTCGGACCGGCGCGCGACCTGCATCTGATGGACCTGAAACTGCGAGACATCAGCGATGTCGGATCCGCGGCGTTCAGAAAGCGGGTGGCTGCGGACCGCACCAGCGCGTTCGACACCGCGAGCCGGACGGTCGTCAGCAAGCGCTTCGACAAGCTGCTCGACGATCTGCAATCCTGGATCGACGCCGGCAACTGGGCCCAGGCTTCGAAGGACGTTCCGGAGTCCGCGAAGAAATTCGCCAGGCACGTGTTGTCGCACCGCGCCGACCGGCTGATCCGGAAACTCGACCGGCTCGACCAACTGGACGACGAGCAGCGCCACCGGGTCCGGATCGCGGCCAAGAAGCTCTACTACGCAACCGGCTTCTTCGAGAGCCTGTTCACCGGCCCCCACAGCGGCAAGCGGCTCGCCCGCTTCCGCAAGCACCTGAAAAAGCTGCTCGACGCGCTCGGCGCCCTCAACGATGCGGCGGTGCAGCGTGAGCTGGCGAGCCGCCCCGCGAACCAGCCGCGGCGCACCCCGACGGCCGATGCCACGGCGGCGCCGGATCTGGCGGCTGCCGACGACGAGGCCGCACGCAAGCAGATGAAGGCTGCGGTCAAGGCCGCGACCAAGCTCGCGGACTCGCCGCTTTTCGCTGATTGAGCAGCCGGTGACCACGCTGATGGACCCGATGCAGCCAGACCCGCACCCTCTCGTCGACGCCGCCACGCATTCGCGTTTCGCCGTCACGCGGCGGTGGCTGGCGCGGATCTCCGGCTGGTCGGCCAAGGCGACGTTCCGGATCAAGCGCGGACCGCCGGCGCTGACGATCGATGAACTCGGCAAGAGCTGGGAGCTGAGCGCCGAACAGCGCGCGGCGCTGCTGCAGCTCGGCGCCACCAAGCCGGGCGCGGCGTTCATCGACGAGAAGGTCGGCAACATCAACCGCGCCGCGTTTCATCGCTCCGCCTTCGTGCTGAACGCGGTCACGCATCTGCTGTTCGTCGATCTCGCCGCGCAACTGCTGCTGTCGCTGCCCGAACTGAAGCTGGCGCTGGTCGCGCTCAACCTGCTGCTGGCGCTGGTGGCGCATCTGCAGATGCGCGAGAATTTTCGCAGCCTGCTCGCCGGCCCGCGCGCGCTGCCGAAGAAGCGGCGGCTCTGGGGCCTGCTGTCGAACCCGCGCTACAACAAGGCGGTGAAGAAGAGCTCGAAGCCCTATGCCCGCAGCGCCTGGAAGGAACAGACGCTGTACCGCAGCGCGTACTTCTTCAACGCCGCGACGATCTTCCTCGGCTCGCAATTCCTTCTGCCGCCGGAGCGGCTGATCTTTCCGTTCGGTTTCCTGGTCGGCAAGATCACCGGATTGATCACCACGCTGGTGGTATTCTTCGACGGCTGGCGCGGCATCCGCGCCGGCGACGACGCGCGGCTGGCGCGCGAGCGCGAAGTCTCGGTGTATCGCAATCTGAAGATCTGAGCGCCGTCACGCGCGTCCGCCCCCTCGCCTTCGCGCAAGCAGCCTCGATGCACGATGCCGGGGGTCAGTGGGCGACGTCGTCGTGCTTGCCCCAGCTCAGATACAGGCCGATATCGCCGGGGAGGCCGTCGGGGAAATCCACCACGCGGGCGTTCAGCGTGAAGCCGTGCGGCCGCAGCTCCGCCTTCCAGCGCAGATAGATGTCCGCCGCCATGCCGCGCAACGTCGACGGCCATTCCGGGTCGGGCGCGTTGACGGCGCGGCCGTGGTCGCTGCACAGCTCCGCCGGAAAGCGCAGCAGCAGATGTTCTTCGTCGCCCTTTTTGGCGGTGGCGCGGGCGTTGTGCATCATGTGCTCCCAGGCTTCCTCGGTGAGATGCTGCGCCAGCATCTGCCCGGCCTGCCGATGGTGCTTTTCGTCGGCGATCCGTCTCGCCTCCCGGCGCAGCTCTTCTTCGTGCCGCTCGTGCTCGACGCGCAGCGCCTGGAACGCCGACGCTGAGAACTCATCCTCGGCCGGATCGTGCGGCGGCGGCGCGCCATTGTGCCGATGGGCCAGCGCCTCGAGCTTGTCGGAGGCGATCGGGATCGCGCTGCCGTCGTCATGGACCGGATCGCGGACCGGAACGTGGCCGGGCCGGGCGAGAGTCTTGAGCAGATCGGCGCGGCTGACGATGCCGACTATTCGCCCCCCACGCAGCACGGGTACGCGCTTGATCCTGTTCTCGAACAGAACGTCGGCGATCTCGGCCAGCGACACGTTCTCATCGACGGTGACGACGGGCGACACCATGATCTGCGCAGCGGTGCGGTGGTCCGACTTCAGCAATTGCAGATAATCCGGATGCACCTCGCCACCGTCGGACAGGATCTGCAGCCACCAGTCCCGGCGCGCCTCGCGGGCCCTCTCGTTGCGCGGCATCAGGTCGCCCTCGCTGATGATGCCGAGTGGCGTCCCCTGGTCGTCGACCACCGGCACCGCGCTGATGCCGTATTTCAGCAGGGTCTCCGCGACCGCCCGCACCGATGCGTCGGGCGGCACCGTCACGATATTGGTCGTCATGACGTCGAGTGCTTTCATGCTGCTGTCCTCTGCCGGAATGTCGTTGCGATCCGCATCGCAGCCTAGCTTCGGTTTCGATCGGATTGACGAAACCGGGACGACACGAGCGGCATGGCGGCCATGCCGGGCAGCCGGTACCAGGCCGACGGTCCGATCCCGGTCAGGACCTGCGGCGACGGCCACGGCAGCCGCCGACGGCGGCGGGATCCGATCGAGTCCATCGATGTCATCGGGGCGGCATCAACCATGCCGTTGTGGCGGGAAAGGAAAGTTAACGGCCGCGACAAAGCAGCCTTTGATCTGGATCACATGACAGGAACCCATTCCGACCGGCGGCATTGAAAACAGGCGGGCTCGCGCAGAATCCGCCGGGTGAGCAGCAGGGACGGAGCATAAACCATACCTGATCGTGCAGCTCTCGCGTGCGATGACGCGACCTTATCACCTGTGCTACACGCGGATCAGGCCGGAACAGGTTTGATTTACCTCAACGCTGGCCGGAAGGTGCATGTTCTTTTGATTTTCGACAATGCGATCCGCGACGAACGCTCTCTATACACGCGCGCCGCGCATGACACGGATGGAAAGACATCGACATGGAGTATCTCTCCGCGATCGGGCCGCTTCTGATACTTATTTTCTTCGGGGGCGGCTTCGTCATAGTGGCTTACCTCGCGATCGATGACATGCGCACCCGCGGTGTGTCCTGGCAGGCCGGTTCGTTCTCCGCCAGCCTGGCCTCGGTCACCGACAGACTGAAGGCGGTGCCGCCGGGACCGGCCATCGTCGCCGCAGCGATCCTCGCCGGCGCTGTCGTGGTGTACATGGCGGCCGGCAGCTTCGCGCGTGCCCCGAGCGCGCCGCAGGCTGCCGCCTCGGAAACCGCGGCGCCGGACAGCGCGCCGGCAACCCAGGCCGCCGCACCGGCAACACCGGCCCCCGCTGCTGCTCCAGCGCCGGCCCCCGCTACTGCAGCGGCAGCCCCGCCCGCAGCGCCCGCACCCGACCGAAAGGCCGCCGGCGAGCCGGCCTCCAGCGCGATGGCGAGCATGTCGGCCAATGGCGCGGTGCGCATGCTCACATCATCGAGCTGCGCGTCGAACGGCTGTCCGCTGGCGTGCGGGGCCGACGAAGTCCTCGCCTCGGCCTATTGCATCAATGGCGCCGCCGCGCGGCTGGCCGATCAGTTGCAGGTCAAGGACGGCGTGGTGACGGCGAAATGCAGCCCGACCGCCAGCAGCATCTCGCTCGCCTGCGCCCGCAAGTAACAATTCAACGACGGATTTGTGACGACGAGAAAGCCCGGCGCCCGCGCCGGGCTTTCCGTTGGTTGGATGATCGGCGCGTTCGACACGGCTCTGGGTCCGTTCTGTTTCCGATGGAATCAGCACTGACGTTCGAGACACTCACCACAGGCACAACCTCATGGTGAGGAGGCGCGAAGCGCCGTCTCGAACCATGCGCCGCCGGCACTGCGCCGTCGCATCCTTCGCGGCGCCCGGCTCCGCCGGGCTCCTCAGAGGCTGACTGAAAATGCAGGCAGCAAAATCGGTCGCTTGCGCAAGTCTTTCACTTCGCAATTCACTCCGTCATGGCCGGGCTTGTCCCGGCCATCCACGCCTTGCTTGCGGCTTCCGCTGCAGAACGTGGATGCCCGGCACAAGGCCGGGCATGACGAGTTGAAATGAAGTGCTCTACGGCGCTTCTCGGCAATTCGCCGCCCCGCGGAAGCGGGACGGCGAGACTCGTGTCGAACGATCGATGCGAAGGCCGGAGTGGAGGCTGCGCCTACTCCTTCTTCTCGATGTTCCAGAACACCGGGGTCGCCGGGCCGGTGAGTACGCCGGTCAGCTCTTTTCGCCACACGCTCGGCTGTGTGTATTGCCCGAGCGGGATGTAGATCACCTTGTCGTAGACTTCCTTCTGGATTTCCGCGGCGAGCTTCTTCTGCTCCTCCGGCGAGGTCGAGCGGGCGAACTTGTCGCGCAACTCTTCGATCTTGGCGTCTTCCGGCCAGCCGAACCAGCCGCCGTTCTTGCCCCGGCCGCCGGTCGAAACGTTGGCGATCGGGTTGAGAATGTCAGGGCCGGCCCAATTGGTGAAGAACATGTTCCAGCCGCCTTCCGCGGGCGGCTTCTGGCTGGCGCGCCGCGTCACCACGGTCTGCCAGTCGGTGGCCTGGACATCGACCTTGAAGCCGGCCTCGCGCAGCAGTTGCGCCGCGACGATCGGCTGCGCCTTGAGCGAGACCACATCGCCCGGCGCCATCAGCGCGACCGGCGTGCCGTCATAGCCGGCCTCGGCGAGCAGCTTCTTGGCCTCGGCCATGCCGTTGCCCTTCACCAGTGACTCCGAGCCGACGTCGCTGGCCAACGGCGTGTCGCAGCCGAACACGGCGCCGCACACCTTGTAGTAATCTGGATTGCCGACCAGCGCGTCGAGCACCGGCTTCTGGCTCAGCGCGAGAAACGCGGCTCGCCGGACCTTCTGATTATCGAACGGCGGAAACAGGAAGTTCATCCGGCCGAGCGTCTGGAAGCCGAGCGGACTGAGCGTCTGGATCGTCAATTCCTTGTCGGCCTTCAGCACCGGCAGCATGTCGAAGGACGGGTTCTCGATGAAATCGATGTCGCCGGATTGCAGCGCGTTCACCGCGGTCTGCGCGTCCGGCATGGTGATCCATTCGACGCGGTCGACCTTCACCACCTTGCCGCCGGAGGTCCAGCTCGGCGGCTCCTTGCGCGGCACGTAGTCGGTGTTCTTGACATACACCGCCTTGACGCCCGGCTGGAATTCAGCCGCGACGAACTTGAAAGGACCGGAGCCGATCTGCTCGGGGATCGCCTTGTCCGGCGAGGTTTCGGCCAGACGCTTCGGCATCATGAACGGCACCAGCGACGACGGCTTGCCGATCGACTCGAGCACCAGGCCGTAGGGCTCCTTCAGCTTCAGCGTGATGGTCTTGGCATCGGTGGCCTCGAGGCTGGCCGTGAAGTCCATGAGCTTCTGGCCCATACCGTCCTTCTTGCCCCATCGCTTCAGCGACGCGACGCAATCCTCGGCGGTGACCGGCGTGCCGTCGTGCCATTTCAGGCCGTCGCGCAGCGTGAAGGTGTAGGTCAGCTTGTCGTCGGAGACCTTCCACTCCGCCATCTGCGGCTGGACCTTGAAGTTGGAGTCCATCGCCAGCAAGGTGTCGTAAACCATGTAGCCATGGTCACGCGTGATGTAGGCGGTCGTCAGACCGGGATCGGTGACGCGCAGATCGGAATGCATCACCGCTTGGATGGTCTTGGCATCGGCAAACGCAGGCAGTGTCAGCGAGGCTGCGAGCGCCAGCGCCGGCAGCGCGAATTTCGACGCAGCTACTGAACGCAGCCAATGCGACGTTTGAATCATTCTGATTTCTCCTGGCGTGAAACTGACCAAACGAAGCTGATTGCTTGGGCAGCGTGAGAGACGATAGGGCATCGAGGCTCACCTATTGCGCGCCGCAATACCCTGATCGGCAAGACTTGCACCAAGCGTGCCAAGCGTCAATCTGGTCCCGCAGAGCAGCATGCCGCCGGCCGGCATGGCCGGTCGCGCATCTTTCACTTTACAAATTCGTGCACAGTCATTCTCGTAGCAGCACCCCGAACCGTGAGTGTACGAATGAACCCAGCCAATCTGCCGTTCGATTCCGAAGCAATGCTGCAGGGCCTGCGCGCCTGGGTCGCGTGCGAAAGCCCGACCTGGGACGCCGCCGCGGTCGAGCGGATGCTCGACCTCGCCGCGCGCGACATGGCGGTGATGGGTGCGTCGATCGAACGCATCGCCGGACGACAGGGCTTCGCCGGCTGCGTCCGTGCGCGCTTTCCGCATCCGCGGCAGGACGAGCCCGGCATTCTGATCGCCGGCCATCTCGACACGGTGCATCCGGTCGGCACGATCGAGAAACTGCAGTTTCGCCGCGAGGGCAACAAGGCGTTCGGCCCCGGCATCTTCGACATGAAGGGCGGCAACTATCTGACGCTCGAAGCCATCCGGCAGCTCGCCCGCGCGTCGTTCACGACGCCGCTGCCGATCACCGTGCTGTTCACGCCGGACGAGGAAGTCGGTACGCCATCGACCCGTGACGTCATCGAGGCCGAGGCCGCGCGCAACAAATACGTGCTGGTGCCGGAGCCCGGCCGTCCCGACAACGGCGTCGTCACCGGCCGCTACGCGATCGCGCGATTCAATCTGACGGCGACCGGCAAGCCCAGCCACGCCGGCGCGACGCTGTCGTCGGGCCGGTCCGCGATCCGCGAGATGGCGCGGCAAATTCTGGCGATCGACGCGATGACGACGGAGGACTGCACGTTCAGCGTCGGCATCGTGCATGGCGGCCAATGGGTCAATTGCGTCGCCACCACCTGCAGCGGTGAAGCACTGAGCATGGCGAAGCGCCAGGCCGATCTCGACCGCGGCGTCGAACGAATGTTGACGCTGTCCGGCACCAGCAACGACGTCACCTTCGAGGTGACGCGGGGCGTCACGCGGCCGGTTTGGGAGCCCGACGCCGGCACCATGGCGCTGTATGAAAAGGCCTCCGCGATCGCCGACCAGATCGGGTTGAAGCTGCCGCACGGCAGCGCCGGCGGCGGCTCCGACGGCAACTTCACCGGCGCGATGGGGATCCCGACTCTCGACGGCCTCGGCGTGCGCGGCGCCGACGCCCACACGCTGAACGAGCATATCGAAATCGACAGTCTGGCGGAACGCGGGCGGCTGATGGCCGGCCTGCTCGCGACTCTCGAATGAGCGTTGCTGACGGCGGAGCATTCATTGCCATGCCACACTCCGTGGCATGGGAATTGCTCACGATTGTGCTGACGATCACTGAATCTCGTTCACCGCAGGTCCATTCGATAATGACGCACACCAGCCTCCGAATAAATTCTGCTAATCGGCATCCTGCATCAGCGATGGAGCCCCGATGCTCGGCTATCTGATCCGCCGCATTCTCGCGGCGATTCCGGTGATGGGCGTGGTCGCGCTCGTCGTTTTCCTGCTGCTGCGGCTGACGCCGGGCGATCCGGCCGCGATCCTCGCCGGCGACAACGCCTCACCCGAACAACTCGCGCGCATCCGCGCGTCGCTCGGCCTCAACGAGCCGCTCTACATCCAGTTCGTCACCTGGGTCGGCAAGCTGCTGCACGGCGATCTCGGCGTCTCGCTGATTTCGCAGGTGCCGGTGCTGAAGATGATCAGCCAGCGGATCGAGCCGACGCTGAGCGTCGCGATCTTCACCATCATCCTCTCGATCGTCGTCGCGGTGCCGCTCGGCGTCGTCGCCGCGTGGAAGCACGGCACCTGGATCGACCGCTTCGTGATGGGGCTGTCGGTGATCGGATTCTCGGTGCCGGTGTTCGTGATCGGCTATGTGCTGATCCAGATCTTCGCCATCGAGCTGCGCTGGTTTCCGGTGCAGGGCTTCCGCACGATGGCGCGCGGCTTCGGCCCGTATTTCGAGCGGCTGGTGCTGCCGACGCTGACGCTGTCCTTCATCTACATCGCGCTGATCGCGCGGATGACCCGCGCGGCGATGCTCGACGTGCTCGGCGAGGACTATGTCCGCACCGCGCGCGCCAAGGGCATCACCGAAAGCCGCGTGCTACTGCGCCACGCGCTGCGCAACGCCGCGGTGCCGGTGATCACCGTGATCGGCACCGGCTTCGCGCTGCTGATCTCCGGCGTCGTCGTCACCGAAAGCGTCTTCAATCTCCCCGGCATCGGCCGCCTCACCGTCGACGCGGTGCTGGCGCGCGACTATCCGGTGATCCAGGGCATGATCCTGCTGACCTCGGGCATCTATGTCGCCGTCAACCTGCTGATCGACGTGGCCTATACGCTGCTCGATCCGCGGATCAGATATTAAGGGGCGCGCGATGGCCATCGACAGTCTCCCCGAATCCTCGATCCCGATCACGCGGCCGTTCGGGCACAAGCTCGGATTCCTGTACTCGAGCCCGATCATCGCCGCCGCGTCGGTCTGCCTCGCGCTGGTCGTCGCGTCCGCGGTGTTCGCGCCGTGGCTCGCGCCGCACGACCCGCTGCTGCTGGCGCCGGCGCAGCGGCTGAAGCCGCCGAGCGCGGAATTCCTGCTCGGCACCGACGCCTACGGCCGCGACGTGCTGTCACGGATTCTCTACGGCGGCCGGATCTCGCTGCTGATCGGCGTCGGCGCCGCGATCGTCTCGATCGCGATCGGCCTCGTCATCGGCCTTGTGTCCGGCTTCTTCAAATGGATCGACGCCGTGATGATGCGGCTGATGGACGGCCTGATGGCGATCCCGAGCATCCTGCTGGCGATCGCCGTGGTGTCGCTGTCGGGCGCCAGCCTGACCACGGTGCTGATCGCGATCACCATTCCGGAAATCCCGCGTGTCGCGCGGCTGGTGCGCTCGGTGGTGCTGTCGGCGCGCGAGGAGCCTTATGTCGAGGCCGCGATCTCGCTCGGCTCCAGCCTGCCCAAGATCATGGTGAGGCATCTGTTGCCGAACACCATCGCGCCGCTGATCGTGCAGGGCACCTATATCTGCGCCTCGGCGATCCTCACCGAAGCGATCCTGTCGTTTCTCGGCGCCGGCATCAGCCCGGAGACGCCGACCTGGGGCAACATCATGGCCGAGGGCCGCGCGCTGTTCCAGATCAAGCCGTCGCTGATCTTCTGGCCCGGCGTGCTGCTGTCGATCGCGATCCTCAGCGTCAACCTGATCGGCGACGCCGCCCGCGACGCGCTCGATCCGCGCATGAAACAGCGGGAGGGCGCACGATGACAACGAGCGACGCGCGATCAGATTTTGCACATGCCCTGCTGAGCGCACCGCCCTCACCTCTCCCCGCGCGCGGGGAGAGGTCGACAGGATTCGCGCAGCGAAGCCTGTCGGGTGAGGGGGCGCATCGACGCAGCCGAGCCTCTCGGCCTCGCGGAAACGCCCCCTCACCCCGGCCCTCTCCCCGCATGCGGGGAGAGGGAGCGCACGCGCTCACTTGCGGATGTCCGACATGACCGACAACGTCCTCGAAATCGACAACCTCGTCGTCCGGCTCGGCAGGAGCGGCGACGGCGACAAGGTGATCGACGGCATCTCGCTGTCGGTGCGCCCCGGCGAGACGATGTGCCTGGTCGGCGAAAGCGGCTCCGGCAAATCGGTGACCTCGCTGGCCACCATGGGGCTGCTGCCGAAGGGCGCGCTGCACGCCACCGGCGGCGAGATCCGCCTTACCGGCGAGAATGTGCTCGCCGCCAGCGAGCGGCGGCTGCGCCAGTTGCGCGCCTCCAGGATGGCGATGATCTTCCAGGAGCCGATGACCGCGCTCAATCCGGTGGTGCCGGTCGGCAAGCAGATCGACGAGGTGCTACGCTTCCACACCGATCTCGGCGCCCGCGCCCGCCGTCAGCGCATCCTGGACATGATGGAGCAGGTGCGCCTGCCCGAGGTCGAGCGCATCTTCGCGTCCTATCCGCACCGCCTCTCCGGCGGCCAGCGCCAGCGCATCATGATCGCGATGGCGCTGGTGCTCGAACCGAAATTACTGATCGCCGACGAGCCGACCACCGCGCTCGACGTCACCACCCAAAAGCAGATCCTGACGCTGATCCGCGAATTGCAGCAGGCGCACGGCACCGCGGTGCTGTTCATCACCCACGACATGGGCGTGGTCGCCGAGATCGCCGACCGCGTCGCGGTGATGCGGCACGGCCGGCTGGTCGAGACCGGGCAGCTCGACGCCGTGCTGCGGACGCCGACCATGGACTACACCCGGAATTTGCTGTCGGCGGTGCCGAGCCTGGTGCCGCGGGCGCCGCGCGAGGCCACAAGGCAGCCGGTGGTGCTCGAAGCCAACGAACTCGGCAAAGTGTACCGCGAACGATCCTTCCTCGGCGGCACCCGCGAAGTCGTCGCCGCGCAGGATGTGACGCTGACGCTGCACAAGGGCCGCACGCTCGGCATCGTCGGCGAGAGCGGCTCCGGCAAATCGACCGTGGCGCGCTGCATCGTCCGGCTGATCGATCCGACCTCGGGCGGCATCCGCCTCGCCGGGCGCGAGATCTCCGATCTGTCGCGGCGGCTGCTGCGGCCGCACCGCAAGAAGATCCAGATCGTGTTCCAGGACCCGTATCGGTCGCTCAATCCGCGCGTCAGCGTCGGCGAGAGCATCGCCGAGGGCCCGATCAATTACGGCATGTCCCGCAGCGACGCGATGGAGAAGGCGCGGCAATTGCTGGAGCTGGTGCATCTACCGACGGACGCGATCTCGCGCTATCCGCATCAGTTCTCCGGCGGCCAGCGCCAGCGCATCGCCATCGCCCGCGCGCTCGCGCTCGATCCGGACGTGCTGGTGGCCGATGAGGCGGTCTCGGCGCTCGACGTCTCGGTGCAGGCGCAGGTGCTCGATCTGCTCGACGAAATCCAGACCCGGCTCGGCATCGCGCTGTTGTTCATCACCCACGATCTGCGCGTCGCCGCCCAGATCTGCGACGACGTCGCGGTGATGGAGAAGGGCCGCGTCGTCGAACAGGGCCCGGCCGCCGAAGTGCTGACCAATCCCAAACAGGCCTATACGCGGCAACTGCTCGAAGCCGCCCCCGGCCGCGGCTGGGATTTCGCGAATTTCCGGCCTGTCAGCGAGGCGCCGCAGGCGGCGGCGAACTAAGCACCACCCCTCCCCGAGTCATTCCGGGGCGCGCGTCGCGCGAACCCGGAATCTCCCTTTTCACCACCTCTGGATTCCGGGTTCGCTCACTGCGTGAGCGCCCCGGAATGACAAACGCAGACTCAGCAAGAGAAACACGACATGACCCGTATCGCCGTCGGCGGCTTCCTGCACGAGACCAATACCTTCGCACCCACCAAGGCCACCTGGGAGGCGTTCGTGCACGGCGGCGGCTGGCCGGCGATGAGCACCGGCGCCGACGTGCTCAAGGTGATGCGCGGCATCAATGTCGGGCTCGCCGGCTTCGTCGAGGACGCCGAGCGCAACGGCTGGGAAATGGTGCCGACCATCGCCTGCGGCGCCAGTCCCTCCGCGCATGTCACCGAGGACGCGTTCGAGCGCGTCGTCAAAGCGATGATCGACGGCATCGCGGCTGCCGGTCCGCTCGACGCGGTGTATCTCGATCTGCACGGCGCCATGGTCACCGACCATCTCGACGATGGCGAAGGCGAGATTCTCGCCCGCGTCCGCCGATTGATCGGCCCCGATTTGCCGCTGGTGGTCAGCATCGATCTGCACGCCAACGTCACGCCGGCGATGATCGAGCACGCCGATGCGCTGATCGCCTACCGCACCTATCCGCATGTCGACATGGCCGACACCGGCCGCGCCGCGGCGAAGCATCTCGCCCTGCTGTTGAGCAGCGGCCAGCGGTTCGCCAAGGCGTTCCGGCAATTGCCGTTCCTGATCCCGATCTCGTGGCAATGCACCTTCGACGAGCCGACCAGGGGCATCTACGCGAAGCTCGCCGCGCTGGAGAGCGACGCGGTGCCGACGCTGTCGTTCGCGCCGGGCTTTCCCGCCGCCGATTTCCCCGATTGCGGTCCCAGCGTCTTCGCTTATGGCCGGACGCAAGCCGACGCTGATGCGGCTGCCGACAAGGTCGCCGCTTTGGTGATCGGCCACGAGAACGATTTCGACGGCACCATCCATTCGCCCGACGACGGCGTCCGTCTGGCGATGGAGATCGCACGCGGCGCGGCGAAGCCGGTGATCATCGCCGACACCCAGGACAATCCCGGGGCCGGCGGCGATTCCGACACCACCGGCATGTTGCGCGCGCTGGTGCGCAACAATGCGCAGCGCGCCGCGATCGGCGCGATCTACGATCCCGCCTCGGCGCAAGCCGCGCACGCCGCGGGCGTCGGCGCGACCATCAGGCTCGCGCTCGGCGGCAAGTCGGGCATCGCCGGCGACGCGCCTTACGAAGAGAGTTTCGTCGTCGAGCGCTTGTCCGACGGCCGTTTCGTCGCACCCGGTCCTTATTATGGCGGCCGCGAGATGGAGATGGGGCCGTCGGCGTGCCTGCGCATCGGCGACGTTCGAATCGTCGTCAGTTCGCACAAGGCGCAGCTCGCCGATCAGGCGATGTATCGCTATGTCGGCATCGAGCCGACCGAACAGGCGATCCTCGTGGTCAAGAGCTCGGTGCATTTCCGCGCCGACTTCCAGCCGATCGCGGAGCGGCTGCTGATCTGCGCCGCGCCCGGTGCGATGCCGGCGGACACCGCGTCGCTGCAGTGGACACGCCTGCGCCCGGGCGTGCGTGTCAAGCCGAATGGACAGCCGTTTCTCGGCGGCAATGCCAACTAATCAGTTGACGTCAATCGCGCGTGACGCGCGGATTGTCTCAGAAAGTACGGGCGGAGTCGCGTCGTGACGCCGCACTCACTCCGCCTCATATACGCAGATACCAATTTTCATTGATTAGTTTCATTTCACGCTTTCAGCACTGGAACTGAACGAGTTCCACGCCATTTGCTCCCTCAGATTCACTCTCCAAGGGGACGCAAATGTCAGTCGTCAGCGGCGAAACATTCGAGACGGAAACGGCCACGCAAAACTACGCGCGGTCGAGTCTTGCCAATCCGGTCGGAGGCACCCGCGCCGACATCGTCACCAAGGTCGGTCGGCTCGCGACCTATTCGCTCGGCTTCGCGTCGAGCGACGATACGACGCGGCCGCTGCTGCTGGTGCACAGCGTCAACGCCGCCGGCTCGGCGTTCGAGATGAAGACGCTGTACGACCACTACGCCAAGCACCGCCCTGTTCACGCGGTCGACCTCCCCGGCTTCGGCCAGTCGGATCGCGATGATCGCGAATACACCGCGCGGATGATGACCGACGCGGTGCACGCCGCCATCGCGCGCGTGCAGGAAATTCACGGACCGCAGCCGATCGACGTGCTGGCGCTGTCGCTGTCGTGCGAGTTCGCTGCCCGCGCGGCGGCCGAGAAGCCCGAAGCAATCGCCACCCTCGGCCTGATCAGCCCGACCGGCTTCGAAGGCAAGGCGCGCGACGAACGCGCGCCCGCGACGCGGGGCCAATCCTGGCTGCTGAGCGCGCTGCGCTTCCGGCTGTGGGACGAGGGCTTCTTCAAGCTGCTGACGGCGAGGCCGGTGATTCGCAAATTCCTCGAGAAGGCGTGGGGCTCGAAGAACATCGACGAATCGATGCTCGAGTACGACTACCATACTACCCATCAACCCGGCGCGCGTTATGCGCCCTACTACTTCGTCGCCGGCTACATGTTCAGCAAGGACATTCTGAGCGTCTACGAGTCGCTGCGCCTGCCGGTCTGGATGGCCTACGGCGTCCGCGGGGATTTTGTCGATTACCGCCACAAGAGCCGCGTCGCCGGACGATCGAACTGGACCATCGTCCAGTTCGATGCTGGTGCGATGATGCATTTCGAAATCCTCGATCAGGTGGCGCGTTCGTACGACCAGTTTCTGGCTGTGTCAGCGAAGTCTGACGCACCTGTTATGAGTGCATGACACTGTCGGAGCGCCGCACGCATATGTGATGCGGTGCTCCCTGCGATCATTACATGGCTCTTGATTTCGGGTTGCAATCAGCAGCGCGAACGCTGTTAATTGCCAATGCAAGTCATGTGGTGAAGCACCGATGCGGAGGTGTTGAACGATAATGAACTACGCAAGGCTTTTGACCGCCTCGGCCGGTCACGACGATTCATCGGCACATCCACTGACGCACCACGAAATCCTCGGACTGGTGCAGCCGTTCACTCGCCGCGACTTTCACGTCGATCTCGCCGCCAGCGATCGAATCGGGCGGCGACTGGTGTTCAAGCCGGTGACGCACGAGCATGACGAGGCCGATCCCGATCTCGCCGGCAACGACGTCCGCGAAATCCTGCAGCTCGACCATCCGCGCCCCGGCTTCAGTGTTCTCACGCGCACTCTGACGCTGGACAGCGGCCTGACGGCGACGCTGGAAACCCAGGGTGAAGATCTCGGCGTGCTGTTGGCGCGGATCGAGAGCGTGCCGCCGCAGCAGCAATTCCCCTCGATCGATGGCACGACCGTGGCGTTGAGCTATCGCCTGGTGCCGCGCAGCGGTGCCAGGACGCCCGACCCGGCCGGTGTTGATCGCGAATTCCTGCGCGGCGTGGCCGAGATCTCGAACTTCACCCTGGTGATGCGCGCGCCGCTGGTGAAGGGGTATCCGGCCGAGATCGACCTCACGCCGAAAACGGCCGGCGTCGCAGTCCCGGAGGATTTGCTCGCGGTGATCGGCTGGGCGTGGTCGCCGCTGCGCAAGAGCAAGGCCGGCTGGAGCGGCAAGGTCAAGGTGCGCGGCTCCGGGCCGGAATTGAGCCGCCTGATCGAACAGCGGCTGGAGAGGACCGTCTCGCATCTTACACGCACGCTGTCGCAGCCGCCGGCCGCCTACCACGAGTCGCTGGCGCGGGCGCGCTGGGGTGTCGCGCTGCGCCGCGCGCTGCCGCTGTTGTTCTTCGCGAGTCTGATCCTCGGCGCCGCGAGCCTGACGCTGGTCGAGATCCCGCAGGACTCCATCGTCAATCTGCTGCTGATGGGGGCGCCGCCGCTGCTGATGATCGGCGCGTTCGGCATGCGCGATATTCCATCGATGGAGATCCCGCCGTTCCCGCGCCGCATGACGCACGCCGCCTGGCATCCGGAGATCGAGACGGCCGCACCGCAGACTCTCGACGTTCAGCAGACCTAAGCGAGGATTCGATCGATGCACGGCAACCCGATGAACATCCCCCCGGTCTCGATTGCGGCTGCCAAGGCGGCGCTGATCGAGCAATACGGCGAGCCGACGCTGCGCAGGCGCGCGTCGATGCTGTGGGGGACGCGCGGGGTCGGCAAGTCGTCGGTCGTCCGTCAGGTCGCCGAGCACTACAAGGTACCGCTGGTCGATCTGCGCCTCACCACGATCGAGCCGGTCGATATCCGCGGCGCGATCTACGCCGACGAGGCGCTGGCCAAGACAGTGTGGTTTCCGCCGGAATTCCTGCCGTCGCCCGACCAGCCGGAGGGGCTGCTGTTCCTCGACGAACTCACCGCCGCCGATCAGCGGCTGCAGATCTCGGCCTATTCGCTGATCCTCGACCGCCGCGTCGGCAATTACGAACTGCCGGACGGCTGGCTGGTGGTCGCCGCCGGCAATGCGAGCTTCCACGGCGCGATCAGCCACGACATGGGCACCGCGCTCGCCGACCGCATGTTCCACTTCAACGTCCAGACTGCGATCGACGCCTTCCTCGCCCACGCCATGGCGCGCGACTTCGCCCCGGAAGTGATGGCCTATCTGAAGATCCGCCCGGACAAGCTCGACGACACCCAGGCGCAGCTCGCCGGCGATCATCTGATCGGCGCCAGCCCGCGCGGCTGGGAGGACATCTCCAACGTGCTGAAGTCCGGCCTGTCCGATGCGGCCAAGCGGCTGTTCGTGCAGGGCCGGATCGGCGCCGCCAATGCGGCGGAGTTCTTCGGCGTGCTGCGCGAGATCAAGGCCGGCACCGACGTGGTGCGATTGCTGGCCGCGCGGCCGGGCCCCGAGACGGCGGCGCTGCTGCCGAAGACGCTCGATGCGCTGTACGGCATGCTGTACGGCCTGCTGGCGGCCTGCACCGATCAGCCGACGCTGGCCCGCGCGCTGGAGATCATCGAGCAACTGCCCGATATTCGCGGCAACGTCCCGCTGCCGATTCGCGAGGCGCAGACGCTGGCGATGGAACTGCTGATGCAGCGCGCGCTGGAGCACGGCCTCGAGGCGGCGATCTTCGACAGCCCGGCCTACGCCCGTTACGGCGAACGCCGGCAGATGGACCTGCAGGATGCGTGACGCCGCCGCGCTGTATTGCCATCGCGGAACCCGCGCGATCCAGCGCATGGTCGAATTCGCGCCCTCCACCGGCGGGCTGGCGCTGTGGGTCCGGCATCAGGACCTGCCCGCGGACGGCGATACGGCGGCGGTGGTGGCGATCACCGACGGCGCCACGGTGTATTACGGCGCGGCGTTCGAGAAACTGCCGCTGCCCGAACAGGTCGGTCTCGTCGCCCACGAGGTGCTGCACATCGCGCTGCGCCATCCGCAGCGCTTCGTCGAACTGCAGCGCGTGATCGGCGACGTCGACCTCGAACTGTTCAACGTCTGCGCCGACGCCATCGTCAACTCGACGCTGGCGCATCTGAGCTGGCTGACGCTGCCGGAAAAGTCCGTGATGCTGGAGCAGATCCTCGCCAAGGCGCTGAAGCGCGAACAGGACGTCGAGGCGGCGCTGCTGGAATGGGACGTCGAGAAACTGTATCGCGCGATCGACGACCGCGACAGCGACAGCAACAACGGCAAGTCGAAATCCGGCAACAAGTCGCAGGCGGGCTCCGAGGCCGATGCGTCCGGCTCCGGCGGGCGTGACCAGTCCCAGTCGCAGTCCGAATCTCAACAACAAAGTACGGAGCAGCGCGCCGACGGCTCCCGCTCCGCCAAGGTCCGCGAACTCGGCGCCGGCAGCGCCCGCGATCTGGTGCCGAACCCGGAATCGCAATCCGCGCCGGAGCACGAGGCCGAGCACGCCCGCGAATGGAGCGAGCGGATCCTGCGCGGCCACGCCGGCGACGGCGCATTCTCGATGCTGCGGGCGCTGATCGCCGACCTGCCGCGCACCCGCACGCCGTGGGCGCAGGTGCTGCGCGTGCAGCTCGCGCGCGGGCTGGCGAAGAAGCCGTCGCTGACCTGGTCGCGGCCGGCGCGCTCCTACATCGCCAATCAGGGCCGCGCCGGCCAACACCGGATGCCGTTCGAACCGGGTTTCTCCGCCACCAAAAACGAGCCGCGGCTGGCGCTGATCATCGACGTCTCCGGCTCGATCGATGATAGGGTGATGGAGCGGTTCGCGCGCGAGATCGAGACCATCACGCGGCGGCAGGAAGCGGGGCTGGTGCTGATCATCGGCGACGAGCGGGTGCGGCAGGTCGAGTTCTTCGAACCCGGCCGCCGCTTCGTGCTGAGCGAGATCGAATTTGCCGGCGGCGGCGGCACCGACTTCACGCCGCTGCTGGCCGAAGCCGACCGCCACAGACCGGACATCGCCGTGGTGCTGACCGATCTCGAAGGCCCGGCCGATTTCAAGCCGCGCTGGCCGGTGATCTGGGCGGTGCCGGAGAGCCACGCGAATGCCGTGCAGCCGTTCGGCCGGCTGCTCGCGTTGAACTAATCGAGGCCTCGGTGCCGCCGACGGTCAGGAGCACGACATGCTGCAGATCACCGGAATTCCGGACGCGTGCGATAATCTGGCGCCGATCCCGATGGAATGCGACGCGCCGCATCTCGTCGTCAGGGGCGAGCTGCCGCGCGAATTGAACGGCACGCTGTATCGCAACGGCGCCAATCCGCAATTCGCCTCGCCGAACGCGCACTGGTTCTTCGGCGACGGCATGCTGCACGCCTTCCGGCTGGAAAACGGCCGCGCTTCCTATCGCAACCGCTGGGTCCGCACCCCGAAATGGCTCGCCGAACACGAGGCCCGCAGGCCGCTCTACGGCGAGTTCAACCTCAAGCTGCCCGACGCGCCACGCTCGACGCCCGACGACGGCAACGTCGCCAACACCAACATCGTGTTCCACGCCGGCAAGCTGCTGGCGCTGGAAGAGGCGCATCTGCCGATGCAGATCGAGCGCGATACGCTGGCGACGCGCGGCTATTGCGACTACGGCGGCGCGCTGAAGGGGCCGTTCACCGCGCATCCGAAGATCGATCCGGTCACCGGCGAGATGCTGTTCTTCGGCTACAACGCCGATGGCCCGCTGAAGCGGACGATGTCGTTCGGCGCGATCGATGCCTCCGGCCATGTGACGCGGTTCGAGCGCTTCAAGGCGCCCTACGCCGCGATGGTGCACGACTTCATCGTCACCGAGCACTACGTGCTGTTCCCGATCCTGCCGCTGACCGGCAGCATCTGGCGCGCGATGCGCGGCCGGCCGCCTTATGCCTGGGACCCCGGCAAGGGCTCCTATGTGGGCGTGATGAAGCGCACCGGCACGACGCGCGACATCCGCTGGTTCCGGGGCGACGCCTGCTTCGTTTTCCATGTCATGAATGCGTGGGAGGACGGGACCAAGATCGTCGCCGACGTGATGCAATCCGAGGAAGCGCCGCTGTTCACCCATCCGGACGGCCGCCGCACCGACCCGGAGAAGGGCCGCGCCCGGCTGTGCCGCTGGAGCTTCGACCTCGCCGGCAATACCAACGCCTTCAAGCGCAGCTATCTCGACGACATCAGCGGCGAATTCCCGCGGATCGACGAGCGCCGCGCCGGCCTGCGCAGCGGCCATGGCTGGTACGCCTGCGCCAGCCCGGAGACGCCGATGCTCGGCATGCTCACCGGCCTCGTGCATGTCGACGGCAACGGCCATCGCCGCGCGCGCTATCTGCTGCCGACCGGCGACACCATCGGCGAGCCGGTGTTCGTGCCGCGCAAGCCGGATTCGGCGGAAGCCGATGGCTGGCTGCTGACCGTCATCTGGCGTAGCTGCGAGAACCGCAGCGACCTCGCGGTGTTCGACGCCGCCGACATCACGAGCGGCCCGATCGCCCTGGTGCAACTCGGCCACCGCGTCCCCGACGGCTTCCACGGCAATTGGGTGGCGGCGGGGTGAGCGCTCCGCTTAGTGCTGCATTCGCCGCTTCGCCGCTCTGGGGCGCTCACACTCCGTCATTCCGGGGCGCGCCGTCAGGCGCGAACCCGGAATCCCGAGCTGTTCATCCTCGTTACAATCACTCCTGGATTCCGGGTTCGCCGCTGCGCGGCGCCCCGGAATGACGAACGAAAGGTCGTGCGCTGCACGCGCCCCGGAATGACGAACGAGAGGCTGAGTTGACTACCGCCCCCACCTGTCCTGCCAGATCTTCTCGCCGGCGAGGCACGACACCCGCGGCGGCTGCTCCCTGTCGGCGGCGGGCACGATGCGGCCTGGCGGGGTCAGGCCGGCGACTTCCATCACCAGCTTGGTGCGGATCGCCTCCTTGAACTTGGCGCGGTCCTTGATCGTCACGACGAACGCACCCGGCCCGCCGATCACGCAATCCTCGTAGTAATAATCGAGGTTCTCGATATCCATCGTCGAATAGGACGGCTCCTTGACCATGATCGGCAGGCCGTTGATGACGATGCCCTTCCCGATCGCGGCGTCGCGCGCCAGCGTCACCGGCTCGCCATTGTTGTTGGGGCCGTCGCCGGAAATGTCGATGACGCGGCGCAGGCCGTGATACGGGTTCTGGTCGAACAGCGGCACCGCGAAAGCGATCGCACCGGAGATCGAGGTGCGCGACGCTCGCCGCAGCGGCGCCTTCATGATTTCGGCCGCAACCGCATCGGCGGATTCCGGGCCGTCGATCACCTGCCACGCCAGAATGATCTTCTGATCGCCGGCGGCGGCCCATTCGAAATAGGTCACGGCGATGCGGCCGTTCGGCCCGGTCTTCAGGGTCTTGAGAAAATCGGGGGAGCGCAGCGCCTCGGCGTAGCCCTCGCGCTGCACCGCGAGTTCGTCGACATCCATCGAGTAGGAGACGTCGACCGCGAGTATCAGCTCGACGTCGACCTCTTTGGCGCCGTCGGACCGGTCGGCGACCTGCCCGAGCCGGTTGGGCGCCGCGAGGCCTGCAACCATGCCGGCCGCTGTAACGGCGGCGACCACTGCTCCGATCGAGACCCACCAGCGCATCGCAGCCCTCCGGTCGAGGTGACATGATCGTGACACGCTATGCTGTCGACGGAAAGCGGCAAAGCCGGTTCCTCCGCGATCACGTTTCAGTCACTGCTAGTATCGGTCGCCGGAACATGCCGCGCTGCACTGAAATCGCGCAGCCGGCCGCTCCGTCCGCGGTTTCGTGATCGCGAGCGGAGTTGTAAACTGCGCGGAGATCAGACCGGTGCACCGCATGAGCAACGTCGTCACCAAGCCGAAAGCCAAGGCCAAGCCGAAGCTCGAGCGGCCGAAACTGCACAAGGTGATTCTCGTCAACGACGACTTCACGCCGCGCGACTTCGTGGTGATGATCCTGAAGTCCGAGTTCCGGATGACCGAGGAACAGGCCTATAAAGTCATGCTGACCGCGCATCAGCGCGGCGTCTGCGTGGTCGCGGTGTTCACCAAGGACGTCGCCGAAACCAAGGCCACCCGCGCCACCGACGCCGGCCGCGCCAAGGGCTACCCGCTGCTGTTCACGACGGAGCCGGAGGAGTAGCGAGCGCCGGCGGCGTATCGCTCGAACTAACTGTCGGGTTCGTTGCGGGCAGCCGCAGCGCGGCTCCTCTTCACCCTCCCCTGGAGGGGGAGGGTCGGCACGCAGCCCGCGTAGCGGGATGCGGGACGGGGTGGGGTGAGCCGCGGGCACGGCGGACGAACTCTTCGCCACCCCACCCCGCTCGCTGACGCGAGCGACCCTCCCCCTCCAGGGGAGGGTGAAGCGCGGCGACCGCCAACTTTCAAATACGACTGCCGCCGCAAGAGCGGGGCGAGGGAGCGCGCCGTGCATTGCTGATCGTCCGCGCTCTCTCGAGAGCGATCTACAAGCCTTCCGCCGCCTGCAGCGTCTCGGCTTCGAGGCCGTAGACGCGTTCGACATGCGACAGGCCTTCGATCGGGAACTCGCCGATCTCGACGAAGCCCTCACTGCACAGACCGACGAAATCCGACGAGGCGACGACGGTGCGGCCGAGCCGGCCGGCGATCCGCTCCAGCCGCGCGGCGAGATTGACGGCGGGGCCGATGCAGGTGAAGTCGAGCCGGTTGCCGCCGCCGATATTGCCGTACAGCACCTGCCCGACATGCAGCGCGACGCCGAAACGAAACGTTTCGATGATGTGATTGCCCTCGATATAGTTCATCGCCGCGACGGTGCCGCGGCATTCCTGCGCGGCGGCGAGCATGCGCGCGCAGACGTCGGCTTCGTCGCCGCCGTCGGCGGCGATCGGAAACACGGCCAAGAGGCCGTCGCCCATGAATTTCAGCACTTCGCCGCCGTTGCGCAGGATCGGCCCGACCTGGCAATCGAAGTAAGCGTTGAGCAGCTTGACCACGACCTCCGGCGGCAGCCGGTCCGACAGCGCGGTGAAGCCGCGCAGATCCGACAGCCAGATCGCGGTGCGCATGGTGTCGGCGTGGCCGCGCCGGATCTGGCCGGACAGGATGCGCGCGCCGGCGCGGTTGCCCACATAGGTGTCGAGCAGCGTGGTGGCGATCGCGCGCAGGCTGATCACCTCGATCAGCCGCGCCAGCGGCCCGGTCAGCCGCCGCAACGCCACCAGTTCGTCATCGCTGAAACCGCCCGGCCGGCGTGTGCTGAAGCTGGAGCCGTTGATGCTGCCGTCCATGAATTTGAGCGGCAGCGCCAGATAGTCGGTGACGCCTTCGCGGCGCATGTCGTCGAAGAACGGAAACGTCCTGCTGACGGGATCGTCGAGACGGAAACGGACCTCGACGCCGGTGTCGTACATCAGCTTCAGCGGGCTGCGCTGATATTCCTCCAGGCTCTCGACGTCCACCGTGGTTTCGCTGGTCACGGTCTCCTGACCGTCCCGCCAGACGAAGCCGTAGCCGTAGACGTCCGGATGCAGCGTTTCGACGAACACGCCGACGCGGTACAGCGGCAGCCCGGCCGCGACCAGCCGCTCGCAGGTTCGCGTCATCATGGCGACCGGCTCGGCCTCGGAGCGCGCGCCGTCGATCAGCCAATCGATCAGGTCGTGAAATGGTTGCGATTGCATCGCGCCATCCTAGCGGAACGCATCGGCATTGGGACCGTGTTACCGCTCATGGCAGGTCCCCAGACGCTGAGCCGACACACCGGCGGAACTGAGCGATACGGCCGTTTCAACAAGCACTGATTCCTCATCCTGAGGAGCCCGGCGAAGCCGGGCGTCTCGAAGGATGGGGCCGCGCTGCCCGCCGCCCATGGTTCGAGACGGCGCTTCGCGCCTCCTCACCATGAGGTCCTGCCGGTCAGAAGTCCCAAAGAAAAACTGCCTTACCCGACCTGCCCGCGATGACGCAGCAAATGATCGGCCAGCACGCAGGCGACCATCGCCTCGCCGACCGGAACCGCCCGGATGCCGACGCAGGGGTCGTGGCGGCCCTTGGTCAGGATGTCGGTGTCGTGGCCGTCGCGATCGATGGTCTTGCGCGGCGACAGGATCGACGAGGTCGGCTTGACCGCGAACCGCGCCACCACCGGCTGGCCGGTGGAGATGCCGCCGAGAATGCCGCCGGCGTGGTTCGACAGGAATTGCGGGCCATGGTTGCCCATCCTCATCTCGTCGGCGTTCTCCTCGCCGGTCAGCGCCGCGGTGGCGAAGCCGTCGCCGATCTCGACGCCCTTGACGGCGTTGATGCTCATCAGCGCCGCGGCGATGTCGGTGTCGAGCTTGGCGTAGATCGGCGCGCCGAGGCCCGCGGGCACGCCTTCGGCGACCACTTCGATCACCGCGCCGATCGACGAGCCGCTCTTGCGGATGCCGTCGAGATAGTCGGCGAAGAACGCCGCCTTGTCCTTGTCGGGGCAGAAGAACGGGTTGTTGCCGATCTCGGCCCAGTCCCATTTGTCGCGGTCGATCTTGTGCGGGCCGATCTGCACCAGCGCGCCGCGCACGCTCATGCCACTGATCACCTTGCGCGCCACCGCGCCGGCGGCGACACGGCTCGCGGTCTCGCGCGCCGAGGAGCGGCCACCGCCGCGATAGTCGCGGATGCCGTATTTCGCCTCGTAGGTGAAGTCGGCATGGCCCGGCCGAAACTTGTTCTGGATCTCGGAATAATCCTTGGAGCGCTGGTCGGTGTTCTCGATCAAGAGCGCGATCGGCGTCCCGGTGGTGACCTGCGCGCCGGTCTCCGGATGCGCCATCACGCCGGACAGGATCTTCACCTGATCGGCTTCCTGGCGCTGGGTGGTGAAGCGCGACTGGCCCGGCCGGCGGCGGTCGAGGTCGCCCTGGATGTCGGCCTCGGTCAGCGGGATCAGCGGCGGACAGCCGTCGACCACGCAGCCGATCGCCACCCCGTGGCTCTCGCCGAAGGTGGTGACGCGAAACATGTGGCCGAAAGTATTGAACGACATGGCGGACCCGCCTCTCAAGAAATGCGCCGGTGTGGTAACGCGCCGGCCGGACAGGGTCAAACCGACCCTCTCCCCCTGGGGGAGAGGGTGGCGAGCGAAGCTCGCCAGGTGAGGGGGGGCCACGCGCAGCGCGTAGGGTGGGCAAAGTCGCGCAGCGACGTGCCCACGCGGACGCTGGTTGCTGCATCCGCGTGGGCACGGTGCGCCTGCGGCGCACCTTTGCCCACCCTACAGTCTCTCTGATGATCAAGCAGCAAACGCCATGAACTCGCAACCGGGGTCCCGGCGCTGCGCTGCGGCACTCCGTGCCGCAGCGCAGCGGGACACGAGACAGATCATGTCTTGACAACATTCCTATTGTGATTATAATCCGCACTGTCCTGTCCGTGAGGGGCGCTTCGCGAGGCGTCGTACAAGCGGGACAGATCGACGGGCTGGGCAACCAGCCCGGAACGATGGTTCGATGAAGCCGGCGCTGTGCCGGTGGAGTCGGACAGACGCGGCGTCCTGCGCGTTGCGGTTCGCACCCGCACGTCCGGGAGGCTTCGGGGACCCGTCCGGGCCTACTACGAGGCTCTGCGACTTGTTAGTTCGCTGCACGGGGGCAGGCGAAGGCGGCGAAATCCGCCGGACCGTGGGGTTTCATTACCCTTGCCTGTCAACGGAAGCACGGGCCCGAAGACAGAAAGCGCCGCGGTGGGCGCGCCGGAAGGCGTTACGCGATGACTTCGCAAGTCATCGCGAGAAACCACCAAACCCTGCGCCGACCGGCGCGCCCCCACCCCTCGCTGTGACAGCGACGGGTGCACAACTCGGGCTCAGCGAGCCGCGAGGAGGATTTGGCGTGGCTGTTTGATAATTGAATCGGACGTCGCGATGGGGCACGATCTTTGCCCCCGCACTCCCGTCATGCGCGGGCTTGACCCGCCTGCGGGGCCGAAGCCCCTTCGGCGCGGCGGAGGCCCGCGCATCCATCGCGCGCGTCAGCGCGCCATGGAGGAGTTTTTGCGAAGAGGATGGATTGCCGGGTCGAGCCCTACGACATTCACACATCTGCTTTGGCTGTTGCGGGCGGCAGCTTTCTCTGACTCGATAGTGGTCGAGATCTGAGGAGGAGCAGATGGACGTTGGTTTGGGACGGTTCGGTGACCGGCGCCTGGAAAAAGGGGGGCCTGCTTGCTGGCTCGGCTGGTCGACGTCGGTCGCGCGGGGATCAGCGTGCGCCGGGTCGGCGGAGATCGTGCGGGCGAGATCCGCTTCACCCGGTTTCTGCGTAATCCCCGAGTGACGCCACAGGAGATGGTGGCGCATGCCAGGGCGCGCACCGCCGGGCTGGTCGAGGGCCGCCACATTCTGGCGATCCAGGACACCACGACGCTGCGCGATGACGGCAAGCTGTGCAGCTTGAACCTGCACCCGACGATCGCCGTCGATGCCGCCGATGGCGCATTGCTCGGGCTTGTCGATGCGGTGTTTCTCAGCCGCGTCGGCGGCACCAAACGGCTGTGTGCCAAACGGCCGTTCGCCGACAAGGAAAGCCGACGCTGGCTCGATGCGACCAGGGCGGCGGCCGGTCTGGTCGCCGCGGGCGCAGCTTGCGTGACCGTCATCGCCGACCGCGAAGGCGACATCTACGATGAGTTCGCCTGCCGGCCGGCAGAAACCGAACTGTTGATCCGCGCCCATCATGATCGCGCTCTGGAAGGCGGCGGCAGGCTGTACGACTGCATGGCTCAGGTGGCCGAGCTTGGCCGCGAGACCATCGATCTGCCGGCTAATCCGGGCCGGTCGGCGCGTCGGGTGACGCTGGCGCTTCGTGCCCGCGAGATCACCTTGAAGCGACCCAAGCGCAACCATCCGGCCGAAGCGGCGCATCTGCCCAAGAGCGTGACGCTGACCTTGGTGGAAGCGCGCGAGATCGATCCGCCGCCCTCGGTGGCGCCGGTGCATTGGCGTCTGCTGACGACGCACGAGGTGACGACGCTGGCGCAAGCTCTGCTGATCACCAGGTTCTATCGCCAGCGCTGGACCATCGAGCAAGTCTTCCGCCTGATGAAGACCAAGGGCTTCGACATCGAAGCGGTGCGTATCGCCGAGGGCGGACCGTTCGAGAACCTGACCACCGCGACTCTGATCGCCGCGATCCAGGTGCTGCAGATGGTGCGTGAACGCGATGGTGCAGCCGGCCGGCCGATGCAGGACACGTTCGACCCCGACGATGAGCCGGCGCTCCAAACCATCTGCCGAACACTGGAGGGCAGCACCGCGAAACAGAAAAACCCGCATCCGCCAGGATCACTCGCCTACGCCAGTTGGATCTGCGCCCGCCTTGGCGGATGGACCGGCTACTACGGCAAGCCAGGCCCCATCGTGATCCTCCACGGCCTCCAATCCCTCAGAGCCATGCTCGCAGGCTGGAAGCTAAGGCCAGATGTGTGAATCTCGTAGGGTCGAGCCCGGCAATGACGGTGTTGGTGACAAGGAGCGCAGTCGCAGGGCAGGCAAAACGTGGCCATGCGGCGCTGGCTTGCAAGTGACCCGCGTACCCGCTTCGCTCAGTCCTTCGCCAGCGAAATGTCCGGCGCGTCGGGGCGCTTCATGCCGACGACGTGGTAGCCGGAGTCGACGTGGTGGATTTCGCCGGTGACGCCGCGCGACAGGCCGGACAGGAAGTACAGCGCGCTGTCGCCGACTTCCTCGATCGTCACCGTGCGCCGCATCGGCGAATTGTATTCGTTCCATTTCAGGATGTAGCGGAAGTCGCCGATCCCCGATGCCGCCAGGGTCTTGATCGGGCCGGCCGAGATCGCGTTGACGCGGATGTTCTTCTCGCCGAGATCGGCGGCGAGATAGCGCACGCTGGCCTCGAGCGCCGCCTTGGCGACGCCCATCACGTTGTAGTGTGGCATCCACTTCTCGGCGCCGTAATAGGTCAGCGTCAGGATCGAGCCGCCGTCCGGCATCAGCTTCTCGGCGCGCTGCGCGATCGCGGTCAGCGAATAGCACGAGATCAGCATCGTCTTGGAGAAGTTGTCGGCGGTGGTCTCGACATAGCGGCCGTCGAGCTGGTCCTTGTCGGAGAACGCAATGGCATGGACGACGAAGTCGATCTTGCCCCATTTCGCCTTCAGCTCGTCGAACACCGCATCGATGGTCGCCGGATCGGTGACGTCGCAATGCCCGACCAAAATACCGTCGAGTTCGGCCGCCAGCGGCATCACCCGCTTCTTCAGCGCGTCGCCCTGCCAGGTCAGGGCGATCTCGGCGCCGTGGGCGCGACAGGCCTTGGCGATCCCCCAGGCGATCGAACGGTTGTTCGCCACCCCCAGAATCACCCCACGCTTGCCTTGCATCAGGCCTGAATCGGTCACCATTTCGTATCCTATCGCCTTGATCGGGCTCTGGAGGTACACCAGCGGCCGGGCTTGGTACAGCCCCCCTGTTCGCCGCAAATTCGGCCGGTTCAGGCAGTCTCGGCGCGTGGAATAGGCGCCGTTCGCCGGTGTTCTGACTCCTGGCGCCGCGATTATTGCCGAGACGCGGTTGCGCAGGAAGCCGGCGCGGGGCAATCGGAGCGATGAACGAGTTTCGGGACGGCGTCGAGGCGATGATTCCGGCGTTGCGGCGATACGCCCGCGCGCTGGCGCGCGACACGGACATCGCCGACGACCTGGTGCAGGACACGCTGGTGCGAGCGCTGCGCTCGGAAAAACTGTTTCTCGGCGGCGATCTGCGGAGCTGGCTCTACACCATTCTGACCAACCTCAACCGCAACCGCCGCCGCGCGCTGGCGCGTCGACCGACCTTGATGCCGTTGACCGATACCGGCGCCGACGCCAGCGGCACCGAGGCCGAGGGCGGCGATATCGCCCGTGCGCTGGCGACGCTGGTCGAGGAACAGCGGGCGGCGCTGCTGCTGGTGGCGCTGGAGGGGCTGAGCTACCGCGAGGTCGCGGACATTCAGGGCGTGCCGATCGGCACCGTGATGTCCCGTCTCGCCCGCGCCCGCGCCCATGTCCGCGCCAGCCTGGATGGCGAGAAGCCGATGCTGAGGCGGGTGAAATGATGATCTGTCCGACACGCAAAGTGGCACCTCGACGCCGTGCCGCGACGCCGTCATTGCGAGGAGCGAAGCGACGAAGCAATCCAGAGGCTCCGTGCACTGAGCTGGATTGCTTCGCTTCGCTCGCAATGACGAGACTGGGCCTGATGGCTCGACGCAACGAATACGTAACACTGAAAAATCACAGCCATGACTGACCCCCGAATTCCCGTCACCGAAGACGAACTGCACGCCTATGTCGACGGCGAACTGCCGGCCGAGCGGCGTGCCGACGTCGAAGCCTGGCTGGCGTCGCATCCGGCCGATGCCGAACGCGTCGCGTCATGGCGCGCGATGGCCGAGGCGCTGCACACCCGCTACGACCGGGTGCTCGACGAGCCGGTGCCGCCGCGGCTGCAGCTCGATCGGCTGAGCGCGACCCCACCGCGACGCTGGATCGCCGGCGCCATCGCGGCGACGCTGGTGGCGTTCATCGCCGGCGGCGGCGCGGGCTGGTTCGCTCATGGCGCGGCGGCGACGCCGAACGCCTTCCGCAGCTTCACCGTCGATGCGCTGGATGCGCACCGGCTCTACGTCGTCGAGGTTCGCCACCCCGTCGAGGTGGAGGGCTCCGAACGCGCGCATCTGCAGCAATGGCTGTCGAAGCGGGTCGGCTATCCGGTCAAGGCGCCGGAGCTCGAAGGCAGCGGGTTGAAGCTGGTGGGCGGGCGGTTGCTGCCCGGGCCCGACGCGCCGGCGGCTTTCCTGATGTACGAGAGCGCCAGCGGCGAGCGCTTCACGCTCTACACCTCCCGCGCCGACACCGACACGACGCAGATGCGCTACGCCAGCGATCGTCGCGAAGGCGCGATGTTCTGGGCCGACCGCGGCGTGGGCTACGTGCTGTCGGGTCCGACCGACAAGGAGCGACTGAGCCTGGTGGCGAAGCAGGTCTATGCGCAGACCGAAAGCAGCGGCGGTTAGTTGGTGATGAGTACGAGCCGGCGGCCGCTATTGACTCGGAAATCGCCACAGTCCCAATTTCGACATCGATATTCGCCGTTTCCACCATCGCGCCGCCTCACTATCGTCCGACGAATCCATGACGGTGGGCTCGCGTCTGATCCGCCGATCGGCGCACTGCGGCCTTGGCCGGGGTCGCGCTGATCCCCCGCGCCGAGGCCGCACCCGTTCGGGGCGCCGCTTACGCCGGCCGCTCAGGGCCTTCCCCAAAACGAGACTTTCGGATTGTATTCCCCCGCAAATGCGAAGGGGATACCATGCAAATTCAGACGATCGACACCACCTCCGGGCGGATTGCCTGCCGCCACTCCGCGGGCAGCGGACCGACCATCGTGATCCTTCACGGCAATTCGGCCTCGTCGAGGGCTTTCACGCCGCAGATCGAGAGCGCCCTCGGCGACAAGTACCGGATCCTCGTCCCCGACCTCCCCGGCCACGGCGATTCGGACGATGCGGCTGATCCGGCCGGCACCTACAACCTGCCCGGCTACGCCGCCGTGCTGCACGAGATCGTCGCCAGGCTCGACGCCGCGGATGCCGTTTTCGTCGGCTGGAGCCTGGGCGGGCACATCCTTCTGGAGGCAGCGCCCGAGCTTGCGCAGGCGCGCGGCTTCGCGATCTTCGGCACCCCGCCGATCAGTTTTCCGCCGGCGATGGACCAGGCGTTCCTGCCGACGCCGGCGATGGCCTACACTTTTCAGCCCGACCTGAACGAGGAGCAGGCGCGCGCCTATGTGGCCGCCGCCTTCCGGCCGGGCGTCACCGATCTGCCGGCCGAAATGGTCGCCGATGTGCTGCGTACCGACGGCCGCGCCCGCGGGCAGCTCGCCACCAGCATCCGACCAGGCGGCTTTCGCGACGAAGTGGCGGTCGCCGCAAACCTGAAGCAGCCGCTCGCCGTGCTGCATGGTGCGGAGGAACAGCTCGTCAATGGCGCGTATTTCGACACGCTGACGATGCCGACCTTGTGGCGCGGCAGCGTGCAGGTGATCGACGACGCGGGCCATCTGCCGCAGTGGGAACAGGCCGAGCGTTTCAACGCGCTGCTGGATCAGTTCGTGGCGGAGGTGGCGGCCTGATCGAGCGGCACCGCGCCTTGAGGCGACGGCGCGGCGCAGCGGCGCTCTGTCCGCTACGCCACATCACCTGCCGACGTCAGCCGAGATCGCTGCGCGGATGATAGGGGTGGCCGTCGCGCCACTTCTGCATCAGCGCTTCCAGCTCGGCATCATGGCCGTCCGGCAGCACGATCCGCGTGGTGACGAACAGATCGCCCGCGGCGCCGCTCTTCGGCAGGCCCTTGCCCTTGAGCCGGAAGGTCCGCCCGCTCGACGTGTTCTTCGGGATCGACAGTTCGATCGCGCCGGTCAGCGTCGGAACCCGAACCTTGGCGCCGAGCACCGCCTCGTACAGCGTGATCGGCAATTCGAGCCGCAGATCGCTTCCGTCGACCTTGAAATACGGATGCGCGGCGTAGTTGACGGTGATCAGCAGATCGCCGGGACGGTGGCCGGGCGCGCTCTCACCCTGACCTTTCAGCCGGATCTGCTGGCCGGAGCCGACGCCGGCCGGAATCTTGACGTTGAGCTCCTTGCCGGTCGGCAGCCGGACGCGCTTCTCGGTGCCCTTGGCCGCCTCTTCGAGCGTCACCGTCATCGCGACACTCTGATCGAGGTCGGGGGCAAAACCGCCGCTATCGAAATCGAAGCCCTGAGCGCCGCCGCGCGGACCGCCGCGCATGCCGGCCGCGCCGCCGAACATCGAGTTCAGGATGTCCTCGAAACCGCCGCTGCTGCCGGCGCCGCCCGCGAAGCCGCCGCTGCCGCCGCGAAAATTGTACTGCTCGAAGCCGCCGCCGGGACCACCCGCACGTCCGCCTCGCGCGCCACCGCCACCGGGGAAGCCCTGAAAGCGCGGCTTGCCCTCGGCGTCGATCTCGCCGCGGTCGTATTGCTTGCGCTTGGCCTCGTCGCCGATGATCTCATTGGCCGAATTGACTTCGGCGAAGCGGGCGGCGGCCTTCGGGTCGTTGGCGTTGGCGTCGGGGTGATGCTTCTTGGCCAGCTTGCGATAGGCGCTCTTGATCGCCGCAGCGCTGGCGTCCCGCTGCACCCCCAGGACCTCATAGGGGTCGCGCATCCGTCTCGTCTCCTTCAAGGAATTCACATACTGGGCGGACCGCCCATTGGCGCTTCATCTGGGGTGTTTGTGTCGCTTTTGCAACCGCTTTCGGCCGTCTTGGCGACGCGTCAACTGCGTCGCCAGGGCTTCAGCGAGCGGATTTCCCAGTGCCCTTGTGCCGAACGACAGGCGGCACCCTGCATCCAGCTTTCCGATCTGTCTTTGACGTAGCTGGCGAGAAAATCGCGGCAGGAGCGGCCATCGGCCGTGTAGGCGGCGGCGAGCGGCGTGACCGAGCCTCGCGCCCCGGTCGCTGGATTCTCCCAAGGCTGGCTGGAATCCTTGTCGCCCTTGGTCAACACGTCGGACGCCGCAATCCGCGCCAGCGCGAGGTCGGCTTCGGTCGGGCCGTTGTCGGCAGATGGCGCCAGCGCCCGGATCGAGCCTGTGAAGTCACTGCTGTCCATTTGGGCAAAGGCCGCCTCCTTGCCGCCCATGCTGCAGCCGCCCAATCCAATCGCCGTTAGAATCGCTATCATCGCCGCGGCGGGAGCGATCGCCGATAGGCCAACGCAATTGCGTACCCTATATAGGTCTGGCCTATACAGAGCCGTCAGCGCGTTCCGGACCGCGGTGAAGCACAAGTCGGATTCCCTCGCATGAGCGATACCTCCACCAAACAACAGAGTCAGTTAACGTCAGGTGATTTCACCGCGGCGGAGAATCCATTTGAGTTGTTTGCTGAATGGTTTGCAGAGGCGAACGGGTCCGAGCCAAACGATCCGAACGCGATGGCGCTCGCCACGGTCGATTCCGACGGCCTGCCGGACGTCCGGATGGTGCTGATGAAGGGCTACGACACCGACGGATTCGTGTTCTACAGCCACATCGCCAGCCAGAAGGGCCGCGAACTCGCCGCTACCCCCAAGGCGGCGCTGCTGTTCCACTGGAAGTCGCTGCGACGGCAGGTCCGGATCCGCGGCGCGGTGACGCCTGTCACCGAAGCCGAGGCCGATGCCTATTTTGCCACGCGGCCGAAGCAGGCGCAGATCGGCGCATGGGCCAGCAAGCAGTCGCAACCACTGGAAAGCCGGTTCGCGTTCGAGCAGGCCATCGCCAAGGTCGCCGCGCGCTATCTGATCGGCGAGGTTCCGCGACCGCCCGGCTGGAGCGGATGGCGGATCACGCCGTCGCGGTTCGAATTCTGGCACGACCGCCCGTTCCGCCTGCACGACCGCATCGAATTCAGCCGGGACACCCCGGCCCACCCCTGGACCAAGACAAGGCTGTATCCATGAGCCCCGAACCCCCGAAGCGCGCGCCGGACAGCAATGCGCAGCGCCGGACCATGATTCTGACCGGCGCCAGCCGTGGCATCGGCCACGCCACCGTGATCCGTTTTTCCAGTGCCGGATGGCGGGTGCTCACCTGCTCGCGCCATCCGTTCCCGGAGGAGTGCCCATGGGGCGCCGGGCCGGAAGATCACATCCAGATCAATCTCGGTGACCGCGGCGACACGCTGCGCGGGATCGACGAGATCCGCGAACGTCTCGACGGCGGGCAGCTCCACGCGCTGGTCAACAACGCCGCGATTTCGCCGAAGGCCGCCGGCGGCGGTCGGCTCGGCTCGATCGACACCGAAATGGACACCTGGGAGCACGTCTTCCACGTCAATTTTTTCGCGCCGATCATGATGGCGCGCGGGCTGATCGAGGAGCTGAAGGCCGCAAAGGGCTCGGTGGTCAACGTGACCTCGATCGCAGGCTCGCGCGTGCATCCGTTCGCCGGAGCGGCCTACGCGACCTCGAAGGCGGCCCTCGCCGCGCTGACGCGCGAGATGGCGTCGGATTTCGGCCGCATCGGCGTTCGGGTGAATTCTATCGCGCCGGGTGAGATCGACACATCGATCCTGTCGCCCGGCACCGAGAAGATCGTCGAGGAAGACATCCCGATGCGCCGCCTCGGCACGCCGGACGAAGTCGCCAAGATCATCTACGTGCTGTGCACCGAGACGTCGTCCTACGTGAACGGCGCCGAGATCCACATCAACGGCGGCCAGCACGTATAGCAGACCGCCGGTCCCGATATCGGCGGTGGGGCGATCGCTCGCCCCACCGCCATTGTCTGTGATCAGTCGGCCCGAAAACGCCGCGGCGGCCGCAGCCGGCCGGGGCGCTGCAGGGCGGTGCCCGCGCTCGAGCAGTCATCCTCGGAATCGCCCTCGAACAGCGGTGCGCCGCAATGGCGGCAGAAGCGGCCGCTCATCGCCGTTGCCTGACTCGGTCGCTGCGCTCGCTGGTAGTCTGCGAGGTCGATGACGTTGCGACGTGGCGTTACAACTTTCTCAACCATTGCTGTCCTCGTATATGTGACAGGCTTATCGCAGCAAACCCTTCTTCCAACTCTTCAGACGAACGCTCAAATTTTAGAGGCAGCGGCCGATCAGCCGAGATGCTTTCCAAAGAATGCAGCCGCGCGCGACCACGCGAGTTCCGCGGCTTCCCGATCGTGCACCGCGGCACGCTGTTCGTTGACGAAGGCGTGGTCGGCGTCGTAGCGGAAGAACTCCGCACTCTTACCGGCGTCTTTCAGCCCTTTCTCGAATACATCGACCACTTCCGGCGTGCACCAATCGTCGCGATTGGCGAAATGTCCCTGCATCGGGACCCGGACTTCGGACGGCTTCGCCGCCTGTTCGGGCGGGATGCCGTAGAATACAACTGCTGCGCTGAGTTCGGGAATTTTACACGCGCCGATCACCGTGACGGCGCCGCCCAGACAGAAGCCGGTGAGACCGACCTTGGCGCCGTTGCGCGCGAGATAGGTCGCAGCTCCACGCACGGTCTGCGTCGTCGCATCCATGAAATCGAGCGAGCTCATCTCTTTGTTCGCAGCGTCCGTGTCGTGATAGGGCACCACCTTGCCGTTGTAGAGATCCGGCGCCAGCGCATCGAAGCCGGCGAGCGCGAAACGATCGGTCAGTCCCTTGATCTGTTCGGACAGGCCCCACCATTCCTGAATGACGACGACACCCGGCGCGTTGCCGCGCGCGGCATTGGCGAGATAGCCGCTGGCATCCTGACCGTCGGGACGCTTGAAGGTGATGATCGTGCCCATGTTTCCTCCACGTGAGTTGCACTTCGTTGCCGGCATTGTGTCCGCAGTGACAAAGAGATGCAATCGCCGGAGGTGCGGCGGCGGATCGCGGACTCCGCATAACAAAAAAGCCCCCGAAGGGGCTTTCTGTCACGCGTTCGTCGCTTGCGTCATCGTCGACCGTGCTCAGTGCAGGTTCGACCAGACCTTGCGTTTGGTGAAGTACAACAGACCGCTGAGGATGATCAGGAAGATCATGACCTGCAGACCGAGGCGCTTGCGGGCCTCGAGATGCGGCTCGGCAGCCCACATCAGGAAAGCCGTCACGTCCTTGGAATATTGCGGCAACGTCTCGGGGCTGCCGTCGTCATAAGTCACCTGACCGTCGACCATCGGCGGCGGCATCTTGATCGAGTGCCCAGGATACCACTTGTTGTAGTACGAACCATCCGGCAGGCTGAAGCCCTCCGGCGGCGTATCGAGATAGCCCTGCAGCAGCGCGTCGATGTAGTTCGGGCCCTGCTCCTGGAACTGGGTGAAGAAGTCGAACACGAACTGCGGGAAACCGCGCGGATAGGACCGTGCCTTCGCCAGCAGCGACATGTCCGGCGGAAGGGCGCCGCCGAAGGACGCACGCGCCGCCTGCTCGTTCGGGAAGGGAGACTTGAAGGTGTCGGCGAGCCGGCCGGGCCGTTCGAACATCTCGCCGGCATCGTTCGGACCGTCCTGGATCGAAGCTTCGGCCGCGATCGCCTTGGCCTGCTCCAACGTGAATCCTGGGCCGCCCGGCTCGGCGAGGTTGCGATACTGCAGCAACTTCATCGAGTGGCAGGTCGCGCAGACCTCCTTGTAGATCTTGAAGCCGCGCTGCAACTGGGCGCGATCGTAGGTGCCGAACGGGCCGGCAAAGCTCCATTCCAGCGACGGCGGGCTTTCGCCACCTTCCGCAGCCTTGGCGCTCTGCACACCGCCGAACATCATCGATCCCGCCAGCACCAGGGCGAACAGGCTCGCCGCGGTCGCGCCGGTCACCTTGCCCTTGTTCAACACGTCCTCGGCGATCGAGTTCGGCAGCGGCAAGGTCTTCTCGACCCTGGACAGCAGCGGCAGCACGATCAGGAAGTAGGCGAAGTAGGCAAAGGTGAAGACGCGGGCGAGGATCGTGTAGACGCCTTCCGCCGGCTTCGAGCCGAGCCAGCCGAGCATGATGCAGACCACCACGAAGCCCCAGAAGAAGCGCTTCGCCAGCGGCCGGTAACGCGACGACCGCACCTTGGCGCTGTCGAGCCAGGGCAGGAACAGCAGCACGATGATCGCGCCGAACATCGCCACGACGCCCATCAGCTTGTTGGGGATCGAACGCAGGATCGCATAGAACGGCAGGTAGTACCATTCCGGCACGATATGCGGCGGCGTCACGCCCGGATTGGCGGGAATGTAGTTGTCGGCCTCGCCGAGATAGTTCGGCATGTAGAAGATGAACCAGGAGAAGAACAGCAGGAAGCAGCACGCGCCGAACACGTCCTTGAGCGTCGCATAGGGCGTGAACGGCACGGTGTCCTTCTCGGTCTTCGGCTCGACGCCGGTCGGGTTGTTCTGACCGGTGACGTGGAGCGCCCAGACGTGCAGCACGACCACGCCGGCGATCACGAAGGGCAGCAGATAGTGCAGCGAGAAGAAGCGATTGAGGGTCGGATTGCCGACCGAATAGCCGCCCCACAGCAAGGTCACGATGCTGTCGCCGACGAACGGGATCGCCGAGAACAGATTGGTGATCACGGTGGCGCCCCAGAAGCTCATCTGGCCCCACGGCAGCACGTATCCCATGAAGCCGGTCGCCATCATCAGCAGATAGATGATCACGCCGAGGATCCAGAGCACTTCACGCGGCGCCTTGTACGACCCGTAATACAGACCGCGGAACATGTGGATGTAGACCGCGATGAAGAACATCGAGGCGCCGGCGGCGTGCGTGTTGCGCAGCAGCCAGCCGTAGTTCACGTCGCGCACGATTCGCTCGACCGAGTCGAAGGCGAAGTCGACATGCGGGGTGTAGTGCATCGCCAGGACGATGCCGGTGATGATCTGCACCGCCAGCATCATCGAGAGAATGGCGCCGAACGTCCACCAGTAGTTCAGATTTCGCGGGGTCGGATAGGCGACGAACGAGGAATGAACCAGGCCGGCGATCGGCAGGCGTTGCTCGAGCCACTTCATGAAGGGGCTCTGCGGCTGATAGGTCGATGGTCCGCTCATGATGCGATCCTAAGCATGGGATATAGCGACGCTGGTCGGAAGGGCGTCAGCCGATCTGGATTTTGGTGTCGGAGACGAATTGGTAGGGCGGAATCGGCAGGTTCAGCGGCGCGGGCCCCTGCCGGATGCGGCCGGAGCTGTCGTATTGCGAACCGTGGCAGGGGCAGAAGAAGCCGTCGAACAGACCTTCATGCGCGATCGGAATGCAGCCCAGATGGGTGCAGATGCCGACGACCACGAGCCACTTCTCGTGTCCTGCCTTGGTGCGCTCTTCATCGGTCTGCGGATCGGGCAGCGCCGACAATTTCACCGCACGCGCTTCGTCGACCTGCTTCTGCGTGCGGTTCATGACGAAGATCGGCTGGCCGCGCCAGAACACCTTGATGTCCTGCCCTTCGGCGATCGGAGTCAGATCGACTTCGATCGGCGCCCCGGCGGCGATGGTCGATGCGTCCGGGTTCATCTGGGCGATGAACGGCCACACGGCCGCTGCTGCGCCGACTGCGGCCACAGCGCCGGTTGCGATATAGAGAAAATCACGGCGCGTCGGTTCCGCCGAAGTCTCTGTCGTCACGATCCAAAGCCCTTTCATATCTGCGGCCGGCGAAGCGGTCTCGGCAAGATGCGAAACGATCGTCCGAAGGCGGGCCGCCGAAGTCCGCAGCCCACGCATCCCTTGGCCGCTATCACAGCCGGTCAGGTAGAAACAGACAGTTCAGAATCGATCTATTGGCACCCTTGCCGGTAGAGCGCAAGCCCGCGAAGGGCTAATCAGCGCAGCCATAACAATTCGGACGAGTTGTCGTGCACAGTGCGAGTTAGGATTCAGTTGCTTGGGAGCATTACGGAATGCGGATCGCCCTGTACCAGCCCGACATTCCTCAGAATACCGGGACTCTGCTTCGGTTTTGCGCCTGTTTGAACGTCGAAGCTCACATCATCGAGCCCGCCGGATTTCCCACCTCGGATCGGCATTTCCGCCGTGCGGGAATGGACTATCTCGATCAGATCACCATCGTCCGGCACGATTCATGGTCAAAATTCGAGCAATGGAGGAAAGACGCTGACTGCCGGGTGATTTTGCTTACAACGAAAGGCGTAACGCCTTATCTCCAACAGCGTTACCGATCCACTGACGTGCTGCTACTGGGGCGAGAAAGCGCTGGCGTGCCGCAACAAGTCGCCGATGCGACCGATGCGCAGGTGGTGATCCCGATGCAACCGGAGATGCGCTCGCTCAACGTCGCGATGGCCGCCGCGCTGGTGGTCGGCGAGGCGCTCCGGCAGACCCGATACGAGTAAAGGACAACGCGTTGAGCTATGCGGTCAAAGAGATCTTCCTGACCCTGCAGGGCGAGGGCGCGCATGCCGGACGCGCCTCGGTGTTCTGCAGATTCGCAGGATGCAATCTGTGGACGGGCCGCGAGCAGGATCGCGATCTGGCGGTCTGCAAATTCTGCGACACCGACTTCGTCGGCACCGACGGCACGCTGGGCGGCCGCTACGCCGACGCCGATCAGCTCGCCACCACCATTGCGGCGCAATGGGCGGGCGACGATCTGGACCGCTACGTAGTGATCACCGGCGGCGAGCCGCTGCTGCAGCTCGACCCGAAACTAATTGATGCACTGCACAAGCAGGGTTTCGCAATCGGCGTCGAAACTAACGGTACGATCGAACCACCTCTCGGAATTGATTGGCTTTGTGTCAGTCCGAAGGCCGGCGCGCCGCTGCGCGTGCAGTGCGGCAATGAGCTCAAACTGGTCTACCCGCAGCCGGGCGCCCTGCCCGACCAGTTCCAGGGTCTCGCCTTCGAGCGGTTCTCGCTACAGCCGATGGACGGCCCCGGGCGGGAGGACAACACCCGCGAGGCGATCGACTACTGCCTGCGCCATCCGCAATGGCGGCTCAGCGTCCAGACCCACAAGGTGATCGGGATCAGGTAGCCCCGGGCGCCGGGCCCGCATCACCGTGATCGGGCTGTCACGACGGCCCGCTAGGCTCCGCCGCATGATCAACACTTCCAGCGGGAGCCAAACATGGACTTTAAGGCGGGCGACGTCGTGATTCTGAAATCCGGCGGCCAGGCGATGACGGTGGCGGAAGCCCGCGCCGACGAGGTGGTGTGCGTGTGGATGGGTGAGGAAGGCGATCTGTTCCGCGAGAGCCTGCCGCTCGCCGTGCTCGAAGCGATCGACATCGGCGACGAGGACGAGAGCGAGGACGATGAGGATGAGGATGAGGATGAGGACGGCGCCAAGGACGACGCCGAGTCCGGCAAGGTCGCCTGACGCCGTCGGTCCATTGCGTTCTCCCCGAGATTTCGCGGCCGCCGGCTAGCGTCGAGGGCCGCGATTCTCGGGATCGGCTACAGCAAATGATCGCGCGCGAACCGCGCCGCGGTCTGGTCGGCGATCGTTTGCAGCCGCTCCGCCTCGACCGGAAAGTCCGCGGCAAGCCAGGCATCTTCCGCCAGCGTGAGGACATGGCCGAGCGCCGGCCCCGCGGCGAAGCCGCGAGCGATGAAATCGGCGGCTTTCAACGGGAATCCCGGCGCGCGCCAGCGCTGCGGGAGGGCGATCAGGTTCCGCCACGGCGCCGGATCGGCATGGCGCCCGGCCCGCGCCCAGGCCAGCATCATGCGATCGTGAAAGCGCGGCTCGCCGAGCCGGTACAGCCGGCGTCGCGCGGTCGCCTCGTCCATCCCGGCAAGCCGCCACCAGCGATGCCCCATCGAGTCGAGCCGCTTGCTCTCGGCGTTCGACAGCCGCAGCCGCTGCGTCAGCCGCTTGGCGTCCTCGGTGACCGCGACCGCGAGCGCGCCGAGCCGCCGCACCGGATCGGGATCGAGACCGAGCGCCTGCTCCGCACCGATCATCGCCGCGAATGTTCCGGGGTAGGTCACGCCGCCGAGCACCGCGAGCAGCAGGCCGCCGTCCGCCATGGCCTCGACCGAGGCGAGCGCGCCGTCAGCCACCATCAACTTCAGCATCTCCATCCGCATCCGCTCGGCCGATAGCGTCGCGAGCCCGGCGCGACCGCGGATGCAGGCGAGAGCGCCGTCGCGTTCCGGCGCGCCGACGCCGTAGGCGGCATGGATGCGGAAGAAGCGCAGGATGCGCAGGTAGTCTTCTGCGATGCGCTGGTCCGGATCGCCGATGAACCGCACCCGCCGCGCGGCGATGTCGTCCAGGCCGCCGACATAGTCGTGCACCACGCCGTCGGCCGACACCGACAGCCCGTTGATGGTGAAATCGCGGCGCTGCGCGTCGCGCATCCAGTCGCGGCCGAACGCGACCTTGGCCTTGCGGCCGAAGGTCTCGACATCCTCGCGCAGCGTAGTGACCTCGAAGCCGTGGCCATCCAGCACCAGCGTCACGGTGCCGTGTTCGATCCCGGTCGGCACCGCCTTGATGCCGGCGGCCCGGGCGCGGCGAACGACTTCGTCGGGCCGAGCGGTGGTGGCGATGTCGACATCGCCGATCGGCAGCTTTAACAGCGCATTGCGCACCGCGCCTCCGACCACACGGGCTTCTTCGCCATCGTCGTTGAGCAGGGCGAGAACCTGCGCGGCCGGGCCGGCATGCAGCCACGGCGCGTCGGCACGCACCACCCTCCCGGTCATTTTTCGACTCCGGGGACGAGGCGGCCGTCCTCGATATGCGCCGGCACATAAGTCGCTCCCGGCGGCGCGCCGGAATAGTGAACCAGCAGCAGCAGGCTGAGGATCACCAGAGCCAGCGCCGAAATCAGCAGCCAGGCGACGATACGGAACGGCCAGGACGAACGATGCGTCAGCGCCGAGCGCGTGATCACCAGGTAGGTCGCGTAGAGGATGAAAGGGATCAGGAAGATCGCGACTTCAGTCAGGACAGCACGGATCATGGCAGGCAAATCCGTTCATACAAAACCCGCAAGATACCCGCGGTCGCGCCCCAGATGTAACGCTCGGCGAACGGCATCGCGTAGTAGGAGCGCTGCGCGCCGCGGAATTCCTTGCTGTGCAATTGGTGATTGCCCGGATTCATGAGAAACGACAGCGGCACCTCGAAAGCGTCGTCGACTTCCGATTTGTTGATGGTCAGTTCGAAGCCGGGCCGCACCCGCGCCACGGTCGGCAAAATGCGAAAGCCGAAGCCGGTGCCGTAGACATCGAGATAGCCGATCGGCTCGACATAGGAGCGGTCGAGACCGATCTCCTCCTCCGCCTCGCGCAGCGCGGCGTCGAGCGGCGAATTGTCGGTGGCGTCGATCTTGCCGCCGGGAAACGCGATCTGCCCGGCATGATCGTTGAGATGCGCGGCGCGCATCGTCAGCAGAACGGTCGGCTCGGCGTGCTCGATCACCGGAATCAGTACCGCGGCCGGGCGGATCGGCCGCTCCTCCGCGATCAGACGCAGCATCCGGTCGGTGCCGTGATCGCCGCTGTCGGGGATGACGCTGGCGTCCGTCAGCGCCGGCGGCACGTCGAACCGCAACCGCCGCAGCGCGCGATCGAAGAAGTCGGCCGAACTGATGCTGCCCGGGGCAGACTCGATCCCCATCATCGGCCCGTTCAAAGTGCTTCCCTCATCTGCTCCGCATCGGCCATCGCGAAGAATGCGCCGCCGGAAGCAATTCCAAACTTCGGACGACCATCGACCACCCGCTCCTCGCCGATGTCAACCAGATCGTAATACAACGCCCGCGTCACCTTGGCCCAGAGATCGGCGCGAACGTGAAGATAAGGCACCATCCCGCCGTCTTCCGCGGCCTCGAACCTCAGCCGGTGATCGGCGTCGCAGTCGACCCAATCGTCCACATTGGTGCGGAAGCGGAGCAATCGGCCGCGCGTATCCTCGTCCTTCGCCATCTCGACCGCCAGAAACGGCGCATCGTCGACCTTGATCCCGACCTTCTCGACCGGCGTCACCAGGAAGTGCTTGCCGTTCTCTCGCTTCAGGACCGTCGAAAAAAGCCGCACCAGCGCCGGCCGTCCGATCGGCGTACCGAGATAGAACCAGGTTCCATCGCCGGCGATGCGCATGTCGAGATCACCGCAGAATGGCGGGTTCCACAAATGCACCGGCGGCAGGCCTTTGCCTGTCGCGGTCTTGCCGGCCGCAACCCGCGCGGCTTCGGTCAATCCATCGAGGCTGCGGTTCGCGCTCTGCCCTTGCTTCGCCATGGTTTACCCTGACCCTCAATCTCCTGAAGTGGCACGATAGCTGCACATCTTCGACACCGTGCGGCGCGATTCAACTCTCCACATCGTGATGGGCGTCGATCCGCGATGCCCATAATGTGGGGATAGATTTGACTAATAAAACCATAGCCTTCGCTTCGCCGCAGCAGGCAGCCTAGCATAGCCGGCAGCGACGGGACGATTGCCGCCGTCGAGCCGGGTTGGACTGGTCGAACGGCCAGCGTGAACAGGAGAGACCGGATGGCGGACAGTGTCGAGAAGCTCGAGGACGTGATCGTTCGCTCGGCCGAGCAGGTCGCGAGCGATGTCCGGGCCGCCAGGGATGCGATCGCCACCGTCATCTTCGGTCAGGACCGCGTCGTCGAGAACACGTTGGTGACGATTCTCGCCGGCGGCCATGCGCTGCTGATCGGCGTGCCCGGCCTCGCCAAGACCAAGCTCGTCGAAACCTTGGGCGTGACGCTCGGCCTCGACGCCAAGCGTATCCAGTTCACACCCGACCTCATGCCGTCGGATATTCTCGGCGCCGAAGTGCTCGACGAGACCGCCACCGGCAAGCGCTCGTTCCGCTTCATCGCGGGTCCCGTATTCGCGCAATTGCTGATGGCCGACGAGATCAACCGCGCCAGCCCGCGCACGCAATCGGCGCTGCTGCAGGCGATGCAGGAGCAGCACATCACGGTGGCCGGCGCGCGCCACGATCTGCCGAAGCCGTTCCACGTGCTGGCGACGCAGAACCCGCTGGAGCAGGAAGGCACCTATCCGCTGCCCGAAGCCCAGCTCGACCGCTTCCTAATGGAAATCGACGTCGACTATCCGGATCGCGACGCCGAGCGCCGCATCCTGTTCGACACCACCGGCGCCGAACACGCGATTCCGAAGACGACGATGAACGCCGAACTGCTGGTCTCGGCGCAGCGGCTGGTGCGGCGGCTGCCGGTCGGCGATTCGGTGGTCGAGGCCATTCTGTCGCTGGTGCGCTCGGCGCGGCCCGGCCCCGATGCCGGCGAACTCGGCAAGCTGATCGCCTGGGGACCCGGCCCGCGCGCCAGCCAGTCGCTGATGCTGGCGGTGCGGGCCCGCGCGCTGCTCGATGGCCGGCTCGCGCCGTCGATCGACGACGTGCTCGATCTCGCCGAACCCGTGCTGAAGCACCGCATGGCGTTGACCTTCTCGGCGCGCGCCGAAGGCCGCACCATTCCGGACGTGATCCGGCAGCTCAAGAGCCGGATCGGTTGATGGCGCAGGCGCCCGAGCAACCGAACAAGGAGACGCTGGCAGTTCGACGCGCGGATGGCGAAAGCCGCACGCTGGCGGCGTCGCTGCCGCGTCTGATGCTCGAAGCGCGCCGCATCGCCAACAACGTCACCCACGGCCTCCACGGCCGCCGCCGCGCCGGCGCCGGCGAGAATTTCTGGCAGTATCGCCGCTTCGTCTCCGGCGAGCCGGCGCAGAATGTCGACTGGCGCCGCTCGGCGCGCGACGATCATCTCTACGTCCGTGAGCTGGAATGGGAAGCCGCCCATACCGTGTGGCTGTGGCCGGACCGTTCCGCCTCGATGGCCTATGCGTCCAAGGGCGTTCGCGACAGCAAGCTCGAACGCGCGCTGATCGTCACCTTCGCGCTCGCCGAATTGCTCGTCGCGGGCGGCGAACGCGTCGGCGTTCCCGGGCTGATGAACCCGACCTCGAACAGCAACGTGATCGACCGGATGGCGCAGGCGATCCTGCACGACACCACCTCCCGCGACAGCCTGCCGCCGTCCTTCGTGCCGTCGTCGCTGGCCGAGATTGTGGTGCTGTCGGATTTCTGGTCGCCGATCAGCGAGATCCAGAAGATGCTCGCCGGGCTGTCGTCGTCGGGCGCGCACGGCTCGCTGGTGCAGGTGGTCGATCCTGCGGAAGAGGGCTTTCCGTTCTCCGGCCGCGTCGAATTCGTCGAGCCGGAAGGCGGCGGCGCGATCACCGCCGGCCGCGCTGAGACCTGGGCCAGCGACTACGTCGCGCTGGTCGCGGCGCATCGCGACCAGATCCGGATCGAGACCGGCAAGCTCGACTGGCTGTTCTCGACCCACACCACCAGCCGCTCGGCCGCCGAGTTGCTGCTGTTCCTGCACGCCGGCATGACCACCGCCAAGGGCGTCGAGCGCGGCGTCAAAGCGGGGCTCGGCGCATGATCGGCGGTCTGCCTTTGTCCTTCGCCCAACCGCTGCTGCTGCTCGGCCTGCTGGCGCTGCCGGCGCTGTGGTGGCTGCTACGCGTGACGCCGCCGCGGCCGCGCCGGATCGACTTCCCGCCGACCCGGCTGCTGTTCGAGATCGCGCCGAAAGAAGAAACCCCGTCGCGGACGCCGTGGTGGCTGACCGCGCTGCGGATGCTCGCCGCCGCGCTGGTGATCATCGCGCTGGCCGGCCCGATCTGGAATCCGCAGACCGCAGCGGGCAACAGCCGCGGGCCGCTCTTGATCCTGCTCGACGACGGCTGGAGTTCGGCGGCGAACTGGGAGATGCGGATCAAGGCCGCGGACGAGTTGATCGCCGAGGCGGACAGCACGAGCCGGGCGGTCGCACTGGCGCCGCTGTCGGAGGCGACCCGCGATCCGACGCTGATGCCGGCCGGCACCGCGCGGGTGTCGCTGCGCCAGCTTTCGCCGAAACCCTATGCGGTCGAGCGCATCGAGGCGCTGCCGCCGATCGCGCGCTTTCTGAAAGCCGTGGGCGACGCCGAGGTGGTCTGGCTGACCGACGGCGTCGACACCGGCCGCGGCGGCGAATTCGTCGAGGGCCTGAACAAGCTTGTGCAGGACCGCAGCGTCACCATCGTCGAGGGCGGCGCGCCGCCGGCGCATGCGCTCGCCGCCGCCGAGAACGCCGCCGCCAAGATGACCGTGAAGGTGCTGCGCGCGCAGGCCGGCGGCATCGACACCGGCACGGTGCGCGCGCTCGACGCCAAGGGCGCGCCGATCGGCGAAGCCCGTTTCAACTTTCCGCCGCTCGATCGTGAGACCGACGCGGCATTTGAACTGCCGGTCGAACTGCGCAACGACATCGCGCGACTCGAGATCGCCGGCGAACGCTCCGCGGGCGCGGTGCAGTTGCTCGACAAACGCTGGCGCCGCCGCGCCATCGGCATCGTCTCCGGCGCCAGCACCGACACCGCGCAGCCGCTGCTGGCGCCGACCTTCTATCTCGCCCGCGCGCTGTCGCCGTTCGCCGATGTGCGACTGGGCGACCGCGCCGCGCCGCAGCAGGTGATCACCCAGTTTCTCGATCAGAAGCTGCCGATGATGGTGATGGCCGATGTCGGCGCGCTGTCACCGGAACTGCGCCAGCGACTCGACGCCTGGATCGAACAGGGCGGCGTATTGGTGCGGTTCGCCGGCCCGCGCCTCGCGCGTCAGGCCGAGGACGATCTGGTGCCGGTGAAGCTTCGCCATGGCGGCCGCAGCCTCGGCGGCAGCCTGACCTGGGAGAAGCCGCAGCATCTCGCGTCTTTCGCCGCAGACGGGCCGTTCGCGGGCATCGCGGTGCCGACCGACGTGACCGTCAACCGTCAGGTGCTGGCCGAACCCGATGCCGCGTTGTCGGCGAAGAGTTGGGCCTCGCTCGCCGACGGCACACCGCTGGTCACCGGCGAGCATCGCGGCAAGGGGCTGGTGACACTGTTCCACGTCAGCGCCGACATGCGCTGGTCGGATCTGCCGATGTCCGGCACCTTCGTCGAAATGCTGCGGCGGCTGGTCGACATGTCCGGCTACACCTCGACGCCGGGCGCCGGCGTCGCCGCCGAGGCCAATGCCGCAGAAACGGTGGCGCCGCTGCGGACACTCGACGGCTTCGGCGCGTTCGGACCGCCGCCGGCCTCGGCCAAGCCGATCCCGACCGACTATCGCGACCGCGGCAGCGCCGATCATCCGCCCGGCTTCTACGGCCCGGCCGACGGTCCGCTGGCAGTGAATGCACTGGCGAGCGCCGACCGCATCGCCCCGCTCGACACCGCGGCGATCAATGCGCGGCGGGCGAACTACACCAACGCGGAGCCGCGCGACCTGCGCGGCATGCTGCTCGCTTCCGCGCTCGGCCTGTTCGGGCTCGACGCGCTGATCGTGGCGCTGCTCGGCGGCGGCCTCGCCGCGCTGATGATGCGCCGCCGCCGCACCGCCACCGCGGCGCTGGCACTGCTGCTCGCGATGCCGCTCGCCGCTGCGCCGTGGCCGTCTCGTGCCGACGGCCCCAAGGACGAGTTCGCCATCAAGGCGACGTCGCAGACGCATCTGGCCTACGTGATCACCGGCAATGCCGACGTCGATTCGATCGTCAAAGCCGGGATGAACGGGCTGACGCTGTTTCTGGCGCAGCGCACCGCGCTGGAAGCCGGCGAGCCGATCGGCATCGATCCGGCGCGCGACGAATTGTCGTTCTTCCCGCTGATCTACTGGCCGGTGATCGCGGGCGCGCCGAAGCCGCCGCAGGACGCGCTCGACAAGATCGGCGCCTACATGAAGCAGGGCGGCACGGTGATCTTCGACACCCGCGACGCGATCGAGGCGCCCGCCGGCACGAACGGCGCGTCGCAGACGCCCGGCATGCTGACGCTGCGCAACGTGCTGTCGTCGCTCGACGTTCCCGAACTCGAACCGGTGCCGCGCGAGCACGTGCTGACCAAGACCTTCTATCTGCTGCGCGACTTCCCCGGCCGCTTCACCTCCGGCGAGACCTGGGTGGAAACCCTGCCGCGCGAGAACGACGACGAGGACAATGCGCGCCCGGCGCGTGGCGGCGACGGCGTGTCGCCGATCATCATTACCTCGAACGATCTGGCCGGCGCCTGGGCGATGCGCCCCGACGGCCAGCCGATGCTGCCGCTGACGCCGGGCGAGCCGCGCCAGCGCGAATTCGCCTTCCGCGCCGGCGTCAACATCGTGATGTACACCCTGACCGGCAACTACAAGGCCGACCAGGTCCACGCCCCGGCGCTGATCGAACGGCTGGGGCAATGATGCGAGTTAATCCCGCCCTCACCACGTCATTCCGGGGCGCGAGCGCAGCTCGCGAAACCGGAATCCCGAGATGCCCTGAAGCTCTCGATTCCGGGTTCGCGCCTGTCGGCGCGCCCCGGAATGACTTCGCTGGGAATACAACGGCCGTCATCCTGAGGCGCGAGCGCAGCGAGCCTCGAAGGATGGAGACGCACACCGTGCGGCCATCCTTCGAGGCGCGCCGCTGGCGCGACGCGCACCTCAGGATGACGTTGTTCAAGTTGAGAGGTGCTTGAGTTGCAATACGGCATCGCCTTCGCGCCTCTGGTTCCCGCCGCCGTGCTGTGGGTCGCGCTCGCCGCCATTGCGGTCATCGCGATCGTGCTGCTGCTCGGCCGCTCGCGCGGCGCGCTGGTGCGGATCGCGGCGCTGGCGCTGATCCTGCTGGCGCTGTCGAACCCCTCCTTCACCCGCGAGGAACGCGAGCCGCTGTCCTCGGTCGCCGTGGTCGTGGTCGACAAGAGCCCGAGTCAGAATTTCGGCAGCCGTGCGGAGGAGGCCGAACAGGCCAAGCAGGCGCTGGTCGACCGGCTGAAGCAGCTCAAGGGCGTCGAGGTCCGCGTCGTCGAGGCCGGACAGGCCGACGGCGAGACCGACGGCACCAAGCTGTTCGGCGCGCTGACCTCGGCGTTGTCGGACGTGCCGACCGACCGCGTCGCCGGCGCCTTCCTGATCACCGACGGCCGCGTCCACGACATTCCGGCCAATGCCGCAGCGCTGGGCTTCCAGGCGCCGGTGCATGCGCTGGTCACCGGCCGCAGCAACGAGCGCGACCGCCGCATCGCCATCGTCGCGTCGCCGCGCTTCGGCATCGTCGGACAGAATCAGACCATCACCTACCGGCTCGACGACCAGGGCATCAGCGGCGAGCGCGCCCGCGTGGTGGTGCGACGCGACGGCGAGGTGCTGAGCGAGCGCAGCGTCGCCAGCGGCCAGACCGTCAGCGTCGACGTCGAGATCAAGCACGCCGGCCAGAACATCGTCGAGATCGACGCCTCGCCGGTGCCGAACGAACTGACCACGGTCAACAACCGCGCCGTGGTCTCGATCGACGGCGTCCGCGACAAGCTACGGGTGCTGCTGGTGTCGGGCGAGCCGCATTCCGGCGAGCGCACCTGGCGCAATCTGCTGAAATCCGACGCCAGCGTGGACCTCGTGCACTTCACCATTCTGCGGCCGCCGGAAAAACAGGACGGCACGCCGATCAACGAGCTGTCGCTGATCGCATTTCCGACCCGCGAGCTGTTCCAGCAGAAGATCAACGAGTTTCAGCTCATCATCTTCGACCGCTACGCCCGCCAGGGCGTGCTGCCGATCGCGTATTTCGACAATATCGCGCGCTATGTGCGCAATGGCGGCGCGGTGCTGGTGTCGGCCGGGCCCGACTACGCCTCGACCACCTCGATCTGGCGCACGCCGCTGGATTCGCTGCTGCCGGCCGAGCCGGTCGGCGTCACCGAGAAGCCGTTTTATGCGCATCTGAGCGACGCCGGCAAACGCCATCCGGTGACGCGCGGGCTCGAAGGCTCGAACTCAGAGCCGCCGAAATGGAGCCGCTTCTTCCGCACCGTCGACACCCGCAACGCCACCACGCCGCCGCTGATGACCGGCGCCGACAACGCCCCGCTGCTGCTGCTCTCGCACTACGGCGAGGGCCGCGTCGCGCTGCTGCTGAGCGACCACATCTGGCTGTGGGCGCGCGGCTATGAGGGCGGCGGCCCGCATCTCGACCTGCTGCGGCGAATGTCGCATTGGCTGATGAAGCAGCCGGATCTGGACGAGGAGGCGCTGCGGCTGAAGGTCGAGGGCAAGGATCTGCAGGTGATCCGCCAGACCATGGCCGACGCCGTGCCGCCCGTCACCGTCACCTCGCCGTCCGGTCAGACCCGGCAGCTCACCCTCGCCCCGAGCGATCCCGGCATCTGGCGCACGACGCTGCCGGCCGACGAGCTCGGCCTTTGGGCCGCGACCGACGGCACGTTGAAGGCGCTGATCAATGTCGGGCCGGTCAACCCGAAGGAATTCTCCGAAGTCACGTCGACTGCGGAGACGCTGAAACCGCTGGCGCAGGCGACCGGCGGGGATTCGCGGCGGATCGCCGACGGCGGCAGCGTCGAGCTGCCGCGGATCGTCCCGGTGCAATCCGCGACGCTGTTCCGCGGCGACGGCTGGCTCGGCGTGCGGATGCGCGACGCCAGCGTCGTCCGCGGCGTCGGCGTGCTGCCGGTGTTCACCGGCCTGATCGGCCTGATGCTGCTGCTTGGCGCCTTCGCGGCGACCTGGCTGCGCGAGGGGCGCTGACCGATCCCTGCGACACGCGCCGTCATCCCGGGGCGCGCCATCAGGCGCGAACCCGGGATCCCGAGATGATAGCTGGACGCCGGGTGCTGAACAGCTCCAGATTCCGGGTTCGCCGCTGCGCGGCGCCCCGGAATGACTCGTCCATTGGCTACCAGTCCTTGAAGCGCTTCGTGAACGCTTCGACGTCGATCAGGCCGCGAATGTGTTTGCCGTCGCCGATCTTGCGCGTACCGACCCAGCAGGCGACCTCGAAGCTGACGGTGCGCTGCTCGACCGCAGTGACTTTCGAAATCGTCCGCACCGCATGGCCGACCAGCGCCGGCGTTAGATGACGGATGTCGACGCCGGTGCCGACCGTCACCCAGCCCTGCGGCAACGCCGGATGCACGGCCTCGCCCGAGGCCATTTCCATCTCCAGGATCATCAGCGGGGTGGCGAACACCGCCGGCATATACGGCACGAAATGCTGCACCGTCTGCTCCGGCGCCACCGTGATCTGCCGCTCGGCCGTCATGCCAATGGAGAGAACATCGCGTGCGTCCATGAGGGCTCTTTCAAGAGTTCGGCGACGACATCACGTCCGTCATTGCGAGGAGGCGAAGCCGACGAAGCAATCCAGCTTCGTATTCGGAGCCTCTGGATTGCTTCGCTTCGCTCGCAATGACGGATAGGCTTACTTCGCCTGCGCGGCCTTGCGCTCGACGAAGGTCTTGCCGCCCTTCATCTTGTTGGTGAGCGGCGCCTCGTTGATCTGGATCACCACATCCTCGGCGGCGACGCCGAGATGCGTCACCAGCGCCTGCGAGATGTCGCGCATCATCGCCGCCTTCTGGTCGTCGGTGCGGCCTGCGGCCATGTTGACGGTGATCTCGGGCATTGCGGTTTCTCCCTGTGGTCGCGCGATGAGCGCTGTTGATTTGCCCTTCTCCCCTTGTGGGAGAAGGTGGCGCGGACGAAGTCCGCGACGGATGAGGGGGACCTGTGATCTCGGCAAAGGCCCTCGACCCCTCACCCCGCTTCGCTTCGCGAAGCGACCCTCTCCCACAAGGGGAGAGGGTTCGACTGCGCGCCGTCCGCCGTCAATTCCAGTCGATGTCGTGCCGCGCCAGAATCCGCCGCACTTCGTCGATCATCCCGAGCTGCGGCACTTTGCGCTGGGCGTCGGCCTGACGCTGCAGATAATCGTCGCGATCCTTGTCCAGCGCAGCGAGTTCGGCGCCGAGGATCAGGTCCTTGACGATCACCTGCGCGCCGTCCGGATCGTTCTTTTCATCGGAGCCCTGGATGATCACGCAAGGCGAGTTGCGCTTGTCGGCGTATTTGAGCTGGTTGCCCATGTTCTTCGGATTGCCGAGATAGAGCTCGGCGCGAATGTCCTCGGCGCGGAGCTGCGACACCATCTTCTGGTAGTCGGCCAGCCGCTCGCGGTCGAACACCGTCACCACCACCGGGCCGGTCGCGGGCCGGGTCCCGAGCTTGCCGATCATCGTCAGCGCCGCCTGCAGCCGCGACACACCGATCGAGAACCCGGTCGCCGGCACCGGCTCGCCGCGGAAGCGCGAGACGAGGCCGTCGTAACGGCCACCACCGCCGACCGAACCGAACCGAACCGGGCGCCCCTTCTCGTCCTTGGTCTCGAGCAGCAGTTCAACCTCGTAGACCGGGCCGGTGTAGTATTCGAGGCCGCGGACGACGGAGGGATCGATCTTGATCCTGTCGTCGCCGTAGCCGCTGCTCTTCACCAACTCTGAGATGGAAGTCAGTTCATCAACGCCGGCCAATCCCGAAGGGCCGAGATCGGCGTGATGACGCAGCCAAGTGAAGTAGGTTTCCGAACGCTCAAATTCGCTTGCAGGAGCAGTATGGCTAAATCGACTTCCATCCTTGTCAGGAACGGCGAGGGGCAGGATATCAAGAAATCGCAGCACGCGAAGTGCTTGGTCTTCGTTTAGACCTGCTCCGTTCGTGAAATCGCCGCTCTCGTCTTTCCTTCCGACGGTAAGCAAGGAATGGGTGCCATCTGGCCCAAGCCGATCCAGCTTGTCGATCGCCCGCAGCACCGTGAGCCGACGCCCAGCATTTTCATCGCCGCCAAGCCCGATCGACTCCAACACCCCATCCAGCACCTTGCGGTTATTCACCTTCACCACGTAGCTGCCGCGCGGGATGCCCAGCGCTTCCATCGTGTCGGCGGCCATCATGCACATCTCGGCGTCGGCGGCCGGCGAGCCGGAGCCCACCGTGTCGGCGTCGAACTGCATGAACTGGCGGAAGCGGCCGGGGCCGGGCTTTTCGTTGCGGAACACCCAGCCGAAGCGGTAGCTGCGATAGGGCTTGGGTAGTGCGTCGAAATTCTCGGCGACGTAGCGCGCCAGCGGCGCGGTGAGATCATAGCGCAGGCTGATCCACTGCTCGTCGTCGTCCTGCAGCGAGAACACGCCCTCGTTGGGGCGGTCCTGATCCGGCAGGAACTTGCCGAGCGCGTCGGTGTATTCGAACGCCGGGGTCTCGACCGGCTCGAAGCCGTAGCGCTCGTAGACCTCGCGGATGGTTTCCACCATCGCGCGGGTCGCCGCGATCTCGGCGGGGCCGCGATCGGCCAGGCCGCGCGGCAGACGGGCGCGCAACTTCTGCGGTTTCTTCGGTTTTTCAGCCATGGTCGCCTTTCCGCTCAGGGCCGGGTTGGTACCAGCCGCCCTGCCGTGCAGCAAGGCTGGGCTGCATGATCCAGCGCAAATCGAAGGCGGGGTGCCTCCGTTCTGGGCGTCGGCCGGCCGTTGCGAATGGATGCCCCACGCAAATGTGCGGGCTCCCGGCGTTTCCGTGGTTCCTCGAAGCTGCTAGCCTGCCGCGCCGTCCGCAAACCAGCCTGCGCATGCATGAGGAGCGCTATGTTAGAGAAGAGCAAGCCCAATTCCGCCGTCAACGTGCCGAACGACCTCGATGCGTTCTGGATGCCGTTCACGGCGAACCGGGCCTTCAAGCGCGCGCCGAAGATGATCGCAGGCGCCAAGGACATGCACTATTTCACCACGGACGGGCGCAAGATCATCGACGCGGCAGCCGGCATGTGGTGCAGCAACGCCGGGCACGGCCGCCCCCAGATTTCCGCGGCGATCGCCGCCCAGGCCGAGGCGCTGGACTTCTCGCCGCCGTTCCAGTTCGGCCAGCCGAAGGCGTTCGAACTCGCCAGCCGGATCGCCGATCTGGCCCCCGAAGGCCTCGACCACGTGTTCTTCTGCAATTCCGGCTCGGAAGCCGCCGACACCGCGCTGAAGATCGCGATGGCCTGGCAGCAGATCCGCGGCCAGGGCGGCCGCACCCGCTTCATCGGCCGCGAGCGCGGCTATCACGGCGTCGGTTTCGGCGGCACCGCGGTCGGCGGCATCGGCAACAACCGCAAGATGTTCGGCACGCTCTTGAACGGCGTCGACCATCTGCCTGCGACCTATGATCGCGACAAGCAAGCGTTCAGCAAGGGCGAGCCGGAGTACGGCGCCCACTTCGCCGACGCGCTGGAGGGCCTCGTCAATCTGCACGGCGCCAACACCATCGCGGCGGTGATTGTCGAGCCGATGGCCGGCTCCACCGGCGTGCTGCCGCCGCCGAAGGGCTACCTCCAGAAGCTGCGCGAGATCACCAAAAAGCACGGCATCCTGCTGATCTTCGACGAGGTCATCACCGGCTTCGGCCGGCTCGGCCACAGCTTCGCCGCCGAGCGCTACGGCGTCACCCCGGACATGATCACCTTCGCCAAGGGCGTCACCAACGGCGCCGTGCCGATGGGCGGCGTGATCGCCAGCTCCGAGATCCACGATGCCTTCATGAGCGGGCCCGATTACGCCATCGAGCTGTTTCATGGCTACACCTATTCGGCGCATCCCTTGGCCTGCGCGGCCGGCCTCGCCACGCTCGACCTCTATCGCGACGAGAAGCTGTTCGAGAACGCCAAGGCGCTCGAGCCGGTGTTCGCCGACGCGGTGATGTCGCTGAAGTCCGAGCCCAACGTCGTCGATATCCGCACCCTCGGCCTGACCGCCGGCATCGACCTCGCGCCGATGGCCGACGGCCCCGGCAAGCGCGGCTTCGAGGCGATGAACTCGGCCTTCCACGACCACGATCTGATGCTGCGGATCGCCGGCGACACCCTGGCCCTGACCCCGCCGCTGATCCTGAATGCGGAGCATATCGGCGAAATCGTCGAGAAAGTCGGCCGTGTGATCCGCGCCATCGCCTGACGCTCCCCGCCTCGACCCTGCCTGCGGCGGACGAATCCTTTGGACTCGTCCGCCGAATCACCAATGATGGCGGGATCGGCAGGGAAACCGGCGCTGGATGATCCGAATCTCGACCATTTTCATCGCCATCTGCATGGTGCTGATCTCCGTATCGCTGGGTACGGTGGTGTATTCGCTCGCCGGCTTCAGCGCGGTCGAGTCCGCGATCGTCGCGCTGGCGACGCTGACCCTGTTCATTCTCTACAGCGCCGTGTCGATCCGGCTGCGCGACCGTTCCGACGCCGGTCACCAGATCGCCGATCTGTCGCGCGGCACCGCAGACCTCGCCCGCCAGATCGCCGAATTCGGCCGCCGGCTCGCCGCGGTCGAAGGCAGGGTGCTGGCCGCCAATGCGGCCAGCCAGGACCGCACCCAGGTCGCCATGAGCGAGATCGGCGAACTCGGGCTGCTGGTGAAACAGCTCGCCGCCTCGGTCGCCACCCACGAGGAGATGCTGACTTCGGCCGCGACGGGCGCCGCCCCGCGTCGGCCGCCGACGCTCGATCCTGAAGCCAAGGTCGAGGATCAGCAGATGGCGCAGCCTGCCGCAGCGCCCCTGATCCTGACCGAGCTGGTCTCCGCCCCGGTCACGACGCCGCCGGCGGCGCCGAAGCCGGCGCGCGACCCGGCGCAGGTTCTGGTCGCGGTGAAGACCGCGATCGAGACCGGACGGCTCGACATCTACCTGCAGCCGCTGGTGAGCCTGCCGCAGCGCAAGGTGCGGTTCTACGAGATCGTGACCCGGCTGCGCGACGGCAACGACCAGATCCTGGCCGCCGACGAATTTCTGACGGTCGCCGAGACCGCCGGCCTGATGGGCCGAATCGACCATGCGGTGTTTCTGCGCGCGATCCAGGTGCTGCGCCGGCTGATGGTACGCAACAAGGACGTCGGCGTGTTCGTCAACATCGCGGCCGCCACCCTGTCGGACGCCGAGATGTTCGGGCAATGCCTCGATTTCCTCGAGGCCAACAAGGCGCTGGCGCCGTCCTTCGTGCTCGAGTTCAAGCAGAGCACGCTGCGCAATCTCGGGCCGCTCGAGACCGAGCACCTCGCGGCGCTGGCGCAGCGCGGCTTCCGGTTCTCGATCGACCACGTCACCGATCTGCGGTTCGAGCCGCGCGACCTCGCCGACCGCGGCGTCCGCTTCATCAAGGTTCCGGCGGCGCTGCTGCTCGACCAGCGCGAACATCCGGCCGCCGACATCCATCCCGCCGACCTCTCCGATCTGCTCGGCCGGTTCGGCATCGACCTGATCGCCGAACGGATCGAGGGCGAGCGCGCCGTGGTCGACCTGCTTGACTACGATGTGCGGTTTGGGCAGGGGTTCTTGTTCGCGGCGCCCCGTCCGCTGCGACCCGAGACCGCCCCATCGCCTGCGCCCACCACGCCCGGCGACAAGGCCAAGCAGGACATCGCCTCTCCACATGCTGCAGGCTCCTCCCCGAAGGGCGAACCCGCCCGGATCGATCCGCCGCGCGCCGCGACCGGCCTCGCCGCGCTGGCGCGCCGTGCCGTCGGCCCGGCCTGACCGTTTTCCCTCATGACCACGCTTCGTTTCGTCGAGCACCTGCGCGAGCTGGTGGGATCCGTCGATGTCGTGCTGAGCGACATCTGGGGCGTCGTGCACAACGGCCTGGAATCATTCCCCGAGGCCTGCGAGGCGCTGCGCAACGCCCGCGCCGACGGCCGCACCGTGGTGCTGATCACCAACGCGCCGCGACCGGCGGATTCGGTGCAGCGCCAGCTCCGCAAGCTGGACGTGCCCGACGATTGCTACGACGCCATCGTCTCGTCCGGCGACCTCACCCGAACTTACGTCGCCGAGCATCCCGGCCAGTCGGTGTTCTGGCTCGGCCCGGATCGCGACAATTCGATCTATCGCGGCCTCGACGCCAGGCTGACGCCGCTGGAGGCCGCCGACTACATCATCTGCACCGGCCCGTTCGACGACGAGACCGAATCGGCCGAGGACTATCGCGCCATGATGGGCGAGGCGCTGGCGCGCAAGCTGACGCTGGTCTGCGCCAATCCCGACATCGTGGTCGAGCGCGGCGACCGGCTGATCTACTGCGCCGGCGCGATCGCCGAACTGTATCGCGAACTCGGCGGCGACGTGATCTTCTACGGCAAGCCGCACCGGCCGATCTACGACCGCGCGATGGCGCTCGCACGCGGGCTCCGCAATGCGGAGACGCCGCTGCCGCGCGTGCTGGCGATCGGCGATTCGGTGCGAACCGACCTCGCCGGCGCGCAAAGCTACGGCATCGATCTGTTGTTCGTCACCCGCGGCATCCATTCCGACGCCTTCGAGGGCATCGACCGGCTCGATACTGCGGCGGTGACCGAGCTGTTCGGCCACCCGCCGGCCGCGCTGACGCGGGAATTGCGGTGGTGAGCACGCAGCGCTGAATTTGGCACGTCATTCCGGGGCGCTCGCACCAGCGAGCGAACCCGGAATCCCGAGGTTGTTGCACGTGCGCGCGGATGAACATCTCGAGATTCCGGGTTCGCGCTGCGCGCGCCCCGGAATGACGGCGTTGAGAGCGGCCGCGCCCCAAACAAAAACGCGCCCCTTTCGGAGCGCGCTTTCGAAATCCGCAGGATGAGACGAAGCGCTTTACGCCGCGACGTGATCCGGGAACACCGCGTCGATCTTGGTCTTCAGCGTCGCCGCGTTGAACGGCTTGACGATGTAGTTGTTCACGCCCGCCCGCTTGGCGGCGATCACGTTCTCGGTCTTGGATTCCGCCGTGATCATGATGAACGGCGTCTGCGACAGATTGGGGTCGGCGCGGACCTCCTTGAGCAGGTCGTAGCCGGTCATCGGCTCCATGTTCCAGTCCGAGATCACCAGACCGTACTTCTTGGTCCGCATCTTCTCGAGCGCCGCCGAGCCGTCGCTGGCGTCGTCGATATGCTCGAAGCCGAGCTGCTTCAGAAGATTACGAATGATCCGGATCATGGTGCTGTAGTCGTCCACCACCAGGACCGACATCGACAAATCAACCGCCATCTTCAACTCCCAGGGGCACCGCAACGGTGCGCCGAAACGCCCCAACGGTGGGCTAAATTGTGGTTCTCAGGAGGACCCGACGTTCGAACTGCCCGGCCTCATCCGGGAACAAGAACTAGCACCGCTGATTAAACAGCCCGTTAACCGGGGCCCGTCGCCGCATCCCGGTCGCTGCGGCGGAAACCATTGCAGGACGCTGGCTTTCTGCATATTTCGCGCGGCCTCCCCGGTCCCCCGTAGTCTTACGGGCGCAGGCGTGGCCGGCGCCGCGCCCCGAACACCCATGGCGGCCTGGGGAGCCGACTGCTAGGGAATGCCGATGAATTATCGCCACGCCTTCCACGCCGGCAATTTCGCCGACGTCATCAAGCACATCGTCCTGGCCCGGATCCTGACCTATCTGCAGGAGAAACCGGCGCCGTTTCGGGTGATCGACAGCCATGCCGGCGCCGGGCTCTACGACCTCACCGGGGACGAAGCCCGCCGCGGCGGCGAATGGGTCACCGGCATCGCCCGGGTGATGCAGGCGCGGTTCACCGACGAGGCCGGCGGCCTGATCAAGCCGTATCTCGACATCGTCCGCGCCTTCAACCCGCAGCGCGACCTGACCGCCTATCCCGGATCGCCCCTGATCGCCCGCGCCCTGCTGCGGCCGCAGGACAGCATGGTCGCCAGCGAGCTCGATCCGGTGGCGCGCAAACAACTGATCAATGCGCTGCGCCGCGACACCCAGGCGCGCGTGGTCGATCTCGACGGCTGGCAGGCGCTGACGGCGTTCGTGCCGCCGAAAGAGCGCCGTGGTCTGGTGCTGATCGATCCGTCTTTCGAAAAGAAGGACGAATTCGAGCGATTGGCGGAGGGTTTCAGCACCGCTTACGGGAAATGGCCGACCGGGATATATCAGTTGTGGTATCCGGTGAAGAACCGGCGCGCGACCGACGCTCTGGCCGACCGCGTCGCAACCCTCGCTGCCACCGGCGGCGACGGCAAATGTCTGCGGCTCGAATTCAGCGTCGCACCGCAACAACCGGACGGCGCGCTGACTTCGACCGGGTTGCTCGTGGTCAATCCGCCTTGGACGCTCGCGTCGGAATTGAGAGTCGTTCTTCCCGAGCTGGAGAGACCGCTCGGCCTGGGCGGGGTCAGCCGTTACCGGCTCGAGCTACCAAAACCGTGACGATTCCCGCGGCGACCTCATTGGCGCGAAAAGTCGCATTTGGGGCGTAGTCAATCCGCGCAAATCCGTACTATGCTGACTCCATTGGACTGGCTTTACGTTCTGCTTCCGCGAATGGGGGCGGCGGAGTGACAAGGCCGTACTACCTCGGACCTGCGACGATCAGCAGGCCCAGCCCTCGGCCGAGCTTTCCGGCAGCGCATTTGCCAGGTCGCACCGACGCGCCGGCGCGCGACGGAAAGCATGCGGGAGGGAGTTTCCGGAATGCCTATGACGGGAACGGTGAAGTTCTTCAATGGAGAGCGTGGCTACGGATTCATCAAGCCTGATGACGGCGGCCGCGATGTATTTGTTCATATTACTGCGGTCGAGCGTGCCGGCTTGAAGGATTTGGCCGAAGGTCAGCGTATTTCGTTCGAGGTCGAGCCGGACAAGAAGGGCAAGGGCCCCAAGGCGGTCAATTTGGTCATTTCGTAGCTGCCGTCGTCGGCTGGGCAAGACCGAGCGTAGCAGCCGCGACGATTGCGACGATGCGACGGGCTTTGAGGCTACCAGTAACGGCGTAGAGAATACGACGCCGGGGCGGTCGATCACCTGTGCGTCAGCCGGCCGCCGACCATCGCCGCACGCCCTGCCTTCCATCGTTTGGACGTTGGATCGAAAAAGGGCGGGCGTCATCCGAAGACGCGGCGCATATGCCCGATACGCCAGGCCCCAAAAATCCGGCCAAAAAAATCCCGGCCACGAGGGCCGGGAATGATGATCGCCGAGTTTCTTGCTCGCGAAGGTTTCCGTCGCGACGTTTAGAAGTGATAGTTGATGCCGGCGCGGACGAGGCCGAAATTGTAGCCGTTCGGGTTGCCGGTGATGAAGAAATTGTTGGTCGACAGGCTGCCGTAGAGATACTCGACCTTGGCGCTGAGCTTCGGCGCGAAAGCGAATTCGGCGCCGGCGCCGACGGTCCAGCCCGCCGAACTGTGGCTCTCCGAAGACAGCAGATTTTGGCCCTTCAACTGACCGAAGGCGAGACCGCCGGTCGCGTACAGCAGAATGTCGTTCATCGCATAGCCGACGCGGCCGCGCGCAGTCCCGAACCAGGGGTTCGAGAACTTGTAGGGCGCGAAGGTGTCCTCGGCGGTCGAGAACTGAATATCACCCTCGAGGCCGAACACGATGTTGCCGCTCTGCCAATTGTAGCCGCCCTGAACACCACCGCTGAAACCCGACGGGTTGGTGATGTTATTGGTGACGTTGCCGAACGCATAGCCGAGGTTGCCGCCCAGATACGGCCCCGCCCAACTGAAGGCATTCAGCGGCTGATTGACGGTGTAGGGCGTCTGCGAGCGGTAGTAGCCCATATCCGCCGCCTGCGCCGTCGATCCAGTTGCGGCGAGTACGGTCGCCGCGGCCATCGCAAGTTTGCGCATCTTACTCTCCTCGACGGCAGGGACGCTGCTTGCGCGCGCCGTCCGTCCAGCCCTCGGCCACACGCGGCCGACGAAAAAAGCGATCCGGATGGTTACGGATTTCCACTCTTTTCCGGTAAGATTTATCGAGAGTTTTAAGTTAAGCGGTTGTTAATCGGCTGGCGGTTCCAGATCGCATTCTTAACGAGAGCTTAATTCACGGGCTGTGGCGAAAAATCGTCGCCCCGGCGGGATGGCAACGCGATGTGGGTTCCGGCCGCGTGCCGCTGGCACCGACCACGCCGAACGCCTAATTTAGGACCATGAATCAAGACCCCGCCGAGACCCGCGACACGGCGGCCGCGCCGCTTGCCGATACCGAATCCCCATCGCCGGTCTCGCCCGAACTGACGCCGCACCCCGCGCCCGCCGCGCAGGACATCGACACCGCGACCGCCGAACTGACGGTGGACGAGGACGACGAGGCGCGCCTGCCGGAGATCGAGGACGACAGCGCCGAGCCGGCCGACGGCCCGCTGGCGGTCGGCCGCGCCGCGATCGAGCAGGCAGTGCGGCTGGCGCCGACCTCGCCCGGCGTCTACCGGATGCTGAACGCCGCGCACGACGTGCTCTATGTCGGCAAGGCCAAGAACGTGAAGAAGCGGCTGTCGTCCTATGCGCGGCCGACCGGGCACGTGATGCGGATCGCGCGGATGATCGCCGCCACCGTCACGGTCGAGATCGTTTCGACGGCGACCGAGACCGAGGCGCTGCTGCTCGAAGCCAATCTGATCAAGCAGCTCCGCCCGCGCTTCAACGTGCTGCTGCGCGACGACAAGTCGTTTCCCTACATTCTGATCACCGGCGACCATTGGGCGCCGCAGATCCTCAAGCACCGCGGCGCGCAGAACAGGCCCGGCCGCTATTTCGGCCCGTTCGCCTCGGTCGGCGCGGTCAACCGCACCATCACGGCGCTGCAACGCGCGTTCCTGGTGAGGTCGTGCACCGATTCGTTCTTCGAAAGCCGCACCCGGCCCTGCCTGCTGTATCAAATCCGCCGATGCGCCGGGCCGTGCACCGGCGAGGTCGATTTTCCCGGCTACACCGAACTGGTGCGCGAGGCGAAGGACTTCTTGTCCGGCCGCAGCCGGGCGGTGAAACAGGAACTCGCCGTCGAGATGGAGAAGGCCTCGAACGAGCTCGAATTCGAGACCGCCGCGCTGTATCGCGACCGCCTGGCGGCGCTGTCGGCGATCCAGTCCCAGCAGGGCATCAACCCGCGCACCGTCGAGGAAGCCGACGTGTTCGCGATCTATCAGGAGGGCGGCTATTCCTGCGTCGAGGTGTTCTTCTTCCGCACCGGGCAGAACTGGGGCAACCGCGCCTACTTCCCGCGCGCCGAGAAGTCTTTCACGCCGGAGGAAGTGCTGGCGTCGTTCCTGGCGCAATTCTACGACGACAAGCCGCCGCCGAAGCTGATCCTGCTGTCGCACGACATCGAGGACTGCGCGCTCTTGGCCGATGCGCTGTGCATCAAGGCCGGCCACAAGGTCGAGATCTCGACGCCGAAGCGCGGCGAGAAGAAGGAGCTGGTGGCGCACGCGCTGACCAATGCGCGCGAGGCGCTCGGCCGTAAGCTCGCCGACACCGCGACCCAGACGAGACTGCTGCAGGGCCTCGCCACCACGCTGGGACTCGCGAAGCCGCCGCAGCGGATCGAGGTCTACGACAACAGCCACATCCAGGGCACCAACGCGGTCGGCGCGATGATCGTCGCCGGTCCGGACGGCTTCATCAAGAACCAGTACCGCAAGTTCAACATCCGCTCCGAAGGCCTCACCCCGGGCGACGACTACGCGATGATGCGCGAGGTGCTGGAGCGGCGGTTCAAGCGGCTGGCGGCAGCGAAAGCCGAGGGCGATGCCGCGAAGCCGAACGACGACGAGACACCGCTATGGCCCGACCTGGTGATCATCGACGGCGGCCGCGGCCAGCTCAACGCCGCGCGCGGCGTGCTGGCCGAGCTCGGCCTGGAGACCGAGGTGACGCTGCTCGGCGTCGCCAAGGGGCCGGATCGCGACGCCGGCCGCGAAACGCTGTTCATGCCGGAGCGCGAGGCGATCAAGCTCGAGCCACGCGACCCGGTGCTGTATTTCATCCAGCGGCTACGCGACGAGGCGCACCGCTTCGTGATCGGCTCGCACCGCAAGCTACGCAAGAAGGACATCCGCGAGGCCGGCCTACAGGAAATCCCCGGCATCGGCCCGTCGCGCAAGCGCGCGCTGTTGCACCATTTCGGCACCCTGAAGGAGATCGAGCGCGCCTCGCTCGGCGACCTCGGCAAGGTTCCCGGCATCAGCGCCGAAAGCGCCCGCCGGATCTTCGATTTCTTTCACCCGGGCCCGGGCTGAAGCCCGACCAAAGTCGGCTGCGGACCGGGACGATCCAGACCATGCGGATTTCACCTTTTCCTGATACGGATCGGAGGGCGCCTTCGTGGGAGTTGACCTTCCGGCGCGGGCAGTATTGGTAAGTTTGATGAACGATGTTTCGACCAGGGTGCCGACGCGCGGAGCGAAGTCGCTGACGCTTCCGAATATCCTGACCTATGCCCGTATCGCGGCGATTCCGGTCGTGGTCGGCTGCATCTATGCGCAGTCGATCATGGGCGGCCCGCTCGCGCTGCGCTGGGTCGCTCTGGCGGTGTTCATTGCCGCGGCGATCACCGACTTCCTCGACGGCTATTACGCCCGGATCTGGGACCAGCACTCGGCGTTCGGCCGGATGCTCGACCCGATCGCCGACAAGCTGCTGGTAGCATCCTGCCTGCTGATGCTCGCCGCCGACGGCATCATCCACGGCTGGACGCTGTGGGCCGCGATCGTGATCCTGTGCCGCGAGATCCTGGTGTCCGGCCTGCGGGAATATCTCGCCGCATTGCGGGTCAGCGTTCCGGTCACCAAGCTGGCGAAATGGAAGACCACGGTGCAATTGGTGGCGATCGGCTTCCTGCTCGCCGGCGACGCCGGCGACGAGGTACTGCCCTACACCACCCAGATCGGCCTGGCCCTGCTGTGGATTTCCGCGCTGGTGACGATGTACACCGGCTACGACTATTTCCGCGCCGGCATCCATCACCTGATCGAAGAGGATTCGCGATGAAGGTGAAGTATTTCGCCTGGGTCCGCGAGCGGGTCGGCCTCGACGAGGAAACCATCGAGCCGCCGGCCGAGGTCGCGACCGTGTCCGATCTGATCAGCTGGCTGTCGGCGCGTGGCGAAGGCTACGCCTTCGCGTTCGAAAAGCCGGGCGTGATCCGCACCGCGCTCGACCGCACCCATGTGCGCCCCGAAACGCCGATCGCGGGCGCCCGCGAGGTCGCCTTTTTCCCGCCGATGACCGGCGGCTGAGCGCACCGCGCACGGGATGATCCGATGACCGTTCCGGTGACGATCCGCATTCAGGACGCCGATTTCGACATCGCCGCCGAGATCGCGGCGATCACCGCCGGCCGCACCGATATCGGCGCGGTGGTGAGCTTCAGCGGCATCTGCCGCGGCGCCGAAGGCGATGATGCCGTCGCGGCATTGACGCTCGAGCACTATCCCGGCATGGCCGAAGACGAGATCGGCCGCCACGCCGCCGAAGCCGTGAAGCGCTGGCCGGTGACCGCGCTGACCATCGTCCACCGCGTCGGCCGGATGCTGCCGGGCGACAACATCGTGCTGGTGCTGGCCGCGTCGTCGCACCGCCAGGCTGCATTCGCCGCAGCCGAATTCCTGATGGATTATCTGAAGGCCAACGCGCCGTTCTGGAAGCGCGAGGAGCGCGCCGACGGCACGCGCTGGGTCGAGGCGCACGACCGCGACGACGCGGCCGCGGCGCGATGGAGCAAGGACTGATGGCGAAAAAGGCGAAGGCGAAAGCCGCGAAGAAGAGGACGCCGGCAAAGCGGCCTGCCAGGCCGCGCTCCGCGGCCAAAGCCACTCCGGCCTCCGCTGACGACGACCGACCGGCGAAGCGCCGCGTCGCCGTAGCAATGCCGCTGGATCTCGAAACAGACCCCTACGCGATGTTTCCGGGCGAACTGGTCAGCCTGCTCGACTTCGTCCGCTTCGCCGTGAGCCGCTTCGCCGAAGCCGGCGTGGTGTTCGCACACGGCACCACCGATCCGATCGCCGAAGCCGTGTTCCTAATCGGCGAAGCGCTGCATCTGCATCCCGACCAGTTCGAGATGTTCGCCACCGCGCGCGTCACCGATCACGAGGCGGTTGGGATTCTCCATCTGATCGAGCGCCGCATCACCACGCGTCTCCCGTCGGCCTATCTCGTCAACAAGATCTACATGCGCGGCGTGCCGTTCTATGTCGACGAACGCGTGATCGTGCCGCGCTCCTACATCGGCGAACTGCTCGACTTGCATTTCGACGGCGGCGAGACCTCGCTGATCGGCGATCCGGAAGCGGTCGAGCGCGTGCTCGATCTATGCACCGGCTCGGGCTGTCTCGCGATTCTCGCGGCGCGCAGCTTTCCCAACGCGGTCGTCGATGCCGTCGATCTGTCGGAGGATGCGCTCGCGGTCGCAACCCGCAACGTCGCCGATCACGGCCTCGGCGAGCGGCTGACGCTGCATCACGGCGACCTGTTCGCGCCGCTGCTGCAGGACGCGCGCTACGATCTGATCATCACCAACCCGCCTTATGTCGATGCCGACGGCATGGCGAATCTGCCGGCCGAATGCCGCGCCGAACCGGCGATGGCGTTCGACGGCGGCGACGACGGCCTCGATATCATCCGCCGGATTCTCGCCGAGGCGAAGCAGCATCTGACGCAAGACGGCGGCCTGCTGTGCGAAGTCGGCCGCTGCCGCCCTGCGATCGAACAGGACTTCCCGCATCTGCCGCTGCTGTGGCTCGACAGCGAAGAGTCCGACGGCGAAGTGTTCTGGATCGCCGCCGCGGATCTGTAGACTTTCACCTCCGCGCACCTCCCATCGTTGTCATTCCGGGGCGCGAGCGCAGCTCGCGAACCCGGAATCCATAGCCCCTGGACTCGCAGCATAAGCACGGCGTGGATGCGCCATGCACTTTTTGACAGCGCAGGGGTTATGGATTCCGGGTTCGCGCTTCGCGCGCCCCGGAATGACGTTGATAGTAGGTGCCTAACACGATCGGGCTACTACTCGCTTGCTCCGAACCGCAACATCGTGAATTCCGTATCGTCGTAAGCGCGCCGCTCCAGCTCGACGAAACCGTCCGGCGCCGCAAAGCCCGCGTCCTTGGCTTCCTCGACGATCACCAGCGCGTCGGGCGTGAGCCAGCCGCCATCGCGAAGTGATACCAGCGCTTTCTCTGCGAATCCCATGCGATAGGGCGGATCGAGAAACGCCAGCGCGAACGGCTCGACCGGATGCGCCGGGCCGAGATTGGTGGCGTCGCGGCGATACACTTTGCTGACTCCGCCGAGGCCCAGCGCCTCGACATTGGCGCGCAGCAGCGCGCGCGCCTCGGCGCCGTTATCGACGAACAGCGTGAACTTGGCGCCGCGCGAGGCGGCCTCGATGCCGAGCGCGCCGGTGCCGGCGAACAGATCGAGCACGCGCGCGTCGCCGATCGGATCGGCGTAAGCGTGCATCAGGATGTTGAACAGCGACTCGCGCAGCCGGTCCGCGGTCGGGCGGATGCCCTGCGACGACGGCGCCACCAGATTGCGGCCCCGCAGCCGCCCGCCGATCACGCGCATCGCTCAGTCCTCGCGGGGCGTTTCGCGCTTGCCGTGGTAGCGGCGGGCGGGGCCACGGGAGGGGTCGCGCTCGCCGCTGCCGGTGCGCTCGACCTTGACCTTGCGGCCCTTGCGATCCTCGACCGCGCCGCGCTTGGTCGGGGCTTTCTTCTTCGGCGCCGGCGCCGCCTCGGCAGCGGTGACGGGCTTGCCGGGGCGCGGCTTCGGCCGCGTCTCGCTCGGCGACGGGCCGCCGAAATCGGCCTCGGCGAGCTTGATGATCTTGTCGCCGAGCTGCTCGCGCAGCACCCGCGTCTTGACCTCCTCGACCTGGCCTTCCTCGATCTCCTGCAACTGGAACGGGCCGTAGGAGACCCGGATCAGCCGGTTCACCTCGAGGCCGAGATGCGCCAGCACGTTGCGGACTTCGCGATTCTTGCCTTCGCGGATCGCGAACACCAGCCAGACATTGGCGCCCTGGTCGCGTTCGAGCCTGGCTTCGATCTCGCCGTATTTGACGCCGTCGACCTCGATGCCGTTGCGCAGTTCGTCGAGCTGCGCCTGGGTGACTTCGCCATGGGCGCGGACGCGGTAGCGGCGCAGCCAGCCGGTCTCCGGCAGTTCGAGCGCCCGCGCCAGCCCGCCGTCATTGGTCAGCAGCAGCAGGCCCTCGGTGTTGAAGTCGAGCCGGCCGATCGAGATCAGGCGCGGCAGGTCTTCGGGCAGATTGTCGAACACCGTCGGCCGCCCTTCGGGATCGGCGTGGGTGGTCATCAGCCCGCGCGGCTTGTGATACAGGAACAGCCGGGTCCGCTCGCGCTCCGGCAACGGCTTGCCGTCGACGGTGATGACGTCGGACGGCATCACGTCGAGCGCCGGGCTGTCGATCACCTGGCCGTTGACCGCGACGCGGCCCTCGGCGACCCAGGCCTCGGCGTCACGGCGCGAGCACAGGCCGGCGCGGGCCACCACCTTGGCGATGCGATCGCCGGTCTTGGTATCGTCCTTCGCCGGCGGCGCGCGACGTTCCTTCTTCGGCTCGGTCTTGGGCCGCTCGCGATAGGCGCCGCGGCCACCGAAGGCCGGGCGCTTGGCGAAGATCTTGGTGTCGTCCTCGTTGGCGCGGCGCGGCCGGTCGAAGCCGCGCTCGCCGGCGTCGCGGCTGCGCGGACGATCGGCCGAACGGGTCTCGCTGCGCGGATGTTCGTGCCAGTCGCCCGACCGTTCGCGGCGTTCGAACTTGGGACGATCGCCGCCGCGATCCTCGCGCGGCTTGTCGAAGCGGGGCTTGTCGAAGCTGCGCGGGCCGCGCTCGCCCCGCTCGGCGGAAGCGCCGTCGCGCTTCTGCCACGGCTTGGACTCGCCGCGATCGGCGCCGCGATCCGGACGGCTGCCGAACTCCTTGCGCGGGCCACGATCCGGGGCGCCGCGGCCGAATTTCCGATCGCCGCCCTCGCGCGGCTTGAACGGGCGCTTGTCGCCGCCTTCGCGCGGCGTGAAGGGCCGCTTCTCGCCGTCCCCGCGCGGCGCATAGGAACGCTTCTCGCCGCCGCGATCGCGGGCCGCGTAAGGCCGCTTGTCGCCGCCTGCGCGCGGCGTATAGGGCCGCTTCTCGCCGTCCCCACGCGGGGTGAAAGAGCGCTTCTCGCCACCGGCGCGCGCTGCGTAAGGACGCTTCTCGCCGCCGCCTTCGCGTGGCGTATAAGGCCGCTTTTCACCGCCACCCTCGCGCGGCGTGTAGGGGCGCTTTTCGCCGCCTTCACGCGATGCATAAGGCTTGCGGTCGCCGAATTTCTTGTCGCCGAACCGGCCTGCCGGACGGGCGCCGTCACCGCGGTCGGCGCGCGGCGTATACGGCCGCTTGTCGCCGCCCTCGCGGGGCGCGAACGAACGCTTGTCGCCGAACTCCTTGCGCGGACCGCGCTCGGGACGCTCACCGCCGCTGCGCGCGGGGCGCTCGTCACGGTTGAAACGCGGACGCGGCGCGTCGCCATCGTCGCGGCGCGGCCGATCGGCGAAATCGCGGCGCGGCGCGGCGCCGTCGCGCTTCACATAAGCCCGCTTGCCCTCGCCGCCGAACGATCGCTTGGCATCGCCGCCGGGCGCTTTTTTGGCAAAAGGCTTGTCGCCGCGCGGCTCATAGGTGCCCTCGCCGCGCTTGGCGAATTTCTTCTCCGGGCCGCGCGCCGCGCCGGACCGGCCCTTCCCGCCGGAGGCACCCTTGCCGCCGCCCGGCCCCTTGCCGCCCGCGCTTCTGCCGCCGAAGCCGCCTTTGCCGCCGGACGCGCCCTTGCCTGCGCCGGGCCGATCGCGGCGACCCCGCGCGGAAGCGTTGTTTTTGTCGGTGTCGCGGGGCATGACTGGTCTTTCTGCAGGATCCGGTCGGGATCGGGAATGGGGCTCAAGCGGTCGGGAACGGGCTCTCACGACGTAGACTGGCGCTCTCGAAGAAGGCGCATGGTCGACGCAAAACCGGCATCCACTTTTGCTGAATGGGGTCTCCTAGCAGAGTTTTCGGGACGATACGAGCCATATGACGACGCCCTCTTTCATGGATCTGGCGCTGGCCGCCGCGCAAACCGCCGGGCAGGCCGGCGAAGTGCCGATCGGCTGCGTCATCGTCCGCGCCGGCGCGGTGATCGCGAGTGCCGGCAACCGCACTTTGACCGACCGCGACCCCACCGCCCACGCCGAGCTGCTGGCGATCCGCGAAGCCGCGCGAAAACTCGGCAGCGAGCGGCTGGTCGATTGCGACCTCTACGTCACGCTGGAGCCTTGCACGATGTGCGCCGGCGCGATCTCGTTCGCGCGCATCCGCCGGCTGTATTTCGCCGCGTTCGACCCGAAAGGCGGCGCGGTCGAGTCGGGCGTGCGCTTCTTCGGCCAGCCGACCTGCCACCACGCGCCGGAGATCTATTCCGGCGTCGGCGAACGCGAGGCGGCTTTGATGCTGCGGGAATTTTTCAGGGCAAGGCGGTGAGGCGCCTCGCGCCCCCTTCATCCTTCTCCCCTTGTGGGAGAAGGTGGCGCGGCAACGCCGCGCCGGATGAGGGGTAAGCCGCAAGGAACGGCATGCGCATCACGCTCCCCCTCACCCGCCTTCGACGCTCCGCGTCTCAGGCACCCTCTCCCACAAGGGGAGAGGGAAAGTAGCGCCTGTTGAACGAAGTCGTTGCCGGGCTCGACCCGGCAATCCATCCTACTTCGTAAAAGCATAGGTCCATGGCGCTCGCGCGCGCGATGGATGCGCGGGTCAAGCCCGCGCATGACGGGCGTGAGGGTGGCGAAGGTCGGGCCCCATCGCGACGTCCGGTTCAATTCTCAAACAGCCACGGCGATTTACTCTCGCGGCTCCATCGAGCCCGAGTTGTGCACCCGTCGCTGTCGCAGCGAGGGGTGGGGGCGCGCCGGTCGGCGCGGGTTGGTGGTGGTTCTCGCGATCACTTCTTGCGAAGGATCGCGCATCGCCTTCCGGCGCGCCCACCGCGGCGCTTTCTGTCTTCGGGCCCGTGCTTCCGTTGACAGGCAAGGGTAATGAAACCCCACGGTCCGGCGGATTACGCCGCCTTCGCCTGCCCCCGTGCAGCGAACTAACAAGTCGCAGAGCCTCGTAGTAGGCCCGGACGGGTCCCCGAAGCCTCCCGGACGACACGCTTGCGAGGCGCATCGCGCAGGACGCCGCGTCTGTTCGATTTCCCCGGCACCGTGCCGGCTTGATCGAACTATCGTTCCGGACCGGTTGCCCGGCCCGCCGATCTGTCCCGCTTGTACGACGCCTCGCGAAGCGCCCCTCACGGACAGGACGATGCGGACTATAATCATAATAGGAATTCTGTCAATAGGCGCAACGAAGGATTTTGCAGTGCTCGCCGATCCACCCCATGCCATCTCGGTCGTCATTCCGGGGCGCGCCGACGCGCGGTCACGCGCGTCGGCGCGAACCCGGAATCCATAACCACCACGTTCGGCGGTGAGGCATGAGGGTTGCGGCGCTGCGCCTCACCGCGAGTCCAGGGGATATGGATTCCGGGCTCGCGAGCGATGCTCGCGCCCCGGAATGACAATTGAGAGGCATTGCCCGGACGATCGTCTCGAAGCATCCTTGCGCCGATGCAAGAGCGGACTACGCTGCGCGGTCCGCTCCGTGCGACTCGGTGAGCGACGTAGGGTGGGCAAAGGCGCGCTTGCGCCGTGCCCACGCGTGTTCGTCACCCTGCTTCAGCTTCGGCCGGACGTGGGCACGCTTCGCTTTGCCCACCCTACTAATTAATCGCCCTACAACCACTTCTTCCACTTGAAGAACATATACGGCCCGATCGCGGCGCAGAGCATCATGCCGAGCGCCATCGGGTAGCCGTGCTCCCATTGCAGCTCGGGCATCAGCCTGAAGTTCATGCCGTAGACCGAGGCGATCAGGGTCGGCGGCATCAGGACGACGGCCATCACCGAGAACAGCTTGATGATGTTGTTCTGCTCGAGATTGACGACGCCGAGCATGGCGTCGAGCACGAAGGTGATCTTGTTCGACAGGTAGCTGGCGTGGTCGGTCAGCGAGATCACGTCGCGCTGCATGGTCTTGAGCTGGGTGCGGCTGTCCTTCGGCCATTTCAGGCCCTCGCCCTCGACGGTGAGGAAGGCGACCAGCCGGCCGATCGAGACCAGGCTCTCGCGCACCTTGGAGACGAGGTCGCCCTTGCGGCCGATCGCGATCAGGATCTCGGAATAGCGCTTCTGGTGGCCGGTGCGGGCCGAGCCCTCCGGCTCGAAGATCTCGCGGCTGACGTCGTCGACGTCGGCGCCGGCGCGCTCCAGAATGTCGGCGCAGCGGTCGATCACGGCGTCGAGCAGTTCGAGCAGCACGGTCTCGCCGGTGGCGTTGAACGACGGGGTGCGGGCGAGCCGGTTCTCGATCACCGCGAACGGCCGCGGCTCGTCGTAGCGCACCGTCACCAGGCGCTTGCCGGCCAGGATGAAGGTGACAGGCGACAGCCGCGGCGAGGTGGTGTCGGCGCCGCACATCAGGCTGGCGGTCATGTAGCGGGCGCCGTTCTCGATATAGAGACGGCTGGAGATCTCGATCTCCTGCATGTCCTCGCGGGTCGGCACCGCGATCCCGGCCAGCTTTTCCACCGCCCGATCCTCGTCCGGCGTCGGCCGCTCGAGGTCGATCCACACCGTGTCCTCCGGCAGCGCGTCGTAATCCAGCGAGGAGGCGCGCTTCAGCGCGGAATCGACGGGGGCAAAGAGGGCAAGCATGGCAACTCCGGACAGGACGGACGACGATCCGCGGGGGTGGCTCGGCCCGTCACTGCGCAACGGGGCCGGATTTGGCAAGCACCAATCCGCAGCGGCGGCGAACCTTGCCGATGTCGGTGACGCGACTGTGACATGCCCGCAGGCGACGACAAATGCACAGGGATTGACCAGCGCACCGGGTTTCTGAGGCATAATTACCACAGGTAGACTTCCGTCGCGCGAAACCGCGATCTGCACGCTGGAAACCATCGGCCATTCAGCGATAATCAAGATTGTGGAATCATGATTTCGCGGAAGTCGTGAAGCAGCGGTATTGCGCCGGCAGATCGCGCGCCGGACGTCTTGCGCTGGAAGCGTTGCGCCGGAAGCCACTGTCCAGCGCAGAAGGTCGATTGGAACAACAGAATGGCGTCGATGGCATCGAGACTGGGACTGCTGGCGGTGGGGTTGCTGCTGTCGGGCTGCATGCAGACCACCTACCAGGCCGCCCCCGAAGCGACGCTGAAGCCGAACGACAAGGCGCAGCTTGCCAAGGCGCGTTACGCCAAGGTCACGGTGCCGGAGCAGTTCCGCCGCGCCATCGTCGACTATCACCGCAAGGAAACGCCCGGCACCATCGTGGTCGATTCCGACAACCATTATCTCTATCTGGTGCAGGACGGCGGCAAGGCGATCCGCTACGGCGTCACCGTCGGCGAGGAAGCGCTGGCGTTCTCCGGCATCGCCCGGGTCGGCAACATGGCGGAATGGCCGAAGTGGACGCCCACCGCGGACATCCACAAGCGGATCGAAGGCCTACCGGCCTCGGTGCCCGGCGGCGTCGATAACCCGCTCGGCGCCCGCGCGCTGTATCTGTATCAGGGCAACCGCGACACCCTGTTCCGGATCCACGGCACCAACCAGCCGGAATATATCGGCGCCTCGATCTCCTCGGGCTGCATCCGCATGACCAACGAGGACGTCATCGACCTCTACACCCGGGTCAAGAACGGCACCATCGTGGTGGTGCTTGAGCCGAAGCACGGCGACTCGCCGTACAATTCGAAGATGGCGCAGGGCAGCGGCACCGCGACGCAGTAAGCACGACGCGAGGCGCGCGGATCTGGTCCGCAGATTTCGAAAAAGCGCCGGTTTTCCGGCGCTTTTTTTATTGCGCGGTGTTCGCGCTGCTGATCAGCGTGTCGTCCCCGCGCGCGGCGGGCAATCGAATATGGAATGTCGATGGCTATCGCACCGGAGCTCTCTTCACCCTCCCCTGGAGGGGGAGGGTCGGCGCGCAGCCCGCATCGCGGGATGCGTGACGGGGTGGGGTGAGCCGCGCGCACGGAGGATGAACTCTTCGCCACCCCACCCCGCTCGCTGACGCGAGCGACCCTCCCCCTCCAGGGGAGGGTGATCCTATGCGATGGCCACTGCCGCGCGCGGGGAGAGGTTGGATTGCAGGTGTCCCGACTACGGGCGCCGGTCGTCGTGACGCTTGGGCGTGGGCGCAATGGCCGGGGCCGGCTTGGCGGGCTTGTTGTCGGCCGGCTTGCTTTTGGCCGATCGGGCCTTCTGGCCCTTGGCGGGCGGCGGCGGCGGTTCGGCTTGCTGGCGCGCGGCGTCTTCGGCCTGATCCGGGCCGGCGGCCTCGGGCTGCGGCGGAGCCGGGGCGGCACCAGGCGCGCCGTCCTCACCGGCCGCGACCTGCCGCGGCGGCGCTTCGGCCGGGCGCTCGGCCGGCAGCAGCGGCGCGATCGCCGGCAGCGCCTCCCACACCGCCCATTGGCACATCTTGTAGCCGCCGCGCCGCTCGGCCAGATCGAGGTGGATGTGTTCCTCGTGATAGCCGTCCGACGCCGGGCCGAGCACCGTGGCGAAGCGCTCGCACACCGATTGCCGCACGCGCTCGCGCACCGCGAGCGGCGCGGCGCGATCGGTCAGCGACAGCATCCGGCCGTCGGCCAGCTTGAAGCCGCGCAGGTCGATCGCATTGGCGCGGCCGTGCTCCGACAGCTTGGCCCCGCGCACCCGGTTGCGGCCGCGGCAATCGTAGGAATCGTAATTGTCGAGCGCGACGAGACGCGTGGCGAGCGACGCCGCCAGCGGCGCGAGATCGGCGCGGACCCAGGCGGCGAGCGCGCTCGCCATCGGGCAGCGCAGCGTCGCCGCCGGCGTCAGCGGCACGCGGCTGCCGTCGGGCAGGACGACCGCTTCGAGCCTGACCAGATCGGTCCCGCCACAACTGCCGGGGCCGGTGATGTCGGGCAGGCTCGGCGCGATCGCGATCGCCGGCGTCAGCGCCAGCCGGCACGCCGTCGGCGGCGGCGGCTGCGGCGGCGCTTCCGGCGTCGATTCCGGCTTGGCGGCCTCGGTCTGCGGCGCGTCGGCGTCCGGCTTGTCAGCCGCGCGAGCAGCTTCGGACGAAGGCGCCTCGGCGGGACGCGGCTTCGGCAGCGGGATTCCGTCCCGCGCCAGTGCGGCCGGCGCGGCGAACGCAACCAGCGCGATCAGCACCGCCAGGATCGACGCTTTGCCGCGGAACAAATTGCGACAAGACCGTTTTCGCCGGGCTGTCTCCGCGCTAAGGTCGCCGCCAATCCATGAGGGATAACAATCGGGAGGAACGATTTGATGCTTGGACTGATGCAAGACTGGCCTTTGCTGTGTCACCGGATCATCGAGCATGCGGCACAGGTCCATGGCAACCAGGAGGTGGTCACACGTTCGGTGGAGGGGCCGATCGTCCGCACCACCTATGCGCAGATCCATCAACGGGCCCTGAAGGTGAGCCAGATGCTGGACCGCGCCGGCATCACGCTCGGCGACCGGGTCGCGACGATCGCCTGGAACACCGCCCGGCATCTGGAATGCTGGTACGGCATCATGGGAATCGGCGCGATCTGCCATACGGTCAATCCGCGGCTTTTTCCGGACCAGATCGTCTGGATCGTCAATCATGCCCAGGACCGGGTGATGATCACCGATCTCACCTTCGTGCCGATCCTCGAGAAGATCGCCGACAAGATGCCGAGCGTGGAGCGCTACATCGTGCTCACCGACGCGGAGCACATGCCGCAGACCACGCTGAAGAATGCGGTCGCCTATGAGGAATGGCTGAAGGAGGCCGACGGCGACTTCCAGTGGAAGACCTTCGACGAGAACACCGCCGCGGCGATGTGCTACACCTCGGGCACCACCGGCGATCCCAAGGGCGTGCTGTATTCGCACCGCTCCAACGTGATCCACGCGCTGATGGCCAACAACCCGGACGCGCTCGGCACCCGCGCCGCCGACACCATGCTGCCGGTGGTGCCGCTGTTCCACGCCAATTCCTGGGGCATCGCGTTCTCGGCGCCGTCGATGGGCACCAAGCTGGTGATGCCCGGCGCCAAGCTCGACGGCGCCTCGGTGTATGAATTGCTGTCGACCGAGAAGGTGACGCACACCGCCGGCGTGCCCACCGTATGGCTGATGCTGCTGCAATACATGCAGAAGGAGAAGCTGACGCTGCCGCATCTGAAGATGGTGGTGTGCGGCGGCTCGGCGATGCCGCGCTCGATGATCAAGGCGTTCGTCGACATGGGCTGCGAGGCGCGCCACGCCTGGGGCATGACCGAGATGAGCCCGCTCGGCACGCTGGCGACGCTGAAGCCGCCGTTCGACCAGACCACCGGCGACGAGCGCCTCGACCGGCTCTCGACCCAGGGCTATCCGCCGTTCGGCGTACAGATGAAGATCACCGACGATGCCGGCAAGGAGGTGCCGTGGGACGGCAAGACCTTCGGCCGGCTGAAAGTGTCGGGACCGGCGGTGTCGAAGGCCTACTTCCGGGTCGATACCAACATTCTCGACGACGAAGGCTTCTTCGACACCGGCGACGTCGCCACCGTCGATAAGGACGCCTATATGCGGATCACCGACCGCTCCAAGGACGTGATCAAGTCCGGCGGCGAATGGATCTCGTCGATCGATCTGGAGAATCTGGCGGTCGGCCACCCCAAGGTGGCGGAAGCCGCGGTGATCGGCGTGTATCACCCGAAATGGGACGAGCGGCCGCTGCTGATCTGCCAGCTCAAGCCGGACGTCACCTGCACCCGCGACGAGATCCTGCAATACATGGACGGCAAGATCGCCAAATGGTGGATGCCCGACGACATCGTGTTCATCGATGCGATCCCGCACACCGCCACCGGCAAGATCCTGAAGACCGCATTGCGCGATCAGTTCAAGACCTACAGCCTGCCGAACGCGGCGGCCTGAGGACTGCTGTTTTCGCAAGGCGTCGCCACCGGCACGGTGCAACCTCTCCCGCTTGCGGGGGAGGTCGGATCGCGCAGCGATCCGGGTGGGGGCAGCGGCAGTTCGACGAATCGCAGCCTCCCTGCCCGCGTCGCCCTCACCCCAGCCCTCTCCCGCAAGCGGGAGAGGGAGCAGACGGTGATCGCAGCGACGAACACCTCCGCACGCTGAGGTGGAATGTCGAATGGCGCTGCGCAGCGATTGGGCCGACCCCAATCCGGCCTTGAAATTCGCCGCCCGCCATGGTCTCAACGGATCGGTTGCGGCGCGGCACGATTGCGGCCGGCGCGGCCCCGAACCTTTCGAAACGGACCCGATGGCGCGCAGATTCAACGCTCCCTATCAGATGGAGCCCGTCTCGCGCCTCGCCGTCTGGGCGCGCTATCTCGCGGTGTTCGCCGCGATCACCGCGGTGGCTTCGACGCTGCTGGTGCGGTTCGACTTCCTCGAAGTGCGCCCGGCGATGGCGACGTTCTTCGGGGCGCTGGCGCTCGCGGGGCTGTCGATCCTGCTGGCGCTGGCCGGCTTCGCGGCGATCTGGCAGAACGGCTCGCGCGGCATGGCGCGGATCCTGCTGGCGCTGCTGATCGATGTGCTGATCCTCGCCTACCCGTCCTATCTCGGCTGGCACTATCGGACGCTGCCCGCGATCCACGACATCACCACCGACCCGATCGACCCGCCGAAATTCGAGACGCTGGCGCGGCTGCGCACCAGCGACGGCGCCAATCCCGCAGTCTATGCCGGCCTCTACTCCGCCGAGCTGCAGCGCGGCGCCTATCCGGGGATCGAGACCGTGCAGATCGACCTGCCGGTGCAGCGCGCCTATGAGGTGACGCTCAACCTGATCAACAAGCGCAAATGGCGCGTGGTCGACGCGCGACCGCCGCAACTGCCGCGCCGCGAGGGCCATATCGAGGCGGTGGCCCGCACCGCGGTGATGGGCCTGCCCGAGGACGTCGCGATCCGAATCCTGCCCGACGGCGACGGCTCCCGGATCGATATCCGCTCCGCCTCGCGCTTTTTCGACAGCGACCTCGGCAGCAACGCCGCGCGCATCGCCAAACTCAGCGAAGCCATCACCAGCGCCGCCGAAAATGCGCCAGCGCCGAAGCCCGAGCCGGAGCCGAAGCCGGCGAAGGGCAAGGCGGGGGCGAAGAAGTGACGAGCGCCGCTACACGCTCAACCTCATCCTGAGGAGCCTGGCCACGCCCGCAGGGCGAGGCCGGGCGTCTCGAAGGATGGGCTTGCAAGCGAAGTGCCCTATAACTCATGGTTCGAGACGCCCGGCGTCGCTGCGCGATGCCGGGCTCCTCACCATGAGGGTGGTGCGTGAAGCAGTGCTGCTTGTTACTTCGCCAGCCTGTAGCGCCCGCCGATCAGCGGGTCGCCGTCGGTCACAACGATGCCGCGGGTCACCAGGTCTTCGAGATGCGCCAGCACCGAATAGCCGGCGGCGCCGATCAGGCGCGGGTCGATGCCGATATAGATGGCGCGGACCATGGTCGGGATATCGGTCTCGCCCTTGGCGAGGCGATGCAGGATCGAGGCTTCGCGGGCCTGGCGGTGGCGCTTGAGGAAGCGCGAATAGCGCGGGCCTTCGAGAATCTCGGCGCCATGGCCGGACAGATAGAGTTGCTCGGGGCGCGCCATCAGGCGGTCGAGCGACTCCATGTAGTCGACCATCGAGCCGTCCGGCGGCGCCACGATCGAGGTCGACCAGCCCATGATGTGATCGCCGACGAAGATCGCGTCGCGCTCCTTCCAGGCGAACGCCATGTGGTTGGCGGTGTGGCCCGGCGTCGCCACCGCCTCCACCGCCCAGCCGTCGCCCTCGATCACGTCGCCGTCGCGGATCGTGACGTCGGGCCTGAAGGCGCGGTCGGCGCCGGATTCCGTCGACACGGTCTCGCTCTCGAAATACGGCCGCGAGGCGCGGTGCGGGCCTTCGGCATAGACAGTCGCGCCGGTCGCAGCCTTGAGGCGCGGCGTGCCGGGCGAGTGGTCCTTATGCGTGTGGGTGACGAGAATGTGGGTGACGGTCTCGCCCTTCACCGCGTCGATCAGCGCCTGCGCATGGGCCTCGCTGTCCGGGCCGGGATCGACGATCGCGACCTTGCCGGTGCCGATGATGTAGCTGACCGTCCCGGTGAAGGTGAACGGCGACGGGTTATTGCAGAGCACGCGGCGCAGCCCGGGGCGGATTTCCTCGACCACGCCGGCTTTCAGCGGGAAGTCGCGATTGAACGGGACGTCGTCGGAGGTGTCGCTGGCGTCGCTCATGCGTTTCCCGGTGATGTTTGTTGTTGTTAGTTCGTAGGATGGGTTGAGCGTCAGCGAAACCCATCTTGGTCGTCGCGATGGGTTTCGCTGCGCTCAACCCATCCTACGCGTTCGTCATTCCGGGTCTGCGCCCAAGAGGGCGCATCCCGGAATGACGTTGAGAGGTTGTGCCTATCCGCCTTACGAAAACGCCTGAATCCCGGTGATGGCGCGGCCGATGATCAGGGCGTGGACGTCGTGGGTGCCCTCGTAGGTGTTGACCGTCTCGAGGTTCTGGGCGTGGCGCATCACGTGGTACTCGATCTGGATGCCGTTGCCGCCGTGCATGTCGCGGGCGACGCGGGCGATGTCGAGCGCCTTGCCGCAATTGTTGCGCTTGATGATCGAGATCATCTCCGGCGCGACCCGGCCCTCGTCCATCAGCCGGCCGACGCGCAGCGACGCCTGCAGGCCGAGCGCGATTTCGGTCTCCATGTCGGCGAGCTTCTTCTGAACAAGCTGCGTCGCGGCGAGCGGCCGGTTGAACTGCTTGCGGTCGAGCGTGTACTGCCGGGCGCGGTGCATGCAGTCTTCGGCGGCGCCCATCACGCCCCAGGAGATGCCGTAGCGGGCGCGGTTGAGACAGCCGAACGGACCCTTGAGGCCGGAGACGTTGGGCAGCAGCGCCTCTTCGGGCACCACGACGCCGTCCATCACGATCTCGCCGGTGATCGACGCGCGCAGGCTCAGCTTGCCGCCGATCTTCGGCGCCGACAGGCCCTTCATGCCCTTGTCGAGAATGAAGCCGCGGATCTGGTTGTCGTGCGCAGCCGACTTCGCCCAGACCACGAACACGTCGGCGATCGGCGCGTTGGAGATCCACATCTTGGTGCCGGTCAGGCGATAGCCGTCGGCGACCTTCTCGGCGCGGGTCTTCATGCCGCCGGGATCGGAACCGGCGTCGGGCTCGGTCAGGCCGAAGCAGCCGACCCATTCGCCGGAGGCGAGCTTGGGCAGATATTTCTTGCGCTGGGTCTCGTCGCCGTAAGCGTAGATCGGATACATCACCAGCGACGACTGCACCGAGTTCATCGAGCGATAGCCGCTATCGACGCGCTCGATCTCGCGCGCCACCAGGCCGTAGGCGACGTAGCTGGCATTGGCGCAGCCGTAGTCCTCGGGCAGCGTGATGCCGATCAGGCCGAGCGAACCCATCTCGTTGAAGATCTCGCGGTCGGTCTTCTCTTCGAGATAGGCCTGGCTGACGCGCGGCAGCAGCTTGTCCTGCGCGTAGGCGCGGGCGGTGTCGCGGATCATCCGCTCGTCTTCGGTGAGCTGATCTTCCAGGAGCAGCGGGTCGTCCCACTTGAAACTCGCGGGAGCCGGCTTGTCCTTGGTTTGGGCGCGAACGCTCATCGATCATCCTTTCAGGACGCCGCCGCATGGTGCGACGGCAGGAAGGTAAAACGTTGGTCAGGTGCCTTCAAGGTGCTCGTTGCCGACGATCTCGATGCCGAAACCCGACAGGCCCTTGTAGTCCATCTGCGACGAGGTGAGATGCCGGATCGACGAGACGCCGAGGTCGCGCAGGATCTGCGCGCCGACGCCGATCTCGCGCCATTGCCGGTGGCGATCGGCTTCCGCCGATTTCGGCGCGTCGATCGGCGCCACCGGAACGCCCGCGGCGCCATCGCGCAGATAAATCAGCACGCCGGAACCGTTCTTCTTGAAATGCTCGAGCACCGCTTCCATCCGGCGCGCGCCGGTGAAGATCTCCTTGACGATGTTCGGCTTGTGGAACCTCGTCAGCACGTTCTTGCCGTCGCCGATGCCGTTGTAGACGCAGGCGACGTGGGCGATCTCGTCGAACGGCGAGCGATAGGCGTAGCCCTGCATCGGGCCGATCGGGCTCTCCAGCGGGAACGTCGCGACGCGCTCGATCAGTTTCTCGCGCGCCTGACGATGCGCGATCAGATCGGCGATGGTGACCAGCTTGAGGTTGTGCCTGTTCGCGAATTCGACGACCTGGGCGCCCTTGGTGACGGTGCCGTCATCGTTCATCAGTTCGCTGATCACGCCGACCGGCGGCAGACCCGCCAAACGACAAAGATCGACCGCGGCCTCAGTGTGGCCGGAGCGCAGCAGCACGCCGCCGTCGCGCGCGATCAGCGGGAAGATGTGGCCCGGCCGCGCGAAGTCGTTGGCGCCGGCGTTCGGATTGGCGAGCGCGCGGCAGCACGAGGCGCGCTCGTCGGCGGAGATGCCGGTGCCGTTGTCGGGCTTGTAGTCGATCGAGACGGTGAAGGCGGTGGTGTGGTTGCTGTCGTTGTGCGCGACCATCGGGTCGAGCCGCAACCGTCGCGCGTCGTCCATGGTGATCGGCGCGCAGACGATGCCGGAGGTGTGGCGGATGATGAACGCCATCTTCTCGGCGGTGCACAGCGAGGCCGCGACGACGAGATCGCCCTCGCCCTCGCGATCGTCGTCGTCGGTGACGACGACGATTTCGCCGGCAGCGAAGGCTTGCAGAACGTCCTGGATCGGGTGCGCCATGGTCCACTCTCTAAAGTCGAGGCAGACCATATGACGCAGCGCGCGCGGCGACGCAACCCGCGCCGCTGCGGAGCCGGGTGCGGCTACCGCACAGCGGAATTGGCGGTTTCCGCCGCGGCCTTCTTCTGCACGAACTGATCGTAGGCCTCGACCGCCTGCGCCGCGTACATCACGCTGGGGCCGGCGCCCATGTAGATCGCCATGCCCATCGTTTCCATGATCTCCTCGCGGGTGGCGCCCTGCCGCACCGCGGCCTCGGCGTGAAAGCCGATGCAGCCGTCGCAGCGGGTCGCCACAGAGATCGCCAGCGCGATCAGTTCCTTGGTCTTGGTATCGAGCGCGTTGGCCTTCAGCGCCGCCTGCGCGATCGCCGAGAAGCCTTTCATCACGTCCGGCGCGCCGCCGCGCACTTCGCGCAACGCCGTCGACAACTCGCCGGTCAATTCGATCCAGTTCTTGTGCATGGTCTCACCTGAAAGAGAACAACTCCCGGGATCGGGCCGTAGCCGATTCCGGGAGCTTCAACAAACCGCGGTCGATCAGGACTGCTTGGCCGGGCAGGTGCGGATGCCGAACAGCGTGTAGGCCGGGCAGAAGCCGATCGCCGCGGTCAGAAGCGGCACCACGCCGATCCACGCCCACCACGCGTCGGGGTTGGTCAGCGCCCAGTAGATCAGGCCGGCGCCGACGATGGCGCGCAGCAGGCGGTCGATCATTCCCATGTTGACGGTCATCTTGAATTCCCCTCGGTTGGTTGAGTGACAATGGACGTGTAAGGGGCGCGGGACACACGGTCTGTGACGAAGTCACCGCCGGCGAATGCGCCTTCAGCGGCCGGCCTGCGCGGCGGCGCGCAGCGGGGCGGCGTTGCGCAATTCGACCCGACCGCGGCCGAGGCTGACCCAGCCGCGGCGTTCGAACGTCTTGAGGTGACGGCTGACGACTTCGCGCGCGGTGCCGATCTCGGCGGCGAGTTGCTGATGCGTGATCGACAGCCCGCGGCTGTCGTCGGCGAGCGCCAGCAGCCGCGCGGCGAGCCGGGAGTCGATCGAGGCGAAAGCGACGTTCTGGATCACCGCCATCAGGTCGGCCATCCGCGCCGCCTGGGCATGGAAGACGAAGCCGCGGAACTCCGCCGACCGCGCCATCAGATCGTTGAAGGTGGCCGCCGGCAGCCCGACCGCTTCGACCGGCGTCTCGGTGACGGCGAAGGCGCTGTAACTATCGGAGGCGAGCAGCGCCAGCGTGGTGAGAATGCAGATACTGCCTGGACCGAGCCGGTACAGCACGATCTCGTTGCCCTCGGCGTCGAGCTGAAACACCCGGACGGTGCCGCCGGTGACCAGAATGAACATATTGCACGGCTGATCCGGCGCGAACACCGTCGCGCCGGCGGGAAGGCTCATCGCCATCGCACCGCCGGTCAGCGGCGCGCGCTCGGCGTCGGGCATTCCGGCCAGAGCCGGGAAACGCTGCAACCAGCCGAGATCTGGCAAGCTCATCGCGACCGCCGTTCACCACACCCTGCTACTCGTATGCCGCATAGCATTCGGCGGGCGTTGATCCTTGTCAACGGGCGGCGGCGGCGAACCGCCGCGGCTCAGCGGCCGGCCGCGACACTTTGCCGACGACCATAGCGCGCGCGCAGCCGCGGCGCGATCAGCCAAGCCAGCGGCGCCGCGAGGACGAAACTGGCGACGACCACAGCGGGGATCAGGTCGAAGGCGTGGCGCGCGAGCGACGGGAACGTCATGACGGTCACGAGGCCGACGCCGAACACGACCGCATTGATCATCATGTAAACCAGCGCCGCGATTTGAAAGCGGATCGACATTGCAAATCTCCTGTTCACGGGTCAAATCCGGACGCGGCGGCTGGTTCCGGGGGAAGTGAGCGGCGTTGCCGCAGGCGAAGGTCGGAACCTTTCGCCGCACGCGAACTGGCGCGCGCCGGCCGGCAAAGTGCTAGATCAGCGGCCCGGCTGCAGAATCCCTCGCCGGCTGAGCCGCAGGACAAGTGAGCGATCGATGGGTTTGGGACTGGAACGGAAGCTGCAACGCTGGCTCGACGATCACAGCCTGCCGGCGATCGTCGCCGCGGTGCTGGGAGTGATCATCACGCTGGCGCTGATTCTGGTGGTCGGCGGCTACTGGCTGGTGACGCCTTGACGGCAGACGCGGCGACGGCGCTGCGCATTCACGGCGGCCGTATCGACGTCGCGGAGAAAGGCTATCCCGACGCACCGCGGCCCTGGATCGATCTGTCGACCGGCATCAATCCGATCGCTTATCCGATCCCGCCGCTGCCGCCGTCGTGGTTCGCGCGGCTGCCGCTGACGAGTGAAATCGACGATCTGTGCGCCGCCGCCGCGGGCGCTTATGGGCTGCCGGACGGCGCCGCGATGCTGCCCGTGCCCGGCAGCGAGATCGCGATCCGGCTGGCGCCGCGCGTGCTGGTGGCTCCAGGGGCGATCGCCTGTGTCGGCATCCTCGCGCCGACCTACGGCTCGCACGCCGCCGCCTGGCGGGCGGCGGGCGCCGAGGTGCAGGAGCTGAGCGCCCTGCCCGATCTGCAAGCACCACTCGATGCCGTGGTGCTGGTCAATCCGAACAACCCGGACGGCCGCCTGATCGCGCAGGATGCGCTGGCGGCGTTTGCGGAGCGCTGGAGCGCGGCCGGCAAGCGCCTCGTGGTCGACGAGGCGTTCGGCGATCTCGCGCCCGAAGCGTCACTGCTGCGCGGCGGACCGCTGCGGCGCGGCGTCGTGGTGCTGCGCTCGCTGGGAAAATTCTTCGGCCTCGCCGGGCTGCGGCTCGGCTTCGTCGCGATGAATGCCGACGAGGCGCAGCGATGGCGCGATCTGCTCGGCGACTGGGCGGCGTCCGGCCCGGCCTGCGCGATCGCGACCATGGCGCTGCGCGACCGCGACTGGATCGAGGCCGCGCGCAGCCGGTTGGCCGAGGATCGCCGCCGGCTCGACGCGACGCTGGCGGCCGCCGAACTCAGGCCGTGCGGCGGCACCGATCTGTTCGGGCTGTATGAGAGCGCGGACGAAAGCGATCTGGTCGACCGCTTCGCGCGCGCGGGCATCCTGATCCGCGGCTTCGCGCACAGCCCGCGACTGTATCGGTTCGGCCTGCCGGGCGATGACGCCGGATGGCAGCGCCTGGCGCAGACCTGCGCGCGACTAGAGAACTGATCGCACCCAGCCCGGACCGCGGCCGTGGCCGCGAGAACGGACTCAGGCGGCCCGGCGCATCGAGGGTTTGCGGACCGGCGGGGCCGGGGCGCGGGCGACGGCCTTGGCGGCGCGGCGGTCGAAGGCGTCGCCGCAGGTCAGCAGCACCAGGCCGGACAGGCCGGCCGCGGATCCGATCAGCCCGAGCGTGATCAGCAGCGGATAGCCGATGAAATAGATCCCGCCGATCAGCAGCACCACGATGTTGAAGGCGAAGAAATACTTGGCTTCGGGCGTGCCGTGGACGGCATCCTTCACCAGCCAGCCGATCACCGGCACATTATAGAACATCCGAACCACGGCACTCATCTCCATGCTCCTGCGGTTACGCGTCGATCCGGCCGGGTCAGCGGCGGCCGCGGCGGGACACCGCCCATCCGCTTTCGCCTTTCAATCCCAACTTTCGGCCCATCACTTGAGCGCAGTGCAGCAAATGTCAATCTGCCAAGCTGTCCCTTCGTAGTGAAACGAAGTCGCGTACCTTAGCCGGGTAAGGCACCGGGTGCCTAAATACCGCCTTCGGTCCGTATTCCTCGGCCGCAGCGGTAATCACCCCCGCTCGCCGGCCGCGCGGCGCTTTGCGGCGATCTGCTCGGCTTCCTCGGTCAGAACGCGCCGGTCCGGCTTGTTGGTCGCCGACAGCGGAATCGCGGCGCGGAATTCGACGAAGCGCGGGTGGGCGAAGGCCGGGCCGTTGTCGATGGTGAATTTCCGGACCGCGGCCTCGTCGATCGCGGCGCCGTCCTGCTTCACCACGAAGGCGAACGGCAGCGTGCCCTTGATCTCGTCCGGCACCGGCACCACCGCGGCCTGATGCACGCCCGGCATCCGCTCGACCAGCTTTTCGACCTCGCCGGGCCAGACGTTCTCGCCGCCGACCACGAACATGTCGTCGGCGCGGCCGAGGAAATGGAAAAAGCCGTTTTCGTCGCGTCGCATGATGTCGCCGGAACGATACCAGCCGTCGCGCATCACTTCGGCGGTCTTGTCGGGCCGGTTGTTGTAGCCCTCCATCAGCATCGGATTCTTCATGTAGAGCACGCCCTCGTCGGGCGAGGCGCCCTCGCGCAATTCGGCGAGCGCGCCCTCGGTCGGATAGCCGACCGCCGTATCCGGGCGCGGCAGGCCGTCGGGATGCGGGCCGAACACACCGGGGCCGGCCTCGGTGGTGCCGTAGGCGTTGCTGATCGCGGCGCCGGGGAAGATGCCGCGCACCTTCTCGACCAGCGGCTTGGTCAGCGGCGCCGAGCCCATCATCACATTGGTCACCGAGGAGAAGTCGAGCGTCTTGATCAGATCCTGCTCGCGCGCCATCATCGCCAGCATGGTCGGCACCGAGGTCAGCCAGGTGACGCGATATTGCGCGATCGCCTGGGCGTAGCGCCGGGCGTCGAACGACGGCAGCAGCACCATCGAGGCGCCGGCATGCAGCGCGGTCTTGGCGCTGATCGTCGCGTTCATGTGGAACATCGGGGCTGCGACGATGTAGCGATGCTGCGAGCGGTCGCCGGCGCGCGCCGCGGTGTCGAGCGCCCACATCTGCGATTCGTGCGACAGCAGCACGCCTTTCGGCATGCCGGTCGACCCCGAGGTGTAGAGGATGGTCGCGACCTCGCGGCCGACCGGTTCGACCGCGACGAACGGGCCGGGATCGAGCAGCGCGGCATAACCGTCCGGCGCGTCGAAATCGATGCCGAGCACGCCGGCCGGCACCATCGCGGCGCGGTCGTGGTCGTGAAACACCGCGCGCAGATCGGCGTCCCCGACGATGTAGTCGACCGTCTCGCGCGCCAGCTTGAACGAGATCGGCACCGCGACCAGGCCCGCCCGCATGATGCCGAGATAGGCCGCGATCATCGGCGCGGAATTCAGCGACAGGATGCCGACGCGGTCGCCGCGCTTCAGGCCGCGGCCGAGCAGCCCGCGCGCCACCGCATCGCAGGCGGCATCGAGCGCGGCGTAAGTGATCTCCTGCGGCCGCTCCTGATCGCGCAGATCGAAGATCGCGACCTTGTCGGGGTCGGCCGACGGATCGAAACAGCAGCCGAGATTGCGGGACGGCCAGGACATGAGGGACTCCAGAGAGACTTCATCGAAGTGCAATGAGGTCGTCATGCCCGGCCTTGTGCCGGGCATCCACGTCCTTTGGGCGCAATCCGCGCTAAAGACGTGGATGGCCGGGTCAAGCCCGGCCATGACGACGTTTGGGTGCGTAGCGACCGCTTACTTCTTGACCAGCGGGCAGGCGCTTTCCGACAGCGGGCGGAAGGCCTGGTCGCCGGGGATGGTTTCGAGGATGTTGTAGAAGTCCCACGGGCCCTTGGAGTCCGCCGGCTTCTTCACTTCGGCGAGATACATGTCGTGCACCATGCGGCCGTCGATCCGGATCTTGCCGCCCTTGGCGAAGAAATCGTCGATCGGCGTCTCGCGCATCTTGGCCATCACGGTCTGGGCGTCGAGCGTGCCGGCGGCGGCGACCGCCTTCAGATAGTGCATGGTCGAGGAATAGTCGCCGGCCTGGGTCGAGGTCGGCATCTTGCCGAACTTCTCCTGGAACCGCTTGGCGAAGGCGCGGGTCTCGTCGTTGAGGTCCCAGTACCAGGCCTCGGTCAGCAGCAGCCCTTGCGCGTTGGCGAGGCCGAGCGCGCGGGTGTCATTGAGGTTGATGGCCAGCCCGACCACCTGCTGCTTGCCGTCGCGGCCGATGCCGAATTCGGCCGCCGACTTGATGGCGTTGATGGTGTCGGCGCCGCCATTGGCGAGCGCGATCACGTCCGCGCCGGAGCTCTGCGCCTGCAGCAGGAACGACGAGAAGTCGCTGGTGTTGATCGGATGCTTGATGTCCGACACCACCTTGCCGCCGGCCGCCTCGACGAAGCGGCGGCTGTCATTGGCGAGCTGGTGGCCGTAGGCGAAGTCGGCCTGCAGGATCGCCCATTTCTTCTTGCCGCGCTTGACCACCGCATTGGCAGTGCCGCGCGCCAGCGCATAGGTGTCCCAGGTGTAGTGGATGCTGTTGGGCGTGCACTTCTCGTTGGTGATCACCGAAGTCGAGGCGCCGTTGACGATGGCGATACGATCCTTGGTCTTGGTCAGCTCCATGACGCCGAGCGCGACCGAGGAATTCATCAGATCGGCGAGCATCGCCACGTTCTTCTCGTCGATCCATTCGCGCGCCAGCGACACGGCGACGTCGGCCTTGTTCTGGTGATCGGCGGACAGCACCTCGATCGGACGGCCGAGCACCTTGCCGCCGAAATCGTCGACCGCCATCTTCACCGCCGTGACCGCGCCCGGACCGGAGATGTCCGCGAACAGGCCCGACATGTCGGTCAGCACGCCGATCCGCACCGGCGACGAATCGGCCTGCTGCGCCGTCGCGGCGCCGATGCCGAGCCCCGAGACGGCGATCCCCGCGCAGAGCGCGAGCGTCGCCAGTCGCCTGGTCGCAGTCGTTCGATAGATAGCCATCATGTTCTCTCCAATCCGCCGATCGTTGCCGTGGTTCAACTGTTCACCTCTTCTGTCGCGTTCGGACTCACACCTTCGCGTAGTTGAGCGGAAGCGCGGTGGAGTATTTGATCGTCTCCATCGCGAAGCTCGAACTGACGTCGAACAATTCGGCGGCGCTGATCAGCCGCTTGTAGACGTTGTCGTAGGCCGCCACGTCGGGCACCACGATGCGCAGCAGATAGTCGACCTCGCCGCTCATCCGGTAGAATTCGGTGACCTCCGGGATCTTGGCGATCTCGCGGGCGAACGAGGTCATCCATTTGCTGTGATGCCGGCTGGTCTTCAGCGTGACGAACACCGTCACCGGCACGTTGACCATGACGGCGTCGAGCAGCGCGACCCGGCGGCGGATGATCTTCTTCTCGATCAGCGCCTGGATCCGTCGCCAGCACGGCGAGGTCGACAGCCCCGCCTTCTCCGCCACCGCCGCGACCGGCATCATGGCGTCTTCCTGCAAGCACCCGAGTATCTTCAGATCGATCCGGTCCATTACCCACCTGCCTTCGACGCGGAGCCCGCGCCCTGTCTACAGGAGAGGCGCGGCGACGCGAAAGACGACGAGGCGCCGCTTTGTAATGTTTGGACCACACGTGCTGTCGCGCGCGCCGCGGATGGAAGATTGTTCCGGCCCGACCCCGGCATCGCAGAACACCCCTCGCGGCCGGTCGGGCATCTCATAGGCGCTGACCGCCGCTGGCTTCGATGGTCTCGCCGGTGATCCAGCCGCCGTCCTTCGAGGCGAGGAAGGCGACGATCGGCGCGATGTCGTCCGGGCCCGCGATGCGGCCGAGCGCGATGCTGTCGCGGAGCGCGGTGGCGCGCTGCGGATCGGACGCGGCAGGGTTGAGATCGGTCGCCGTCGCGCCCGGCAGCACCGCATTCACGGTGATGCCGCGCGGGCCGAGATGCGCCGCGAGGATGCGGCTCAGCGTCGACAGCGCCGCCTTGGTCGGCGCGTAGACCGGCATATTGGGAAACGACAGCCGCGCCGCCATCGACGAGATGTTGATGATGCGGCCGCCATCGGCCAGCACCGGCAGCAGCTTCTGGATCAGGAAGAACGGTGACTTGAAGTTGACCTGCAGCATCCGGTCGAAATCGGCTTCGGTGACCTGTTCGATGGTCTTGCGGTCATCGATGCCGGCATTGTTGACGAGGATGTCGAGGACCGGCGGATCGCGCCGGCTGCGCAGCTCGGCGATCAGCGCTTCGGCGAGCTGCGCCGCGCCGTCGGCAGCGGCGAGATCGGCGGCGATCAGGAAGCCGTCGCCGCCGGCGCCGCGAATCTCGTCGAGCGCCTCGGCGGCCTTGTCGCGCTCGGCGCGATAATGCAGGCCGACGACGGCGCCGTCCTGCGCCAGCCGGACAGCGATCGCGCGCCCGATGCCGCGGCTGGCGCCGGTGACGAGAGCGATCCTGTCGGCGAGCGGCTTCATCGCGATGGCGGCTCCGGTGCGACTCTCATCGATTCAAATCGCATAGGTGGCGCGCCCGATCGCGATCAGCGCGCCCTTCTCGTCGTGGACGTCGACGTCGGCGACGCCGACGGTGCGGCCGAGCCGGCGCACCCGGCCGGTCGAGATCAGCGCGGTGTCGATCGCGGGGCGGAAATAGTCGACGCGGAAATTGATCGTGGGCAGGCCGCGGCCGACGAACATCACCAGCGCGTAATCGCCGACGGTGTCGATGATCGAGGCGATCGGGCCGCCGTGCCATTGCTTGGTGCCGGGCTCGCGCTCGAATTCCGGCCGCATCGGCGACCGCATCACGATCTCCTGCTTCGCCGCATCGAGCGACGTCACCGTGAGACCGAGAAACGCAATGAACGGCGACGCCTGCAGCATCGCCTCGATCTGGGCCTGGTCGAGGGGCTCGCTCATGGCGTCACCACGACTTTGCCGAACACGGTGCGGTCTTCCAGCATCGCCAGCGCGTCCGCCGCCTGCTCCAGCGGGAAGGCCTTATCGACTTTCGCGGTCAATGTTCCCGACGACAGCAGCGCGAACAGCTTCTCGATGTCGTCGCGCTCCCAGCCGTTGGAGCCGCGGACCTGCAATTCGAACGTCCAGATCACCCGCAGATCCTCGGCCGGATCGTAGCCCGCGGTGGCGCCGCAGGTCAGGATGCGGCCGCCGAGCTTCAGCGTGCGCAGCGACTTCACCCAGGTGTCGCCGCCGGTGAAGTTGACGACGACGTCGACGCCGCCGTTCTCCGACCCGCCGCCGCCGACTCGCGCCGGCCGGCCGTGACGCTCGCGAACCACCTTCATGAAGTCTTCCTGCGTGTAGAGGATGACTTCGTCGGCGCCGAGCTCTTTCAGGCGCTCGCCTTTCTCGGCCGAGCCGGCGCAGGCGATCACATAGGCGCCGGCGATCTTGGCGAGCTGCACGCAGCACACGCCGACGCCGCCGGAGGCGCCGAGGATCAGCACCTTCTCGCCGGCCTTGACCTGGCCGTTGGTGGTCATCATGCGGTGCGCGGTGCCGTAGGCGACCGGCAATGCAGCCGCCTGTTCGAAGCTGACATTGTCGGGGATGCGGACGAGCTGATGCGCGCGCGCCTTGCACAGTTCGGCGAGGCCACCGTTCATGGTCTCGCCCATCAGCCCGCCTTCGACGCGGTTGAGCGGATCGACCAGCACGCGGTCGCCGGCCTTCCAGCCGTCGACGCCTTCGCCGACCTTCACGATCTCGCCGGCGACGTCGAGCCCCATGATCACCGGCAGCGGGATCTTGATGCCCGGCATGCCGCGACGGGTGAAAATATCGTGATAGTTGAGAGAGGTCGCGCGCACGCGCAGCAGGACGTCGCCGGGTCCGATGTCGGGGTCGGGAAAGTTAGGATCGTAAGTGAGCTTGTCGAGCCCCCCGTGTTCCCGCAGGACCATTGCGCGCATTCTCTGACGTCTCCCTCTGAGGCTTTTCGAGCGAACCGGAAGCCGGTTCGCGCGTCGAAATCAAGTATCCGGGCTCCGGTTCCGACTGGATCAGAACCGCGGCTCTAGGCTGCGTCGGCGCGGCCGAGCGGCCCGTCGCCGAGCGCGAAATCGACGGCCGCATCGGCGTGCAGCAGCGTCGAATCGTAAGCCGGTAGATCAATGTTCTCCGGCTGGATCAAGAGGCCGATCTCGGTGCAGCCGAGAATCACGCTGTCGGCGCCCGCGGCACGTCCGCGCGCGATGATCTCCATGTAGCGCTCCCGCGAGGCGTCGCGAATGATGCCGCAGCACAGTTCGCCGAAGATGATGTCGTGCACGGCGGTGCGGTCGTCGGCCTCGGGCACCAGCGTTTCGATGCCGTGGCGGCGGCGCATCCGCTCGCGATAGAACTCGTGTTCCATGGTGTAGCGGGTGGCGAGCAGCAGCGGCTTGCGGGCGCCGGCCTGCTTCAATTCCTGCGCGCAGATGTCGATGATGTTCAGGAGCGGGATCTCGATCGCGCTCTGCACCGCATCGGCGAGCTTGTGCATGGTGTTGGTGCAGATCAGCACGCAATCGGCGCCGGCGGCCTGCAATTCCCGCGCGATCTTCTGCAGCACGCGCGTCGCGCCGTCCCAGTCGCCCGCGGTCTGCATCGCGACGATGGTGTCGAAATCGACCGAGCGCATCAGGATCTCGGCGGAATGCAGCCCGCCGCGCGCCTTGCGCACCTGTTCGTTGAGCCGGCGATAATACACCGCCGTGCTCTCCCAGCTCATGCCGCCAATCAGGCCGATCGTCTTCATCATCCGTCCTCGCGCAAATGTCGCAATGATCGCCCGGCGGAATATCCACGTTGCGCGCCGCAGGGCTCGTCATCGAAGCTGCAACGAATCTAGCATCGGACGGCGATGAACGGTTTTCGTTGTGACGAAGCGAGCATCGGCAGATTAGAAATGGATGCCTTTGAATCAGACAAATTGGTATGAAATTCTAATTTTGCCAACCGATCACACTCCTATTCTTTTGAGATCCTCAATTTTGGAATTCTCCGTCATGGCCGGGCTTGTCCCGGCCATCCACGCTCTTGATCACATCGACGCTGTTGAGGCGTGGATTCCCGGGACGAGCCCGGGCATGACGCGCGGAGAGATGCTGCCCGTTTGCTATCGCGCTCCTGCAATGCGGGCCTTCGACACGGCCTTCGACAACGCCGCGCGTTCGTGCCTATAAAGGGTCCTCAACCATCCAGTCAGGATGGGGAAACGCGATGATCACATCGGGAGGACGATACGATGGAATTGGCCTATGTGCCCCGCCAGACCCCCTACACCCTTGCACCCGAAGACGAACTGAACGATCTGCGGATGTCGGAGAAGGTCCGGCCGCTGTACGACCACGTCAAGAAGTTCATTGCCGAAACCGTCGAGCCGATGTCGCACGAATTCGAGGCGGCCGGCGAAGGCAACCCGAACCGCTGGTCGTTCACCGACAAGCAGCTCGAAATTCTCGGCAAGGCCAAGAACAAGGCGAAGGAAGTCGGCCTCTGGAACTTCTTCCTGCCCGACGCCGACACCGGTGAAGGCCTGAAGAATCTCGACTACGCCTATATCGCGGCCGAACTCGGCAAGGCGCCGCTCGCTTCCGAAGTGATGAACTGCTCGGCGCCCGACACCGGCAACATGGAAGTGCTGGAACGCGTCGGCACGCCGGCCCAGAAGGAGAAGTGGCTGAAGCCCCTGCTGAACGGCGAGATCCGCTCGGCCTATGTGATGACCGAGCCGAACGTCGCCTCCTCCGACGCCAAGAACGTCTCGACCTCGGCCAAGCTCGACGGCGACGAGTGGGTGATCAACGGCGAGAAGTACTACATCTCCGGGCTCGGCGACCCGCGCTGCAAGATCATGATCGTGATGGTCAAGACCGACCCGACCGCAGCGCCCAGCAAGCAGCAGTCGCAGATCCTGGTGCCGGTCGACACCCCCGGCGTCGAAGTGATCGGCCCGATGCACGTGTTCGGCCACGACCACGCGCCGCGTGGCCACATGCACATGCGCTTCAACAATGTGCGGGTGCCGAAGGAGAACATCCTGCTCGGCGAGGGCCGCGGCTTCGAGATCTCGCAGCTCCGGCTCGGCCCCGGCCGCATCCATCACTGCATGCGCACCATCGGCAAGGCCGAGAAGGCGCTCGACATGATGGTCGCGCGCGGCCTCACCCGCGAAGCCTTCGGCCAGAAGATCGCGCATCTCGGCGGCAATCTGCAGATCATCGCGCAGGCCCGCTGCGAGATCGAGGCGATGCGGCTGATGGTGCTGAAGGCCGCCAAGGCGATGGACGTGCTCGGCAACAAGGAAGCCCGCGTCTGGGTCAGCATGGTCAAGGCCATGGTGCCCGAGCGCGCCTGCAAGATCATCGACCAGGCGATCCAGATGCACGGAGCCACCGGCATCTCGCAATGGACCCCACTGGCCGAGATGTACACCGACGTCCGCCACCTCCGCTTCGCCGACGGTCCGGATGAAGTGCACTGGATGGTGGTGGGGCGGCACGAGCTGAAGCTGTAAGGCAGGCCTTCTTACTGATAGACGCGGTCGCTCGACTGTTACCACGTCATCCTGAGGCGCCCGTCGTAGCGCGCAACGCGCGGTACGACGGGCCTCGAAGGATGGGCCGCAGGCACGGATGCGCTACCCGTCGCCGCATCCTTCGAGGCGCGCAAGGGCGCGCACCTCAGGATGACGACTCAGAGTTTTCTCAATCCTTGAACACCACCGTCTTCGTGCCGTTGACGATGACGCGGCCGTCGATGTGCCAGGTGATGGCGCGGGCGAGGACGCGGCGTTCGATTTCGCGGCCCTTGCGCACCAGATCCTCGACGCAATTGTGATGGCTGATGCGCTCGACGTCCTGCTCGATGATCGGGCCTTCGTCGAGATCGGGCGTGACGTAATGCGCGGTGGCGCCGATCAGCTTGACGCCGCGTTCGAACGCCTGGTGATACGGCCGCGCCCCCTTGAAGCCCGGCAAAAACGAATGATGGATGTTGATGCAGCGACCGGCGAGCTTGGCGCACAGCCCGTCCGACAGCACCTGCATGTAGCGCGCCAGCACGACGAGGTCGGTGTTGGCGGCGCGGATCAGTTCCCAGACCTGCGCCTCCTGCTCCATCTTGGTCGGCTTGGTGACCGGCAGATAGTGGAACGGAATGCCGTCGAGATCGAGATGCGCGTAGGTCTCGCGCGGATGGTTGGCGATGATGCCTGCGATGTCCATCGCGATCTCGCCGCTGCGCCAGCGATACAACAGATCGGCGAGGCAATGATCGAATTTCGACACCAGGATCATCACCCGCTGCTTCTCGCTGAGGCTGCGCATCGTCCAATTGATGCCGAACTCGTCGGCGACGGGCTCGAAGGCGGCCTCGAGCGCCGCAATGCTGGCGTCCGGCTTCAGCATCGCGAACCGCATCCGCATGAAGAACAGATGCGTCTCGGCATCGTTGAACTGATGCGCCTCGACGACATTGCAGCCGGCGTCGAACAGCGCCTTGGCGACGGCTGCGACGATTCCCGGCTGGTCGCGGCAGGACAGCGACAGCACGACATTGGTGTGAGGCATCGGAAGATACTCCATGCGGAAGCGCGCGGGGAATCCGCGTCGAATTCAGAACAGAACGAGAGGCTTCAACCTCGATCGGGCGCGACCGCGAGGCCGCCGGCGGCCGCGGAGGTGTCGAGCCAGTGCAGAAATCCGCCGACCAGGCTGCGCGCGACCGCGACCGCAAAGCCGCCGTCGCCTGTCGCCCAGATCGTCGCGCCGATGTGATGCACGCTGGTCACCGCGCAATCGTCGGCGGCGAAGGCCGCGCAATCGATCTGAAAGCCTTTTTCGAGCAGCGTCGGCAGCGCCGGGCCGGACAGGCGCAGCATCGCCAGCCCGTCGGACTGATCGACCACGGACGCCAGTCCGTCGAGCTGCGCCCCGAGCACCGCGACGAAACCGAGCTCCGGCCGCTGCGAGATCGCCAGCCATCTGCCCGGGCCGATGCCGAGAAACGTCACGCTGGCGGCGCTGACCCGCTTGGGCCGATCGCACAGCGCGATGCCGTATGAACGTTGCACGGCCGCGCCCAGCTCGGCGATCCTGCCCTTGCGCGCCATCACCGTGGCGATGCCGCGGCGTTCGATCGGCGTGGCGACCACGCCGTCGCCGCTGCCGCGGGGGGCGAGCGCTCGCCAGGGGCTCTGATACATCAGCTCAGCCACGCAGCCGCACTCCTTCCGGATCGACAAACACCGGCGACACGATCTCGGCTTCGAAATCATGCGACCGGATCGGATCGAACACACGAATGCGTTCGCCGATCCGCTCCGGCCCGCGCGACAGCAGCGCCAGCGCGATCCAGTGGCCGAGCGACGGACTGAACGCCGACGACGTCACGAAGCCCTGATCGGTCTCGGGCGCGGGCGTTACGCCCGGCGCGAACAGATGCGCGCCGTTGCGCAGGCGGTCGTTGCGGTCGACCGGCCGCAGCCCGACCAGTGTCGGCCGCGCCGGATCGATCAGCGCGGGCCGGCCCGCCATCACCCGGCCGATGAAGTCTTTCTTGGTCGACATCATCCGGCCTAGGCCGAGATCGCGCGCCACCGTCTGGCCGTTGAGTTCGTTGCCGGCAGCATGGCCCTTCTCGATCCGCATCACGCCGAGCGCCTCGGTGCCGTAGGGCACCACGCCGAGGCCTTCGCCCGCCGTCATCAGCGCGCGCATCAGCGCATCGCCATAGCCCGCCGGCACTGCGATCTCGTAGGCGCGCTCGCCGGAGAACGAGATCCGGAACAGCCGCGCCGGCACATCGCCGAGGCGGAATTCGCCGCACGCCATATAGGGAAACGCCGTGTCCGACAGATCGACGCCCGGCCCGAACAGATTCTGCAGAAGCGCGCGGGACTGAGGCCCGGCGACCGCGACCTGCGCCCACTGCTCGGTCACCGACACCATCTGCACGTCGAGTTCGGGCCACAGCACCTGATGGCAGAATTCGAGATGCTGCATCACCTTCACGGCGTTCGCCGTGGTGGTCGACATCACGTAGTGATCCTCGGCGAGCCGCGCGGTGGTGCCGTCGTCCATCACGAAGCCGTCCTCGCGCAGCATCACGCCGTAGCGCACCTTGCCGACTGCGAGCGTGGAGAAGGTGTTGATATAGACGCGATCGAGAAACACGCCGACATCGGCGCCGCACAGCGCGATCTTGCCAAGCGTGGAGACGTCGCAGATGCCGACGCGGCTTCGCACCTCGGTCACTTCGCGCGACACGCTTTGCAGCCATTCAGTTTCGCCGGGCTGCGCGAACCATTGCGCGCGCAGCCACTGCCCGGTCTCGACGAAGGACGCGCCCTGTTGGGCGGACCAGTCATGGGTCGACGTCAGCCGCGTCGGCTTGAAATGCTTGCCGGTGCTGAGGCCGCCGAACGCGCCGATCGCGACCGGGACCTGCGGCGGCCGGGCGCGCGTAGTGCCGGCGGCGGCGATGCCACGTTCGGTCAGCGCCGCCATGATGGCGAGGCCGTTGACGTTGGAGGTCTTGCCCTGATCGGTCGCCATGCCGAGCGTAGTGTAGCGCTTGAGATGTTCGACCGAGCGGAAGCCCTCGCGCGCCGAAATCTCGATATCATCCGCCGTGACGTCGTTCTGCAGATCGACGAACGCCTTGCCGCGGACACCCGCGACCTGCCACAGCGGCGTCACCGCGAAGGCTTCGTCGCTGGCACGATAGATCGGCTGCGCTGCGCCGGCATGGCCGCAGCGCGAGGCTGCGTCTAGGCCCCAGCGCGCGCCATCGTCCAGCGACTGCGCCAGCGTGAAGCGGCCGGCGGCGGCACCCGCGATGGTCATCGCCTTCGGCGCGCCGGCGGCGAGAAACGCCGAGGTCTCGGGATTCCATTCGCCCTTGCCGCCGAGATGGGTGGCGAGCGCGATGTTCGGATTCCAGCCGCCCGACACCGCGAGCAGATCGGCGCCGAGCTTGTGCCGTCGGTCATTTGCGTCGACGAATTCGACGGCGCGGAGCGACTTGCCGCCGATCGCGTCGGTGACCGACGCGCCGAGATGCACCGGCGCGTTGCCGGCGAGCGCGCGGACGGAAGCAGCGACGTCGCGGCGCGGATCGATCACGGCCGCGACCTCGACGCCAGCACGCAGCAGATCAGCCGCGCTGCGCCAGCCGTCGTCGCTGGTCGTGAACACCACCGCGCGCTGTCCCGGCGCTGCGGCGAAGCGGTTGACGTAGCTGCGCACAGCCGAGGCCAGCATCACGCCAGGGCGGTCGTTGCCGCCGAACACGATCGGCCGCTCGGTCGCGCCGGTCGCCAGCAGCGACTCCCGCGCGACGATCTTCCACAACCGCTGCCGCGGCGTGAACGCAGGCGGCACCGGCAGATGATCGGCGACGCGCTCGATCACGCCGAACTCATCGTCATAGATCCCGAACACGCTGGCGCGGCGCAGGATGCGGACGTTGCCGAGCGAGGCGAGTTCGGTTTCCGCCAGCCGCGCCCATTCCGTGCCGGGCATGCCGTCGATCTCGCAGAGCTCGGACAGCAACCGGCCGCCGAGCCCGAAATCTTCCTCGACGAGGATCACCCGCGCGCCGGCGCGGCCAGCGGCCAGCGCCGCGGCGAGCCCGCTCGGCCCCGCGCCGATGATCAGCAGGTCGCAGAACGCGGTGGCCTTCTCGTATGTATCCGGATCGGGCTCGCCGCTGAGGCGGCCGAGGCCGGCGGAGCGGCGGATCAGCGGCTCGTACAGCTTTTCCCAGAACGACGCCGGCCACATGAAGGTCTTGTAGTAGAACCCCGCGACGATCAGCGGCGACGCGAACTGATGCACCGCGCGCAGATCGAAGGCGAGCGACGGCCAGCGGTTCTGGCTGTGCGCTTCGAGGCCGTCGTAGAGTTCGACCGTGGTCGCCTTGGTGTTGGGCTCGCGCCGCGCGCCGCTGCGCAGCTCGACCAACGCGTTGGGCTCTTCGGAGCCAGCGGAGAAAATGCCGCGCGGCCGGTGATATTTGAACGAGCGGCCGACGAGACGGGTGCCGCTCGCGACCAGCGCCGAGGCCAGCGTGTCGCCGGCGAAGCCGGTCATCGCCGTGCCGTCGAAGGAAAATCGCAGCGGCTTGTCGCGATCGATCAGGCCGCCTGTGAGGCGTGCGGGCGCGCTCATGCCACAGGCTCCTTCGCCGCGAGCGCGACGTCGAGGATCTCGTGCGTCGAGGGATTGCGCCTCACCACCAGCCAGCTCCGGCAGCCGGCGCCGTGATACCAGAGCCCGCGGTGCGGCCCCGCGGGGTTGTCGCGCAGATAGACGTAGTCGAAGAACGCCGCTTCGACGCTGCTTGCGTCGCCCGACGGATCGGGCCGCTGCGGCGCCGCGTCGCCGAGATAGCTGAATTCGGAGACGTCACGCGAACCGCAATACGGGCAGGGAATTCTCATCGCGCCCTCAATGCAGGTTCGGTTGGGCGCCCTGGCCCTTTTCGTCGATCACCGCGCCGCGCGCGAAACGATCGAGCCGCAGCTCGGTCGCCGCCGGATGCGGCTCGTCGCGGGCGAGCAGATGCGCGAACACCAGCCCGGAGCCCGGCGTCGCTTTGAAGCCGCCGTAATTCCAGCCGGCGTTGAGATAGAGATTCCGCGTCGGCGTGCGATCGATGATCGGCGAGCCGTCCATCGACATGTCGCAGAGGCCGGCCCAGGTGCGCAGGATGCGGGCGCGGCCGATCGCCGGCATCAGCGCCATGCCGCCCTCGCAGATGTCTTCCACGGTCGGCAGATTGCCGCGCTGCGCGTAGGAGTTGTAGCCGTCGAGATCGCCGCCGAACACGAGGCCACCTTTGTCGGACTGGCTGATATAGAAGTGTCCGGCCCCGAAGGTGATGACGCCCGGAATGATCGGCTTCAGCCCTTCCGACACCATCGCCTGCAGCACGAAGGATTCGATCGGCAGCCGCATCCCGGCCATCGCCGCGACCCGCGAGCTCGAGCCGGCGACGGCGATCCCGACCTTGCCCGCAGCGATCGGCCCGCGCGTGGTCTCCACGCCGGTGACGCGGCCGTCGACAATGGTGATGCCGGTGACTTCGCAATTCTGCACGATATCGACACCGCGATCGCTGGCGCCGCGGGCGAAGCCCCAGGCGACCGCGTCGTGCCGCGCGGTGCCGCCGCGCGCCTGCAGCAGGCCGCCCTGGATCGGAAACCGGGCGTCGTCGAAATTCAGGAACGGATAGAGTTTGCGCACGCCGTCGCGGTCGAGCAATTCGGCGTCGACGCCGTGCAGCCGCATCGCATTGCCGCGCCGCGCATAGGCGTCGCGCTGGGCGTCGGAGTGGTACAGGTTCAGCACGCCGCGCTGGCTGACCATCGCGTTGTAATTGAAGTCCTGCTCCAGCCCTTCCCACAGCTTCATCGACAGCTCGTAGAGCGGGATGTTGCCGGGCAACAGATAGTTGGAGCGGATGATGGTGGTGTTGCGGCCCATATTGCCGCCGCCGATCCAGCCCTTTTCCAGCACCGCGACGTTGCGCACGCCGTAGCGGCTGGCGAGATAATACGCCGTCGCGAGTCCATGGCCGCCGCCGCCGACGATCACCACGTCGTAAGAAGGCTTCGGCGCGGCGTCGCGCCAGGTCGGCTGCCAGCCCTTGTGGCCGCCGAGTGTGTTGCCGAGAAGCGAGAACAGCGAATAGCGCATGCTTGATCCTTCGGCCTGCACTGTCGCGCATCGGCGAAACCCGCTATAGACTGAAAACGACATCCCCTTGCCCAGGAACGCCATTGCCAAAGACGTCGTCGCTGCCGGCCTCGCGCCCGTCCCGGGTCGGCTTCCTGCTGATCGACGGCTTCGCGCTGATGTCGTTCGCCTCCGCGGTCGAGCCGCTGCGCGCCGCCAACAACATCGCCGGGCGCACGCTGTATGAATGGTTTCACGTCTCGATCGACGGCCGGCCGACCGCCGCCTCCAGCGGATTGTCGATCAAGCCGGACTGTTCGATCGACAGCGCGCAGGATTTCGACATCGTGCTGGTCTGCGCCGGCGGCAATCCGACCAAATTCTCCGATCGCGGCACGATGACCTGGCTGCGCGCGCTGGCGCGGCGCGGGGTGGCGATCGGCGGCATCTCCGGCGGTCCTTATATTCTCGCCCGCGCCAAGGTGCTCGACGGCTATCGCTGCACCATCCATTGGGAGCATGCGCCGGCCTTCACCGAGGCGTTTCCGCATCTCGACCTGACGCGCAATTTGTTCGAGATCGACCGCGAGCGCCTGACCTGCGGCGGCGGCGTCGCCGGCCTCGACATGATGCAGGCGCTGATCCGCCGCGACCACGGCCCGGAGCTGGCCGCCAAGGTCAGCGACTGGTTTCTGCAGACCAATGTGCGGCTCGGCGATTCCAGCCAGCGGCCGCATGCGCGCGAGCGCGCCCGGCTCGGTCATCCCGGCGTGGCAGCCGCCATCGAGCTGATGGAGCGCCGGCTGCGCGAGCCGGCGAGCCGGACCGAGATCGCCCGCGCCGCCGGCGTCTCGCTGCGGCAGCTCGAACGGCTGTTCGCAACCCATCTGAAGACGACGATCGAGCGGCGCTATCTGCTGATCCGGCTGCAGCGCGCGCGGATTCTGCTGCGCCAGACCTCGTTGCCGGTGACGCAGATCGGCGCGGATTGCGGCTTCGTCAGCCTCACGCATTTCTCGCGCGTCTACAAACAGCGCTTCGCGCGCACGCCGTCGGCCGACCGCCGGCTCTGACGAGGGTGGTGCTGGGCTGCGGAATATGCGTTTTAACAACGAAAGGCAGAACACCATCAAAGGCCGGAAGCAGATGAAGACGCCGAAACCAGACAAGCCATCCGCAGAGCCGACCCGCGGCGCGCCCGAATATCGCACCGGCTCGAACGCGCCGCAGGACACCGAACGAAGCCTCGAACGCGCGCTCGGCGCCAAGATCCGCGCCATCCGACGCGAGCGGGATCTCTCGGTATCGGACCTCTCCAGCGCCTCCAAGATCTCCGCCGGAATGCTGTCGAAGATCGAGAACGGCCAGATTTCGCCGTCGCTGTCGACGCTGCAATCGATCGCGGGCGCGCTCAACGTGCCGCTCAGCCTGTTGTTCGCGGCCTCCGAGCAGCGGCGCGACTGCTCCTTCGTCCGCGCCAAGCAGGGCGTCGCGATCGAGCGCCGCGGCTCCAAGGCCGGCCATCTGTATCAGTTGCTCGGCCATGTGATCGGCGGCGAGGTCGTGGTCGAGCCCTATCTGATCACGCTGCAGGAAGGCGCCAGCACCCACACCGCGTTCCAGCACGCCGGCATGGAGTTCATCTACATGCTGACCGGCGAAGTGATCTACCGCCACGGCGACAATTCCTATCGGCTGCGGCCCGGCGACTCGATGCTGTTCGATTCCGGCGCGCTGCACGGCCCGGAAACGCTGGTGAAACTGCCGATGACCTATCTGTCGATCATCGTCTATCCGCGGAGCTGAGGGACGATGCCAAAGTGCCCCCTGCCGCAAATTCGGGCCGTCGGGCTAGTTTCTCAGCAGGAAACTTCTGTTCCCCCCAGTTGACCCGCCGGACGGTTCCCGCCTATGGTCGCTCCAGCAAGGAGCAATCGGATGTGCGGAATCGTCGGACTATTCCTGAAAAACAAGGCGCTGGAGCCCGCGCTCGGCGACATGCTGTCGAAGATGCTGGTGACGATGACGGCGCGCGGCCCGGACAGCGCCGGCGTCGCCGTCTACGGCGCCGGTAACAACGATCACGTCAAGCTGACGCTACGCGCCGAGGACGCCGGCGCGGCCGCCGCGCTGGCGAACGAGTTCTCGGCGGCGCTCGGCGTGCCGGTCGATCTCAGCATCCGCGCCAATCACATCGTGGCGTCGCTGCCGCGCGACGCGGAAGCCGCAGCGCTGCAATGGGTCAAGAGTCGCGCGGGGCAGATTCAGCTCGTCAGCGTCGGCACCCATATGGAGATCTACAAGGACGTCGGCCTGCCCGAACACGTCGTCAGCGAATTCGCGCTGGCCGGGATGGCCGGCAGCCACGGCATCGGCCACACAAGGATGGCGACCGAGTCGGCGGTGACGATCAACGGCGCGCATCCGTTCTCGACCGGCGAGGATCAGTGCCTGGTGCACAACGGCTCGCTGTCGAACCACAACAGCATCCGCCGCACGCTGGTACGCGAAGGCATGAGCTTCGCGACGCAGAACGACTCGGAAGTGGCCGCCGGCTATCTGACCTGGCGGATGAGCAAGGGCGACAGCCTCAAGCAGTCGCTGACCTCCAGCCTCTCGGATCTCGACGGCTTCTTCACTTTCGTGGTCGGCACCCGCAACGGCTTCGCCGTGCTGCGCGACCCGATCGCCTGCAAGCCGGCGATCATGGCCGAGTCCGACGACTACGTCGCCTTCGGCTCGGAATTTCGCGCCCTGTCGGTGCTGCCCGCGATCGAAAAAGCGCGGGTGTTCGAGCCCGAACCCGCCACCGTCTATGCCTGGGAACGTTCGTAATGCCTGTCTGTGACCTCGCCGTCAGCTCCGTGCGCGAGCTGAACCAAGCCCTCCACCGGCTCGCGCCCGATACCAACGAGACCGCGTGGGAGATCGACAACCCGCAAGGCAAGCACGCCATCGGCGTCGGCATCAACGTGCCGGTCGAAATCGATATCAAGGGCCATGTCGGCTATTACTGCGCCGGCATGAACAAATTCGCCAGCGTGCGAATTCACGGCAATGCCGGCACCGGCGTCGCCGAGAACATGATGTCCGGCACCGTGCATGTGATGGGCGACGCCAGCCAGTCGGCCGGCGCCACCGGCTGCGGCGGCCTGCTGATCATCGACGGCGACGCCTCGGCGCGCTGCGGCATCTCGATGAAGGGCATCGACATTCTGGTGAAGGGCTCGATCGGCTCGATGAGCGCCTTCATGGCGCAGGCCGGCAACCTCGTGGTGCTCGGCAATGCCGGCGAAGCGCTCGGCGATTCGATCTACGAGGCGACGATCTTCGTCCGCGGCGAGGTCAAAAGCCTCGGCGCCGACTGCATCGAGAAGCCGATGACGGAGGCCGACCGCGAACGGCTGGCCGGCCTGCTCGGCCGCGCCGGGCTCGACGGATCAGCAAAGGTCGACGACTTCCGGATGTATGGCTCGGCGCGCGAGCTCTACCACTTCCATGTCGACAACGCCGCCTCCTACTGACGGGTAAGACCATGTCTGCAAATTCTCCACGCACCACCCCGCGGGTCTCGGCGACGTTCGATCCCTACACCATCTCCGAAATCCAGCGCGCCGCGGCGACCGGCATCTACGACATCCGCGGCGGCGGCTCGAAGCGGCGGCTGCCGCATTTCGACGACCTGCTGTTTCTCGGCGCCTCGATGTCGCGCTATCCGCTCGAAGGCTATCGCGAGAAGTGCGGCACCAACGTCGTGCTGGGCAGCCGCTTCGCCAAGAAGCCGATCGAACTGAAGATTCCCGTCACCATCGCCGGCATGAGCTTCGGCTCGCTGTCCGGCGCCGCCAAGGAAGCGCTCGGCCGCGGCGCCACGCTGGCCGGCACCAGCACCACCACCGGCGACGGCGGCATGACCGAGGAGGAGCGCGGCCACTCGCAGACGCTGATCTATCAGTACCTGCCGTCGCGCTACGGCATGAATCCGGACGATCTGCGCCGCGCCGACGCGATCGAGATCGTGATCGGCCAGGGCGCCAAGCCCGGCGGCGGCGGCATGCTGCTCGGCCAGAAGATTTCCGAGCGCGTCGGCAAGATGCGCACGCTGCCGGCCGGCATCGACCAGCGCTCGGCGTCGCGGCATCCGGACTGGACCGGGCCGGACGATCTCGAAATCAAGATCGAGGAACTGCGCGAGATCACCGATTGGGAGAAGCCGATCTATGTGAAGATCGGCGCCTCCCGGCCGTATTACGACACGGCGCTGGCGGTGAAGGCCGGCGCCGACGTCATCGTCATCGACGGCATGCAGGGCGGCACCGCCGCGACCCAGGAAGTGTTCATCGAGCACGTCGGCATTCCGACGCTGGCGGCGATCCGGCCCGCGGTCGAGGCGCTGCAGGAGCTCGGCATGCATCGCAAGGTGCAACTGATCGTTTCCGGCGGCATCCGCAACGGCGCCGACATCGCCAAGGCGCTGGCGCTCGGCGCCGACGCGGTGGCGATCGGCACCGCGGCGCTGATCGCGCTCGGCGACAACAGCCCGAGCCTGGAGAAGGACTACGCGGCGCTCGGCACCCATGCGGGCGCCTATGACGACTGGCACGAGGGCCGCGACCCCGCCGGCATCACCACGCAGGATCCCGAACTGGCGCGCCGGCTCGACCCGATGCTCGCCGGCCGCCGGCTGGCCAACTATCTGTCGGTGCTGACGCTCGAGACCCAGACCATCGCGCGGGCCTGCGGCAAGAGCCACATCCACAATCTCGAGCCGGAAGATCTCGTCGCCCTGACGGTCGAAGCGGCCGCGATCGCCCGCGTGCCGCTGGTCGGCACCGACTGGATTCCCGGACAGCGTTACTGACGAAGCCTCAACCCAGTCATCAAGAGGACTCCATGACCGTCGACCTCGTAGCGGCCGCCAAAGAGAAGAACATCAAGTACTTCCTGATCTCCTTTACGGACCTGCTCGGCACCCAGCGCTCCAAGCTGGTGCCGGCGCAAGCGATCGCCACGATGGCCAAGAACGGCGCAGGCTTCGCCGGTTTCGCGACCTGGCTCGACATGACCCCGGCGGACCCCGATCTGTTCGCCATTCCCGATCCCGACAGCCTGATGCAGCTGCCGTGGAAACCGGAAGTCGGCTGGCTCGCCGCCGATCTGTGGATGAACGGCAAGCCGGTCGAGCAGGCGCCGCGCAACATGCTGAAGCGGCTCAAGGCCAGGGCCGCCGAGAAAGGCCTGCAGCTCAAGAGCGGCGTCGAATGCGAGTTCTTCCTGATCGCCCCGGACGGCTACGACATCAAGGACGGAGCCGACCGCCAGACCAAGCCGTGCTACGACCAGGCGGCGCTGATGCGGCGCTTCGACGTGGTCCGGGAAATCAGTGACGGCATGCTGCAACTGGGCTGGCGCCCCTATCAGACCGACCACGAGGACGCCAACGGCCAGTTCGAGATGAACTGGGACTACGACGACGCGCTGGTGACCGCCGACCGCCACGCCTTCTTCAAATACATGGTGAAGTCGATCGCCGAGAAGCACGAGATGCGGGCGACCTTCATGCCGAAGCCGTTCTCGAACCTCACCGGCAATGGCTGCCACGTCCACGTCTCGCTGTGGAAGGACGGCGCCAACGCTTTCGAGGACGAGGGCGGCGAACTCGGCGTCTCGCCCCTCGGCTACAATTTCATCGGCGGCATCATCCACTCCGCCGACGCGCTCGCCTCGATCCTCAACCCCACGATCAATTCCTACAAGCGTATCAACGCGCCGCGCACCACCTCGGGCGCAACCTGGTCGCCGTCCTCGGTGACCTATTCGGGCAACAACCGCACCCACATGATCCGCATTCCCGAGCCCGGCCGGTTCGAACTGCGGCTCGCCGACGGCGCCGCCAACCCTTACGCGATGCAGGCCGCGATCCTCGCCGCCGGCCTCGACGGCATCGAATGCCAGCGCGATCCGGGCAAGCGGCTCGACATCAACATGTATCAGGAAGGCCATCTGGTCGAAAATGCCAAGCGGCTGCCGCTGAATCTGCTCGACGCGCTGCGCGCGCTGGAGGCCTCCGAACTGCTCAAGGGCAGCCTCGGCGAATACGTCCCGGCCTATCTCAAGCTCAAGCACCACGAATGGAACGAGTTCTCGCGGCACCTGACCGACTGGGAACGCGATATGACGCTGGACTGCTGAGGAGGTTCAGCGCGTCCGCTATCACCTGACGTTCGTCATGGCCGGGCTCGTCCCGGCCATCCACGTAGTTCGGACGTCATCCTGAGAGCCTGCCCCGGACTTGATCCGGGGTGCGAGCGCAGCGAGCCTCGAAGGATGAGAGACGAGTGCCTGCGGCTCATCCTTCGAGGCCCGCCGCGCCGCGCCAAAGCGCGGCCCGGCGTGCGCCTCAGGATGACGCTGTGGCAAGTTGAGGCCTCTGCTCACAGCAATTCTGGTCGCTCGGCATTCGACGCTCCGCGTTCACGCCGCAGCGGCCGCGGCAGGGTCAATACCACGCCGACGCTTGCGAAACTCGACCGGCGTTTCGCCGACCTGGCTCTTGAATCCGCGTGAGAACGCGCTGGTCTCGCTGTAGCCGAGTTGCAGCGCGATCGACGTCACGGGCGCGCGGGTCTCGGCCAGCATGCATTTGGCGATATGCGAGCGGACGCGGTTGCGGATGTCGAGATAGTTGACGCCGTGGTCGGCGAGCTTGCGCTGGAACGACCGCGTGCTCATGCCGAAATCGCCGGCGGCGACCTCGATATCGGTCGCGACCGAGCGGCACAGCGACGCCGCGATCCAAGCCTCGATGCCGCGCACCAGATCGAGCCGCGTCGCCCGCCGCTGGATCGCCTCCGCGAGATCGGCACGGAGCCGCGCGTGCAGGTTGCGGTCCGCCTGCTTCAGCGGCACGTCGAGGCACCGCGCCTGGAACAGCAACGCGTTCTCGCGCCGTCCGAACCGCAGCGGGCAGTCGAAATGCTGCTGATAGAACGGCAGATCGTCCCCCGCCGCGTGCTCGAATTCGACGCCGCTCGCCCGCCACGCCGGGCCGAGAAAGCCGGCCAGCATCGAATATTCGATCGCCAGCGAGAAGCCGGCGTCCTGCTCGCGAAACCGGATCGCCGGATCCTCGATCGCGTAGGACAGCCGCGCAATGCCGTCGCTCACCGACAGCGTCGTGCGCGTGCTGGTCTGGACGCTGGCGAAGAAGCCGCTGAAGCTCTCCAGCGCGTCGCCCACGGTCTGGGCGGTCTGCATCAGATCGCTGATCGGCCCCAGCGCCGCGAGCTTGAAGTCGCGGCCGAGCTCGATCCCGAGCGTGCGATTGCCGCTTTCATGCGCAGCCGCCTCGAGCATCGACGTGAACGCCGCCAGCGGCAGCATCTCGGACGGATCGGCGAGGGCCGCCCGTGAAATCCCCGCGCGGGCGTTGATTCCTGCGGATTCCGGCCGCAACCGAGCGAGCGCCGCCAGAAGCTGCTGCACAGGGCCGCAGGCGATGGTTCCCGAAGCAGACATGTCCACCGATCCAGAGGAAACGCCGCGATCGCGAAGCAAAAACCGCACCACCTGCCGGAAGGCGCATCCGTCTGCAATCAGAAGCGCATCGATCGGGAAGACCAGACGAGCGGCGCTTCGTTTCAACAGTAACGCGAATCCGCCCTCATCGCGGGCTCGTGTTCGCGCGAGCACCCGCCGGCGGCCGCAATTGGCGTCTACTGTCAATCCTGCGGCGCTCGCCCTGAAGCAGCATGCCGCGCATCAGTGCGATCGACGAACCGCCGCAACCAATCAGGGAGACGACATCATGAGCCTCGCGGAAGACACCAGTTGCTGTCACGCGGCCGCAGCGGCTGAGGCCCCGGCCGTGCAGCATCCGCTGCAGCCTCTCACTCCGGCCGAAATCACCAGGGTCGCGGCGATCGTCAACGCCGACCCGCCCTATGGCACCGATACGCGGTTCGAGACGATCGAGCTGCTGGAGCCCGAAAAGGCCGTGGTCCGCGCCTTCAGGCCAGGCATGACGATCGCGCGCAACGCCCGCGTCAGCGTGTTCAGCACCACCCGCATCGGCGTGACGCGGCTGTTCGTCTCGCTCGATGCCGGCACGATCATGTCGCGCAAGGAATTTCCGACCGCGCGGCCGATGATCCAGCTCGAGCAGTTTCTCGCTATCGAAGACTTCGTCCGTGCCCATCCCGAATTCATCGCCGGCTGTGCGCGCCGCGGCATCACCGACATGACCACGGTCTGCGTCGATCCGTGGTCGGCGGGCAATTTCGGCATCCCCGGCGAGGACGGCCGGCATCTGTGCCACGTCTTCGCCTGGCAGCGGTTGCGCGAGAACGAGAATTTCTACGCCCATCCGATCGAAGGGCTGAACGCGGTGATCGACCTCAAGACCTGGGAGGTGATCCGCGTCGACGATTACGGCACGATCCCGATCCCGAAGATCGAAGCCAACTACGAGCGCGAATTCATCGAGACCAAACGCGCGCCGCTGAAGCCGATCAACGTCACGCAGCCGGAGGGCGTCAGCTTCAAGATCGAGGGCCGGGCTCTCACCTGGGACAAATGGTCGTTCGTGATCGGCTTCAACGCCCGCGAGGCGCTGACGCTGCACGACATCAAATATGACGGCCGCCCGGTCGCGCACCGCGCCTCGCTGGTCGAGATGGTGGTGCCCTATGGCAGCCCCGACAACGGCCATTTCCGCAAGAACGTGTTCGACATCGGCGAATACGGCATCGGCAAGCTGGCCAATTCGCTGAAGCTCGGCTGCGACTGCCTCGGCGCGATCGAGTATCTCGACGTCCATCTCAACACCATGAACGGCGACGTGATGACGATCGAGAAGGCGATCTGCATCCACGAGGAAGATTCCGGCCTGCTGTGGAAGCACTGGGACTTCCGCACCGACCGCGCCGAGGTGCGGCGCGCGCGCAAACTGGTGGTGTCGTCGATCTGCACCGTCGGCAACTACGAATACGCGCTGTACTGGTACTTCCACATCGACGGCGCAATCGAATTCGAGATGAAGGCGACCGGCATCATCAACACCGCCGCCTGCATTCCGGGCCAACCCGGCAAATACGCCCGCGAGGTGCTGCCCGGCGTCGTCGGCCACATCCATCAGCATATCTTCTGCGCAAGGCTCGACATGGCGGTCGACGGCGACCAGAACAGCATCGTCGAATGCAACACCTATGCGGAAGACGAAGGCCCGCACAATCCGCATGGCAATGCGTTCTACGAGGCCGAAACGCCGCTCGGCAGCGAGCTTTCGGCGGCGCGGCGCGCGAACCCGGCCTCGCATCGCTACTGGAAGGTGATCAATCCGAACAAGCTGAACTACGCCGGCACGCCGGTCGGCTACAAGCTCGAGGCGATGAACTGTGTGACGCCGTTCGTCAGCCCGAATTCTCCTTCCGGCAAGCGGGCGGGCTTCGTCCAGAACCACCTCTGGGTGACGGCGTTCGATCCCGACGAGCGTTTCCCCGGCGGCGAATACATGAATCACTCGGACGGCAGCGGCGGGTTGCCCGACTTCATCAAGCAGGATCGTCCGCTCGAGAATGCCGACCTCGTGCTGTGGCACGTGTTCGGCCTGCATCATCCGGTGCGGCTGGAGGATTTTCCGGTGCAGCCGTGTATCTCGACCGGCTTCAAGCTGGTGCCGCACGGCTTCTTCAACGGCAATCCGGGGATCGACCTGCCGCCCGAAGTCAATGCCGCAAGCTGCTGCGCCAACGCGACCACGGCCTGACGCGACGACGTCCCGGCGGCGCTTCCGGATGCTTCGGCGGGGATGCCTCCGCGCCGGCGCGGAGCGTCTTTCACCTGTCGCGACGACAGGTAATATATTGATGAGCGCCGCCGGCGCCGCGCTGTTGGCGCACGGCTCCGCGCTCGCCCGGCCCGCACCGCCCACCCGATCGCCACCAGGAGAGACCGCCATGACCAGCGCCTACGTCAAGACCAAGGACGGCGTCGATATCTACTACAAGGACTGGGGCCCGAAACAGGCCCAGCCGATCGTGTTCCATCACGGCTGGCCGCTGTCGTCCGACGATTGGGACGCGCAGATGCTGTTCTTCCTGGCGAACGGCTACCGCGTCGTCGCCCACGACCGGCGCGGCCACGGCCGTTCGTCGCAGGTCGATTCCGGCCACGACATGGATCACTACGCCGCCGACGCCTTCGCCGTCGCCGAGCATCTCGACCTCAAGAACGCCGTGCACATCGGTCATTCGACCGGCGGCGGCGAGGTCGCGCGCTACGTCGCCAAATTCGGCGAGCCGCACGGCCGCGTCGCCAAGGCGGTGCTGGTCAGCGCCGTGCCGCCGCTGATGCTGAAGACCGAGAGCAATCCGGGCGGGCTTCCGATCGAAGTGTTCGACGGCTTCCGCAAGGCGCTCGCCGACAATCGCGCGCAGTTCTTTCTCGACGTTCCGGCCGGCCCGTTCTACGGCTTCAACCGGCCGGGCGCGACGACGCTGCAGGGCGTCGTCAACAACTGGTGGCGGCAGGGCATGATCGGCAGCGCCAAGGCGCACTACGACGGCATCAAGGCGTTCTCCGAGACCGACCAGACCGACGATCTCAAGGCGATCACCGTGCCGACCCTGGTGCTGCATGGCGAGGACGACCAGATCGTGCCGATCGACGACTCGGCGAAGCTCTCGGTCAAGCTGCTGAAGAACGGCAAGCTGAAGACCTATCCGGGCTTCCCGCACGGCATGCTGACCACCCACGCCGAGGTCCTGAATGCGGATCTGCTCGCTTTCGTGAAGTCCTGAACGCAAAGTCGCCGACATACGCGGCCCGGCCCGACACCACGTCGCGCCGGGCCGTCTGCTGTCGACGCCGGAGCTACCAGCCATATTGGAGCTGCGCCGAGATCGTCGCTGCTGCGGGCCGCTGGCGCACCGGTTGGTGTCTCCGACCTCGAAATCCACCGCCTCGACCGCGCCGGTGAGATGGGTGATCTCCGGCACCGCAACCACGATCCCGAGACCGGGATGCAAGTCGATCGACTGTCAGTGGGAAATGGAGCGCCTGGTCAACTGCCGCGGGCGGCCGAGGCCTTCGTCCGCAGGATCAGCGCGTTCACGCGCAAGTCGCGGCCCTATCGCGTCGAGCCGGGCCATCTCGACAACTGGAGATTCACCTGCGGTCGACCTGCGCGCAGGACGCACCCGGATCGGGACCGGTGATCGTGATAGCCATTGAAATGGCTGGTCGGAGTGGCAGGATTCGAACCTGCGACCCCTGCGTCCCGAACGCAGTGCTCTACCGGGCTGAGCCACACTCCGACAAGAGGCCGGCTTATAGCGTCGACCTTCGTCCTTCGCAAGCGGGCGATTTGCGATATGAACCGGGGATGACCCTCGATTTGCACACCAGGACCCTGCCCGCCGGGGACGCGGCGGCTTCGGCGGCCGCGGACTGCCTGCGCGGCGGCGGATTGATCGGCTTTCCGACCGAAACCGTGTACGGGCTCGGCGCCGACGCCGCCGATCCGGCCGCCGTGGCCCGGCTCTACGCCGCCAAGGGCCGGCCGTCGTTCAATCCGCTGATCGCCCATGTCGCGAACCTCGACGCCGCGCGAAAAATCGCCCGATTCGACGCGACCGCGCTGAAACTCGCCGAGGCGTTCTGGCCGGGGCCGCTGACGCTGGTGCTGCCGAAGACGGAGGGCTGCACGGTGTGCGACCTCGCCACCGCCGGGCTCGACAGCGTCGCAATTCGGATTCCGGCGCATCCGGTGGCGCAGGCGATCCTGCGGGCGTTCGGCGGCGCCGTGGTGGCGCCCTCGGCCAACCGTTCCGGACACGTGTCGCCGACCAGCGCCGCGCATGTGCTGGCCGATCTCGACGGCCGGATCGACCTGATCGTCGACGGCGGGCCGGTCGCGGTCGGCGTCGAATCGACCATCGTCGGCTGCCTCGGCGCGCCCGTGCTGCTGCGCCCCGGCGGGGTGCCGCGCGAGGCGATCGAGCGGCTGCTCGGCGTCGCGCTGGCCGAGCCGCAGCCGGCGCCGGCCGGCGACCACGCCCCGCTGGCGCCGGGGATGCTGGCCTCGCATTACGCCCCGCGCGCCCAGGTCCGGCTGGACGCCAGCGAGGTCCGCCCCGGCGAGGCGCTGCTGGCCTTCGGGCCCGCCGCGCTGCCCGGCGCCGAGACGGCGTTCGCGATTCGCAACCTGTCGCCGGCCGCAGATCTGACCGAGGCGGCGGCGAATTTGTTCGGGTTCTTGCGCGAGCTCGACGCCGGCGGCGCGCGCGCGATCGCGGTAATGCCGATCCCGCATCACGGCCTCGGCGAGGCCATCAACGACCGGCTGCGCCGCGCCGCGGCGCCGCGGGATTGATCGCGCGGCCAATGTGGTGAAGTGTCGGCCTCGCACCTTCCGCCGCGACGGGAGGAGGGGAAACACCAGGCTCGACGGACCACGCCCATGAACATAGCCAATCCGCCGCCGGCCGCTTCGCTGTCGCCCGAGCTGATCGCGCGCTTCGCCGCCATCGTCGGCGACCGGCACGCGCTGACCGATCCGGCCGAGCTCGAAGCCTATGTCACAGAGGAACGCAATCTGTATCGCGGCCACTCGCCGCTGGTGCTGCGCCCGGGCTCGACCGCGGAGGTCGCGGCGATCTGCAAGCTCGCGCACGAGGCACGCGTCGCGCTGGTGCCGCAGGGCGGCAACACCGGGCTGGTCGGCGGCCAGACGCCGCACAATGGTGAGGTGGTGGTCTCGCTGAAGCGGATGGACCAGATCCGCGAGATCGACCTCGAATCGAACACTATGACGGTGGATGCCGGCGTCATCCTGCAGCACGCGCAGGAGCGCGCGGCCAGCGTCGACCGGCTGTTTCCGCTGTCGCTCGGCGCGCAGGGCAGTTGCACCATCGGCGGCAATCTCGCCACCAATGCCGGCGGCACCGCGGCGTTGGCCTATGGGCTCGCGCGCGACATGGCGCTCGGCATCGAGGTCGTGCTCGCCGACGGCCGCATCCTCGATCTGCTGTCGAAGCTGAAAAAGGACAACACCGGCTACGACCTGCGCGATCTGTTCATCGGCGCCGAAGGCACGCTCGGAATCATCACCGCGGCGACGCTGAAGCTGTTTCCGAAGCCGCGCGCGGTCGCGACCGCCTTCGTCGGGCTGCCGTCGCCGGCGGATGCGTTGAAGCTGCTCGGCATCGCGCAACAGGAAGCCGCGGGCGCCCTCACCAGCTTCGAACTGATCGCCGAGATCGCGCTGGATTTCTCGGTGCGCCACGCCGCCAATCGCGATCCCTTGGAGAGCCGGCATCCGTGGTACGTGCTGATCGAATTGTCGTCGATGCGCGACGACGCCAGCGGCGCGCTGGAGGCGATCCTCGAACAAGGCTTCGAGGCCGGCATCGTCACCGACGCCGCGATCGCCGCCTCGGGCGCGCAGCAGCAGGCGTTCTGGAAACTGCGCGAGGAGATCTCGCATGCGCAGAAGCCGGAGGGCGGCTCGATCAAGCACGACGTCTCGGTGCCGGTCGCCGCAGTGCCGCAGTTCATCGACGAAGCCAATGCGGCGGTGGTGGAAGTCATCCCCGGCGCGCGGCCGGTGCCGTTCGGCCATCTCGGCGACGGCAATATTCACTACAACGTCAGCCAGCCGATCGGCGCCGACAAGGCCGACTTCCTCGCCCGCTGGCACGAGGTCAACGCCGTGGTGTTCGCCATCGTGCTGCGGCTCGGCGGCTCGATCTCGGCCGAGCACGGCATCGGCGTGATGAAGCGCGACGACCTCCCGGCCGTAAAGGACAAGACCGCGATCGACCTGATGCGCGCCATCAAGGCGACGCTCGATCCCCTCGGCATCATGAACCCCGGCAAGGTGGTGTAGGGCGACTAGAGCCGTTCGTCTCGGACGGAATCAGCACTGATGTTCAGGGATACTCGCCGCAGGCACAACCTCATGGTGAGGAGGCGCGAAGCGCCGTCTCGAACCATGCGCCGCCGGCACTGCGTCGCCCATCCTTCGAGACGCCCGGCTTCGCCGGGCTCCTCAGGATGAGGGCTCAGTGCATCCGGCAAGGACCCGATCGCTTCAATCAAGCGATCAACCGCTCTAGAACAACGACCCTTGCCCGCCATCATCGGATGCCGATGCCTTGGGCTTTGAGACCAGCTTGGCCTTCACCCGCTTCGGCGCGGCCGGCTGCGCTGCGACCATGTCCTCTTCCGAAATCGGCAGGATCAGTTGCGGATTGTCGTTGGCGACGCGGTTGACGGCGGTCGAGACGGGATGCCAGACGAACGCGCCGTCCGGCGGCGGACGCAGCAGCGCGACGGCGATCTGCGCGTCGACCTCGGCGCAATCGAGCCAGGCCGCGTAGTCCGGCGGCGCGATCGTCACCGGGACGCGGTCGTGCAGTTCGGCCATCCCGCCGCGCGCGGCCGTGGTGACGATCGCGATGGTGTCGAGCTCTTCGCCGTTCGGTCCGACCCAGGTCTCCCACAGCCCGGCGAAGCCGATCGGCCCGCCGCCCTGCGGATGGATGAAATACGGCTGCTTGCGTGCGCCCGCGGCTTTCCACTCATAGTAGCCGTCGCTCGGCACCAGGCAGCGGCGGCGCCTGATCGCGTTGCGGAACGCCGGCTTGTCCAGCACCGTCTCGGATCGCGCATTGATCAGCAGCGTGAACTGCCGCGGATCCTTCACCCAGGACGGCAAAAAGCCCCAGCGCATCAGCCGCAACCGGCGCGCGCCGTTGTCGATCATCACTACCGGAACAGGTTGCGTGGGGGCGATGTTGTAGCGCCCCGGAAAATTCGGCTGGTCGACATAGCCGAACGCTTCGCGGATCGCCGCAGGTGCTGAAGTGATGACAAAGCGTCCGCACATTTGCGCAATGTTCCGAGGCCGCGTCTTCAGAGCCTATTAACTTGGTTAATCCAAGAATACCACCGATGTCGTCGATGCAACCAATTCCGTCAACGAACGCCAGCATTCCTGTCGGCGTGGACTCTGTCGCGCGTGCGGCCCAGCTCGGGGCTGCGAATATCAATCCGCGAACCGGCCTCGCCACCGACTATCTGAACCACTTCAACGAAGCGGTGATGCTGCTCGAAATGATTCCGGACATGCCTGAATGTTCGGAGGATTTTCTGAGCTGGCAGCCGTTGTCCTATGCCGAGCATTTCAAGGCGTCGAACTTCAAGGCCCGCGACCTCGCGATCGAGGCCTATGAAACCGCCGATCCCGGCATCCGCTCGGATTTCGACGACATCGTCACCAACATGACGCGGATTCTCACGGCCGTGGGCGATGCGATGCGGGCGGCCCAGCAGGATGCCACGCGCGCGCGCCTCGCCGAGGAGGCGGTCGGCTGGATCAAGCCGATGATCGGGCGTGCCGGCGGCGTCATCAACGGCCAGGGCAGCGAAGCCGACGTCGACTACATCATGGCGCATTGATCGCCGTGACGCCGCCCGCGCCCCCGCGCCATCCCCAGATCGCCGTTAGCGGCGCGATCTTTCGCGACCGACAGGTGCTGCTGGTGCGGCGCGCGCGTGCCCCGGCGCTGGGATTGTACTCGTTGCCCGGAGGCCGGGTCGAATACGGCGAGACGCTGCACGATGCGCTGGCGCGCGAGGTCGCCGAGGAAACCGCGCTGACGATCGCGATCGACGGCCTTGCCGGGTGGCGCGACGTGGTTCCCGGATCGGCCCATGCCGGGCACTACGTGATCCTGTCGTTCGCGGCGCGCTGGATCGCCGGAGCACCCGTGCTGAACGACGAACTCGACGACGCCGTCTGGGTCGCGCCGGAGACCGTCGGGACGTTCCGGACCACCGAGGGCCTGGCTGCGATCGTCGACAGCGCCCGTCGCCTGATCGGAACCTGACGGCTCGCCTGCAGCTTGCCGCAGTGGCCGAAACAGCCTATCAGGCCGCTTCGGGATCCCCTCATGCTGAAGCGCCTGCTCGCTGTTGTCCTCGTCGTTGCGACCTGCAGCCTTGCCCCCGCACGGGCGCAGGAAGGCGCCGCGCCGTTCGACGCCGATTTGCAGCGATTCGCCGAGATCCTCGGCACGCTGCATTATCTCCGGGGGATCTGCGGCAGCAACGAAGGCGCCAAATGGCGCAACGAGATGCAGGCGCTGATCGACGCCGAAACTCCCTCCGGCGAACGCCGCACCCGGCTGATCGCCGGGTTCAATCGCGGCTATAACGGGTTCCAGCAGACCTACCGGACCTGCACGCCGGCCGCGCAGGTGGCGATCCGGCGCTATCTCGACGAGGGCTCGCGAATTTCCCGCGATCTGACAGCCAGATACGCGAACTGAGCGGTCGCCCCCGTATTTATCCGGGGCCATTAACCTTTCCTAAAGAACTGCCTAGCCCATCGGCGTGCGCGTGATAACACTTGGACATCGCCGATCCGCCGTGGATCGCGCCCTACCTTGTTGAGTTTCATGAGCGTCACGACTTATCCGACCGATCGCGACATGCAGGCCGACCGCGACCAGAAGCAGACCGCCCTGAGCTATCTCAGCGAAGCGTGGGCCGAAGCTTTGCACGAGGGGGTGGACGGCGATTGCCTGGCGCAGGCCAGCCTGTTCACCGCTTTCGCGGAGCTGGTCGGCACCTACGGCGAGGATGCCGTGGCGAAGTTCGTCGAGGGGCTGCCCGGCCGGGTGCGCAACGGCGAGTTTTCGGTCGCACAGGCCAAGCAATAACCGCGACCCAGCAAGCGCGCCGCATGTCGTTGCCGGACTTGCCCCGGCAATCCATCTTCGCAAAGCGCGATGGCTGCCCGGATGAAGTCCGGGCATGACGGCGAGGTGGCGGCGCGGCCCTCAATTGCGGGCGAACGCCTGCAGACCCTTGAAGGTGAGCCGCTTCGGGTCCTTGACCCCGGCCAGGTAAAACCTGCGGATGAACTCGGTCACCGCCTGGCGATCACATCCGGTCAAGGCGACGATGGCTTCGACCGCGGTCTTTTGAGCTTCCATCTGGAATCCCCCTAAAAGCGTATCGGTCACTCGACGACCCGGCGATCGTTGCGACGTTGGAAGTCTGCGCCTCTTGTGTTGATTTCCTGTTAACCAACTGTTCGGAGCTCCGCTTCGGCGTGCGCGGCCGAATCGTCTGCTGCGATCATCACTGAGAATTCCCGCGGGAGGGATACGCAGAATCCCTGACTGCGGTTCCGTGCCGCATCCAGAAATCGTGCGTTCTCGCATCCGGGCGCGACGGACGCCGGCTCCGGCAGCGTCGATTCGTCGGATGTGTCAGTCCTGTCTGTGATGGAATCGGCACTGGCGTTCCGGGACACTCGCCACAGGCACAACCTCATGGTGAGGAGGCGCGAAGCGCCGTCTCGAACCATGCGCCGCCGGCCATTAATCTGTCGCCCCATCCTTCGAGACGCCCGGCTTCGCCGGGCTCCTCAGGATGAGGAGTCGGTGCATTCGGCAAGGGCCACATCGCTTCAATCAATGAAGCGCCCTATCGCCGCGTCAGGGCTTCAGCGTCTCCAGAAACCGCACCGGCTCGCCGGTCGCGGCCGTGGTCAATTCGCCCTGCCACATCACCCTGGCGCCGCGCACGAAGGTGCCGACCGGCCAGCCGGTGACGCGGACGCCGTGATACGGCGTCCAGCCGGCGCGCGAGGCGACCCAGTCGTCGGTGATGGTCTCGCTGCGCTTGAGATCGACCACCGTGAAGTCGGCGTCGTAACCCGCCGCGATGCGGCCCTTGCAGGCGATGTTGAACAGCCGCGCCGGGCCGGCGCTGGTGAGATCGACGAAGCGGGCGAGCGACAGCCGGCCGGCGTTGACGTGGTCGAGCATCGTCGGCACCAGCGTCTGCACGCCGGTCATGCCGGACGGCGAGGCCGGATAGGTCTTGGCCTTCTCGTCCAGCGTATGCGGCGCGTGGTCCGAGCCGAGCACATCGACGACGCCCTGCGAAAGCCCGTGCCACAGCCCGTCGCGATGCCAGGCGTCGCGCACCGGGGGATTCATCTGGGCTTTGGTGCCGAGCCGCTCATAGCACTCCGGCCCGACCAGCGTCAGATGATGCGGCGTCACCTCGACCGACGCGACGTCCTTGTGCTCGCGCAGAAACTCCATCTCCTGCCGGGTCGAAACGTGCAGCACATGGATGCGCTTGCCGGTCTCGCGCGCGATCGCCACCAGCCGCTGCGTCGCGGTGAGCGCCGCGATGTCGTCGCGCCACACCGGATGCGAGCGCGGATCGCCCTCGATGCGTTCGCCCTTGCGCTCCTCGAGCCGATACTCGTCCTCGGCGTGGAACGCGGCGCGGCGCCGGATCACCGACAGGATGCGGCGCAGGCTCGGATCGTCCTCGACCAGCAGGCTGCCGGTCGACGAGCCGATGAAGACTTTCACCCCGGCGCAGCCGCGGGCGCGCTCGAGCTGCGGCAATTCGTCGACATTGTCGCGGGTGCCGCCGATGAAGAACGCGAAGTCGCAATGCATGCGATGCTCGGCGCGCTGCACCTTGTCCAGGAATGTCTCTGCCGTCACCGTGAGCGGGTTGGTGTTCGGCATTTCGAACACCGCGGTGACGCCGCCCATCACGGCGCTGCGCGAGCCCGTTTCGAGGTCTTCCTTGTGGGTGAGACCCGGTTCGCGGAAATGCACCTGGGTGTCGATCACGCCGGGCAGCACATGCAGGCCGCCGCATTCGATCGTCTCGCCGGCGGACGCCTGGCCGAGCGAACCCAGCGCGGCGATCCGGCCATTGCTGATGCCGATGTCGCCGACGCCCTCGCCGTCCTGGTTGACGATCGTGGCGCCCTTCAGAATGGTGTCGAATGTGGCGGTCATGGATCCTCGATAGCATTGCGGCGGCGCGCATCTTGCAGGGGTTCGTGTTGCAAGGGTTGTTGCGCGCAGCCCGGCCGCTTACCTTGGGATGTCATAGCCGGCCGGGACGCGTCCGCAAAGAACGATCCTGACGGCGCCACGAGAGAATGCAATGAAGGCAGCCCTCCTCCCCGACCGCGGCGTGATCAAGATCAGCGGAGCCGATGCGCGGCATCTGTTGAACGGCCTGGTCACCACGGATCTGACTCTGCTCGAACCGGGGCTCGGCCGGTTCGGCGCGCTGCTGACGCCGCAGGGCAAGATCGTGGCGGATTTCTTCATCACCGAACTCGCCGCGGAGGACGACGGCGGTTTTCTGCTCGATTGCCCGAAAGCGCTGGCCGAACCGCTGGCCACCAAGCTGAAATTCTACAAGCTGCGCGCCAAGGTGCTGATCGAGAACCTGTCCGACCGGCTCGGCGTGCTCGCGGTGTGGAACGGCGCGCCGGCCGCGACGTCGGAACCGGCCTTCGCCGATCCGCGCAACGACCAGCTCGGCTGGCGAATCATCGTGCCCGAACTGCTGGCGCAGAAGACCGCCGAGGCGATCGGCGCCGAACTGGTGGATGCGGCGGCCTATGAGGCGCATCGCATCGCGCGCGGTGCGCCGGCCGGCGGCGTCGACTTCGCCTATGGCGACGCCTTCCCGCACGAAGCCAACATGGACCGCCTGCACGGCGTCGATTTCAGTAAGGGGTGCTACATCGGCCAGGAGGTGGTGTCGCGAATGCACCATCGCGGCACCGCGCGCACCCGGATCGTGCGCGTGCTGCTCGACGGCGCGGCGCCGCAGCCCGGCAGCGACATCACCGCAGGCGACAAGAGCGTCGGCACAATGGGCTCGTCGGCCGAGGGCTGCGGGCTGGCGCTGCTGCGGGTCGACCGCGTCGCCGACGCCCGCGAAGCGGCGCTGCCGCTCAGCGCCGGCGGCATCGCGTTGCAGCTCGCTGACCCGGACGAGTTGAAGCCCGCCGCGCGAAAGACCGTGGCATGACCCGCTCCGTTCGGCTCCATGACGACGGATTGAAGCGCTGCCCGTGGCCGGGCGACGATCCGCTCTACGTCGCCTATCACGACACCGAATGGGGCGTGCCCGAATACGACGACCGCGCGCTGTTTGAGAAGCTGATTCTCGACGGCTTTCAGGCCGGGCTGTCGTGGATCACGATCCTGCGCAAGCGTGACAATTTCCGCCGCGCCTTCGACGATTTCGATCCTGCCAAGATCGCGCGCTACGATGCCGAGAAGGTTCAGGCGCTGATGAACGACGTCGGCATCGTCCGCAACCGCGCCAAGATCGACGGCGCGATCGGCAGCGCCAGGGCCTGGCTGAAGATCCAGGAGGAAGGCCCCGGATTCTCGAAGTTCCTGTGGGACTTCGTCGGCGGCGCACCGCAGGTCAACACGTTCAAGACCACCGCGGGCGTGCCGGCCTCGACGCCGCTGTCGGTGAAGATCTCGAAGGAGCTGTCGGCGCGCGGCTTCAAATTCGTCGGCCCGACCATCGTCTACGCCTTCATGCAGGCCGTCGGCATGGTCAACGATCATCTGGTCGACTGTCATTGCCACGCGCGCTGCGGCGCAGCGAAACGGCCGACGCGACGTTCTGCGTCGCCGGCCCGGAAGACCGCGCTGCGTCAGCGTTGATCGGCGACCCGCTTGATCACCAATTCCGACAGGCTGACGACCAGTTCTTTCAACGATTCGTTCTCCTGCTGCAGTTCCTGCAGCAGAGTTTCGGAGGTGGCCCGACCGTATCCGTCTTCGGCCGGAGATGGTTCCGCTTCGCGGCGACCGCTCATTCCCATGGCATTCCCCCTCGCGCACCAAACGCCCACCAGACCAAGTGCTACCAGTATAGTTACGAGATCGTGCAGAACTGAGCCCAGACGGTGGCTTAGTTCGGGCAAGGCGGCCTATATGGCGCGAACTGCTTCGCCTGCGATCGCCCGCCTGAACTTTGCCTCGGCTTTGCCATGACCTCCGCCGCCAAAACCCCCGCGTCCAGCTCCGCCGCCAAGACACCGCAAGCCGCCCGCGTCTGGCAGCGGATGCTGTCCGGCCGCCGGCTTGATTTGCTCGATCCGTCGCCGCTCGACGTCGAAATCGCCGATATTGCCCACGGTCTGGCGCGGGTGGCCCGCTGGAACGGCCAGACCAGCGGTGCGCACATCTTTTCGGTGGCGCAGCATACGCTGCTGGTCGAGGCAGTGATGCGCGAGAAGAGCCCCCGGGTCGACGCCCGGTTGCGGCTCGCGGCGCTACTGCACGACGCCCCGGAATACGTGATCGGCGACATGATCTCGCCGTTCAAGGCGGTGATCGGCGAATCCTACAAGGCGGTCGAGCGCCGGCTGCTCGCCGCGATTCACATCCGATTCGGGCTGCCGGCGGTGCTCGACGATGCGATCGAACGCCAGATCAAGGCTGCCGACCGCGGCGCCGCCTATCTCGAGGCCACCCACCTCGCCGGCTTCACCAAGGCCGAAGCCAAGCGGCTGTTCGGCAGCGACCCCGGCCTGCCGCCGGCGATGGTCGACGACTATCTGACGCCCTGGTCGGCCGGAAAGGCGGAGAAGCGGCTGCTCGCCCGCTTCGCGGCGCTGTACGGCTAGCGCTGCCGTCCCAACGCCTTGTTCCCGAGAACCGGCGTCATCGCGCTTTCACCTGCTGCGGCGCAGGATTAAGATCGCGCAACTTCGGAAGGCCTCATGATTCACGTCTGCTCGCTCGCAGCATTGCATCCGACCGTGGCGGCGACCGGCGCCAGCCATGTTCTGTCCGTGATGGCCAATGTCGGCCAGGTGCAGCGGCCGCCGTCGGTGCTGGAAGCCAATCATCTGCGGATCTCGATGGACGACATCACCGAGGATATCGACGGCTTCGTCGCGCCCAACCAGGAGCACGTCACCCAAGTGCTGGATTTCGTCCGCGCCTGGGACCGCGCCGCGCCGCTGGTGGTGCATTGCTATGCCGGCATCAGCCGCTCCACCGCCAGCGCCTTCGCCGCCGCCTGCGCGCTCAACCCGCATCGCGACGAAATGGTGATCGCGCAGCAGATCCGCGACGCTTCGCCGAGCGCCTTCCCGAACCGGCTGATCGTGACGCTGGCCGATCGCGCGCTCGGGCGCGAGGGGCGGATGCTGCGCGCGCTGGACAGGATCGGCCCCGGCAATATGGGCATCGAGGGCCGGCCGTTCCGCATCGATCTCGAATGACGATCGAAGGCCGCATGAGCGACAAGACCGGCGACAAGCTCCCGATTCCGATCGAGATCGGACTGACCGCCGCCATCGTGGCGATCGAGAACAACGAGCCGCTGATCCTGACGGCGTCCGGCGGCAACGATCTGATCGGCCTGCCCTACGGGCCGTTCGACGCGATCTCCCATCGCACGCTCGACATCGGCCTGCGCGCCTGGGTGGAGGAGCAGACCGGGTTGCGGCTCGGCTATGTCGAGCAGCTCTACACCTTCGGCGACCGCGGCCGCCATGCGCGGCTCGGCGACACCGAGGTCCACGTCGCCTCGATCGGCTATCTGGCGCTGACCCGCGCGGTCGACAACGCCGCCCGCGCGGCGGGCGCGACCTTCGAGCCATGGTATCGCTTCTTCCCGTGGGAGGACTGGCGCGAGCAGCGGCCGGAGATCATCGAGCGCGACATCATCCCCGAACTCACCGCCTGGGCCGGCAAGGCCGAACAGCCTGACACCGCGCGCGCGCTCGCCCGCAAGGATCGGGTGCGGCTGTATTTCGGCGTCGACGGCGCGCATTGGGACGAAGAGCGCGTGCTCGATCGCTACGAACTGCTCTACGAAGCCGGGCTGATCGAAGAGGCGCGGCGCGACGGACGGCCCGCGGCCTTGGCACGCGCCAAGGTGCCACCGCTCGGCGTAGCGATGCGGTTCGATCATCGCCGCATCCTCGCCACCGCGATCGCGCGGCTGCGCGCCAAGCTGAAATACCGCCCGGTGGTGTTTGAACTTCTGCCGCCGGAGTTCACACTCACCGAGTTGCAGCATACCGTGGAAGCGATTTCGGGGCGGCATCTGCACAAGCAGAATTTCCGCAGGCTGGTCGAAGCCGGCGCGCTGGTCGAACCGACCGGCGAGATGTCGACACGAACCGGCGGACGGCCGGCGGCGTTGTTTCGCTTCCGCCGCGAGGTGCTGCAGGAGCGCCCGGCGCCCGGCCTGCGCGTGCGTGGGCGGCGCTGAACTTGGATCAGGAAGCGAAGCGCCCCGCATCCGGGCCGGTCGCCTGGAGATGTGATGTTCGAACTACTGACGCTCGTGATCGCCATCGTCGCGCTGGTGCTGGCGCGCAAGGCAAACAACCGCTCCCAGGAATTGCAGGCGCGGCTCGCAGCGCTGGAGGCGGGGCAGCCGCTGACGGCCCGCACGGAGGCCGCGGCCGCCGCGCCGAGTGGCAGCGCCGTGGCAGAGGCGCCGCTGGCGCCCGAGCTTCAGCCCGCCGCCGAGGCGGTTTCGGCCGAGGCGGCGACGGAGCCGGCATCCGCCGGGAGCGCCGCGTCGGCTGACGCAGCGATCGATGCGGCCGCGCCGGTTGACCCGGCCTCTGCACAGCCCGTCAAACCCGGCTTCGAAGAGCGCATCGGCACCCGCTGGGTGGTGTGGGTCGGCGGCCTGACGCTGGCGCTCGGCGGCTTCTTCATGGTGCGCTACTCCATCGAACAAGGCCTGCTCGGCCCCGGCGTGCGGGTGCTGCTCGGCGGCCTGTTCGCGCTGGCGCTGCTCGGCGCCGGCGAATGGACGCGGCGCAAGGAAGACATCTCCAACATCCGCGCGCTGCCGATCGCCAACATCCCCGCGATCCTCACCGCGGCCGGCACCGCGGTGGCCTTCGCCACCGTCTACGCATCTTACGCGCTGTACGACTTCCTCGCGCCCGCCAGCGCCTTCATCCTGCTCGGCCTGGTCGCGCTCGGCACGATGGCTGCCGCCTTGCTGCACGGCCCGGCGCTGGCCGGGCTCGGCGTCGTCGCCGGCTTCGTCACGCCGCTGCTGGTGTCGTCGGAGACGCCGGACTACTGGGCGCTGTACATCTATCTCGCGGTGGTGACCGCCGCGTCGTTCGGCCTCGCGCGGATCCGGCTGTGGCGCTGGCTCGCGATCACGACCATCGTGCTGGCATTCCTGTGGACGCTGCCGGGTCTCGGCGAAGGCTCATCGACGCTGGCGCCGCTGGCCTTCCACGCCATCGCCGGCTTCGCGCTCGCCGCACTGCTGGTGGTTTGCAACTTGCTGTTCGGACCTTCGTTTGAGGACGGCCGGATCGAAACGATTTCATCCGCCTCGCTCGCCGCACCGCTGCTCACAGCCGCGCTGATCGTCGTCAGCAACCGCCATGCCGACGGCGCGATGATCGTGTTCGCGCTGCTGGTCGCAGCGACGCTGCTGGTCGCGTGGCGCGCGGCGGCTGCGGCCGCGGCGGTCGGCGCAGCGGCGGCGCTGGTCGCGCTGGTGTTTCTCTCGTGGGTGATCCGCAGCGCGCCCGAGTTACTTGCGCTACCCGGCGGACCGCTGCCCGGCATCGGCACCGATCCGATTGCCGGCTCGGTGACGACGCACCTGATCACCGCAGCGATCTTTGCGATCGGCTTCGGCGTCGCCGGCGTGCTGGCGCAGGGCCGGTCGGTGAGCGCGAAAGTGCCGGTGATCTTTGCGGCTGCGGGCGTTTTCACGCCGCTGGCGCTGCTGATCGCGCTGTACGCGCGGATCGCGCAGCTCGATCGCTCGATCCCCTTCGCGGTTCTCGCGGTGCTGCTCGCCGCGGCCTATGGCGCCGCCACCGAATGGCTGAGCAAGCGCGAGACGCGACCCGGGCTTGCGATCTCGACTGCGCTGTTCGCCACCGGCACGCTCGGCGCATTGGCGCTGGCGCTGACCTTTGCGCTGGAGAAAGGCTGGCTGACGATCGCGCTGGCGCTGATGGCGGCCGGCACGGCCTGGATCTCGCTGCAACGGCCGATCCCGTTCCTGCGCTGGCTCGCCGCGATCCTCGCCGGCATCGTCGTGCTGCGGATCGGCTGGGAGCCGCGCATCGTCGGCGACGCGGTCGGCACCACGCCGATCTTCAACTGGCTGCTGTGGGGCTACGGCGTGCCGGCGGCTGCATTCTGGACCGCGAGTGTCTGGATGCGCCGGCGCGGCGACGACGTGCCGCTGCGGATGATGGAATCGGCGGCGATCCTGTTCACCGTGCTGCTGGCGTTCCTGCAGATCCGCCACGCCGTCAACGGCGGCGACGTCTATCGCGACAGCGCCGGACTGGTCGAGGTCGCTCTGCAGGTCTGCGTGTCCTTGGCGATGGCGATCGGCCTCGAGCGGCTGCGCCGACGCAGCGGCAGCATCGTCCACAATGTCGCGGCGGTTCTGCTCGCGGTGTACGCCGCGCTCGCCAGCGTCGGCGGGCTGCTGCTGTTCGAAAACCCGATGCTGTGGTGGTCCGGCGAGATCGGCGGCCTGTTGCTGAACCAGTTGCTGCTTGCCTATGCGGCTCCGGCGCTGCTGGCGCTGCTGCTGTCCTACGCGGTGGCGGGGCTGCGCCGGCCGGCCTATGCCAACAGCTTCGCGGCTCTCGCGCTGGTGATGGGCCTCGCTTACGTGACGCTGGAGATCCGCCGGCTGTATCACGGCCCCGCGTTGTGGCGCGGTGTCACCACCGACGCCGAACAGTACAGCTACTCGCTGGCGTGGCTCGGCTGCGGCGTGCTGTTGCTCGGCGCCGGCATCCTGTTCAACTCGCAGCGCGCGCGGCTCGCTTCCGCGGTGGTGATCGGCCTCACCATCGTCAAAGCCTTCCTGATCGACATGTCGACGCTGACCGGCGTGTATCGGGCGCTGTCGTTCATGGGGCTCGGGCTGGTCCTGGTCGCGATCGGCTGGCTGTATCAGCGCATCCTGTTTCGGCCGCGCGCGACCCAGCGCGTCGATACAACCGGCGAGCCGTAGGATTAGAGCGAGTCTACGGAGTTGCACGCCCGCATATAGAGGTTCTAACCCGCTTCTGTTGCCCTCGAACCTTGGGCCACCTAGTCAAAAGTCGAATGGGTGGATCGGGGAATTCCGTGGGCAGCTTCAGAACTAACAAGAACCGGCTGTACGCCGGCGTCGCAACGGCGGCAATTTCTCTGTGCCTCACCGGCATCGGGATTTGTCAAAGTCGAGCACAGAGCGCAGCGCCGCATGTGCTGCCTCCGGTCGCCGTCGACGAGCCGCGGCAGCGGGCGCGGGTGGCGCCCCCGGTCCGGTCCCGCAATGTGCAGCGACGCTCGTCCCGGGTCGCCCCGCGGCAATCGACTGAACCGCCTGCCGCACCGATTGCGGCGCCCAACCCGGCAGCGGCAATTCACACCATCGGAACGCTGCCGGTCCCCTATGCCGGTGGCCAGGTGGCGCAGGGCGCCCGCATCGGCATGCTGGGCAATCGCAGCTTCATGGATACGCCGTTCGCCGTGACGGCCTACACGTCGCAGCGAATCCGGGATCAGGGCGCGCAGACCGTCGCCGACGTTCTCGAAGCCGACCCTTCCGTGAGAAGCACGCATTCGGCGGGCGGGCTGCTGGATTCGTTCTACATCCGCGGATTTCCGATCGGCGAAGGCAATCTCGGCGAAATCGCCTTCGACGGAATTTTCGGAATAGCTCCGACCTATCGGGTGTTCACCGACTATGCCGAACGCGTCGAAGTCCTGAAGGGGCCGACCGCGTTCCTCTACGGCATATCGCCCAACAGCGCCGTCGGCGGCACGATCAACATCGTCCCGAAACGCGCCGGTGACACCGACCTGACGCGCCTGACGACCGACTACGCATCCAACGCCCAGGGCGGCGGCGCCGTGGACGTCTCGCGGCGCTTCGGTGACCAGAAGGAATTCGGCATCCGCTTCAACGGCAGCGCGCGCGGCGGTGAGCTCCCGATCGATAATCTGGAGCGCAGCGCCTTCGTCGGTTCGCTGGCCCTCGACTATCGCGGCGAGAGGTTGCGCGCCACGCTCGACATCATCGGTCAGCGGGAAAATCTGACGGCGCCGCAGCGGCCGTTCTATCCGTCGTCCGGCAATTTCGCGATTCCGAGCGCGCCGAACGGCTCGCGGAATGTCCAGGCGCCCTGGGAGTGGTCGAAGAGCGAGGACAAGTCGGTTCTCGGCAAGGTCGAATACGACCTGACCGACAACGTCACATGGTTCGGTGCGGTCGGCGGCGGCAACTCGCGGGTTCATCGGCTGTTCGGCCTTCCGACGATGCTCAACTCCGCCGGAGACGTCAGCATCCGCCCGGAGAACGCGATTTTCGACGTCGACCGGCTGAGTGCGGAAACCGGAATCCGCTCCCGCTTCGAGACCGGCGCGATCGCGCATACGATGACGCTGCAGTCCAGCTATCTCAACCAGACGCTCGATCGCGGGATCGTCTCGGGCACGACGCAGTTCAGCAACATGTACAACCCGGCCTATCGGCCGGAGCAGTTCGTCGCCGACCCGACCCGGATTGCGAAGGCGTCCGAGAGCACGCTGTCGGGCGTCGCGCTGTCGGATACGCTGTCGGTGCTGGACGAACGCCTGCAACTGACCGTCGGCGGCCGATTCCAGCAGATCAGTTCGAGCAACTACAATATCAACACCGGCGCCCTCACCTCGTCGTCCGACGAGACCGCCGTCACCCCTCTGGTCGGTCTTGTGGTTCGCCCCTGGAGCATGGTGTCGTTCTATGCGAACTACGCGGAAGGCCTGAGCATCGGTGAAACAGCACCGACCAACGCGATCAACGCCGGCGAGACCCTGGCGCCCTACAAGACGACGCAGTACGAGGCCGGCACGAAACTCGACCTCGGCCGCTTCGGTGTGACCTTCAGCGCGTTCCAGATCGAGAAGCCGTTCGGTCAGCTCGAAACCATCGGCGGCAATCTGGTGTTCGGCGAGGGCGGCGAGCAGCGCAACCGCGGCCTCGAGTTGAACGTGTTCGGAGAAGTCACGCCGGGCTTACGGCTGCTCGGCGGCGCGTCGCTGATCGACGGCGAATTGACCAGGACGACGAGCGCCGCGACGCTGGGCAACAGGCCGGTCGGCGTGCCGACGGTGCAGGCGAATCTCGGCGGCGAATGGGACACGCCGTTCGTGTCGGGCCTGACGCTGACCGCCAACGTCATCTACACCGGCGAGCAATATGTGAACACGGCGAACACGCAGATGATCCCGTCATGGACCCGGATGGATCTCGGCGCGCGCTACAAGACGGTGATCGACAGGCGGCCGGTCACATTCCGTGCGTCGGTGCAGAACGTGTTCGACAAGGACTACTGGTCCGGCGTCGCCAGCTACAGCACGATCGCACAGGGCCTGCCCCTGACGGTCAGATTGTCGATGACCACGGATTTCTGAATCCGTCTTCGATTGATTGAAGCGATACGGCCCTCGCCAAATGCACTGACCCTCATCCTGAGGAGCCCGGCGAAGCCGGGCGTCTCGAAGGATGGGGCGACGCATGATGGCCGGCGGCGCATGGTTCGAGACGGCGCTTTGCGCCTCCTCACCATGAGGTTGTGCCCGTCGTGAGCCACCCGGACGCCAGTGCTGATTCCATCGGAACAGAACTGCTCCGGCGTCGCCGTCCCGTCGCGGACAGCGGAAGCCGCTCAGTCGGTCGAGCGGCGCAGTTCGGACGCGGCTTCGACCCTGGAGGCATCGACCTTCGGCGGGTCGAGCCGCGCCGCCTCGACGCGCGGGGTCGGCACCCTGCCGGTGACCTCGGTGTGGCGCGACGCATCGGCCTGGCGGGTGCCGGGCGCATGCAGAGAACGCGGCTGCGAGCTCGAGATCGCCCGCGCCATCATCATCCGGCCGGCCCCCTGATGGCGGAAGTCGCAATAGGCGAAGCCCATGCCGGACACCGATCCGCGGAAGCTGCGCTCGCCGGTCTTGTCGAGATTGAAGCAGGGGTTGAACGGGATGCCCTTGATCGACGCGCAGATCGACTGGCCGCGCACCTGCAAGGTGTTTCCGGGAAGCCTCATGAAGCGGTTGGGACCGGATCCGGAAAACTGCACCGCGCCGGCGGCACCGCCGTCTTCGAACACCCGGCCTGCGCCGCGGGTGCCATCGAAGCAGGTGAAGGCGAACACCTTGTTGGCGACGAATTTGCGCGCCTCGTCTGCGGTCATCGACCCTGCCATCGCCGGCAGAACGGTGGCGCCGGCCATCAAGGCTCCGTATACGAAACGCGCAAACATGCCTGAACTCCTACTGGCGCGGGTCGAACTCGTTAACCCACTCCTTACCATACAAACTGCGGCAACATTGGCGCAGCTTGGTTGGTAAAGTCTGAACGCTACGCGATTTTCACCACGATTCGACCGCGGACTTGGCCCGCCAGAACCTTGGCGCCTGCGCCGATCACCTCGTCCAGTCCGATTTCCTGGGTGATTTCCGCCAGTTTAGCGCGGTCCAGATCGCCCGCGAGCCGCGACCATGCCTGTTGGCGGTCCGACAGCGGGCACATCACCGAGTCGATGCCGTAAAGACACACCCCGCGCAAAATGAAAGGCGCCACCGAGCCCGGCAGATCCATGCCGGCGGCGAGGCCGCAGGCGGCGATCGCGCCGCGATACTTGGTCATCGACAGCAGGTTCGCCAGCGTGGTCGATCCGACGCTGTCGATGCCGCCGGCCCAGCGCTCCTTCGCCAGCGGCTTGGCGGGCCCGGACAGCTCGTTGCGGTCGATGATCTCGGCGGCCCCGAGGTCGCGCAGATAGGCCTCTTCGGAGGTGCGGCCGGTCGAGGCGATGACGTGATAGCCGAGCTTCGACAACAGCGCGATCGCCACCGAGCCGACGCCGCCGGCGGCGCCGGTGACGACCACCGGTCCGTCCTTCGGCGTCAGGCCGTGCTTCTCCAGCGCCAGCACGCTGAGCATCGCGGTGTAGCCGGCGGTGCCGATCGCCATCGCGTCGCGCGCGGAGAGTCCGTCCGGCAGCCGCACCAGCCAGTCGCCCTTGACGCGCGCCTTCTCCGCATAGGCGCCGAGATGGGTCTCGCCCATGCCCCAGCCGTTGCAGACGACCTTGTCGCCGGCCTTCCAGTCCGGGTGCGTGGAGTCGAGAACGGTGCCGGCGAGATCGATGCCGGCGATCATCGGAAATCGCCGCACCACCGGCGCCTTGCCGGTCAGCGCCAGACCGTCTTTGTAGTTCAGCGTCGACCATTCGACCGCGACGGTGACGTCGCCTTCCATCAGTTCGTTATCGTCGAACTGCGCCAGCGCCGCGGTGGTGCCCTTCTCGGCCTTCTCGATTCTGATCGCCTTGAACGTCGCCATTCCGCTCCCCTTGTTTTGTGCTTCTGAATGCCGACGTGAGTTAGAGAAAATGCGGCCCGGCTGTAAAGATCGCGTTGCGCTGCAGCGATGCAAATCCGGCGAGTTGCCGTGACGATTTGATCCTTTGGGCCACTGGCGGAACCGTAGTCTGCATGTTATATTAGATTTGCTCTGTTTGAGGATAAGTCGCATCCTCATGGGTTTCCGAGACGGGGCGCGGGGGCGCGGGGACGCGGAAGACTCGGAAAGCGCTTCAACACTGCATGGAAGTTGCCGGCCCGTCGTGGCCGGATTTCTCAGACCCAGAATATGCTCAAAATGAGTATATTCTGGGTGCGTTACCAGGGAGGCCTCGATGCCGCTTGCTGATCTCTATGGCCCGGAAAATTTCGGCCTGCCGCCGCATGCGCGTCAGTCGTCGCTCGCCCGCGCGCCGCTGAGCGCGGTGGAAAAGGCGCGCGCCCTGCCGATGCCGCAGCTCGAATGGACGCCCGAGGTCGAGGCTGCGACCGCGCATCTTTATGCGCGCGTGCAGAACGTGATCCCGCCGGTCGAGTGGCCGTTCATGGCGCCCTACGTCAAGGCGATCAACGAGCTGAAGCGCGAGCGCGACGCCGTGATCCTGGCGCACAACTACCAGACGCCCGAGATCTTCCACTGCGTCGCCGACATCGTCGGCGACTCGCTGCAGCTTGCGGTCGAGGCGACGAAAGTCAAAGCCTCGACGATCGTGCAATGCGGCGTGCATTTCATGGCGGAGACCTCGAAGATCCTCAATCCGGAGAAGCGCGTGCTGATCCCGGATTCGCGCGCCGGCTGCTCGCTGGCGTCGAGCATCACCGGAGAAGACGTTCGCCTGTTGCGCGAGAAGTTTCCCGGCGTTCCGGTGGTCGCCTATGTCAACACTTCGGCCGACGTGAAGGCCGAGGTCGACATCTGCTGCACCTCGTCCAACGCCGTGAAGGTGGTGGAGAGCCTCGGCGTCGATCGCGTGATCATGGTGCCGGATCAGTATCTGGCGAAGTACGTCGCGTCGCAGACCAAGGTGAAGATCATCGCCTGGAAGGGCGCCTGCGAAGTGCACGAGCGCTTCACCGGCGACGAGCTGCGCAGCTATCGCGAGGCCGATCCGAGCGTGATGATCATCGCGCATCCGGAATGCCCGCCGGACGTACTGGCCGAGGCCGACTTCACCGGCTCGACCGCGCACATGATCGACTGGGTCAAGACCAGGCATCCCAAGCGGGTGGTGATGATCACCGAATGCTCGATGGCCGACAACGTCCAGGCCGAGCTGCGCGACGTCGAGATGGTGCGGCCGTGCAATCTGTGCCCGCACATGAAGCGGATCACGCTGGCGAAGATCCTCGACAGCCTGGTGTATCTGCGCGAGGAAGTGACGGTCGACCCCGCCATCGTGGCGCCCGCGCGGCGCTCGGTGGAGCGGATGATCAATCTGACGAACTGAGCCGCTAGCTGCGGCGTCCTGGACGGCGGCCTTTCATGGCGGTCGCCGTCTCCACCTCGCGGTCCACGCAACGACGTTCCGCGGACGCAGGCTGAGGATCGGACCACCCCGATGGGTTTCTCACCCGAAATTGAAGCGCTCGGCGCCCATGGTGACATCGTCATCGTCGGCGGCGGCCTCGCCGGCCTGTTCTGTGCACTGAAGCTGGCGCCGCGGCCGGTGACGGTGATCACCTCGGCGCCGCTCGGCGAAGGCGCCTCGACCGCCTGGGCGCAGGGCGGCATCGCCGCCGCGGTCGGCGAGGGCGACACCGCGGAATCGCATGCGGCCGACACCATCGCGGTCGGCGCCGGCCTGGTCGACGAGGCAGTCGCGCTCGGACTCGCGCAGGAAGCCTCGGCGCGCATCCACGATCTGCTCGCCTACGGCGTGCCGTTCGATCGCGACCTCGAAGGTCGGCTCGCGGTGGCGCGCGAGGCGGCGCATTCGGCGCGGCGGATCGTCCATGTCCGCGGCGACATGGCCGGCAAGGCGATCATCACCGCACTGATCGAAGCCGTGCGCGCGACGCCGTCGGTCCGCGTACTCGAAGGCTGGTGCGCCGAAGCGCTGCTGACCGACGGCGACGCCGTCACCGGGCTGCGACTGCGCCGCGCCGGCAGCGTCCTCACCCCGCCGGTGGCGATCGCGGCGCGGGCCGTGGTGCTGGCGACCGGCGGCATCGGGCATCTCTACGCGGTGACGACCAACCCGCCGGAAGCCTCCGGTCAGGGCCTGGCGATCGCCGCACGCGCCGGCGCGGTGATCGCCGATCCGGAATTCATGCAGTTTCATCCGACCGCCATCATGGTCGGCCGCGATCCCGCGCCGCTCGCCACCGAGGCGCTGCGTGGCGAGGGCGCGGCGCTGATCAACGGCCGCGGCGATCGCTTCATGCCGGCGCTGAATCCGCTCGCCGAGCTGGCGCCGCGCGACATCGTCGCGCGCGGCGTGTTCGCCGAAGTCGCGGCGGGCCGCGGCGCGTTTCTCGATGCAACGCAGGCGATTGGAGCGAAGTTCGCGCACGAATTTCCGACCGTGTACGAGAGCTGCATCTCCGCCGGCATCGACCCGGCGACGCAGCCGATTCCGATCGCGCCGGCGGCGCACTACCACATGGGCGGCGTCGCGGTGGACACGCGCGGCCGCACTTCGCTGAAGGGGCTGTGGGCCGCCGGCGAAGTGTCCTGCACCGGCGCGCACGGCGCCAACCGGCTGGCCTCTAACTCGCTGCTCGAGGCCGTGGTGTATGCGGCGCGGATCGCCGAAGACATCGCCGGCGCCGAATTGCGCGCGGCGACCGGCCGGTTCGATCCGAGCGCGCCCGCGCGCGACGAGGTGCACGACCCGGCGCAGGAGCAGAGCCTGCGCGCGACGATGTCGGCCAAGGTCGGCGTGATCCGCGACCGCGACGGCCTGACCGAGGCGGTGCGGGCCTTCGCGGCGCTGGAAGCCGAGGCAGGCTCGATCGCGCTGACCAACATGGCGACAACGGCGCTGCTGGTCGCGACCGCGGCGCTGGCGCGGACCGAGAGCCGCGGCGCGCATTTTCGCTCCGACTTTCCGATGGAGAATCCGGCGCTGGCGGAGCGCAGCATCACCACGCTCGCCCAGGCCCGCGAGCGCACCGCCGCGCTGACGAATGGCGCGACCATCCTGCCGTTTCCGACAAGGGCGCAAACCGCGCTCGCCTGACCCCTCCCGCCCGACTGCCCAGGAGCAGCTCTCATGATGCCGACCACTTTGCTGCATCCCGATGCCTTCCTCTCGCCGCTGGCGATCGAAGACGCCATTCGCCGCGCGCTCGACGAAGATCTCGGTCGCGCCGGCGACGTCACCTCGATCGCGACGATTCCAGAGAAGACCAAGGCCCATGCGATCATGGTGGCGCGGCAGGCCGGCGTGATCGCCGGGCTGCCGCTGGCGGTCGAGGCGTTTCAGCGGCTGTCTCCCGACATCGCCATCACTGCCCATGTGCGTGACGGCGAAGCGGTCGCGGCCGGCATCAACCTGCTGACGATGTCGGGGCCGGCCCGGGCGATCCTGTCCGGCGAGCGAACGGCGCTGAATTTCGTCGGCCGGCTGTCGGGCATCGCCACGCTGACCGCGGACTACGTCCGCCACACATCCGGCACCAAGATGCGGATCTGCTGCACCCGCAAGACCACGCCGGGGCTGCGCGCGCTGGAGAAATACGCTGTGCGCTGCGGCGGCGGTTTCAACCATCGCTTCGGCCTGGATGACGCGATCCTGATCAAGGACAATCACATCGCGGTCGCCGGCGGCATTCGCCCGGTGCTCGAAGGCGCGCGCTCCAAGATCGGCCATCTGGTCAAGATCGAGATCGAAGTCGATACGCTGGAGCAGTTGCGCGAGGTGCTCGACACCGGCATGGCCGACGTCGTGCTGCTCGACAACATGGACATCGACACGCTGAAGCGCGCCGTGGCGATGGCGCAAGGCCGCGTGGTGCTGGAAGCCTCAGGCGGCGTCACCCGCGACTCGATCCGGGCGATCGCCGGGACCGGCGTCGACTACGCATCCGCCGGCGCGCTGACTCACTCCGCGCCGAATTTCGACGTGGCACTGGATATCGATGCGTAGTTCATTGCGCAACCTCTCCCGTTTGCGGGAGAGGTCGGATCGCGCAGCGATCCGGGTGAGGGCACTCCTCTCCGCGAAGAACTGACTCTGTGCTCGGGTCGCCCTCACCCCAGCCCTCTCCCGCAAGCGGGAGAGGGAGCGCGCTGTGACTCGGCGCGAGGACGTCGAGCTGCGGAGGTTTTCAACCGATCGAGCGTCCGGGTTCGCGCTGCGCGCGCCCCGGAATGACTCGAGAGGAATACGCGCCTCAGTTCTTCGCGCTGATCTCGGCCGAGCTCTTGGCGGCTTCGGAGAGTTGGGCGGAAATGGCGGCGGTTTGGGCGGCGTCGCCCCAGCTCGGGGCGTCGCTGCCGTCGCCCCATTTGCGCGGGCGATAGAAGGTGTGCACGCCGGTCTTGTACATCTTCTTCATCTCGTGCACCCAGGACGGCCGCACCCAATAGGCGTGGTAGTGCGTCGACTTCGCCACTTCCGGCAGCCACAGCTTGCCGTCGAGCATCGCCGCGGCGATCCGCCTGGCGCGATCCCACATCTCCGGCTCACGCACGACGTCGGCGACGCGATCGCAGGCGAAGGTGAACTGACAGGCGAGCCGCCGGTGCTTGTTCTGATACACCACGCCACAGACGTTGGTCGGATAGAAGCCCGAGAAGGCGCGGTTCAGCACCACCTGCGCCACCGCGATCTGGCCGCGCACTTTTTCACCCCGCGCTTCGAAATACACCGCCTCGGCGAGGCACTTCTCGTGCTTGGCGCGCAGCTTGGAATCGAACAGGCCGAGCCGCTGGGCGGGCGTCCGGGCGTGATGATCGATATTGACCTCACCCTTGCCGGCGACGCTTTCGCCGGCCGCTTCCGGAGCGACGGCCGTCGCCGACCGCAGCGGCGATTTCATGTCCGGATCGGCGCCGTGCGGCGTGACGATGATCGGCTCTTCGCCGGGCTGCCACTGCTCGAGCGATTCATCCAGTCCGCCGAGCGAGCCCGTGCCGAAGAACAGGCTCGATGTCTTGAAGGTGAACGGATCGCGCGGCGGCGCGCCGGCGGCATCGGCCGGCCCGGCTGCGTGCGGCGAATCGGATCCCGGCGCATGCGCCGCGTCGTACTGGGTCAGCGGCTCGGACTGCAGCGCTTCGGCGAGCTCCGGGTCGAGCGGCGAATGGTCGACCGGCGTGTGCGAGGCGATCTTGGCGCCGGCGATGTTCGGCGCATTCGAATCGTCGGTCGCGGACGGCGCCTGCTCGTCGGGCGTCGCGGGCTCCGGCTTGAAGATCGCGAGGCGATCACCCTTCAGCGTGCGATCCACCGCCGGGAAATCGGACGCCTGATAGCGCTGCGGCGGCTGCGCCAGCGGATTGCGGGTCATCGCGCCGGGCAGGCCGAGCTTGCCGTCGAGGCTGGCGAGCCGATAGGTCGAGCCCTGCGGCGTCCAGGTGCCGATCGGACGACCGAACGAGAAGGTCGCGACCTGGATCGAACCGACCGCGGAAGCGAACATCCGCTTCTGCCAACGCTCGGTCACTCCCGGCTGGCGGACCAGCAGCGAGGCGATATCCTGATAGCCGATTTCGGTCGGGAACACTGCGAATACACAGAGTCCCAGGCCGAAGGACGCAATCCGTGCGCCCTTCGACCGGTTACGCATGACTGACATCGATACGCTCACGCAACGCTTACTGGGATCGACCAACCGTTACGGACAAGTCGATCGTTTCTGTTGTTATCCGATTAAAGTTGCTCGTGCGTTAATCGCCGATGCCCGCGAGCCACACGCAAGAGTTCCCTCACCTCGCCGCGTAGCGATCGAAACCCTTGGTAAACGCGGACTTCTTGAAAGTCGTAAACAGCACGTCAACAGACGTGCTGAACGTTCCGTTGCGAGGCGCAGATGCCCCCCCGGATTCGAGCCGGGGGACGAGCGCATCACCCCACCGCATCACGCGTCGGTAGTGGAGCCGCGATCGCGCTCGATCCGCGCAGGGCGAAACCCTTGACCAGCGCGTAGATCGCGGGGATCACGATCAGCGTGAGCAGCGTGGACGAGATCATGCCGCCGATCATCGGCAACGCGATCCGCTGCATGATCTCCGAGCCGGCTCCCGTGCTCCACATGATCGGCAGCAGCCCCGCCATGATCGCCACCACCGTCATCATCTTCGGCCGCACCCGCTCCACCGCGCCGCGCATGATCGCTTCGGCGATATCGCGACGGGTGAGCGCCACGCCCTCTGCGGCGCGGTTCGCTGCGATCTCGGCCAGCGCGTGATTGAGATAGATCAGCATCACCACCCCGGTCTCGGCGGCGACGCCGGCCAGTGCGATGAAGCCGACCACCACGGCGACCGACAGGTTGAAGCCGAGCGCCCACATCAGCCAGACGCCGCCGACCAGCGCGAACGGCAGCGACAGCATCACGATCAAGGTATCGGCCACCGAGCGGAAATTCAGATAGAGCAGCAGGAAGATGATCGCCAGCGTCGCCGGCACGACGATCTTCAGCCGCGCCGCGGCGCGCTCGAGATATTCGTACTGACCGCTCCAGACCACGTAGGAGCCGGCCGGAAACGCGATGCTCGCCTTCACCGCGTTCTGCGCGTCCGCAACGTAGCTGCCGAGGTCGCGATCCCGGATATCGACATAGACGTAGACCGCGAGCTGGCCGTTCTCGGTGCGGATCGAGGTCGGGCCGCGCGTCGGCGCGACGGTCGCGATCTCGCCGAGCGGCACCGCGCCGCCGTTCGGCATCGACACCAGCACCTCGCTGGCGATCGCCCGGGCCGAGCCGCGCAGATCGCGCGGATAGCGCATGTTGACGCCGAAGCGCTGCCGGCCCTCGACCGTGGTCGTCACGGTCTGGCCGCCGAGCGCGGTCGCGATCACGTCGTGGACGTCCTGGATGCTGATGCCGTAGCGCGCCAGGGCGGCGCGGTCCGGCGTGATATCGAGGTAGTAACCGCCGAGCGCGCGTTCGGCATAGGCCGACGACGTCCCGGGCACGGCCTTCAGCACCTGCTCGATCTGTTTCGCCAGCCCTTCGAGCGCTTCGAGATCGTTACCGATCACCTTGACGCCGACCGGGGTGCGGATGCCGGTGGACAGCATGTCGATCCGCGATTTGATCGGCATCGTCCAGGCGTTGGAGACGCCGGGGAACTGCAGCGCGCGATCCATCTCGGCAGTGAGGCTGTCGATCGTCACGCCCGCGCGCCACTGCTGCTTCGGCTTCAGGTTGATGATGGTTTCGAACATCTCCGACGGCGCCGGATCGGTCGCGGTCGCGGCGCGGCCGGCCTTGCCATACACCGAGGCGACCTCCGGGAACGAACGGATGATGCGGTCCTGAGTCTGCAGCAGTTCGGCCGCCTTGGTCACCGAAATGCCGGGCAGCGTCGTCGGCATATACAGCAGCGTGCCTTCGTCGAGGGTCGGCATGAACTCGGTGCCGAGTTGGCGCGCCGGCCAGACCGTGACGGCGAGGATCGCCACCGCGGCGAGGATCACGATCAGCTTGGCGTTCATCACCGCCTTGATCACCGGACGATAGATCCAGATCAGCGCCCGATTGATCGGGTTTCTGTGCTCCGGAACGATCCGGCCGCGGACGCAGATCACCATCAGCGCCGGCACCAGCGTCACCGACAACAGGGCGGCCGCCGCCATCGCGAAGGTCTTGGTGAACGCCAGCGGACTGAACAGCCGCCCCTCCTGCGATTCCAGCGTGAGGATCGGCAGGAACGACACGGTGATGATCAGCAGGCTGAAGAACAGCGCCGGGCCGACCTCGGCGGCGGCCTCGATCAGGACTTCGACACGGGGCCTCTCCGGCGGCGCCCGCTCCAGATGCTTGTGGGCGTTCTCGATCATCACGATCGCCGCGTCGATCATCGCGCCGATCGCGATCGCGATGCCGCCGAGACTCATGATGTTGGCGCCGATGCCCAGCAGCTTCATGACGCCGAATGCCATCAGGATGCCGACCGGCAGCATGATGATCGCCACCAGCGCGCTGCGGACATGCAGCAGGAACACGATGCAGACCAGCGCCACCACGATGCACTCCTCGATCAGAGTGCTCTTGAGCGTGGCGATCGCGGCGTCGATCAGATTGGAGCGGTCATAGACCGGAACGATTTCGACGGAGCTCGGCAGGCTCGAGGCGATCTCCTCGAAGCGCTTCTTGACGTTGTCGATCACGCTCAGCGCGTTGACCCCGAACCGCTGCAGCACGATGCCGCTGGCTACCTCGCCCTCGCCGTTCAGTTCGGCGATGCCGCGCCGCTCGTCGGGGCCGAGTTCGACGCGGGCGACGTCGCGCAGCAGAACCGGCGTGCCGCCCGCGCTCTTCAGCACGATATCGCCGAGGTCGTTGATGCCTTTCAGATAGCCCTTGCCGCGAATGATGTATTCGAATTCCGACAGTTCGACGGTCCGCCCGCCGACGTCGGCGTTGCTGGCGCGGATCGCGTCGCGTATCTTCGACATGGTGATGCCGAGATCGCGCATCCGTTGCGGATCAAGGACGACGTTGTACTGCCGGACGAAGCCGCCGACGCTGGCGACCTCGGCGACGCCTTCGGCCTTGGCCAGCGCGAATTTCAGGTTCCAGTCCTGGATCGCGCGCGTATCGGCGAGGTTCAGCTCTTTCGAGATCACCGCGTATTGATAGACCCAGCCGACCCCGGTGGCGTCGGGGCCGATGGTGGGCGTCACGCCGGCGGGCAGCCGGGACGACGCGCCGTTGAGGAATTCGAGCACGCGCGAGCGCGCCCAGTAGATGTCGGTGCCGTCCTCGAAGATGACGTAGACGAACGACGCGCCGAAGAACGAAAAACCGCGCACCACTTTCGAGCGCGGCACGGTGAGCATCGCGGTGGTCAGCGGATAGGTGACCTGATCCTCGATCACTTGCGGCGCCTGACCGGGATATTCGGTGTAGACGATCACTTGCGTGTCGGACAGATCGGGGATCGCGTCGAGCGGCAGATGGGTCACGGCGTAGAGGCCGGCGGCCGCGGCGAAACCGGCGCCGAACAGCACCAGCAGCAGATTGCGCGCGGACCACGCGATCAGGCGGGCGATCATGGCTTGGCTCCCGCGTCCGAGAAGCTCTTCAGCGCGGCGTTCAGATTACTCTCCGCGTCGATCAGGAAATTGGCCGAGACGACGACGCGATCGCCCTCGGCGAGACCTTCGCGGATCTCGACATATTCCCTTCCGCGACGGCCGGGCTTGATGCTGCGCGGCTCGTAACGCCCTTCGCCCTTGTCGATGAACACCACCTGCTTGCTGCCGGAATCCAGGATGGCGCTGTCCGGCACCGCCAGAACGGGTTGCGCGCCGCCGGTATCGATCTCGGCGTCGACATACATGTCGGGCAGCAGCGCGAGATCCGGATTGGCCAGTTCGATTCTGATCCGTGCGGTTCGGGTCTCCTTGCTGATCTGCGGATAGACCAGCTTCACCTCGCCCGTGAATTCGCGACCCGGATAGCTGCGGGCACGGACGATGACGGGTTGGCCGAGCGCCACGGCGCCGAGATCCCGCTCGGCGACATCGATGGTGGCCCACAGCCGCGAAATATCGGCAATACGGAACAGCACGTCGCCGGGCTGCGCCCGCATGCCCTCGGTGGCGTTTCGCTCCAGAACGACGCCGTCGCGCGGGGCAGACCATTCGATCTTGACCGGCGCGGTGCGGCTGGTCTCCATCGCGGCGATCGCCGCCTCGGGAACGTCGAGATTGACCAGCCGCTGCCGCGAACCACGCCCGAAGGCCGCAACGCCGCCGACGGTTTTCGAGTTGACCGTGGCCATGTATTCGGCCGCCGCGGCCGAAATCGCCGCACTGTAGACCTCCATCAGCGGCTGGCCCCTGGCGACGCGGCTGCCGGTGGTGACGTCGGCGATCTTCTGAATGAAGCTCTCGGACCTCATCGCAATCACCGAGACCCGGCGTTCGTCGAGCTGGATCACGCCGGGCGCGCGGATCGTGGTGCGGATGACGCGCTGGGCGGCGGCTTCGGATTTGACGCCGGTACGCTGGATTTTCCCCGGCGACAGTTTCACCGACCCGTCGTCGGTGTCGTCGCCCTCGTAGACCGGGATGTAGTCCATCCCCATCGAGTCCTTCTTCGGCACCGGCGAGATATCGGCCAGCCCCATCGGATTGCGATAGAATTTGATCTTGCGATCCGTCGCGACCACCTGCGGCGGCGCGACGGGGACGTCATCGTCGAAGTTCAGATCGGCGCTGGCCGGCACGGCGCGGTAGTCGCGCCCGTCGGACGTCTTGCGCGGCGCCAGCGAATAGGACGGCTTGCCGTCCGGGTCCTGATAGTAAGCCGGTTCGTCGCTGCTCTGCGCGGACGCGGGCGCGATCATCGCAGCGGTGAAGGTCAGGTGCTCGCGGACACCCGGCATGCTGCCGGCCGCCACCGCGATGATCGCGGTGGCGCCGGCCGCGAGGGCGATGCGCGTCACTTGTTCGCCGTGATGACGAGCTTGCCTTCAACCGTGCCGGTCTCGCCCTGCACCTTGGCGCCGAGCGACAGCAGCCAGCGGCCTTCCATGCCGAAGGCGGCCTTGAAGCGATAGGTTCCGGGATCGCCGCCGGGTTCGCGCACGATCTTGGTCGCCATTTCGGCCATCCCGTCCGGCGCCATATCGAGGCGCATCGCGAAGATCACCGCGTCGGGCACCGGCTTGCCGGTAGCCTTGTTGATCAGTTGCACGGAAACGAGCTTGTCGCGGCCGACACCGACGGTCGGCTCGATGAGACGGAACTCGTAGTCCTTGATGTCGGCATGGGAGACGGTGGTCGCGCCGAACACGGCCACGGCGACGAGCGCGGCCCGAAGGGGGCGCGAAAGCAGAGTCTTCATTTTTCAATACCTCGAAAGCGTTGGTCAGACCGCAAGGCGGCATGAATCGCGTCGCGCGAAACGTCACGCGACGGCAGACGGCGCGTCAGCGCCGCTCAGACCAGCGATCGAGGCGGATATTCGGGTGGCGGGTGGCCGAGGCCGTCGGGCCGGAAATCGTTCGTCGGCATTTGCGCGCCGATCGTGGCGACCCTCAACGGCAATGCGACCGTGCCCGGCATCCCGGTCAGGAAACTGGAGGAACAGCCCGCCATCGACAGGCACTTACCGCAATCGACAGGAGTCGACGGCGCCTCGGATGGACAGCACGGCATCTCGGCCATCTCGTCGACGACCGCAGCGGACATCGCGCCCACCGACGGCACGGCCGCCAAATGGCCTGCCATCACGTGATCCGTCATCCCATGCATGGCCGTCGCCGGCGGCGCGGCCGAAGGCGCGTCGGCCATCGCAGGCCGGGCCAGCGGCGCCAGCACGAGGCCCGCGACCATCACGGCCGCCAGCAGCCGGCGTATGGTGAGAAGCAGGTTCACGACCAGAGGATCGCATATTTCGCGGCGGTGCGGAAGATCCGGGGCGGACCGGAGGAATACGCCTCGCCAGACACTGCGACCGGGCAGGACCTCTCCCCGTCATCGCAATGACGGGAACTTTGGCGACGCGTCTCGCAATGAAGGATGATCTGCGCGTCGGGCGAAACGACAACGCGGGGGCGAGATCCCGGCCGTGATGTCGACAACCACCCACTTCATCGCCCGACTTGACCGGGCGACCCAGTATTCCAGGGCGCGAGCGACTTACAAAGAACGCTCTGCGATACAGGATCACCCGCTTTCGCGGGTGATGACGGCTGAGTGTGTGTGACTGCCGAGCGTTACGGCTCGAGCACTCCGCCTGAATGTTACCCCAGCCTGTTACGCCTGGCTGCTGATCGCCTTGCCGAGCGCGGCCTGGGCCGCCGCGAGGCGCGCGATCGGCACGCGATAGGGCGAGCACGACACGTAATTGAGGCCGATCTCGTGGCAGAACGCGACCGAGGCGGGATCGCCGCCGTGCTCGCCGCAGATCCCGACCTTGAGATCCGGGCGGGTCTTGCGGCCGCGTTCGACGCCGATCTTCACCAATTCGCCGACGCCGTCGCGGTCCACCGAGACGAACGGGTCGACCGCGAAGATGCCCTTCTCGATATAGGTGCCGAGGAAGCTCGCGGCGTCGTCGCGGCTGATGCCGTAAGTGGTCTGCGTCAGATCGTTGGTGCCGAACGAGAAGAACTCGGCGGTCTCGGCGACGTCGCCGGCCATCAGGCAGGCGCGCGGCAGCTCGATCATGGTGCCGACCTGATAGGTCAGCTTGGCGCCGGTCTCGCGCGACACCGCATGCGCGGTGGCGTCGATCCGGGCCTTGACCATGTCGAATTCGGCACGGGTCGCGATCAGCGGCACCATCACTTCGAGCCCGACGGCGTCGCCGGTGCGCTTCTCGGCTTCGACCGCGGCCTCGAAGATGGCGCGGGCCTGCATCTCGGCGATCTCCGGATAGGCGATCGCCAGACGGCAGCCGCGGAAGCCGAGCATCGGGTTGAACTCGGACAGGTCGCGGGCGCGATCGGCGAGCCGGCGCGGATCGGCATTCATCGCGCGGGCGACTTCCTCGATCTCGGCGTGGCTGTGCGGCAGGAATTCGTGCAGCGGCGGATCGAGCAGCCGGATCGTGACCGGCAGGCCCTTCATGATCTCGAACAGTTCGACGAAGTCGGCGCGCTGCATCGGCAGCAGCTTGGCCAGCGCGGCGCGGCGGGACTGCTCGTCCTCGGCGAGAATCATCTCGCGCACCGTGCGGATGCGGGTCTCTTCGAAGAACATGTGCTCGGTGCGGCACAGGCCGATGCCTTCGGCGCCGAACTTGATCGCGGTGCGCGCATCGACCGGGGTGTCGGCGTTGACGCGGACCTTGAGCTTGCGGACTTGATCGGCCCAGCCCATCAGGGTGGTGAAGTCGCCCGACAATTCGGGCTCGATCATCGGCATCCGCCCGGCCAGCACCTGGCCGACCGAACCGTCGATGGTGATGATGTCGCCGGTCTTGAAGGTGCGCGCGCCGATCGTCATCGTGCCGCGGCCGTAATCGACGCGGATCGAACCGCATCCCGACACGCAGGGCTTGCCCATGCCGCGCGCCACCACGGCGGCGTGCGAGGTCATGCCGCCGCGGGTGGTGAGAATGCCTTCCGAGGCGTGCATGCCGTGAATGTCTTCGGGGCTGGTCTCGATCCGGACCAGGATAACCTTGCGGCCGTCGGCCTGCAGCTTGGCGGCCTCGTCCGACGAGAACACGATCTCGCCCGAGGCGGCGCCCGGCGACGCCGGCAGGCCGGTGGCGATGACGTCGCGCTTGGCGTTCGGATCAATCGTCGGGTGCAGCAACTGGTCGAGCGAGCCGGGCTCGATCCGGCTGATCGCGTCCTTCCTGTTGATCAGGCCTTCGCTCGCGAGTTCGACCGCGATCCGCAGCGCCGCCTTGGCGGTGCGCTTGCCGCCGCGGGTCTGCAGCATCCACAGCTTGCCCTGCTCGACGGTGAATTCCATGTCCTGCATGTCGCGGTAGTGCTTTTCCAGCAGGGTGTAGATCCGCGTCAGTTCCTGGAAGGCGTCGGGCATCGCGACTTCCATCGACGGCTTGTCGGAGCCGGATTCGAGTCGCGCGTGTTCGGTGATGTCCTGCGGCGTGCGGATGCCGGCGACGACGTCCTCGCCCTGGGCGTTGATCAGGAATTCGCCGTACAGCCGGCTCTCGCCGGTCGAGGGATTGCGGGTGAAGGCGACGCCGGTGGCCGAGGTCTCGCCCATATTGCCGAACACCATCGCCTGCACGTTGACGGCGGTGCCCCAGGACTCCGGAATGTCGTGCAGGCGGCGATAGGTCACCGCGCGCGCGTTCATCCACGACGAGAACACCGCGCCGATCGCGCCCCACAGCTGGGCATGCGGATCCTGCGGGAAGTCCTGACCGATTTCGCGGGCGACCGCTTCCTTGTACTGGCCGACCAGCGCAACCCAGTCGTCGGCGTCGAGGTCGGTGTCGAGCGTGTAGCCCTTGCTGTCCTTGTAGCTGTCGAGGATTTCCTCGAAATGATGATGCTCGAGGCCGAGCACCACGTCGGAATACATCGTGATGAAGCGGCGATAGCTGTCATAGGCGAAGCGACGGTCGCCAGACTTCAGCGCCAGCGCTTCGACGGTCTGGTCGTTCAGGCCGAGATTGAGCACGGTGTCCATCATGCCCGGCATCGAGGCGCGAGCGCCGGAGCGCACCGATACCAGCAGCGGATTCTCGCCGTCGCCGAAGCTCTTGCCGGTCAGCTTGCCGACATGGTCGAGCGCGCGCTCGACCTGGGTCTTCAGCTCCTTCGGATAGGTTTTGCCGTTGGCGTAGAAATAGGTGCAGACCGAGGTCGGAATCGTGAAACCGGGCGGCACCGGCAGACCGAGATTGGCCATCTCGGCGAGGTTGGCGCCCTTGCCGCCGAGCAGGTCGCGCATGCTCGACTTGCCGTCGGCCTTGCCGTCGCCGAAGGTGTAGACCCACTTGCCGGCCTTCGGCGCATTGACCGGTTTCGCAGCGGCCTTGGCCGGCTTCGCAGCCGGCTTGACCACCGCATTCACGACCGCCTTTGCGACGGCCCGGGCGACCGCCGTCGCCTTGGAAACGGGCTTGGTCTTGGAAACGGGCTTGGTCTCGGAAGCGGGCTTGGCCTTGGAAACCGGCTTCGCCACTGGCTTGCTAACCGCCTTGGCGGCGGCTTTCGGCGCCGGCTTCGGCGAAGCCTTGGCCGATGCCTTCCGGGCCGGCGCGACTGCAGGCTTGCTGCGCGACTTGCCTGAAGACTTGGCTGAGGAAGACTTCGCTGCGGAAGACTTCGCTGCGGAAGGCTTCGATTTCGAAGCGGTCTTCTTGGTCTTGGAAGCGGCTTTGGCCATGGCTTTCAACGGTCCGCAAGAGAGAAATAGATTGGGCCGCTATACACCACGTTTTGGCGGATGCAAGCAAGCTGGGCGCCCTCCTGCCGACTAAAGGTGCAAGAAGCGAAGCGCCCCCAGGCCGATCAGTCCGACGCAGATCAGATAGATCGCCACCACGATGTTGAGCAGCCGCGGCATCACCAGAATCAGGATACCGGCGATCAGCGCAACAATGGCGGGAATGTGGGCAGCGGTGATTGTCATGGCAGTTGTCTCCGGATGGGGGATATCGAGATCGATTCGCAGGCGGATTTGTAGCGGGCGGGGGCCGTGAGCGATACAGGCGCCGACTGGTGACGCCGCGGCCGCGCCAAGGTTCCCATCGCGCAAAAAACCCATCTCGGCCGAGTTTCTCAGGAACACCGCGCCGCGGCGGGCATTGCTTCAATGACGACGGACATCTCCGGATGTCTGATCGCATCTCCGGATTTCGGTTCGTTCAGGTGGACGACACTTGAACGATATCCGGCGCATATCATGCGACCGGATCAGAGAGCCCCGCCCCGTCCCCCGCCCGGGCGGGGTTCTTCTGTTTTGGTCAGACGTCGAACGACAGGCCGACGCGAACAGTCCGGCACACCTTCTCCCACCTCACCGGCCCTGCTACAGTGTTTGATCGCCGAGCCGATCCCTGGTTCGGCAGCCGTTGAGCGCGCTGGCTTCGCCACCGCATCGGCCGGGCACCCCCATGATTGCGACGCCGTCTTTCCATAGCCTCGGCCTGCTGCTGCTGTTGAGCTTCTTTCTCGGCTTCGCGTTCGAGGATTTCTTCGCGAAGACGAGCTCCGCGCGCCCCGGTGGCATCCGCACCTTTCCGCTGCTCTCGCTCGGCGGCGGAATGCTGTATTTGTTCGATCCGACACACCTGATCCCGTTCACCGGCGGACTCCTCGTGCTCGGCGTCTGGCTCGCGATGTTCTACGGCGTGCATCTGCGCGAGCGCGACGAGAAAGGCGAGCGCAATGCCGGGCTGGTGGTGCTGCTGCTCAACGTGCACGCCTATCTGCTCGGCGCGGTGGCGCTGGCGCTGCCGCATTGGGTCGCGGTCGGCGTCACCGTGGTCGCGGTGCTGCTGCTGACCGGGCGCGACCGGCTGCACACGCTGGCGCGCCGCATCGACATGAAGGAAATCACCACGGCGGGTCAGTTCCTGATTCTGACCGGCGTGGTGCTGCCGCTGCTGCCGGCCGAGCCGGTAACGACGCTCACCAGCATCACGCCGCGGCAGGCCTGGCTGGCGCTGACGCTGGTCTGCACCCTGTCCTATGCGAGCTATCTGGCGCAGCGCTACTGGCCGAGGGCGGCGCGCGGCCTGTGGATGCCGGCGCTGGGCGGGCTGTATTCGTCGACCGCCACCACGGTGGTGCTGGCGCGGCAGGCGAATGCCGACCCGGCCTCGCGCCGGCAGGCGCTCGCTGGAATCACGCTCGCCACCGGCATCATGTATCTGCGCATTCTGGCGATCATCGCGGTGTTCAATCTGGCACTGGCGCGCCAGCTCGTGGTGCCGATGGCCGGCCTCGCCGCATTGGCGCTGTCGACCGCCGCGCTGCAATACTGGCTGATCAAGGCGCCGGCCGCCGAATCGCGCGGGGCGGCGGGGCGCGGCAATCCGCTCGAACTCGGCACCGCCGCGGCGTTCGCGGCGATGTTCGTGCTGATCTCGCTCGCCTCGACCTGGGTGAAGACGGAATTCGGCACCGAGGGCATCTATTGGCTGGCGGCGATCGTCGGCTTCGCCGACATCGATCCGTTCGTCCTCAACCTCGCCCAGGGCGGCACCGCCGGGATCGGCGACCACGCGGTGGCGATCGCGGTGCTGATCGCGGCCTCGTCCAACAACATCCTGAAAGCGAGCTACGCGCTGTCGTTCGGCGGCCGCCAGACGCTGCAGAGCGCGCTGCTGCTGGTGATGCTGGCCGGGATTGGCGTCGTACTCGCTTGGCTGCTCGCGCGTGGGACGCTGTGAGCGCCGCTCAGCCGCCCTTCAGCAGCGACAGCAGCGACGTCGTCGCCTTGTAGCTCTGCACCGCATTGTCGCGGAACGCCGGCGTCCAGTTCGTCGCGGTGCGTTCTTCGGCGCTCATCGCCGAATAGGCATTGAGCAGGCCGAGGCTGAAATCGGCGGGATTGCCCGAGGTCTGGCTCTGCTTCAGCGCCGTCAGAATGCTCGCCCGGTTGCGGCCATCGAGTTCACGCTTGGCGGCGAAGCTCTCTTCCTTGGAAAACAGTTGATCCTGATTGAGCGAAATCGCCGACAGCGCGCGATTGTCGAGCCCCGACAGATCCGCCATCTGGCCGACCTTGCGGCCAGGATCGTAGACCAGTTCCTTGCCGGCGGCGGCGGCCGACTTGGCCTGATCGTCGAGCGCGGCGCGCGTCGATTTGGCGACGCTGGAGAAGCTCTGGGTGGTGGTCGTGCTGCCCGACGGATATTGCGCCAGATAGGCCGCGACCGGGTCGCCGGAAATCCCCGAGGGCACCTTGGTCGGATCGCTCTGCGTCGCAGTGAGGCCCTTGGCGACGGCGGCGCGCTCGGCCGTCCAGGTCGCCGTCGCCTTCTCTTCGTTGCTGGCGCCGTCGAGATAATCCGCGGCGGCCTTGTAGACAACGGAGTAATCGCCGGTGAGTTTCGCGGTCTGCGTCGCGGGCGACAGTGCGGCGTTGAAGCCGGCAATCCGCGTCACCGCGGCGAGCGTCTGCTCGGCCTCGGTGAATTTGCCGCCGCTGTTGGCGGCGATCGCGTACACCGCGCGGCGATCCAGCGACGACAGATCGATCGTCGGCTTGCCGCTGGCGTCATAAGGACCGGACACGCCGGCCGCGGTGTAGAGCTTGTCGAGCGCGGCACGGCTGTCGCTGATGACGGCGGTGAAATCCTTCGAGGCCGCGGCGTTGGCGAGTTGCGCCCGCGCAGCCGCCGACAGCGTGAGGTTGGTCGCGGAGCTGTTCGACGAGATCACATCGTCGCTGGTCGAAGCCAGCACACCCGCCAACGAGTTCTGCGCCACCGCATTGCGGGCATAGGCCGCGCCATATTGCGCGTAGGAATTGAGGCCGGTGTTGACCGTGGTCATAGGGCGATGTCCCGCTGCGCGGAGAGGCGGTTAAGAAACCGTTAGCGCTCGCCAACTTTTCAGGACATGGTTAACGCGACGTTAAGATCTGCCGTGTGTTGCGGGATATTTCCGCAGCGCCCCCTTCCTGATCGTCGCCGGCCATGCGCGACCCAGTCCCCAGCCGGTTAACCCAGCCAGAACGCCGGCACCGCCGGCTCCAACCGTCCGCCGATCCGGACCGGCGCGATCCTGGTCGCGAGGCCGGTCGTATCGTCGGTCTCCACCGCCACGCCGCTCATCGTCGCGACGCCGTTCGCCGGCTCGAACCGGCCCTGGGGAATTCCGGTGGTGAAGCGCTGCAGCGGCTCGTCCTTGTGCATGCCGATCACCGAATCATAATCGCCGGTCATGCCGGCGTCGGTCATGTAGGCGGTGCCGCCGGGCAGGATCTGGTGATCGGCGGTCGGCACATGGGTGTGGGTGCCGACGACCAGGCTGGCGCGGCCGTCGCAGAAGTAACCCATGCCCTGCTTTTCGCTCGACGCCTCGCCGTGGAAATCCAGCACCACGGCGTCGGCGGCCTCGCGCAGCGGACAGGCGTCGAGTTCGCGCGCCACCGCGGCGAACGGATCGTTCAGCGGCTCCATGAAGACGCGGCCCATCGCGTTGATCACCAGCACGCGGGCGCCGTTGCGGGTCTCGACCAATGCGGCGCCGCGGCCGGGCGTGTGGCGCGGGAAGTTCGCGGGCCGGATCAGCCGCGGCGCGCGCTCGATGAACACCAGCGCCTCCTTCTGATTCCAGGCGTGGTTGCCGAGCGTCACCGCATCGGCGCCGGCGTCGATGAAATCATTGTAGATCGCCTCGGTGATGCCGAAGCCGCCGGCGGCGTTCTCGCCATTGATGATCGTGCAATCGAGCTGCCAGTCGCGGATCGCTCGGGGCAGATGTTCGGCGATTGCGGTCCGGCCGGATTTGCCGACGACGTCGCCGATGAACAGAATGCGCAAACCTATCGACTCCGGAAAATGAGCGTGCCCTGCTCCGTTATCACATAATCAAGCGCGACGTCGTGGGCGGCGGCGGGCACCGCCTCGATTTGCTGCACGGCAAAAGCGAGCCCCGCGGCGACAACGGGCTTTGCGCGGCGCAGCGCAGCGAGCGTGCGGTCGTAATGGCCGGCGCCGTAGCCGATGCGGTGTCCGAGCGCATCGAACGCGGCAAGCGGCGCCAGCACGATGTCAGGGGCCACCTCCGGCGCGCCGGGCGGCGGCTCCAGAATGCCGAGCTCGCTGCGCTGCAGCACGTCGCCTTCGGACCAGGCGCAGAATGTGAGCGGCCGGCCCTGCCCGGTCACCACCGGCAGCGCCAGCTTCGCGCCACGTCGCAGCAGCGCCCGCATCAGCGGGAATGGATCGATTTCCCCGCGAATCGGGACGTAACCGGCGACGATTGCGCCCGTCGGCACCGCAAACGGCAACTCCCGGGCGGCGATCGCCGCGGCGGCCGCGGTGCGCGCCTCGTTCGACAACGCCAGACGCCGGGCCAGCGCCGCGACGCGCAGTTCATCCTTGGACGGGCTGTCGGAGAGATCGGTCATCCCCGCTTATAGGCAGGGGCCACCGGCCGGAAAAGCCGGGAGAACGGAAGGGAGGAACAAAGTGCGAAGCCACATAACCGTTGAAGCGCTCGATCCCGGAGTTCCCTACGAAAGTAGGTGGGCACCATGTGACCGGATCCACGGACCCGGCCAGGGACAGTTCCCGGAAGGATCGATAAGGCCCCGGGGATATATGGCTCCTGACGCGAAACGCAGCCTCGCCGTCCCAATGTAGCGATCATACCGCCGCTTCGCCAGCCTCGCCTGCGCGTTTTGGTTGCGACGGCACGAACCCCTGACGCGCGCCGGCGTTTTCAGCTATTGAGGAATGCGTCCCACCCTCGTCATCAAGTCGCACGATTTCGGAGAGCGGCTCAACCGGATCACCATGGCCTCCAAGTCCAGCACCACGATTGCCCGCAAAGCCCGGACCCGGGCCGAAGCCGATTTCGCCACCTGGTTGATGATGGCGAAGCTCGGCAGCTTCGACACGCTGCCCCCGAATGCGCAGACGGTGCTGAACGGCTATCGCGAACGGCTCGATCGGATGAGCGAGATCGAATCCAAGGCGATCGCGGTGCGCGAGACCTACCAGGCCTATTACAGCGACATGGGCGGGACCGGCGACGCACCGGAGCCCGAGCCGCGCACCCCGCCGGCAGAGCCCGGTGTTGCCCCGGTCGACAATGTCGTGCGCTTCAAGAAGCCGCCGAAGCCGCAGGTCACCCGCGCCGCCGATCGCGGCGCCCGCCCGGCCCCGCAGACCGGCCGCAGGCCGGTCCCCGCGCTGCTGATCTTCGCCGCTTTGGTCGCGGTGGTAGTGGCGTGGAAGTTTCTGACGAAGTGAGCTAGAGCACTTCATCGATTGATTGAAGCGATATGGCCGTTGCCAGATGCACGGACTCCTCATCCTGAGGAGCCCGGCGAAGCCGGGCGTCTCGAAGGATGCGGCGACGCAGGACCCGTGGCGCATGGTTCGAGACGGCGCTTCGCGCCTCCTCACCATGAGGTTGTGCCTGTGGTGAGTGCCCCGGAACGCCAGTGCTGATTCCACCAGGGACAGAACGGCTCTAACGACTCGGCTCACGCCGTCGTGTCAGGTCGCGATGACGTTGCGTCGCGACGACACGTGGACGGCGGGGAATCATCCCGCCGATTCCGTAAATCAGCAGGACCAACCCTGTTACCAGGCCGATCGTCAGCGCCAAAAGGGACAGCACGGGCAGAGCCATCCAGAACAAAATGATGATGTCCGACATTTGCTGGTACCTCGTTTGTCGAGGTCAAAGGCCGGCTAATCATTTGGTTCCTTGTACACGTCGCATCAACGCCGGAACGGCAATTCGTCAATGCCGGCAATTCGCCAGCCTCGCGTCGCCCGCCCCGTCGTTCGTCATTCCGGGATGCGCCCCTCGGGGCGCAGACCCGGAATCCGGACGTTCGGGGTACCTCGAACGTCGCGCCCACCAACTAACCGCCAGTGCTCACATGCCGCGGTCGATCGGCTTTTCGATCGCGCCGCCGGCGTCGGTCCAGTCCTTGAACGCGCCGAGATTGTAGACTTCGGCGTAGCCCATGTCCTTCAGCACCTTGCCGGCCAGCGCCGAGCGGCCGCCGGAGGCGCAGTACACGATCACCGGTCTGTCCTTGGCGAGCCGCTTGTCGTGAAACGCGGTGTCCGGATCGGCGCGGAATTCGAGCATGCCGCGCGAGATGTGCAACGAGCCCTCGACCTTGCCGCTGTTCTCGACCTCGGGCGCGTCGCGCACGTCGATCACCACGGCGCCCTTGCCCATCATCTCGCGCGCCTGGTCCGCGGTGACCCGCGGCACCGCCGCATTGGCGGCTTCCATCATCTGCTTCACATTGGTGGTCATTCAAATCTCCCTTTGACGGCTTTCGATCATCGGATCAGCCAGCGCGGCGTCTTCGACGAATAGTCCATCCACTCGTCGCCGAATTTGACCGCCAGATGGCGTTCCTCGCGCCGGATCGCAAGGCGATCGACGGCCGCCGCCGACAGCAGCGCGAACAGGATGAACCAGGCATTGCCGAACGCCAACCCGATGCCGATCAGCAGCCAGGTGTTGGCGAGATAGATCGGATTGCGGCTGAAGCGGAACGGTCCCCAGGTGACCAGCCGACCGGCAGCGCGATGCGGCAGAATGTTGGTGCGGGCGCTGCGCATGGTCAGGATCGCCCATAGATCGAGGCCCATGCCGAGGCCCGCGACCGCATAGCCGATCAGCACCACCGATTGCGCGCGCGGCAAGGTCAGCGGCGCCACCATGCCGAGCCCGATGGACGCCAGCGCCGCCAGCGTCAGCAGCATCGGCGGCCACGGCAGCCGGTTGGGACGGGTGGTCTCGGAAACGGTCATCGTGACTTCCGTCCTCGATCCTCGACGCAGGGCAGACAGCTACGCGGCGAACGCATCGTCTGAAAGACAAGCGCGATCGCCGGCAACCGCAACACGTCTTCCTTCGCGCGCTCTAATCGAGAAATACGAATTCGTCTATATGTTATTGTGAAGCATGCCGGCGGCCGCCGCCGTCGGATCGCACGATGTCGCGGCTGAACTAAAGCGTCCCGGCCGCCGTCGCGGCAGAGAGTCGCCATGTCACGCCGCGCCCGGCCATCTCGGTGCGAAGCACATCGAGCAGGCCGCGGATGTCCGCGTCCGGCGCGGTCACCACGATCTCGACGGCCAGCGCATGGCCACGGACCCGCTCGATCGTGCTGTCATAGGTGACGCCGTCGCCATAACCCTCGATCTCGCGCGCGACGAACCCGGCTTGCGCGGTGGGCCCGTGCGCCAGCAGGGCCGCGACCAGATGCTCCTTCAGCGCCGCCGGCGCGATCAGCGTCAGCACCTGCGGGCTCATGCCGTCTTCTCCGAAACGATGCCGAAGCGGCGATACAGCACCGGCAGGATCACCAGCGTCAACAGCGTCGACGATACCAGCCCGCCGATCACCACGATCGCCAATGGCCGCTGCACGTCGGCGCCGGGGCCGGTGGCGTAGAGCAGCGGCACCAGGCCGAACGCGGTGATGCTGGCGGTGAGCAGGATCGGCCGCAGCCGCCGCTGCGCGCCGATCTCCACGATCTGATCCGGCGGCAGGCCCTGGCTGCGCAGCGTGTTGAAATACGTCACCAGCACCAGCCCGTTCAGCACCGCGATGCCGAGCAGCGCGATGAAGCCGACCGAGGCCGGCACCGAGAGATACTCGCCGGACATCAGCAGGCTGAACACTCCGCCGACCAGCGCGAACGGAATGTTGACGAACACCAGCAGCGCCTGCCGCAACGACATGAAGGTGACGAACAGCAGCAGGAACACCAGCGCCAGCGCGATCGGCACCACGATCGCGAGTCGCGCCGCGGCGCGCTGCTGATTTTCGAACTGCCCGCCCCAGACGATGCCGTACCCCTCCGGCAGTTCGACGCGCTCGGCGACCGCCCGCTTGGCCTCGTCGACGAAGCCGACCAGATCGCGGCCGGTGACGTTGCTCATCACCAGCGCGAGCCGGCGGCCGTTCTCGCGGTCGATCTTGACCGGGCCGTCGATCCGCTCCAGCCGCGCGACATTGGTGAGCGGCACCGACTTGCCGTCTGCGAGCACCAGGCTGAGGCCGGCGAGCCGCGCCGGCGATTCGCGCAAAGCGTCCGCGCCGCGGATCGACACCGGGGTGCGGCGGCCCTGCTCGACCACGATGCCGACGGGTTCGCCGTCGATCTGTGTGCGCAGCGCGGCGGTGAGCTGATCGACGTCGAGCCCGAGCCGGCCCGCCTGCAGCCGGTCGATCTTGACGCTGTAATATTCGAAGCCGGTGTTCAGCGTGGTGCGGACGTCTTCGGCGCCCTTCATCGCCTTCATCGTCGTGGTGATCTGTTCGGCGAGCCTGTTCAGCGTGGCGATGTCGGGGCCGAAGATCTTCGCCACCACGTCGCCGCGGGCGCCGATGATCATCTCCTGCACGCGCATCTCGATCGGCTGGGTGAAGCTGAAGCCGATGCCGGGAAATTCGGCGAGCGCCTTGCGGATCTCGCCCAACAGCCATTCCTTGTCGTCCGGCCGGCGCCACTCCGCCGGCGGCTTCAGGATCACATAGGTATCGGTCTGATTGAGCCCCATCGGGTCGAGGCCGATTTCGTCGGAGCCGACCCGCGCGACGATGCTCTGTACTTCGGGGACGGCCGCCATCACCGCCCTCTGGATCTTCAGATCGAGATCGACGCTCGCCTCCAGGCTGATCGAGGGCAGCTTCTCGACGCTGATGATCGGCGTGCCTTCCTCCATCGTCGGCATGAAGATCTTGCCGAGCTGGACATAGGCGAAGCCGGTCGCGACCAGCGCCAGCACCGCGACTGCCAGCACCGCCTTTTCGCGGCGCAGCGCGAACCGCAGCACCGGCGCATAGGCCGCGCCGATCTTGCGCACCAGCCAGGTGTCGTGATGGCCGGAGGTGCGCAGCAGCAGCGAGGCCAGCACCGGGACCACCGTCAGCGCCAGCAGCAGCGACGAGGCGAGCGCGAACACGATCGTCAGCGCCACCGGGATGAACAGCTTGCCTTCGAGCCCCTGCAGCGTCAGCAGCGGCAGGAACACGATGACGATGATGGCGATGCCCGACGTCACCGGCACCATGACCTCGCGCAGCGCCTGATTGATCCGGTGCAGCAGCGGCACCCGCGCGCCGTGGCGATCATGCGCCAGATGCGAGACGATGTTTTCGACCACCACCACCGCGGCGTCGATCAGCATCCCGATCGCGACCGCGAGACCGCCGAGACTCATCAGATTGGCGGACATCCCGGCCCAGCGCATCAGCACGAAGGTCGCGAGCGCCGACAATGGCAGCGTCAGCGCCACCACCAAAGCGGCGCGCCAGTCGCCGAGGAACAGGATCAGCAGCAGGATCACCAGCACGGTGGCTTCGAGCAGCGATTTCGACACCGTGCCGATGGCGCGGCCGACCAGATCGCCGCGATCGTAGAACACGTCGAGCGTCACGCCCTTCGGCAGCGTCGGCGCGAGCTCCTTGAATTTGGCGCGAACGCCTTCGACCACGTCGCGGGCATTGGCGCCGCGCAGGCCGAGCACCAGGCCCTGCACCGCCTCGCTCTCGCCGTCGCGCGTCACGGCGCCGGAGCGGGTGATGCTGCCGATCCGCACCTCGGCGACGTCGCGCACCCGCACCATGCCGCCGTCGCGCGAGGCGAGCACGATGTCGCGCAGATCATCGAGGGTGCGGATCTGGCCGTCGACGCGCACCAGCAGCACCTCTTCGCCGGCGGACAGCCGGCCGGCGCCGCCGTTGCGGTTGTTGGCTTTGATCGCCTTCTCCAGCACGTCGATCGAAATCCCGTGCGACGCCATCGCCAGATTGTCGGGGACGATCTCGAAGGAGCGGACATAGCCGCCGAGCGAATTGACGTCGGCGACGCCCGGCAGCGTGCGCAGCGCCGGGCGGATCGTCCAGTCGAGCAGCGTGCGGCGCTCGGCCAGAGTGAGGTCGCCGCCCGCGATGGTGAACATGAACATCTCGCCGAGCGGCGTGGTGATCGGCGCCATCCCGCCGGTCAGGCCGTCCGGCATGTCCTTCATCGCCGAGGCGAGCCGTTCGGCGACCTGGTTGCGCGCCCAGTAGATATCGACGCCGTCGGCGAAATCGATGGTGACGTCGGCGAGGCCGTATTTGGTGGTCGAGCGCAGGATGGTCTTGTTCGGGATGCCGAGCATGTCGAGTTCGAGCGGCATCGTCACCCGCGTCTCGACCTCCTCGGGCGTCATACCCGGCGCCTTCATGATGATCTTGACCTGCACCGGCGAGACGTCCGGGAAAGCGTCGATCGGCAGGCCGCGCACCGCGTAGATACCGGCGCCGATCAGCAGCAGGGTGGCCAGCACCACCAGCAGGCGATGCGCGAGCGAAAATTCGACCAGACGCGCGAGCATCTACTCGACCCCGCCGAGTCCCTGCCACGCGCCCTTGAGCGCTGCGACGCCGCGGACCGCGATCCGCTCGTCGCCGCGGAAGCTGCCGCTGACCACGGCGAATTGCGGCAGCTCCTCGCGGATCTTTACCGGGGTGGCGACGAAGCCGCCCGAGGTCTGCACGAACACGAAGGCGTCGCTGCCCCGCCGCACCATCGCGCCGGTGCGCACCCGCCACTCGCTGTTGCCGCTGACCGACGACGCGATCTGCGCCTCGACCATCTGGCCCGGGCGCAGATCCGGATCGGGCTCGTCGAATTCGGCGCGGACGATCACGGTCTGCGAGGTCGGCTCGACGCTCGAGCCGATCGACACCACGCGGCCGATGCAGTCGTGGCCGCGCACGGTGACGCGGGCGCCGACGGCGAATTCCTCGACGCGCAGCGCCGGCACCTGAATCTCGACCCACAGCGGCGAGAGCTGCGCCAGCCTGAACACCGGCGCCAGCGCCTCGACGGTCTGGCCCGGCATCGTGGCGCTCTCCAGCACCACGCCGTCGATCGGCGAAATCAGCGTCAGCTTCGGATCGAGCTTCTGGCTCGACGTCAGCTTCTCGATCTGCGGTTCGGTCATGCCGACATGCGACAGCGCCTGGCGGCGCTCGGCGGCGGTCGCGCGGGCCTGATCGTATTCGTTCTGGGTGATGATGACCTGCTTCTTCGGCACCGCGCCGTAGGGCGCGAGCTGCTCCTCGCGGTCGAGCGTGGTCTTCAGCAGCCGCTCTTTGTTGTAGGCGACGAGGTATTCGGCCTGGGCATGCGCCAGCGCCGGGCTCTGCAGCTCGGCCAGCACGTCGCCGGCCTTGACCGCGCTGTCGGTGCGCACCAGCAGGCGCTCGATCCGGCCGCCGAACGGCGCGTTCATCAGCCGGGTGCGATCGGGCGGCACGGTGATCTTGCCGGGAAAGCTGAGGCCCACGGCGACCGGCTGCTGCTCCAGCGGCAGGGTCTCGATGCCGACGCGCTCGGCCTGCACCGCCGAGATCGGCAACTCATCGCTGGCGCGCGCGACGCCGCAGGCGAACAGCGCAGCGAGACAAACGATGGCGATGGGCGAATGACGGCGCATGGATTATCTTGGAATCTCGCTGGCTTGGCCGGCCTGACGGCCGACGGCGCGCAGGCTCCCGCAGCCCTTGCGACCAGCCCGGTTCTAGGCCTGATCGCCTGACAGAATGCTGACGCCGCCCGTCACGCAACCGCCCGGCGGAGCCGTTGGCGCCAACTGCAAACCAGTCTTATTGCGCGCCGCCGGTGACGAAGCGGCCGATCCGGTATTTCGGCAGCATCGCATCGGCTTCACCCGAATGGGCGCGGCCCTTGCTCTTGGTGTTGTAGGCGTCGGTCGCCTCCTTGCCGCACCACGGCTCGATGATCGATGGCCGCGACGGATGGTCCGGCAGGTAGCCGGTGAGATCATAGACGCTGCCGCGGATCGCCATCCAGCAATCGGCGGGGGTGGCGTGGCGGGCGAGTTCGGCCGCCGCGATGTCGCGTTCGGCGGCGACCGCCGGCTGTCGGGCGCCCGGCGTCAGCGCGCTGCCGGCCCAGAAGCCGAAGACGGCGATCCAGAAGGTCGCGGTGGCGGCGAAATACAATCTGCGCATCATCTGAACTCGAAGTTTTCGAAGTGGATGTGCTGGGCGGCGACGCCGCGCGCGTCGAGCGCCTGCTGCAGCGCGACAACCAGCCCCGGCGGACCACACAGATAGCACTCCACACCTGACAGCTCGCTGGCAGCGGGCAGCAGGCGGTCGAGATCGGGCAGATCGTCGCCGGTCGCGACCGTCTGCAGCGTCAACTGCGGATCCGACGCCGCGATCGCGCGCAGCTCCGACAGATAGGTCGCATCGTCTTCGCGGCGATACAGATACAGCAGCCGCACCGGCTGGCGCAGCGGGCCGTCATTGAGCAGAGCGACGAACGGCGTGACGCCGATGCCGCCCGCGATCCACAATTGCGGCGCCGCCCCGGCTTCGCCGAGCAGGCCGCCGAAGCCGCCGATCACCCGCGCCGCGACGCCGGGCTCGATCGCCAGCATCCGCCGGGTGCAATCGCCGAGCGCCTTGACGGCGAGACGCAGCGCGCCGTCGCGGCCGATCGCACTGACGGTGAACGGATGGAATTCACCGCAGCCGCGATAGACCGGGCCATTGCCGAACGCGATCAGGACGAACTGACCGGCGGTCACGGTCACCGGATCGGCCAGCGGACGCAATTCGATCTCGACCGAATGCGGGGTCAGCTTGCGCGCCGCCGCGACCGCATAGGGCCGCGCTGCGAGGCCGAGATCGCCGCGCAGCAGCCGCCAACCGAGGATTCCTGCCGCCGCGGCGAGGATCGGTAGCACCGGCTCGTCGATGCCGAGCAGGATCAGATGCACCAGCCCGATCACCACACCGATGCCGAGCAGCGCGTGCAGCCAGCGCCACAGGCCGTAGCGGATGCTCGGGGTGAAAGTGGTGGCGAGGCCGAGCATCAGCAGCAGCAGGCCGAGCCAGCCCGACCACACCTGCCAGCTCTCCGCGACCGGCGACAACGTCTGCCAGGCGAGGCGCGGCGACGCGGAAAGATTGCCGGCGGCGAGCGCGAGCGGATGCAGCAGAAGCAACACATAGGCGGCGACGCCGGTGACGTGATGCCAGCGATACATCCGCTCCAGCCCGCCGAGCCAGCCTGCGAGCCGCGGCTCGCGCAGCATCAGCAGCAGGCTCACCAGCAGCAGCCCGCAGCCGAGCCAGCCGGTGACGATGCCGGCCGCGCGCAGCGGCGCCAGTCCCGCGGGAAATGCCCACACCACGAAGGCGAGCGGCACCACAGAGGCGAGCAGCGGGATCGACCAGCGTTGCAGCGCCGCTGCGGGGGATGCCATCGGCTCAATTCCGCTTCAGGCGGCTGCAGAAATCCCAATGGCCGCCCGGCAGATCGAGGCCGCGCTCGCGCGCGCGCTGCACCATCAGGGCGTGATGCTCGGCGCGATAGGCTTCGCAGGAATCGTAATCGGTGAAGCCGCGCACCCGCGCCTGATGTGCGATGCGCTCCTGCGGCGACATCAGCATCCAGCCGCGCGTATTGCCCTCGTCGGCTCGCCATGGCGCTGCGTGCGCTGCATCCGAAACGGCCTGAACAGCCGTCCCGCCGAGAAGCACGATGAGACCGATAGCGATGAGTCTGCACAGCATGAGCGTCGTCCTGCTGTCGATGAGGCGTCGCAGCCTAGGCGCAGCACCAACGGTTGAAGATGATACAGATCAAGCGGACGGCGAGAGGGGCCGCAATCCGACCTCCCTCCGTCATTGCGAGCGAAGCGAAGCAATCCAGAGCGCCGTGCACTGAGCCCATTGATTGCTTCGTCGCTTCGCTCCTCGCAATGACGGCCGAGCCTGCTGCCGATCTCCGGACGCTCGCAATGACAAGGAGAGACGGTGTCCGGAACTGTTACTTCTTGTCGGTCTTCTTCGCCGCCTCGCGGGCGTCCTTGATCGCTTGCTTGAACATCGCGACGTCGAGCACACCCGGCACCCGGAAGCGGCCGACGATGAAGGCGGGCGTGCCCTGGAAGCCGAACGCCTTCGCCTGCGCATCGTTCCGTGCCAGAATCGCCTCGATCGCGGCGCCGTTGGTTTCGAGATCCTTTGTCGCGCGCGCGACGTCGACGCCGCCGGCGCCGAGCAAGTCGGTGATGCCGGAGGCCGTGAGCTTGGCCGTGCTGCCGATCAGCGCGTCGTGCGCCTCGAAGAACTTGCCCTGATATTTCGACGCCAGCACCATCTTGGCCGCATCGACCGAGATGCCGCCGAAGATCGGCCAGTCCTTCAGCACCAGACGAACCTTGCCGTCGTCCTTCACGACCTGCCTGAGATCGGGGGCGACCTTCTTGCAATAAGGGCAGCGATAGTCCGACCACTCGACGATGGTGATATCACCGTCGGGATTGCCGGCGACCGGAATGTCCGGGTCGCGCAGCACCGCCTCGGTCGACAGCACGTTGTCGTCCGACGCCGGCGCGGCCGGCGCCGCCCACGCCTTCGACGCGGCCAGCGCCGGCGCGAGCGACAGGGCCGTCATCAGCGCCGATCGTCGGGTGATCATCGTCAGGGTTCCAATCCATCTTGGAGGATTGGACCTTTCTGCCCCGGATCGGCCGTCGATGCTATCCCTTTGCCACCGGAACGGCGGGCGGCGTCGGCGATTTGTCGCGCAGCACGATGTAGATCGCCGGGATCACCAGCACCGTCAGCAGCGTCGACGACGCCAGCCCGAACAGCAGCGAGATCGCCAGCCCCTGGAAGATCGGATCGAGCAGGATCGTCGCCGCCCCGATCATCGCCGCCAGAGCGGTGAGCAGGATCGGCTTGAACCGCACCGCGCCGGCCTGCAGCACCACCTCTCGCAAGGTTTTGCCCTCGCCGCCGGAATGGCGGATGAAATCGACCAGCAGGATCGAGTTGCGCACGATGATGCCGGCGAGCGCGATGAAGCCGATCATCGAGGTGGCGGTGAACGGCGCGCCGAGCAGCCAGTGGCCGATCAGGATGCCGATCAGCGTCAGCGGGATCGGCGTCAGGATCACCAGCGGCAGCTTGAAGCTCTTGAACTGCGCCACCACCAGCACGTAGATGCCGACGATCGCCGCGCCGAACGCCGCGCCCATGTCGCGGAACGTCACCCAGGTGATCTCCCATTCGCCGTCCCACAGCAGCGTCGGACGGGATTCGTCGGACGGCTGGCCGTGCAGGCTGATCGCCGGCTTCGGCAGCTTGCCCCAATCATGGGCCTCGATGCGCTTGTCGACTTCGAGAATGCCGTACAGCGGCGCCTCGAATTTTCCGGCGAGTTCGGCCATCACCATGTCGGCGAAGCGGCCGTCGCGGCGGAAGATCAGCGGCGAGCCGACTTCGCGGGTGGCCTTCACCAACTGGCCGAGTTCGACCACGGTCTTGGCGCCGGGCAGCGTGTTGGCCGGCACCGGCGTCGACGCCAGCGCCTCGTTCCAAACCAGATCGCGCTTCGGCAGGGCGACATGGATGGCGATCGGGTTGCGGTCCTCGCCGCGATGCGAGTAGCCGATCGAGGTGCCGCCGAACAGCGTGGCAATGGTGTCGTAGACGTCCTTCTGCTCGACGCCGAAGAACTCCAGCCGATCCTGATCGATCGACAGCCGCAGCCGCGGGCGCGGCTGGCCGATCGAATCATCGATATCGACGATGAACAGCACGTCCTTGAAGATCTTCTTCACTTCCGCGGTGACGGCGCGCCGCGTCGCGGCGTCGGGGCCGTAGATCTCGGCGAGCAGCGTCGCCATCACCGGCGGGCCGGGCGGCACTTCGACGACCTTGAGGCTGGTGCCGGCCGGAACCGACAATGCCTTCAGCCGCTCGCGCAGATCGAGCGCGATGGCGTGGCTGGCGCGCGAACGATCGCCGCGCTCGGCGAGGTTGACCTGCAATTCGCCGAGTTCGGGGCGTTCGCGCAAGTAATACTGGCGCACCAGGCCGTTGAAATTGAACGGCGCCGGCGTGCCGGCGTAGCTCTGCACCGAGGTGATTTCCGGCAGGCCGCGCGCGATGTCGGCAGCGGCGAACAGCGTCCGTTCGGTGTCTTCCACCGTCGCGCCTTCCGGCAGGTCGAGCACCACCGCGATCTCGCTCTTGTTGTCGAACGGCAGCAGCTTCACCGTCACCGACTTGGTGTAGAACAGCACCATCGAGGCCAGCGTGGCGACGCCGACGCCGAGCAGGAAGATCCACGACGCGCGCTTGCTGGCGACGATCGGTGAGGCCATGCGGCGATACAGCCGGCCGAGCCGGCCCTCGTCGTGCGCATCATGCGCGGCGACCGCGGCGCCCTCGCGCGGTGCGAGCTTCAGCATCAGCCACGGCGCCACCACCATCGCGACGAAGAACGAGAACAGCATCGCCGCCGAGGCGTTGGCCGGGATCGGCGCCATATAGGGGCCCATCAGCCCGGACACGAACAGCATCGGCAGCAGAGCCGCAACCACGGTGAGGGTCGCGATCACGGTGGGATTGCCGACCTCGGCCACCGCCTCGATAGTGGCCTGCAGCCGAGGCCGGCCGTCCTTCATCCCCCAGTGCCGGGCGATGTTCTCGACCACCACGATGGCGTCGTCGACCAGGATGCCGATGGAGAAGATCAGCGCGAACAGGCTGACGCGGTTGATGGTGTAGCCCATCAGATTAGCGGCGAAGAGGGTCAGCAGAATCGTGGTCGGGATCACCACCGCGGTCACCACCGCCTCGCGCCAGCCGATCGCGATCGCGATCAGCACCACGATCGAGATCGTGGCGATGCCGAGATGCAGCAGCAGCTCGTTGGCCTTTTCGTTGGCGGTCTCGCCGTAGTCGCGCGTCACGGTGACGGCGACGTCGTTCGGGATCAGCGTGCCCTCGAGCGCGGCGAGCCGCGCCTTGATGTCGTGCGACGCCACCACGGCGTTGGCGCCGGCGCGCTTGGCGAGCGCGACGCTGACCGCGGGCACGCGGTCCCATGTGCCGTCGTCGCGGCGCGCATCGTTCCACACCCGGTGCTCGGCGGCATTCGGTCCGACGATCACCGAGGCGACGTCCTTGACGTAGACCGGGCGGTTGTCGCGGGTGGCGATCAGCAGCAGGCCGATATCGGGAATTCCCATCAGCGTCTGCCCGGCCGAGACGCTGCGCATCTCGCCGCCGTCGCGCGCCGAGCCGGCGAGGAACGAGCGGTTGGCGTCCTTCACCTTGGCGACGAGCTGCTGCAGCGTCACGCCGTACAGCGACAGCTTCTCCGGATCGGGCTCGACCCGGATCTGCTGCGCGCCGCCGCCCGAGATGTAGGTCAGGCCGATATTCTCGACCTTCATCAGTTCGGCGCGCAGCTTGTCGGCGACTTCGTAGAGGTCCTTGTCGGTCCAGCGGCTGGCCGCCTCCGGCTTCGGCGACAGCGTCAGCACCGTGATGGCGACGTCGTTGATGCCGCGGCCGACGATCAGCGGCTCGGGAATGCCGACCGGAATCCGGTCGAGATTGGCGCGGATCTTCTCGTGGACGCGCAGGATCGCATCCTCGGCCTTGGTGCCGACCAGGAAGCGCGCGGTGACGATGACGCGATCGTCCTCGGTCTGGCTGTAGACGTGTTCGACGCCGTCGATGCCCTTGACGATGGCCTCCAGCGGCTTGGTCACCAGTTCGACCGCGTCGGGGCCGTGCAGGCCGTCGGCATTGATGCGGATGTCGACCATCGGCACGCTGATCTGCGGCTCCTCCTCGCGCGGGATCGCGACCAGCGCGAACAGCCCGACGACGAGCGAGGCCAGCAGGAACAGCGGCGTCAGCGGTGACTGGATGGTGGCCTTGGTCAGACGGCCTGAGATTCCGAGATTCACGGCTGCACCAACCTGTCACCATTGCGCAGGCCCGAGAGGATCTCGAGGCCATCCGGCATGTCCGGCGTGGGATGATCGCGGCCGCGCTGCACCGGCACCGCGACGGTCTTGCCCGGCTCGCCGAGCTGGACGTAGTCGATGCCGAAGTCGGTCTTGATGTAGCGCGACGGAATGACGACGGCCGGGCGATCGCCGCCGGAGATCCACACCCGCAGCCGGTCGCCGACGAAATACTGGCCGAGCCCCTCGACCGTCGCATCGGCGACGACGCGGCCGTCCTCGATCAGCGGATAGACCAGATCGATGGTGCCGAATTTCGCGGTGTGGTCGCCGAACTCGGCGCCGTCGACCCGCACCCTGTCGCCGGCCTTGAGGAATCGCGCGTGCCGCTCCGGCACCCGCAGCCGCAGCTTGTAGTGCTGCTGCGCCACCGTGACGATGGTGTCGCCCTGCAGCACCACCGAGCCGACCGTAATCATCTTCTTCAGCACGCGGCCGTCGTCGGGCGCCAAGACCTGGCCTTCCTTGAACTGCTGCTGCACCACCGCGCGCTCGGCAGTCTTGGCGCGCAGATTGTTCTCGGCGACGTTGAGCGCGGTGCGCGCCTCGTCGAGCTTGGTCCGCGGCAGCGTGCCGCGCTCGACCAGCCCGCTGGTGCGGTCGAAATCGAGCTGCGCCTGAGCCGCCTGCGCCTGCAGCGCCTGCATCTGCGCGTCGAGCGAATTCATCTGCAGCGTCAGCTTGTCGTCGCCGATCGTCGCAATTTCCTGGCCGCGGGTGACGCTGTCGCCCTCGCGCACTTTCAGGGCGATCACGGTACCGCCGATCCGGCTGCGCGCCGGCACCACGCTGGTGCTCTCGACGGTTGCGAACACCGCCTTCTCGTCCGACACCTTCTGCACCGCCACCGTCAGCGTCGCGGCGTGCGCGACGGCCGCGCCGAGCAGGATCGCGGCGAGGGCGCCGCTCGTGATCAATCCGGGAATGCGCATGTCATGCCTTTGCGGGTTTGCTTGCCGTCTTCCGGACGGGCGGCGCCGGGCAATACAGCCGGTACAGCGTGGTCAGGAGCTCGCGAGCCGGTTCGCTCGCGATCGAATAGAAGATCGTCTGGGCATCGCGCCGTGACGCCACCAGCCCGTCCTTGCGCAGCAGCGCCAGGTGCTGCGACACGGTCGAATCCCGCAGGCCGAGGACGCCCGCAAGGTCGCCGACCGAGCGCTCGCCGCCGATCAGCTGGCAGACGATCAGCAGCCGATGCCGGTTCGCCAGCGCCTTCAACAATTCGCTGGCCTGGTCGGCGGCGGCTTCCATGAGGTCGACCTGTATTTTCATGGTTGCGTATATACGATTATTCGAATATAACGTCAACCACGTTTTCAGGACGGACGATGTCGAGGCCGGCAAGCCCTCGAATCGACGCTCCAGCCAGAGGGAGATTGCAATGAATATCGATCAGACCGTACTCGCCTTCGCAGGCTTCGTGGTGCTCGCCAGCCTCACGCTCGGCTGGCTGGTCAGCCCGTATTGGTTTTTGCTGACGGCGTTCGCGGGCGTGAACATGATCCAGGCATCGTTCACCGGCTTCTGCCCGGCGGCGATCGTGTTCAAGAAGCTCGGCGTGAGAAGCGGCAACGCGTTTTCGTGAGTGCGCGACACATCAGCCCGTCATTGCCGGGCTGATGCTCCGACCTGGCTCGACCTCAGGAATTGGAAACGCACATCTCTCCGTCATGCCCGGCCTTGTGCCGGGCATCCACGATCTGCAGCGTTGAGGCGAAAAAGACGTGGATGGCCGGGACGAGCCCGGCCATGACGAACTGATAGCGTCATTGCGAGCGAAGCGAAGCAATCCAGCGCCACACGCGCAGCATGGATTGCTTCGTCGCTTCGCTCCTCGCAATGACGGAAGTGCGTGCGGAGCGTCGAAACTACTCGGCGTTGCCGCAATGGCAATCGCAGCCGCCCTCTTCTTCCTCATCGTCGTGATCGTGCGGCGCGGCCGGGGCCAGGGTGCCGGCGAGATAGGTCTGCACCGCGACGACCGGATCGGTTTCCGCCGTGGTGATGGCGATGACGTCGCGCGCGGCCATCCGGCTGATGAAGCCGGCGCCGGCGCTGCCGGCAATCACCACGTCGACGGCGTCGAGCGGGTGCGCGCCCTGCTCGCTGAATTCGTGGATCGACATCTCCTTCGGCAGGTCGATCCGCTCGAGTTCCTGCGGCGCGCGCCCCGGCGCGGCATCGAACACCATGAAGCGGCGGGACTTGCCGGCATGGCCGGTGACGGTGCGGAAATTCTGGCTGGCGACGGCGATCAGCATAGCGTTGTCTTTCTTGTTGATACGATGAATGTTCGCGACGGAATGCCCGGCCCCCGCGCGGGCGCGTTTCCTCATGATGAGAAGCATCGCGCAGCGATGCGTCTCGAACCATGAGGCGGCAGGGACTCGCAGCCATCCTTCGAGACGCCCGGCTTCGCCCTTCGGGCTACGCCGGGCTCCTCAGGATGAGGACCGCGGATGCGGCGAGGTTGTCCGGCTGCAACAGGTTGCCCGACGAACCGAGCAGATTCGCAGCAGCGGCGCGCTCAGGCTTCGCCGATCAGGACCTTGTCGTCGGCGGTGAATTTGTACGGCACCAGCGCCAGATTGAGCGGCGCCGGCCCGAGCCTGATGCGGCCCGAGGAGTCATATTGCGAGCCGTGGCACTGGCAGAACCAGCCGTCGTAATTGCCCTGATGCTCGGTCGGGATGCAGCCGAGATGGGTGCAGATCGCCGACACCACCAGCCACTGTTCGTGGCCGGCCTTGACCCGCTCCGAATCCGGCTGCGGATCGCGCATGCTCTTCCAGTCCGCGGTCTGCGCCGATTCGATTTCCTTCGGCGTGCGGTGGTTGATGAAGATCGGCTGGCCGCGCCAGAACACCTTGATCACCTGACCTTCGGCGAGCGGCGCCAGATCGACCTCCAGCGGGAAGCCGGCGGCGATCGTCGAAGCGTCGGGGTTGAGCTGCGACACGAACGGCCACACCGCCGCAGCAGTGCCGACCGTAGCCAGCGCGCCGGTGGCCAGAAACAGCACGTCGCGCCGATTGGGCTGTGCGGATGTGATTGCGGTCATCTTGGTCTCCTGAGTAGCGGCTGCGTTCCGGATCCCTGATCCGTTGCACGGCCGAATGTCCTGCGGGTCCGCCCGCTGTCGTCTCTAAACCCTGCGAAGTTCGCCCGCCGCGCGCGCGAGGATCGCGACGAGTTCCGCTTCGTTGTCGGCGTCCCGGGCGAGCTGCCGGATCGCCGTCTCGCGCAGATTGTCGAGTGCGGCGCGCAGCAGCGGCGGCAGATCGCCGCCGTCGGCGCCGGCGCCATTGCCGGTCTGCTGGCGCATCATCTCGCCGAACGTCGCCAGGCGTTCGAACACCGCGTCGGCGAGCGTGCGGTTCGTCGCGAGCTGATCGCGGCCGTCGTCGGTGATGACGTAGAGCTTCTTGGCGCCTTCCGGCTGCGCGATGACGTGGCCGATCTCCTCGAGATAGGTCAGCGTCGGATAGACCACGCCGGGGCTCGGCGCGTACCAGCCCGCGGTCTTTTCCTCGATCACCTTGATGATGTCGTAGCCGTGGCGCGGCTGCTCGGCGATCAGCGCCAGCGCGATCAGCTTGAGGTCGCCTTGCGCCAGCATCCGGCCGGCACGAGTCGTCTCGCCATTGCCGGCGCCGCGCCCGCCGAAGCCACGGCGGGCCCAGCGGCAGCCGGGCGTACCGGAGCCACACCGCCGTCCGCCATTACCGCTTTCGATGCCGTCCATGCCCGAACCTCTTGAAGATATATCTCAGGTAGTGCCGCCTTCCTCGGCTGTAAAGATATATCTTTGTCGCAGGAGCGCCAGCCTGAGTGAATCCTCCGCCGAATGGTGCGATGGTAACTAAGTGACCTTTATGCAGGTATATTTGCTGGCCTTCCGATTGATCCAGATCAAACGCCGCCAACCTTCAAGACATATCGTTTTGAAACATTCGAATGTGTGGAGCTGGCGACCGCCAGCCGTTCGGATAGCGCAGAACGTCTGCGGGCCGGGTTGAAGCGATCCGGCCAACCGCCGCGTTCCAGGGCCGGCACGTCTGGCCGAATAGCAGGAGAGAATAATGTTCAAGGTAGCAGTCGTGCTCTGGATCATCGGCGGGGCAACGCTCGCGGGCATGCTGATGGTCGCCGTACTGGCGGTGCCGAGCCTGTCGGAGCAGGCGATGACCTGGATTCCGATGGCCGTCGCAGCCGGCTTCGTGCTGGCGATGCCGGTGTCGTTCCTGGTCGCGCGCAAGATCGCCCGCCCCTCCGTCCGTTGACCGGAGATGGACGACGTGCCTCCCGGCCGTCGTCCTCGCCCGGATGTCTCCGCGCCTGATCTCCGTCCCGGGATCGCGCTTCAGCAAAAGCGTTCGTCATGACAGAAACAAATATCGAGGGGCCGCTCTACGCCCCTCGCAAGAAGGTCTATCCGCAGGCGGTGCACGGCCGCTTCCGCCGGATCAAATGGACGCTGCTGGCGATCACGCTGTCGATCTACTACTTCACGCCGTTCCTGCGCTGGAACCGCGGCCCCGGCCTGCCGGACCAGGCGGTGCTGATCGATCTCCCGGCCCGCCGGTTCTACTTCTTCTTCATCGAGCTGTGGCCGCAGGAGGTGTACTACTTCACCGGACTCCTGATCATGGCGGCGCTGGCGCTGTTCCTGATGAACGCGCTGGCCGGCCGGCTGTGGTGCGGCTACCTCTGCCCGCAGACGGTGTGGACCGACCTGTTCTACGCGGTCGAACGCTTCGTCGAAGGCGACCGCCGCGACCGCATCCAGAAGGACCAGCACGGCTTCACCGCGCGGCGCGCCGGCGAGCTCGCCCTCAAGCATTTCATCTGGCTGATGATCGCATGGTGGACCGGCGGCGCCTGGGTGCTGTATTTCGCCGACGCGCCGACGCTGGTGAAGGAGCTCGTCACCTTCCAGGCGCCGATGGTCGCCTATGTGTGGATCGGCATTCTCACCTTCACCACCTACACGCTCGCCGGCTTCATGCGCGAGCAGGTCTGCATCTACATGTGCCCGTGGCCGCGGATCCAGGCGGCGCTGACCGACGAATGGGCGCTCAACGTCACCTACCGGGTCGACCGCGGCGAGCCGCGGATGTCGGTGAAGAAGGCCGAGCTGGCGCGCCAGCACGGCGAGCGCGCCGGCGACTGCGTCGACTGCCATCAATGCGTCAATGTCTGCCCGACCGGTGTCGATATCCGCGAGGGGCTGCAGCTCGGCTGCGTGCAATGCGGCCTGTGCATCGACGCCTGCACCCATGTGATGCAGCAGGTCGGCCGCCCGACCGGACTGATCGCCTACGACACCGACATCAACGGCCAGCGCAGGCTGGAAGGCAAGCCGCCGCTGTACCGGCCGATCCGGGCGCGGACCATCATGTACTCGGCGATGATCGTGCTGACCGGCGCCGTGATGGTCTACGCGCTGGCGACGCGCGGCGCGCTCGACCTCAACGTGCTGCACGAGCGCAATCCGCTGTTCGTGGCGCTGTCCGACGGCGGCGTGCGCAACGACTACACCGTTCGCCTCCTGAACAAGCGGCCGACGGCGCGGGCGGTGACGATCTCGGTGCTCGGGGTGCCCGGCGCGACGATGCAGACGCCCGGCGTCGGCGACGGCGCCGCCGAGCAGATCAGCGTCGAGGTCGGCCAGGACCAGAGCCGCGAATTGCGGATCTCGGTGCAGGTGCCGGCGAATCTGGTGCCGGCGAAGTCGGTCGCCATCACCTTCGAGGTCAAGGACCCGGCCACCGGCGAAACCGCGGCCGTGACCGACCACTTCGTGCCGCCGACGAACTGACGCACGCTGCAGGACGCGTCAGTTCGCGCCCTTCAGCATGTTGGCGAGGCCCTGCAGCACCAGCGCCAGCGAGACCGCGAACAGCAACAGATACGCGATCCGGTAGAACAGCCCGGTCGGCATCCGGCGGATCAGCCAGATCCCGGCCAGATTGGCGGCGGCGGCGAGCGGCAGCAGCGCGATCGAGGTCGCCAGATTGGCGGTGTTGAACTGGCCGAGCAGGATATATGGGCCGATCTTCAGCACGTTCAGGATCGCGAAGAAGATCGTGGTGGTGCCGACCAGCACCAGCTTCGGCAATTGCTGCGGCAGCATGTAGACCTGATAGGGCGGCCCGCCGCCCTGGGTCATGAACGAGGTGAAGCCGGAAACGCCGCCCCAGAACAATCCCGCCGCGGTCGATCCCTTCGACGGCGACAGTTGTGGCCGCAGCCAGACATTGAGCACGAAGGCGACGCCGACGCCGCCGACGATCAGCCGCACCACGTCGTCGGAGACGATCGAGGCGGTCCACCACGCCAGCCCCATCCCGGCCAGCGCGCCCGGCAGCATGATCTTCAGGCTGCGCGCGTCCCAATGCCGGCGATAGACGTAGAGCGAGATCATGTCCTGGCTGATCAGCACCGGCAGCAGCAGCGCGGCCGCCTCCAGCGGCGGCAGGAACAGCGCCAGCAGCGGCGTCGCCGCGATGCCGATCCCCGAAAAGCCGCCCTTGGCCAGCCCGAGCAGCAGCACCGCGGGAATCGCGGCGGCGTAGAACCAGGGATCGAGGATGATCGACGACAAGCGGACTCGCGGGTGCGGGACATAGCGGCTGGCGGAGGGCCGACGATGCATGCGGCAGAAGGCGAACCTCTGCAAGCGATACCGGCAGGCTTTTCTGCAAGGCGATGGAGCAGAGCCGGAGGAAGTTCCGTCCGCGGGCCGACCCGGGTTTGAACGGTTCCGGCGGCGGCGGCGACCAAGAGGGGCCGCACACGAAGCGGCCCTGCCGCGTCGACCCGATCTCGGCTAGGGTCGGCGGATCGTCCGATTCATGGGAGTCGCCAGAGATGTGGATTCTACTCGGCATCATCGTCGCGATCGCGGTGTTCGCGCTGATGACCTACAACCGTCTGGTGGCGCTGCGACAGCGCGTCGATCAGGCCTTCGCCGATATCGACGTGCAGCTCAAGCAGCGGCACGATCTCGTTCCCAATCTGATCGAAACCGTGAAGGGCTATGCGGCGCACGAGCGCGGCACGCTCGACGACGTCATCAAGGCGCGCAACGCCGCGATGTCGGCGCATGGCCCCGGCCAGGTCGCCGCCGCCGAGAACATGCTCTCCGGCGCGCTCGGCAAGCTGATCGCGCTCAGCGAGGCCTATCCGGACCTCAAGGCCAACGCCAATTTCCAGCAATTGCAGTCCGAGCTCAGCGACATCGAGAACAAGATCGCGGCTAGCCGCCGGTTCTTCAACAACGCCGTGCAGGAGTACAACACCGGCATCCAGCAGATGCCCGCCGCGTTGTTCGCCGCGCCGCTCGGCTTCACCCACAAGGACTATTTCGACCTCGGCGAGACGCGAACGCAGGTCGAACAGGTGCCGCAGGTGAAGTTCTAATCTGCTCCCCTCCCCGCGGGGAGGGGTCGGGGGTGGGGGTCCACGGGCACCGAGTGTGCGGCCCACCCCCACCCGACCGGCCTTACGGCCGGCCACCCTCCCCGCAAGGGGGAGGGAAATTGAGGCCGGCGCTGCGACACCAACGGATCGCCCTCATGGCCGCCTACGGTCTGTATACGCATATCGCCGCCAACAAGACGCGTTCGATCGTACTGCTGATCGGGCTGTTCGTGCTGATCTATGTGCTGGTGTTCGCCGGCGCGCTGCTGGCCGAGGTGATGATCGATCGCGGGCGCACGGTCGGCGACTATCTCAACGCGGCGGCGATCGATCTGGTGCAGGCGCTGCCGTTCGCCACCATCGGCGCGGCGCTGTGGATCGTGATCGCGTATTTCTTCCATCAGAAGCTGATCGACGCCGTCACCGGCGGCCATGCGGTGACGCGGCAGGAGCAGCCACGGCTGTACAATCTGCTCGAGAACCTGTGCATCTCGCGCGGCATCCCGATGCCGAAGCTGAAGATCATGGACAGCCCGGCGCTCAATGCCTTCGCCAGCGGCCTCAACCGGCAGCAATACGCGATCACGGTGACGACCGGACTGCTCGCCAGTCTCGACGACCACGAGGTCGAGGCGGTGCTCGCCCACGAGCTGACCCACATCAGGAACGGCGACGTGCAGATGATGGTGATCGCCGTGATCATCGCCGGCGTGGTCGGGTTCTTCGGCGAGATGATGTTCCGGCTGTTCGTCCACGGCGGCTTCCGCTTCGGCGGCGGCGGATCGTCGACATCCTCGTCGTCGTCATCGGGCGATCGCAAGAGCGGCGGCGGCGCGATCATCGTCGTGATCCTGGCGATCGTGCTGGTCGTGCTGGCCTGGCTGCTGTCGCAGGTCATCAAACTGGCGCTGTCGCGCGCCCGCGAATATCTCGCCGACGCGGGCTCGGTGGAACTGACCAAGAACCCCGATGCGATGATCTCGGCGCTGCGCAAGATCGAGAACCGAGGCGAACTCGAAGGCGCCACCTCGGCGGTGATGGAAATGTGCGTCGACAATCCGCGCTCCGGCTTCGCCGACCTGTTCGCCACCCACCCTTCGGTCGAAAAGCGGGTGGCCGCGCTGGTGAAATTCGCCGGCGGCCACGATCCCGGCCCGCTGGCGCTACCGACGCCGGCCGATGCGACGCCCCCCTCGGCAGACGATTCAGCCGCGCCTGCGGCGCCCGACGACGCCGCCCCGCCCGGCCCGTGGAGCGAGCCGGGGCCACCGCGTCCACGGCGATTCCTGCGCGGGCCGTGGGGCAAGCGGGTGTGACGCCGGCCGGCCGGGCGCAATCGCCTCGCATCCGAACGATTTTGTTGAGATTGCCGTCATGTGCAGCGGCGCCAATTGAATTATCCCATGTTTCTGCCATGTTCGCGCCCAAAGAGGGGCCTTGCACCGCGTCGCGCGGTGGGGGATCAAACCGGGCCCGAAAAGGAATCTCATGGCGAAGCCAGCAGTGATCGTCGTAGGCGCAGACAAGGGCGGCGTGGGCAAGACCACGGTGTCGCGAACCTTGCTGGACTATTTCAGCGCCAACAACATCCCGACCCGCGCCTTCGACACCGAAGCGCCGCGCGGCACGTTGAAGCGCTTCCATCCCGGCATCACCGAGATCGTCGACATGACGACGACGGCCGACCAGATGAAGATCTTCGACACGCTCAACACCGCGACGCCGTCGGTGACCGTGATCGACGTCCGCGCCGGACTGATGTCCAACGCGCTGGCTAACCTGCGCGACATCGGCTTCCTCGACGCCGCGCGCTCCGGCCAAATCACCTTCGCGGTGTTCCACATTCTCGGCCCGTCGATCGCATCATTGGACGAGATCGCCGAGACCGCGAATTTCATGATCGGCGCGAAATATTATCTGGTGAAGAACTTCATCAACAACACCAGCTTCTTCGAGTGGGACCAGGCGACCTACAATTCGTATTTCCACCGCATCAAGGACGCCACCGAGCTGACGATCCCGAAGCTCAACGAAATGGCCTACGAGCAGGTCGAAGTGTCGTCGGTGCCGTTCCTGAAATTCGTCGCCAACAAGGGCGTCCAGGACGAGCCGGCGAACTACTCCTTCGTGCTGCGCGGCTATGTCCGGCACTGGCTCGCCAATGTCTGGAGCGAATTCGACCGCATCAAGCTGACCGACCTCGTCGGCAAGGACAAGGGCGGCCGCAGCACCAACGTCGCGGAAGCCGGCGAGAAATAATTCGCCTCACCGCGGATTTTGGCTATATCGGGAACGACATTCCGGCCGGGCGAATGACCGCCGGCCGGAAAGCCCGATCGACGCCATGTCCCGCACGCCGTCCCGCACCCCCGTCTACATCATCTGTTCGCCGCGGCCGTTCGTCGGCAAGACCCTGATCGCGCGGCTCTTGACCGAGTTCCTGGCGCTGCAGCGCGGCTCGGTCGTCGCCTTCGACGTCAACGTCAAGGAGCCGTCGCTGCTGGATTATCTGCCGCGCCTCACCGAGACGGCGGATGTCGGCGACACCTTCGGCAAGGTGCAATTGATGGACCGGCTGATCGTCGGCGACGGCGTCGCCAAGGTGATCGACCTCGGCTTCCACGCCTTCGACGAATTCTTTGGCACGTTCGGCGAAGTCGGCTTCATCAAGGAGGCCGCGCGGCGGCAGGTCGCCCCCGTGGTGCTGTTCGTGCCCGACAATGATCGCAATTCGGCGCGCGCGTTCGCGACGCTGCAGGACATCGTCCCGCCGCGGCAACTGATCGCGATCGACAACGAGCACGTGATGCACGGCGAGATGCCGCGCGCTTTCGCCGACGGGAGGGTGGTGCGGATCCGCGCGCTGCCGCCGTTCCTCAAGACCTATATCGACCGGCTGAATTTTTCCTTCACCGGCTATCTGCGCGCCGAGCCCGACGCCTCGACCGAACTGAACCAGTGGATCCGCAAAAACTACACCAGCTTCAGAGCCATCGAACTGGAGATGACGCAGGCGCGGGTGTAGCGCGCACGTCGCTGGAGAGGTCACCCTCCCCTGGAGGGGGAGGGTCGCTCGCGTAGCGAGCGGGGTGGGGTGGCGAAGAGTTCGACCGCCGTGCCCGCGGCTCACCCCTCCCCGGCACGCAGCCGCTACGCGGCTGCGTGCCGACCCTCCCCCTCAAGGGGAGGGTGAAGAGTTCAATGCCCGCCGAACTCGACCAGCGTTCGCACCGGGACGCCCATGCTGCGGACCTTGGCGGCGCCGCCCAAATCCGGCAGGTCGATGATGAAGCAGGCGGCGACGACTTCGGCGCCGATCTGGCGCAGCAGCTTGATCGCGCCCTCGGCGGTGCCGCCGGTGACGATCAGGTCGTCGACCAGGATCACCCGCTCGCCGGGGGTGATCGCATCGACATGGATCTCGATTCGGTCGGTGCCGTATTCCAGCGCGTATTCCATCGACACGCAGGTGTGCGGCAGCTTGCCCTTCTTGCGGATCGGCACGAAGCCGCTCGACACCTGATGCGCGATCGCACCGCCGATGATGAAGCCCCGCGCCTCGATGCCGGCGACCTTGTCGATCTTGGAGCCGGCCCAGGGCTGCACCAGTTCGTCGACGGCGCGGCGGAAGGCGCGCGGATCACCCATCAGCGTGGTGATGTCGCGGAACATGATGCCGGGTTTGGGATAGTCCGGAATGGTCCGGACACTGGCCTTCAAATCATGGGCAAGTTCGGGGGTCATCGGCGCTGGTCTCTGTTGCGGGTTGGCTCAATTCGTCATCGCGGGGCGTCGGAGGCAATCCGGTAATTCGGATGAGTATCCGCCGGGGTGTTAGCAGCCCATCCCCGGCGGCACACGTGTTTCGATCAATTCCGGGGTCAGACCATCGGCCGGCCGAGCCGGAAGGCGTTTTCGACGATCCGCAGCCCGACCTCGCCGCCGAGCGACATCAGCGACTCCGGATGGAACTGCACGCCGCCGACCGGCAGGGTCTTGTGCTCGATCGCCATCGCGATGCCGTCATCGGTGGACGCGGTGACGGTCAGTTCCTTCGGCATGTCCTGCATGTCGACATAGAGCGAGTGATAGCGGCCGATGGTGATCTCGTTCGGCAGGCCGTGCATCAGCGTGCCGCCGCGCACCTGGATCCGCGACGGACGGCCGTGCGCCGGCTGTTTGAGCTGGCCGAGGGTGCCGCCGAAATATTCGCCCATCGCCTGGACGCCGAGGCAAACCCCGAAGATCGGCAGTTGCTTCGCCAGCGCGGTGTCGATGGTCGACGAAATCATGAAGTCCGCCGGCCGGCCCGGGCCGGGCGACAGCACCAGCAGATCGTAGGCGTTCTCGGCCAGCATCTTCTGCGCATGGATGTGGCGCACCACGCTGACCTCGGCGCCGACCTGGCGGAAATAGTCCGCCAGCATGTGCACGAAGCTGTCGTCATGATCGATCAGCAGCACCCGCTTGCCGGAGCCGGTGGCGTCCGGCGCCACCGCCGACAGCGGCTTCGGCGGATCGCCGCGCAGCGCCTGGAACAGCGCCGCGGCCTTGACCTGGCACTCCTTGTCCTCGGCGACCGGATCGCTGTCGAACAGGCAGGTCGCGCCGACGCGGACCTCGGCGAGGCCGTCCTTCATCCGGATGGTGCGGATCGTCAGGCCCGTATTGATGCTGCCGTCGAAGCCGACCACGCCGAACGCGCCGGCATACCAGCGCCGCGGCGTGCGCTCGTGATCCTCGACGAACTGCATCGCCCACAATTTCGGCGCGCCGGTCACCGTCACCGCCCAGGCGTGGGTGAGGAAGGCGTCGAGCGCGTCGAAGCCGGGGCGCAGCATGCCCTCGACGTGGTCCACCGTGTGGAACAGCTTCGAATAGGTCTCGATCTGGCGGCGGGCGAGAACCTTGATGGTGCCCGGCACGCAGACCCGCGCCTTGTCGTTGCGGTCGACGTCGGTGCACATGTTGAGCTCGAACTCGTCCTTTTCGGAGTTCAGGAGCTTCTGGATCTGCTCGGCGTCCGCGATGGCGTCGACGCCGCGGGCGATGGTGCCGGAAATCGGGCAGGTCTCGATCCGGCGCCCGTCGGAGCGGACGAACATTTCGGGCGAGGCCGACACCAGGAATTCGCCGTCGCCGAGATTGAGCAGGCCGCCATAAGGCGACGGATTGATCCGGCACAGCCGCTTGAACACTTCGGCCGGCGAGCGCTCGCAGGGTTCGCCGAACAATTGGCCGGGCACCGCCTCGAACAGATCGCCGCGGGCGAAGTGCTCGCGCGCAACCTCGACCACCTTGGCGTATTCGCCCGGCGCATGGTCGGCAAAGCCCTGCCGGCCGGTCTGGGTGTAGACGCTCTCGGCGGTGTCGTTGGGCAGGCCCTGGGTGGATTTGCCCTTCCAGGCGAATTCATAGGCGATATTGACGCCGCGGCCGGTGGCGCGGTCATAGGCCAAGAGGCGATCGGGCACATACAGCACGATGTCGCGCTGGTCGGCCTCGCGCGCCCGCTTCTGCTCCAGATCCTCGAACTGGAAGACCAGATCGTAGGCGAAGGCGCCGTACAGCCCGAGCATTGGGTCGGCCGGCGAGGCGAACGCCGCGATCAGCGCGCGCACCAGCGAAATCGCGCTGGCGCGGCGGGTGCGCTGCTCCTCGTCCACCGGCGCCTCGCCGCGAACGATGTGGCCCCTGATCTTCGTCGCGCAGGCCTGGTCGACCACCACGCAGGGCTCGTCGAGCCTGTCGGACAGGAACGCGACCAGCACGTGGCCGCGCGGATTGAGCGCTTCGATCGTGAACTGCTCGGCGCGGATGGTCAGCGCCAGCGGCGGATCGGCGAAGCCGAAATCGAAGCTCTCGTAACGCCCCGGCACCGTGGTGCCGGACGACAGCATCACGCCGCGGCGGCGATCCAGAAGGTCGATCAGATCATCGAGCGACTGACCGCCGGTAAAGGCCGCCACCGTGCGCGACACGGCGAGGCCCGCGGCGGTCTTGTAGTCGCTCTGCGCGGGAAGCGAGAAAACGGTCCTGTTCATGGCATCCTCTTATCTCAACTTGCCGGAGGAACGCCACACAGGACAAACTAAAGGCCGCCGCACTGTGGGGCGGCCTTCGGACGATCTCAAAAAACGGAAAATCGCACGGCCACCTCTCAGGAGGTGCGCCACCAACGACGGGTCTGGGAGGTCGGGATCTGGCGGAGCGGCGTGCACATGTGCGGCAATGCAGCATCGGGACGGAAAGGAGTCAAGGGGGCGACGGGGCCTACGACCAAAGCAGCAAGGACACGTATTGTCTTTGAAATAGGCTGATCCGATCCGACCGAAGGCGGGGCGCGCGCTTCCATGAAGGTTCGGGACGCAACTCTTCTGATCGAAGCAGACGGATGGGTCCACATTGCGACCCGAGGAAGCCATCGACAATACAAGCATCCTTGGAAGACCGGCCGCGTGACGATCGCCGGCAAGCCTTCTGACGATCTTGCTCCCGGCACGTTTGCCAGTATCCTGAAGCAAGCTGGCCTGAAGGAGCGGCGCTGATGCGCTACGCCGTCGTTATCGAACAAGCCGAGGGCAACTATTCGGCCTATGTGCCGGACCTGCCCGGCTGCGTCGCGACCGGCGACAGCGTCGCGGCGGTCGAGGCCGAGATCCGCGAGGCGATCCGGTTTCACATCGACGGCTTGAAGGACGACGGCCTGCCGGTGCCCGCGCCGACCAGCCTGGCGGAATACATCGAGACCTGACGCCTCAGCGCCGGCCGTGCACTCAAGCCATCTCCGGCTTTCTTGCCACGATATACGGCCCGTGCGGGTTGTCGCCGAACACGCGTTCGTCGGCGATCTCGAAGCCGGCGTCGCGCAGGGTCTGGCGTAGTTCGGGCTTGGTCAGCGCCTGGGCGCGCGGAAACAGGCCGATGCTTCGCAGCACGAAGAACAGCGAGCGCAGCTTGAGCGACATCTCGGAGAAGCACCAGGTCTTGCTGATCAGGAGACCGCCGGGCTTCAGATGGGCGTGGATCTGCGCCAGCGTGCCGGGCAGATCGCCGACCAGATGCAGCACCTGGAAGGCGCAGATCGCATCGAACGGTCCGCCGTCGAAAGCGCTGCGGGCGTCGGCGAGGACGAAGCGCAGATTGGCCGGCGCCGGCTTGGCGCGGGCGATCCGCAGCATCTCGGCCGAGAAATCGGTCGCGATCCATTCCGCCGCGTGCGGCGCGAGGCGGATCGCGGCCGAGCCGGTGCCGCAGCCGATCTCCAGCACCCGGTCGGTCGGGCGCAGCCGGCCGGCGGCGTCGGCCAGCATAGCCTCGAAGGCGGCCGGGTCCTTGATCGGCCGCGCCGCATAGCGGTCGGCGACCTTGTCCCAGAACTTCGCCTGATGGGGCGCAGCCATCGCGGATCCTTCCAGCCGGGCGGTCACAGATGCGGCTCGACGATGGCGCGCAGGTCGACCCGCGCCCGCATCCGCGTCGCCAGCATGTAGATGCCGCCGAATTTGCGCTGCAGAAACAGCGTATCCATCGGCGGGATGCGGAAATACGTATGGTCCTGGGCCATCGCCATGCCGGCTTCGCGCATCTGCACCGCGAGGTCGCTAGCGCCGAAGTCGAACGGCCCGTCCTGCCGCAGCGGCTCGAGCGACATCTCGAAGATCTCGAGCATCGCCTGTTCCAGCCGGGCGGGCGTGTCGCCGGCGAGGAAGCCGATCTCGAGCGCGGCGGCGCGGACGCCCGGACGGTCGCCGGCCAGCCCGGCGCGCAACAGCCGCCGGTAGAGGTCGGCGAAATCCTCCGGGAAGGCGCGGGTGGCGCCGAAGTCGAGCAGCATCACCTGCCCGGTCGCCGGCGCATAGCGATAATTGGCGAAGTTCGGATCGGTCTGCATCAGCCGGAATTCGAACAGCTCGCGGAAAATCAGGCCGATCATCAGCGTCATCACCCGGTCGCGCTCGGCCTGCGGCGCGTCGGCGAGGCTGTCAATCGGCCCGCCCTCGACGTAATTCATCGCCAGCACGTTCGGCGTCGTCAGGTCGGCGTGCAGCTCGGGCACGCGGAATTCGGGTCGGTCGGCGAGCAGCGCGCCGAATTTCGACAGGCATCGGCCTTCGCGTTCGTAATCGGCTTCCTCGTGCAACTGCCGCTTGGCCTCGGCGATCATCGGCGCGATATCGACGCCTTTGGGCACCAGGCCGGCCATGCGCATCAGCGAGGAGACGTTGTTGACGTCGGAATCGATGCTGCGGCGGACGCCGGGATATTGCACCTTGATCGCCAGATCGCGGCCGTCTTTGGTGCGCACCCGGTGAACCTGGCCGATCGAGGCCGCGGCGACCGGGTGAGCGTCGAACACCTCGAACCGGCGCTGCCAGTGCGGCCCCCAGGCCTCGGTCAGCACCCGCCTGAGCTGCGCCACCGGCATGTGATGCGCCTCCGAGCGCAGACGGCCGAGAATGTCGGCGAGCTCCGGCGGCAGCATGTCGCCGGCGTCCATCGAGATCAGCTGGCCGACCTTCATCGCCGCGCCGCGCATCTGCGCCAGCCGGTCCGCCACCTTGATGGCGTTGGCGGGCGTCAGCAGCAGGTCTTCCATCCGCGGGCGCTGGCCGCGCGCGAGCTGCCCCGCCACCTCGGCGGCGACATTGCCGGCGATCGACGAGGCCAGTCCGCCCAATTGCGCCAGCCGCGACAGCCGCGAACTGGGCACGGCCAGGGCTTTTCGCTCGAACGCTCTTCGCTCGAAGGCGGTCCTCTCGATCTTCCGATGCGGCACGGGGTCTCCCTTCGGGGCAGGCAGGGTAAGATGGCGCGGAACGAAGCCAAAACCAGTCCCCATAGCCGCATACCCCGTTTCTGCCGACGCGGCCGCGCCGTCTGTGACGATGTCACCACCCCGGCATCATCCGCGGCGCGGGCGTGCGACAACGCGGTCGCCGCAGCCGCAGGGAAGCCGGAACGCCAGCGCCCCCTGCGCGTTCACCTGGCGCATGCCGGGTGACAACCGGCCGTAACAGGGATGGCGGACGCAGCTCATTTTGCCGGTTTCTGGCTGCGACACCAACGCATCGGTACGCGCTGACGCCTAACCTGTTCCCGGTATGCATCCCATTTCCGACAGCCCCGACCGGGGATAACGGCGACAACCGTCGTCGACCATCATCGCGCCCGAATCGGACAAAAATTCCGCCCGAATTCCGGAGCCGGTGGGTGATGGAACAAACAGGCGATCGGGTGGACTGTGGCGAACCGACTGGACTGGCAGATCGAGCAGATCGTCGCGGAGAGCGATGGCAGTTTGCACGACGCGCTCCGCGCGCTGATGCAGGTCAACGAGCGGCTGGAGGCGGAGCTGGAATGGCTGCGCTCGACCCTCGTGTCCGGGCATGTCTGCGTCGACGGGCAGTCACTGCACTGACATCCGCCGCGCACCGGGGCAGCCGTCTCGACGCGGGCCGCGTTCGGCCCGCGCGCCGACGCTCAGGATTTCTTCAGAAACTCCGTGCGCAGCACCAGGCCCTTGATCTTGTCGGTGCGGCCTTCGATCTCGTCTTCATTGTCGGTGAGGCGGATGCCGCGGATCACGGTGCCGCGCTTCAGCACGGTGGACGAGCCTTTCAGCTTCAGATCCTTGATCAGGGTGACGTTGTCGCCGTCGGCGAGCAGCGCGCCGTTGCTGTCTTTGACCTTGATGTCCATGCGGGGCCTTTCGATGGTCGGCTCGGGAATGCGCGGGGAGCGCGGTTGCGCCGATCACAAGCAGGGATGCGGCGCGCTGGCAATGGTCGAGTTCCACTGCCCGGACAAAAACAACAGCGGCGCGGATCGCTCCGCGCCGCTGCCAGCCTCTGATCGGGATCAGAACTTGTAGGTGATGCCGGTGGCGACCAGCCACGGGTCGAGATTGACCTTGCCGGTGACCGGCGTGCCGCCCGCCAGCGTGCCGTTCCATTCCGGACGCAGCCACAGCTTCTTGACGTCGACGTTCCAGCCCCAATGCTTGTCGAACATGTAGTCGAAGCCGACCTGCACGGCCGGCGCGAAGCTGTCCTTGAGGTGGCTTTCGATGACGGTGCCGCCCGCGGCCTTCTGGCTGAAGAAGAAGGTGTAGTTCACGCCGGCGCCGACATAGGGCTTGAACGCGCCGAACTCGGTGAAGTGATATTGCAGCGTCAGGGTCGGCGGCAGCAGCCACGCCTTGCCGACGTCGACATTGGCGAGCGTGCCGGTGCCGGAGACGCTGTGCTTGGTGACGCCGAGGATCAGTTCGGCGGCGATGTTCTTGGTGAAGAAATACGAGATGTCGAGTTCGGGTACCAGGGTGTCGGTGGTCTTCAGGCCCGATCCGGCGACCTGGTCGACATAGCCGGAGTCGCGGGTCACGACGCCGAGCGCGCGCAGGCGGATCATCCAGGGATTCCAGGCCTCGACGACCGGCGCCTTGTAGATCGGCTTGGCGGAAAGATCCGCGGCGAAGGCGCTGCTCGGCAGGCCGTTCAATGCCGCCGCCATCGCCAGCGCCGACACTGCAGTCAGAAATTTGGTCATAGGTGCCCCATGAATGTCATTGGCGTGAGCAACCGCACACGCTCGCGGTGCACCAATGCCGCTCGGGAACCCCAACGTTTGATCCAGATCAAATGGCGAAGACGGCTGCGGCAGGCTGTCGCGGCGCGTGTCCCCACGGACACAGATTCTTCGACCCACTCGCAACTGAGCCGCGCCTTACGAGCAAGCCGTCGCGGCCTCGCGCGCCACGGCAGTGCTCTGGGGTGACGCCCGACTTACGGCCGGCTCGGGTTCTGCATCATGTAGTCGCCGAGATCGCGCTGGGCGCGATTGGCGCGGGTGACGGCGTTGGAGCGCTGGACGTCGCGATCCTTGCGGCAGGCGACGTATTCCGGCGAGCCGACCGCGATGCCGTTCTGCTTGCAGAACGCATCGTCGTCGCCGAGATCGGCCGGTGCATCGTAGCGGCTGGCGCAGCCGGCGAGCGCGACGGCGGCGAAGGTCAGGGCGAGAAAGCGTCTCGAGCTCAGCATCCGGATCCCCAAGGTGGTCATTCCGGGGCGCGAGCGAAGCTCGCGAACCCGGAATCTCGGCAACAACATCGGGATTCCGGGTTCGCGCGTTGCACGCGCGCCCCGGAATGACGTTGTGGAGCCTTGTCTAACCGGAATTGCGGAGTTTGTAAGTCCGCAACGCGTGCCGGCCTCGCTCAGCCGCCCTGCCCCGTTCAGCCGCCCTGCCGCTCTCAGCTATGGCTCTTCAGCGCGGTGCTGATGTCGTCGAGCGCGGTCGGGTCCTCGATCGTGGCGGGCATCGCCCATTCGTCGCCGTCGGCGATCTTCTTGATGGTGCCGCGCAGGATCTTGCCGGAGCGGGTCTTGGGCAGCCGCGGCACGGTGATCGCCAGCTTGAAGGCGGCGACCGGGCCGAGCTTGTCGCGCACCAGCTTGACGATCTCCTTCTCGATCTCGGCGTGATCGCGGGTGACGCCGCTCTTCAGCACGATCAGCCCGCAGGGCACTTCGCCCTTGATGGTGTCGTTGATGCCGAGCACGGCGCATTCGGCGACGTCAGGATGCGAGGCGAGGATCTCCTCCATGCCGCCTGTCGAGAGCCGATGGCCGGCGACGTTGATGATGTCGTCGGTGCGGCCCATCACGAAGACGTAGCCGTCCTCGTCCATATAGCCGGCATCCGACGTCTTGTAGTAGCCGGGATAGTCCGCGAAGTAGCTCTCGCGGCAGCGCTCGTCCTGCTGCCACAGCGTCGGCAGATTACCGGGCGGCAGCGGCAGCTTGATCACGATCGAGCCCATGGTGCCGGCGGGCACCGGCTTGCTGCCCTCGTCCACGACCCGGACGTCGTAGCCCGGCATCGGCACCGTCGGCGAGCCGTGCTTGACCGGCAACAGGCCGAGGCCGACCGGATTGCCGGCGATGCACCAGCCGGTTTCGGTCTGCCACCAATGATCGATCACCGGCACCTTCAATTGCTGCTCGGCCCATTCGACCGTCGGCGGATCGGCGCGCTCGCCGGCGAGGAACAGCGTGCGCAGTTTCGACAGATCGTATTTGCGGATGAAGCTGCCTTCGGGATCGTCCTTGCGGATCGCCCGGAAGGCCGTCGGCGCCGTGAACAGCGCCACCGCGCCGTGCTCGGCGATCACCCGCCAGAACGCGCCGGCGTCCGGCGTGCCGACCGGCTTGCCTTCATACATGATCGAGGTCGCGCCGTGCAGCAGCGGGCCGTAGATGATGTAGCTGTGGCCGACCACCCAGCCGATGTCGGAGGCGCACCACCACACTTCGCCGGGCTTCACGCCGTAGAGATTCTCCATCGTCCATTTCAGCGCGACCAGATGCCCGCCATTGTCGCGGACGACGCCCTTCGGCTTGCCGGTGGTGCCCGAGGTATAGAGGATGTAGAGCGGGTCGGTGGCGTCGACCGCGACGCATTGGGCCTTCTTGTCGGCGGCCAGCGCCTCGGCGCGCAACGTCGCCCAGTCGTAATCGCGCCCCGCGATCAGGTCGCACTCCTGCTGCGGCCGCGCCAGGATGATGCAGGCGTCGGGCTTGGCGGAGGACAGGCTGATCGCCTCGTCGAGCAGCGGCTTGTACTTGACGATGCGGCCGGGCTCGATGCCGCAGCTCGCCGACAGGATCAGCTTCGGCTTGGCGTCGTCGATGCGGGTGGCGAGTTCCTTGGCCGCGAAGCCGCCGAACACCACCGAATGCACCGCGCCGATGCGGGCGCAGGCCAGCATCGCCACCATCGATTCCGGCACCATCGGCATGTACAGAATGACGCGGTCGCCCTTCTGCACGCCGAAATCCTGCATCACCGCGGCGAGCGCCTGCACTTCGCGCAGCATCTCCGCATAGGTGAAAGTGCTGACGCTGCCGGTCAGCGGCGAATCATGGATCAGCGCGACCTGGTCGGCGCGGCCGTTGGCGACATGACGGTCGAGCGCGTTGTAGCAGGTGTTGACCTTGGCGCCGGCGAACCAGCGGCCGTACAGCCCCTGCGACGGATCGAACACCTTGGTGGCGGGCGCGATCCAGTCGATCTCGCGGGCGGCCTCGGCCCAGAAGCCCTCGGGGTCTGCGAGCGATCGGGCATGAACCTCGCGATAACGGCTCTTGTCCTGGATATTCATGGCGTCTGCTCCCATCGATCTCGGGCGGTTTGCCCGCCATGTCCGGCTTTTAGCCGCTGCTGACAACCCCGCCTTTGTTCCTAATCAAGCAGCGTCGCCGCGCCGGCCGGTTGTCGGGCGGCATTGTGGCCGGGTGCGCCCGGGTTTCAAGGCCGAAACGGACATTTCCGGGCGGATGGCCAACGTCGCCAATCCCGGCGCCCGACCCCAACAGGCTCTATCTGCCGCCGGCGACGCCGGTCAGTTGCCGCAGCCGCGCCTTCATCGCGGCGCGCAGGTCGTAGCCCGGCCGGCCGAACGAGGCGTTGCGGCCGGTGATGAAATCGTCCTGCGCACGCTTCAGCGCGCGCAGCTCGGCCGGCTTCGCGCTGGCTTTGTCCTGCAGGATGCGGAGGTGCGTCGCGGCGATCGCGCGATCGAGATTAGCGAGGTCGCGATCCCCGCAGATCGCCTTCTCGACCGCGCGGCGGGCGCGGGCGCAGTCGAAGCTGGGTTTCCCGTCGATGGCCTTCTGCGCGCCGAGACGCTCCAGCTCGGTCGCCAGCGCCCTGTGATTGGCGCGCGCGGCAGGGTGATCCCGGTTCAGCCGCAAAGCCGCCGAGAAATCCGCCAGCGCCTTGGCGCGGTCGCCCTTGCCGAGCCACAGCTCGCCGCGGGCATTGAGGATGTCCGGCTGCTTCGGATCGAGCCGCAGCGCGTCGTCATAATCGACGAGCGCGCGATCGACCTGCCGGATGCGGGTCAGGGCGCCGGCGCGGGCGATCAGCGCCTTGAGGCGGTCGTCCCGCCCAGTGTTGCGCCGGGCGATCAGCCGGCTGCACAACTCGACCGCGCGATCGTCGTCCCGCTTCGCGGCCGCGGCGAGACACTGCGCCGGATCGATCGTCGGATCATCGAGATCGTCGGGCGTGGTAGCGGATGCGGGCGCTGTAGCAAGCAGCGCGAGGGCGAGAAGAACACCTCCTGCGGACAACCAACGCATGGATCGATTGGTTCTGCCGTCCAACATGCGATCCGTCATCCCGAGGTGCGCGCGCTGTTGCGCGCGCCTCGAAGAATGAGCCGCGTGGACTCGCTTCCATCCTTCGAGGCTCGCTGCGCTCGCGCCTCAGGATGACGGCCGCGACCCATCACTTCAGTTCACCTTCAACGTCAGGCCGCCGTCGACGACGAGTTCGAGGCCGGTGACGTATTTCGACTCGTCGCTGGCGAGAAACAATGCGGCATTTGCGACGTCCCAGGCTTCGCCCATATGCCCCATCGGCACCTGCGCGTCGCGCGCCCGCCACATCGCTTCCACATCGCCGCCGGCGTAGCTCGCCGCCAACCCCGCGGAATGCGCCACCATCGGCGTCTTCATCAGGCCGGGCAGGACGCAATTCACCCGGACGTGGTCCTTCGCGTATTCCACCGCCGCCGTCCGCGTCATCGCGTTCATCGCCGCCTTCGACGCCGTGTAGGTGACATAAGAGATTCCCAGATGCCGGATCGAGGCGATCGACGAGATGTTGATGATCGAGCCGCCGCCCTGCCGCTGCATGATCGGGACGACGTGCTTCATCGCCAGGAACGCGCTCTTCAGATTGACCGCGAACACCCGGTCCCAGTCCGCTTCCGACACATCGATCACGCCGCCGGTCTCGGCAATGCCGACATTGTTGTCGAGCACGTCGATGCCGTCCCAGGCGTTGACGCAGGCCGCCACCATCGCCTCGACATCGGCGGCGCGCGACACGTCCGCGGCGAACGCGATGGCGCGACCGCCTTCCGACTTGATGATGTCGACGGTCTCCTCGGCGGCGGCGCGATTGCGGTCGACGCAGAACACCTGCGCGCCCGCGCGCGCGAACGTCACCGCGGTCGCCTTGCCGTTGCCCCAGCCCGGCCCGATCGAACCGGCGCCGACCACCAGCGCGGTCTTGCCTTGCAGTCGTGGCATGCGTTTCTTCTTTCGTCGTTGCGTCTTGCGAACGTTGCCGCTTTTGTCTCGTTGCAAGCGTTGTAGCTTGGATGCCGCGAAGCGCAACCGGCACGGCCCGCCCTCGCCCCGCGCGCAGAGGAGCTGTCGGATGTCGCCGGCTATTGCGCCGGAGCACTCTTCACCCTCCCCTGGAGGGGGAGGGTCGGCGGGCCTTGCGAAGCAAGGCACGACGGGGTGGGGTGAGCCGCGGGCACTGCGGATGAACTCTTCGGCACCCCACCCCGCTCGCTATCGCGAGCGACCCTCCCCCTCCAGGGGAGGGTATTGACCGTCGATACGCTCCGCCGGGTCGATCTCTCCCTGCGCGCGGGGAGAGGTCGCCCGTTGCGATGTGTCGCCACGCGCAACTAATCGCGCGTCTCGCCGCACGCGCTCATCGTCGTCGGCTGCGCGCCGATGTCGTGGCCGATGATCTGCGACAAGGTCCGGCATTGTCCGCCGGCGCACAGTCGCCATTCGCCGGCGATGCCGGAATTTGCCAGCACGACGTCGCGCAGCGGGCGCGGCTTCGGCATCCATTGAAACCAGCCGTCCACGAGGCGCGCCTCGGGCGGCGGCTCCATGCCGGCGCCGGTGCCCTTGACCCGCGCCTGCACCAGTTCGAGCCCCTGCGCCGTGACGCGCCAGTCTTCCTGCCAGGCGGTGTGCTCGATCGAATGCGTCCAGGCCAGCGTGAAACCGGCGACCGCCAGCGTCTTCACCACGCCGGCGGAGGCGAGGCAGAGACTCACGCCGCGGCAACCGCGTTGCGCGACCGCTGCCGCCATTGCCACGCCACCACCAGCGCGGCGATGGTGAAGCCGACATAGTCGCTGTAGGGGAATTCGCCGAGCAGGCAGACGCTGGCGGCGAAGGCGACGAGCCGCTCGATCACGTTCATCCGCGTATAGAGGAAGCCGATCGCCACCATGCCGAACAGCGCGATCGCGATCAGCGCCTTCAACGTGGCGTAGAGCACAGCGCCGTAGAAGCCGAGTTGCGCCGCCATCGGGTCGCCGGGCTGCAGCATCAGCGCCGGCGAATACACCGCGATGAACGGGATGACGTAGCCGGCGAGCGCGATCCGCATCGCCTCCCAGCCGATCTTGTCGGGATTCTCCTTGGCGATCGGCGCGGCCGCGAGCGCCGCCAGCGCCACCGGCGGCGACAGATCGGCCATGATGCCGTAGTAGAACGCGAACATGTGGCTGACCAAGAGCGGCACGCCGAGCTTCGCCAGCGCCGGCGCCGCGAGCGCCGCGGTGATGATGTAGGTCGGGATCGTCGGGATGCCGGTGCCGAGCAGGATCGACAGCAGCATGGTCATCACCAGCGCCAGGAACAGGCTCTTCTCGCCGAGGCTGATCACCCAGGTGCCGAACACGGTGCCGACGCCCGTTTGTGTCATCATGCCGATGATGGTGCCGACGATGGCGCAGGCCATGCCGACGGTGAGCGCGGATTTGGCGCTGTCGGCCAGCGAATCGCGGCAGGCCGCGAGCGTGCCGCGGCCGCCGCGGGTGATCGCGGTGATGCCGATCAGCACCGCGACCACCACGATCACCTTCATGATGTCGAGCCCGTCGTGCAGCACCGCGCCGGCCACCATCGCCAGCCCGATCCAGAACACGTAGCGCAGCACCTGATTGGAGAAGCCGTGCACGATGCTGGCGCCGAGGATCAGCGCCACCGTCAGCGCCAGCCCCATCGAGCCGGCGTAGAGCGGGGTGAAGCCTTCGAACAGCATGTAGACCAGCGCCGCCAGCGGCAGGATCAGGTACCAGCGCTCGATCACGGCGCGCAACGCGCTCGGGATCTCGGATTTCTTCATCCCGACCAGACCGTGCTTGCCGGCCTCCAGATGCACCATCCAGAACGCCGAGGCGAAGTACAAAAACGCCGGGATCACCGCGGCCTTGACCACCACCGAATAGTCGACGCCGAGCGTCTCGGCCATGATGAAGGCGACCGCGCCCATCACCGGCGGCATGATCTGCCCGCCCATCGAGGCGGTGGCCTCGACGCCGGCGGCGAACGCGCGGCGATAGCCGAAGCGGATCATCAGCGGAATCGTGAACTGGCCGACGGTGACCACATTGGCGACGCCGGAGCCGGAGATCGTCCCCATCATGCCGGAGGCGAACACCGCGACCTTGGCGGGGCCGCCGCGGGTGCTGCCGAACAGGCCGAGCGAGACGTCGGTGAACAACTGGATCATGCCGGCGCGCTCGAGGAACGAGCCGAACAGGATGAACAGGAAGATGTAGGTCGCCGACACGTAGATCGGCACGCCGTAGAACCCCTCGGTGCCGAACGACAGATGGGTGACCACCTGGTCGAAATCATAGCCGCGATGATTGAACGGCGCCGGCAGATACTGGCCGAGAAACCAGTACAGCAGGCAGACGCCGCACATGATCGGCAGCGCCGGCCCCATCAGCCGCCGCGTGCCCTCGAAGATCAGCACCGCCAGCAGCGTGCCGACCGCGAGGTCGAGATGGGTCGGATCGCCGTCACGGGCGATCAGATCGGCATAGAAGATCCACTGATACAGCCCGCACAGGAAGCCGAGCGCGCCGGTGATCCAGGCGACGGCGCGGCCGAAACCGGTGCGCGCGGTGAAATTGCCGATCAGCCCGAAAGTCAGCAGCACCAGAAAGCCGACATGGACGCCGCGCACCACCTGGCTCGGCAGCACGTTCCAGGCCGCGATGACGAGCTGGAACACCGCGAAGGCGATCGCCACGCCATAGGCCAGATGGCGCCAGCCGCGCGGACCGAACCCGGCCGGAAAGCCGTGCTCGAAATTGTCGAACTCGACTTTGACCGGCGCGGGCGCGTGATCGACCGTAGCCTCAGGCTGCAACATCGACGATCGCCCCCCGCGCGTGGTCTGTTATGTGGTTCGTTATTTCAGCGTCGTGGCCGGGCTTGACCCGGCCATCCATCTTTTCGAAACATGATGGATGCGCGGGTCGAGCCCGCGCATGACGATATCGTGCGATGTTTGCCGACGAGCTTACTTCAGCACGCCTTTTTCCTTGAAGTACTTGATCGCGCCGGGATGCAGCGGAACCGGGCTGCCTGCCGCGGCGGTCTCCAGCTTGATGCCCTTGCCGGCGGCGTGGGCGCTGGCGAGTTCCGGCAGCGAGTCGTAGACCAGCTTGGTCATCTGATAGGCGAGATCGTCGGACACCGCGCTCGAGGTGACGAGATAGTTGATCACCGCCGCGGTCGGGACGTCCTTGTCCTGGCCCTTGTAGGTGCCGGCCGGGATCGTTTCGGCGACGAACGGCGAGCCGATCTTGTCGACCACCTCCTTCGGCACCGAGACGACGTTGATCTCGGAGGAGTTGCTGAGATCCTTCAGCGAGGCGACGCCGAGCCCGGCGGATTGCAGCGTGGCGGCGAGCTGGCGGTTCTTCATCAGGTCGACGGATTCGGCGAAGGGCAGATACTCGATCTTGCCCATGTCCTTGTAGTCCATGCCGGCGGCCTTGAGGATCGCGCGCGAATTCAGCTCGGTGCCGGATTTCGGCGCGCCGACCGACAGGCTCTTGCCCTTGAGATCGCCGAGCGTCTTGATGCCGGAATCCGCCGTGGCGACGATCTGGATGTAGTTCGGATAGATCGCGCCGATCACCCGCAGCTTGTCGAGCTTGGCCTTGAAGCCGGCTTCGGGGTCGCCGTCCCATGCGGCTTTCAGCGAGTCGCCCAGCGTGAAGGCGATCTCGCCGCGGCCCTGCTGCAACAGGTTCAGGTTCTCGACCGACGCCTTGGTGGCCTGCACCTGCGACTTCACGTTCGGAATCTTGTCGCCGTAGATCTTCGCGATCGCGACGCCGAGGGGATAGTACACGCCCGACGTTCCGCCGGTCAGCACGTTGACGAATTGCTGGGCGTGAGCCTGCGGCGCCGAGACGAACACGGCCGCAACCGCGGCAAAACCCAAAAATCTGGCCTTCATGAACGGTTTTCTCCCCTGGGTTGTTTGGCAGCGAAACTGAACGGACGGAACGCCGCGGTCAACCCGTCAAATCGACGGCGATGCAGATCGCCCCGGAACAAGCGCCCGGCCGGGCAGTTTGTGACGTGGCTTCTTCGCACCCCCCCCCGGAGGCTTGCTTGCCCTTGGAGCACAGGCTCGACCGGTCGCTCGACGCGCTCAACTTCTTCCTGGCCGACGTCCGCGACGGGCTCGGCCCGTATCTGGCGATCTATCTGCTGTCGGTGCAGCACTGGGACGAGGCCTCGATCGGGCTGGTGATGGCGGTCGCCGCGTTGGCCGGGATCGTCGCGCAGACACCGGCCGGGGCGCTGATCGACCGCTCGACGGCCAAGCGCGGCCTGCTGATCGCCGCGGCGACCGTGGTGACGCTGGCGTCGGTGACGCTGCCGTTGTTGCAGAGCTTCGAAGCCGTGGCGGCGACCCAGGCGCTGGCCGGCGCGGCCGGCGCCATCTTCGCGCCCGCGGTTGCGGCGGTGACGCTCGGGATCGTCGGCCCCCGCGCCTTCGCCCGCCGCACCGGGCGCAACGAGGCGTTCAATCACGCCGGCAATGCGGTGGCGGCGACGCTGGCGGGCGTCTCCGCGTATTATTTCGGTCCGGTGGTGGTGTTCTGGCTGATGTCGGCGATGGCGGTCGCCAGCATCGTGGCAACGCTGTCGATCCCGGCAACGGCGATCGACGATCACGTCGCGCGCGGCCTCGACCCTATCAGCGGGCCGAACGCAGGCGAACCCGCCCGGGGCCAGCACCACGACCAGCCGTCGGGCTTCAAGGTGCTGCTCACCTGCCGTCCGCTGCTGATCTTCGCCGCTTCGACCGTGCTGTTTCACTTCGCCAATGCGGCGATGCTGCCGCTGGTCGGGCAGAAGCTCGCTCTGGTCAACCGCGATCTCGGTACCTCGCTCATGTCGATCTGCATCGTCGCGGCGCAGATCGTGATGGTGCCGGTGGCGATGCTGGTCGGCCACAAGGCCGAAATCTGGGGCCGCAAGCCGATCTTCGCGGTGGCGCTGGGCGTGCTGGCGCTGCGCGGCGCGCTGTATCCATTGTCCGACAATCCGTTCTGGCTGGTCGGGGTGCAGATGCTCGACGGCGTCGGCGCCGGCATCTTCGGCGCGCTGTTTCCGCTGGTGGTGGCCGACCTCACCCGCGGCACCGGGCATTTCAACATCAGCCAGGGCGCGATCGCCACGGCGACCGGAATCGGCGGCGCGCTGTCGACCGCCGTCGCGGGGCTGATCGTGGTCACCGCCGGCTACAGCGCTGCATTTCTCACCCTCGCCGCGATCGCGGCGCTCGGGCTGGTGCTGTTCGTCGTCCTGATGCCCGAGACCCGCCAGACCGCATTGCCGCCCATTGGGCTGGCCCCGCCCACGCCGGCTGAGTAGGTTGTCGCCGCGCGTTCACGTGGCCGCGCTACCCTGCCGCTCCTCGAAATCGCCGGTGCCCGCCGCATCGGCGAGCAACTGTTGCCGATCGGTCCGTCGATGTCCCCTCAACCACCCTCCACCGGCCTCGCCTTCGACCGCCGCACGCTGCTGCGCGGCGCACTCGGGGCCGGCCTTGCCGGCGCGCTGCCGGCCGCCGCCGAGGCCGCCGAGGCCGCCGAGCGCGTCGTCTTCAAGTCCAATCCGTTCACGCTCGGGATCGCTTCGGGCGATCCGGCGCCCGACGGCTTCGTGCTGTGGACCCGGCTGGCGCCGGAACCGCTCGAGCCGCGCGGCGGCATGACGATCCAGGCGGTCGAGGTCACGGTCGAGATCGCCGACGATGCGGCGATGACCCGGGTCTTGCGCAGCGAGACCGCGATCGCGCGGCTCGAACTGGCGCATTCGGTGCACGTCGAGGTCGAAGGGCTGTCGCCCGCGCGCGATTACTTCTATCGCTTCCGCGCCGGCGACGCCGAAAGCCCGATCGGCCGCGCCCGCACCCTGCCCGCGCCTCGCGAGACGCCGGCGCAACTGCGCTTCGCCGCCGCCGGCTGCCAGCTCTGGGAAGGCGGGTTCTACACGGCGTGGCGGGCGATCGCCGACGACCAGCTCGACTTCGTCTTCCATTATGGCGACTACATCTACGAGCACGGCTTCACGACCCTGGACCGCAACGGCAAGCCGTATCCGCGCCTGATGCCGCAGGATTTCCAGGCCTGCTTCACGCTGACCGACTATCGCCGCCGCTACGCGCTGTACAAGGGCGACCCGGACCTGCAGGCGGCGCACGCATCCTGTCCGTTCCTGTCGAGCTTCGACGATCACGATGTCGCCAACAACTGGGCCGCCGACAGCGATCCGAAAAAGACCCCGGCCGAAGCATTTCTGTTCCGCCGGGCGATGGCGCTGCAGGCCTGGTACGAACATATGCCGGTGCGCCTTGCGCAGCTCCCGCGCGGCCCCGACGTGCTCGCCTATCGCGGCTTCCGCTTCGGCACCCTCGCCGACATCGCCGTGCTCGACACCCGGCAGTATCGCTCGCGCCAGCCCTGCGGCGACGGCTTTCGCGCGCATTGCGACGAGGCCGACGACGCCGGTCGCACCATGCTCGGCGCGGCGCAGGAGCAGTGGCTGGCGCAGCGGCTGAAGCAGAGCAGCGCGACCTGGCAGGTGCTGGCGCAGCAGGTGCAGTTCGCGCCGTTCGACTGGCGCGGCTTTCCGTTCGTCAAGGAGACCGACGCGCCGGTGCTCGATCTCGACACCTGGAGCGGCGCCAGCGCCGCGCGCGACCGGGTGACGGCGATGCTCATCGACGCCAATGTCGCCAATCCGGTGGTGCTGACCGGCGACCTGCACCGCGCGCTCGCGCTCGAACTGCGGCGCGACTGGCGCAACCCGGAATCGCCCTGCATCGGCGTCGAGTTCCTGTCGACCTCGATCTCGTCGCCCGGTGACGGCCCCGCGACGGCCGAGAAGCTGGCGGCGATGTACCGCAACAACCCGCATCTGAAATTCTTCAGCGACCGGCGCGGCTACACCCGCCACGTCGTGACCCCGACCCGCTGGCAGGCGGATTTCCGGTCGGTGGACGGCATCGCGACCCGCGGAGAGCCGGTCAGAACCGCCCGAACCCTGGTGGTCGAAGCCGGCCGGCCGGGGCTGATCGGCAACTGAGCCTTGCCGGCCATGCCGGCATTGCGGCGATCGCGATGCGACGCCCTGGTCAGGCCGCGGCCGACCGCGTAGTCTGGCGCCCGCACCAGCCCGCAAGAGGCCGGTCGGACCGGGAGAACGCTAGACATGACCGCTCGACAGCGCGTTGCGCTTTCGTACGCCGCGACCGATTGCAGCTATCTGCCGGCCTGCGCCTTCATCCCCGACCGTTCGATCCGCCGCGCCCCGGCGCGGACCAGCCGCAACTGATTGCACGTCCAGCGCCGGCGCGTTTCCGCACGCCGGCTTTTCGTCGTCGTCCGCTCCCAACAGAACCAAAAGAAGGAAGTCCGCATGCCGTCTTCGACCCGACCGCCGTTCCGACCGAGCCGCCGCACCGTGCTGCGCGGCGCCGCAGCGCTGGGCGCGCTGCCGCTGCTGCCGGGCATCGTCCGCGCCGACAACTGGCCGAGCCGCCCGGTGAAGTTCGTCGTGCCGTTCGCGGCCGGCGGCACCACCGATATCCTGGCGCGACTTGTGGCGCAGAAGATGTCGGAAGAGTACGGCCAGCAATTCGTGGTGGAGAACAAGGCCGGCGCCGGCGGCAACATCGCCGCCGACTTCGTCGCCAAGGCGGATCCCGACGGCTACACCTTCATCGTCGGCACGCCGGGCACGCACGCGATCAATCAGTTCGTGTTCAAGTCGCTGAGCTACGATCAGGCCAAGGACATCGCGCCGGTGATCGTCATCGCCAAGGTGCCGAACCTGTGCTCGGTGACCAATGCGCTGCCGGTGAAGAGCGTCGCCGAACTGATCGCCTACGCCAAATCGAAGCCGGGAGAAGTATTCTACGGCACGCCCGGCCTCGGCTCGACCGCGCACGTCTCGATCGAACTGTTCAAGTCGATGACCGGCGCGCCGATGACGCACGTGCCCTACAAGGGCTCGGCGCCGATGCTGACCGACCTGATCGCCGGCCGCGTGCACCTGACCATCGACAATCTGCCGGCGTCGCAGCCCCATGCCGACGGCGGTGCGATCCGCGCGCTCGCGGTCTCGACCGCGACGCGCTGGCCGCTGCTGCCGGATCTGCCGACCATCGCCGAAGCCGGCGTGCCCGGCTACGACGCCGCGGCATGGTTCACGATCGGTGCGCCGGCGAAGACCTCGCCGGAGATCGTCGCCAAACTCAATGCCAGCGTCGACAAATTCATCAAGACCGAGAGCGGCACCGAGCGGCTGCGCAAGCTCGGCGCCGATCCGGTCGGCGGTTCGCCCGCCGACATGCAGCGCTTCGTGCTCGCCGAAACCGAGAAATGGGGCAAGGTCGCGAAGTTCGCCAAGATCGAACCGCAGTAGCAGCCTCGCCGCGATCGCCCCACGATCATCGTCTCGCGCGTCGGCAAAACGCCGCCGCGTGAGGCTTCCGCCGATCACACGGGAGCATTGTAAAACCTCGCACTCAGCTCGCCTTTCGGAAGCTTTTTCGCACGCTCCGCGCGCATCGTCGCGCGTTCCCGATCATCGCAATTTAAATAGCTATCGCCGGTTTAACCCTACCCGGGACTTCATGTGGGTTGCGGAACAATTCCACAATTCGAACGCGTTCCAACTCGTAAAACTGCGATGGATAACGGGGGGAGCGACATGACGACCACCACGACCGAAATACAGGAACGCGCAGCGCCCGCTGCGTTCGGACGCCGCAAAGTATCGCCGCGCGCCTGCATCATCGACGGCAAGCCGCATCTGCGGGCGTTCCTCGCCGACACGCTCGAGGAACTGCGCTTCGTCACCAGCGAGTGCGGCGGCGTCGAGGAGTTGTCGCCGCGGCTCCTCTCCCAGCAGCCCGACATGCTGGTGATCGGCTCGTCGGTCGGCGGCGTCGAGGCGGCCCGGATTCTGGACGTCGCCGGCAGTGCCGGGTTCAGCGGCAGCGTGATGCTGATCTCCGCGCGCGAGAGCATCGCGCTGCGCGGCATTCTGCACCACGGGCTCGAACGCGGCCTGACCATGCTGCCGCCGCTGACCACGCCGTTCAGCGCGCAGATGCTGCGCGAGAGCGTGGCGCCGCTGCTGCCGCAGGAGCCCGCGCCGCAGCCCGAAGTCGATGTCGCCGAGGCGTTGAAGACCGGCTGGCTGGAACTCTGGTACCAGCGCAAGCTCGATGCCCGCTCGCTGATGCCCTGCGGCGCCGAGGCGCTGGTGCGGATGCGGCACCCGAGCTGGGGTGTGGTGGTGCCGTCGGCATTCCTGCCGGACCGCAACGACCCGCATTTCCGCGCGCTGTCCGAATTCGTCGTCGCGCGCGCCGTCGCGGACTGGCGCTATCTGCTCGATCATCACGGCCCGGTCGATCTGTCGATCAATCTTCCGGTCGACTTCCTGCTCGACGCGCAGGCGGTCGAGGATCTGTGCGCGTGGATCCCGACGCATCCGGCGTTCGGCGGACTGATCGTCGAGATCAACGCCGGCGAAGCCGCCAGCCATATCGACGCGATGGTCGACGTCGCGCAGCGATTACGGCTGCACAACGTCGCGATCGCGATCGACAAGGTCGGCGCCGACTGGCCGGAACTGATGCATCGCACCGCGTTTCCGTTCGTCGAACTGAAGGTCGACCGCGCCTATGTCACCGGCTGCGCCGACGACCGGCTGAAACGGACGGTGTGCCGCCGGATCGTCGACCTCGCCGGCGAGTATGGCGCGCGCTGCACCGCGACCGGCATCGAGAGCCGCTCCGACTACGTCGCGGCCCACGAGATCGGCTTCGATCTGGTGCAGGGCTATCTGTTCGGCAAGCCGATGGGGCTGAAGAAATTCGCCCGCGCCGCCGCGACGCGGCCGCTGGGCACGCTGGAGTGAGCGGTCGCGCTACTCCTCGAACGTCATGTCGATGCAGCGCGATACGTCGTCGCCGAGCCCCGAAACGATGATGATGCAGCCGCGCACCTTGCGGCTCGCGACGTCGCTCGCCCAGACCGCGTAACCGCCCGGGCCGAAGAACGAATTGGTGTTCGCCGATTCGGTCTCGGCGGCGTCGAATTGGTAGGTGCCGTCGGTGTCGAAGATCCGCGGACGCTTGAAGCAGCCGCCGTCGGTCTGGACGTTGATCACTTCCTTGTTGTCGCGGGTCATCGCCAGGCTGACCGAGCAACGGTAGTATTCCGAGGTCTTGACGTTGAACAGATAGGCGTAGGAGCGGCAGGTTGCGGTGGTGAGCTTGCCGGGACTGAGCCCGCGGCTGCAGGCGATGCGTTGGTTGTTGCTGAGCTTGAACTCGTCGGCGCGCGCCGCGCCGCCGAGCGCGCCCACCGACGCCAGCGCCACCGCAGCGCCCTTCATCCAAGCCTGCCAGGACCTTGCGCGCATCGTCCACCCCCTTGATCGTATTCGCCGCCGCTTCCGGAGCGTTTTCCTGCGAAGTGGACACCGGTTCGCGTGGACGGAACGCGTCGAAACAACAATCCGGCGGCCGGTTCTGATTCGATCAGAACCGGAACAGCTCTAGTCCGGAATCGGCGCGGGCGGAAGAGTCCGGACCGCCAGTGACGAGATCGCGCACCACCGCGACGCGAATTCCGGATGCCTCATCCGACGTATTTCCTTCACACCAATGCCATCCACTTCGTTCGGAAGAACATCCGGTGCTACCAGAATCGCGGTCTGCTTGACGCAGTCGCATTGTTCGTGATTTGTTCAAGCGCGACTCGACCGCCATATCCCCATGTGGCCGTCACATGCGGCGCCCCGCACCGGAAGTCGGAAGTCGAAGGAGACTGCAGCCATGATCGCCCCATCCCTCGAGACGCTGCTGGCGGCGGCGGTCGTCGGCGCGCTCGCACTACCGCTTTCCGCGCGCGCCGAGGAGCCGGCGCCGTGGGTGCTGTCGCCGGACATGGGCTACGGCTACACCCGCGACAGCAAGACCTTCGCCTACAAGATGGGGACCAGCAACGCCAAGGAGCTGTTCAAGGGCGCCAAGAAGGTGCCGAAAGACACGCTGTTCTTCCTCGGCGCCAACGGCCAGCTCTACATGCGCACCGGGCCGTTCCTCGAGGACGACGGCAGCTTCAAGTTCGGCCCGGACCGCTGATCGAAACAGGCGCGGTCAGAACGCGGCGGCGAGTTCGCGCGCGCCCGGATTCTTGCTGTTGGCATCCATCCGCGAATCGGTGATCGCCAGCAGCTTCGCCACCGTGTTGTGCCGGATCGCCACCGGATTGCGCTCGTAGCCCGAGCGCTGGAAGAAATTCGCGGTCGGCACGATCTCGCGCATCGCCTGCGGCATCGTCACCATGTCGAGCCCGGTGCCGTCGCCGGTGAGATTCATCATCTCCAGCTCGGCGGCGGTGAGCGGCTGGGTGTAGCCCTTCAGCCGCGCGAAATTCACCGAGGTCAGCAGCTTGTGGGTCTGCAGCAGCGGCCCGACATCGATGTCGAGCACCAGCGCATGCACGCCCCAGCCCTGCGGCGTGCGACCGAGCTTCTCGTGCTCGCTCCAATTGCCCGGGATCGACCGCGCGAACGCCACCATCCGCTTGACCACCGCGATCTTGCGCTCCAGCACCGCGCGTTGCGGACCGGACAATCGCGCCGCCTTGTCGTTCAGCGCCTTGAGGATGTGATGGCCCTGCTCGGCCAGCAGCACCAGCGTGTTGGTGGTGAGCAACTGATTGTAGCCGATCGCGGTGGAGATCGCGCGCGAGCCGGGCCGCGACTTGCTGAGCCCCGACTGCATGTCGTGATCGCCGTTGCCGCCGGTCTCGAACGCATAGACCCGCACCGCCTGCTCGGGGGTCAGCCCCATGGCGCGGGCGACGCGGGCGTAAGCGCGCTTGAATTCGACCTCGGCGCTCGGCCGCTGCGGCGTGAACTGATAGTATTGCGCCGACGCCTTCAGGAAATCGGCGACCACCGGAATCGACCTGCGCTCGCGCGGCGGCTCTCGCGACGGCTCAGGATCGACCGGCCGCTTCGGCCCGGTGTAGACCGGCGGCTGCGCCAGCACGTAGTCGTCGACCGTCACCCGATCGCCGGCGCGGCGCTTGGCGTTGCGGGTGCGGCGTTTGTCGGCGACCGCGCTCCAATACGCCTCGGCGTCGGCGTCGTATTCGGCGCGCGCGGCCTGATATTGCTGCAGCCGGTAGCGATACTCGGCGATCGCCTGCGGCGAGGCGGCCTGCGCCATCGCATTGGCGAGCCGTGGCGGCAGCGGCGCGGCGGTTTGGGCGGGCGCAAGCGACGCGGTCACGAGCAGCGTCAGCAGCGCAACGCTCGACTTGCGCAGCAGGGAAGAGCGGAGCGGGTTCCGAATCGAGGCGATCAGCATACGGCGAATCATATCGCATCGAGTGGTGAATGAATCACTTCGCTTCGCCGCCTGCGACAAATCGCAAACCCGATGCGTCCGCTGCCGGACGCTACTTCCAGGCGAACACCGGCTGTTCCAGATCGGCGACGCGCGTCGCCCGGCCGGCCAGCACTTCGCGGAACTGATAGATCAGCGCCGCGGTCGGCGCGTGGATGTAGTCGCCGGCGTGGCGGAACCTGACCACGCGACGCTCGCTCTCCGGAATCCGGGTGAAATCGAACGCCTCCTCGTGCGCGATGTCGGCGAGCGCGATGTGATGCACCGAGGCGACTTCGTCCGGATTGGGCGCAAGCTCCGCCGCGGATGCGGCCCACGCCACCACCGGGGTGATCAGATAGCCGGAGCGGGTCGGATAGTCGTCGAGCATGCCGAGCACGTCGCCGGCCTGCAAGGCGAGACCGAGTTCCTCGTGCAATTCGCGCAGCGCGGTTTCGGGGGCGGTCTCGCCTTCGTCGCAGCGGCCGCCCGGCAGCGCCCATTGGTTGCTGTGCGCGCGCAATCGCGCGGCGCGGAACGTCAGCAGGAACGAGGCCGCCCCGTCGGGGCCGGCCACCACCGTGATCGCCACCGCGGCGCGTTTGAGGCCGTGCGGCGTCAGGCCGTCGTCGTGGCGCGGGAAGGTGCGGCAGCGCGCGGCGATGTCGGCGCGCAAAGTGTCGTTGTGCAGATGGCTCATCCGGCTTGACTACACCGGCGGCGTGCCCGAGGAAACCATCGCCGCGGCGTTTCCGTGGCGGAGGACACACCGCGCATGACCGAGACTGCCCGCAGCCTGAAAGCCGACGGCTGGACCGTGGTCCACGACGACGGCTTCATCGATCTGGTCGGGCCGCTGTGGCATCGCGTCGTCGACGGCCATCATGAATACGCGATCGCGACGGCTGCAAAGCACCGCAACCGCCGCGGCCTGGTTCAGGGCGGGCTGATGATGACGCTGGCGGACCGCGCCTCCGGCATGGCCGCGCGCGAACAATCCGGCGCGCCGCATGTCGCCACCGTGCAACTCGACACGCATTTCGTCGATGCGGGCGAGATCGGCGATCTGTTGATCGCGCGGCCGCGGGTGGTGCGCGCGACCCGCAGCCTGATCTTCACCTCGACCGAAGTGAGCGTCGATGGCCGCTGCGTCATCCTCGCCAACGGCGTGTTCAAGATCGTGCGGCCGCGCTGACCCGCTGCGCTCAGCGGACGGTTCAGGCGAGTTCGAGCCAGCGCCCCAGCGCGTCGAGCGTCACCAGATCGTCGGCGGCGCCGGCGCCGGCGAGATGCCGATACGGCGCGTCCGGCTCGCCGAGATCGCTCAGCACCGCCAGCGCGCCGGCGAAATCGTCGCCCTCGGTGTAGATGCCCGGCGTCACGATGGTGGCGAGCCCCGCGCCGATGGCCGCCCGCACGCCGTTGGTGGAATCCTCGAAAGCGACGCAGCGCGCGGCCGGCAGCGCCAGCCGCTCCAGCACGTAGTGATAGATATCCGGTGCGGGCTTCTTCGCGGGCACGACATCGCCGGCGCCGACCACGTCGAACAGCGTCATCGCCTCGCGGCCCAGCGACGCGCCGAGCAGCGCCTCGACATTCGGCAGGCTGGTGGTGGTGGCGATCGCGAGCCGCACCCCGGCGGCCTTGGCCTCCCGGATCAGCCGCGCCACCCCCGGCCGCAGCGTCGCGCCCGCGGCGACCAGCGCGGTGTAGCGGCCGGTCTTGGCCGCGTGCAGGTCGGCGATCCGGTCCGCGGCGCGCGCGGCGCCTTCGGGCTCCGACTGCAGAAAATGCGCGATCCGCTCCTTGCCGCCGGCGACCTCCAACAGCTTCCGATAGGCGGGCGCGTCCCAATTCCAGGGCAACGCCTCCGCGGCGAAGGTGTCGTTGAAAGCCTGCCGGTGAAGCTCTTCCGTCTCCGCGAGCGTCCCGTCGACGTCGAAGATCAAAGCCGTTGGTATCATTTCACCCCTTCACTCAATTAGCCGCGATGGCCGCTCGAATAATGAATAAAAATTAGACCTGACAAAGGTTTGTGCAACGTGTAAAGTAAACTTTACAGTAACATTGCAATTCATCATGACACATTCAGAAGCACCTTCCCGCAAATGCGAGATTTGCGGCGGCGACATGAGATTGCTCGGTCGCCTGCCGAGGCGGACGCACCAGCCGTCGAAGGTGGTCTTCCGCTGCTCCAGTTGCGATCACGTCGTTCAGGAACTCGGCTGAGAGTCCGGCCGAAAATACCTATCAACGCCCTATCCCCGTCATTGCGAGCGAAGCGAAGCAATCCAGTGCGCCGAGCACGAGATCTGGATTGCTTGGTCGCGGAGCCTGGACGGCGCGGTGCGCCGATCCGTGTGCTCCGCGCAAAGACGAACTCGAGTGCCTGATCGTGTTGCTCTCGTTTTGAGCCAGACGCTGAGGGGCGATCCGGCCGGCGCCCGCGTCACCCGGCTCATTGGGCGCGCGTGAGAAAGTCACGCGATCCCGTCCACGATCTGCCCGATCGCGTCATACACCAGATCGAGATCGGCCTCGCTGCTGCAGTAGGGCGGCATCAGATAGATCGTGTTGCCGAGCGGCCGGACCAGCAGGCCGCGCTCGCGGAAACTCCGGTGCAGATGCGGACCGATGTTCGCCATGTAGCCGGCATCGCCAGCGATCACATCGAGCGCCGCGATGGTGCCGAGCTGCCGGACATTTGCAAACCGCCGATCGTCGCGGAAGCGGTCGAGCTTGCTCCCGTGCCATGCGGCCAGTTGCGCGATGCGCTCGCGCACCGGCTCTTCGTCCCAGATCTCGAGATTGGCCGCCGCCGCCGCGCAGGCGATCGGATTGGCGGTGTACGAACTGGAGTGAAAGAACGTCTTGGCCCGGTCGGTCGAATAATGCGCGTCGAAGATCTCGGCGCGGCACAGCGTCACCGCCAGCGGCAGCGAGCCGCCGGTGAGGCCCTTCGAGTAGCAGGCGATGTCGGGCACCACATCAGCCTGCTCGCACGCGAACAGCGTGCCGGTGCGTCCCCATCCGGTCATCACTTCGTCGGCGATCAGCAGGACGCCGTGGCCGGCGCAGATCCGCTTCATCTCCGCCAGCACCGCGGGCGGATAGATCAGCATGCCGCCGGCGCCGAGGATCAGCGGCTCGACGATCAGTGCTGCGACGCCGCCGGCGCGGCATGACGTCTCCAGCGCATCGAGCGTCGCCTGCTCGCGCCCTTCCGCCGGAAACGGCAGCCGGTCGACCTGAAACAGCAGCGGATCGTAAGGCGCGTTGAAGACGCCGCGCTCGCCGACCGACATGCCGCCGATGGTGTCGCCATGGTAAGCGCCCTGCAGCGCCAGGATGCGGCTGCGGGCCTCGCCGCGATGCCGCCAGAACCCGAGCGCCATCTTCAGCGCGACTTCGACCGAGGTCGAACCACTGTCTGAAAAGAACACGTAGTCGAGCCCGGGCGGCGTGATCGCGACCAGACGTCGCGCCAGTTTTTCCGCGGGCTCGTGGGTGAAGCCGGCGAAGATCACCTGATCGAGACGGTCGGCCTGATCCTTGATGGCCTGGACGATCCGCGGATGACGATGGCCGTGGGTCACCACCCACCACGACGAGATCGCATCATAGATCCGGCCGCCATCCGCGGTTTCCAGCCAGGCGCCCTCGCCCTTCGCGATCATCGTCGCCTCGGGCTGCACCGCGTGCTGGGTGAAGGGATGCCAGACCGGCGAGGTCGATGTCATGGGGCGGGGTCTTTCAGGAAGTCGTCGGTGGCGAAATTCTGCGCGAACGCCGCGCGCAGCGATTCAGGTGTGAGTTGCGCGAGATGCGGAAGGCGCCCGAGCCGCCGCGCGCGTCCGATTTCGGCGATGACGCGTTCGGATTCGGCATTCTCGTCGCCGATGAAGGCCACGCCGAGCAGCGGAATCGCGCGGGCGCGCAGCGCCTCGATCGACAGCAGCGTGTGATTGATGGTGCCGAGCGTGGTGCGCGCGCACAGCACCACCGGCGCATGCCAGCGCGCGAATACGTCGATGTAAGTCAGACTGCGCGTCAGCGGCACCAGCAATCCGCCGGCGCCTTCCACGACGAGCGGCCCGTCGATCTCCGGCAGCACCAGTGCCTCCGCGTCGATGGTGACGCCGTCGATCTCGGCGGCGAGATGCGGCGAGGCCGGCGTGTTCAGCCGATAGGCTTCCGGCAACAAGTGCGCCTCGGACAGGCCGGACAGCCGCAGCACCGCCTGCCGGTCGGTCTCGTCCTCGATGCCGGCCTGCACCGGCTTCCAGTAGGAAGCATCGAGCGCGCCGGCGAGCGCGGCCGCGAACACGGTCTTGCCGATCCCGGTGTCGGTGCCGGTGACGATGATGGCGTTTGTCATGCCGCCTTCCGCATCTCTTCGGCGATCGCCGCGAACAGATCCGCGATCGTCGCCTCGTCGATCGTCGCCGTCAGCGCGATGCGCAGCCGCGCGGTGCCCTCGGGCACGGTCGGCGGGCGGATCGCGCGGACATCGAAGCCGCGCTGCTGCAACGACGCGGCGACCGCGACAGCCGCGGTGTCGGCGCCGATGATCACCGGCAGGATCTGCGACCCGGACGGCGCGATTCCGCAACGGCGGCGCAGCTCGCCGCCGGCGAACTGCACGAGGCGCGCAAGGCGCTCCCGCCGCGCCGGATTGGTCCGCGACAATTCGATCGCCGCGCGCGTGATCGCGGCGACCAGCGGCGACGGCGCGGTCGCGAAGATGAAGGGCCGCGCCCGGTTGACGAGGAAATCGCGGATCGTGCGCGGCGCCAGAATGAATCCGCCGACGGTGCCGAGCGCCTTGCCGCAGGTGTGCAGCGTGACGACGTTGTCGCGGCCCTCGAAGGCGGCGGCGAGGCCGCGACCCTGCGGCCCGAGCACGCCGGTGGCATGCGCCTCGTCGATCACCATCATCGCGTCGTGGCGATCGGCGACCGCGAGCAGCGCGCCAAGATCGGGGCTGTCGCCGTCCATGCTGTAGAGGCTCTCGACCGCGAGCCACGGCCGGCCTTTGCCACCGGCCGCGCGCCAGCGCTTCACCGCGCCGTCGAACGCATCGGCATCATTATGCGCCGCCGCCACGCACTCGGCGCGCCCGCGGCGCATCCCCTCGTGGACGCTGGCATGGATCAGTTCGTCGTGCACGACCAGATCGCCGCGCTGCGGCAGCGTCGAAAAGATCGCCAGATTGGCCACATAGCCGCCGCCGAAATACAGCGCCGTCTCGGCGCCGAAATAAGCCGCGGCCTCCGCCTCGAGCGCCTCGTGCTCGGGATGATTGCCGCGCAGCAGCCGCGATCCGCCGGCCCCCACCGGCACCCCGCGCGCCACGGCGTCCGCCGCCGCGCGCCGCAATTCGTCGGATTCGGCGAGGCCGAGATAGTCGTTCGACGTGAAGTCGATCCCCGCCCGCGCGCGCAGCGACCGCAGCCGCCCCCGCGCCGCCAGCCCGCGCAGATCGGCGGCGAATTCATCATGCATGATCGTCATTCATCCTGTTGCGCCCGTCCGCGCGATATGTGCCTGCGTGCCGGCGAAAAGACTTGCCCCGAGGCGCTGCGCTGGCGCGCGGCGCGGGGAAGCAGTCGCCCTGCTTAGCGCCGCCGCTCCGCCGACAACAGCCGGGGTTCCGCATGCCCGCCCCGGGGGGCAGGAATGCGGCGGCGGGGCTGAAGTTCAGCGTGCGGATGAACGCGAGGCGATTCACCGCCGGACGGCCCGTCGCACGCCGATCAGCACGAGGCATCAATCGACACCCGGCATGTTTTCGGCTGCATGCCAAAGAACGATCCCGATCGGGACTATCTCAGATGGATTCGTCGACAGCCGGCAAAATCATCCCGATCGGGACACTTTCACCAGAACTGGCCCCAGCGACGAGCCGTGCCAACCCTAAAGGCCGGACAGGCGCAGGATCGGAATTTGTGATGAGAGGCAAATGCCGAAAAGGCTGATGGTGCCCAGGGGCGGGATCGAACCACCGACACTGCGATTTTCAGTCGCATGCTCTACCAACTGAGCTACCTGGGCGTTCCGCCCGGCGCGAAGGCCGGGGGAGCGCCGGGTTATAGTCAGCCGCGGCGGCGCTGTCCACCCGTCCAAGGGTGCCTTTGTCGGGGAAAATCGCCGGGATTTCCGCAAGGCGGGCGGGCTCGGCGACCCGACAGATGCGGCCGAAGCGCCCCGGTGGGCCGGCGCCCCAAGGGGACGGCGCCTTCCACGGCCCCGACTCGGCCAATGGCCGAGTCTGTCCGTCAGGGCCCCCGGCCGAACCGCCTCAGTTGTCCTCGTCGTCGTCCGCCGGGGCGGCCGGGATCTTGTAGGCGCCGGACAGCCAGCGGTTGAGGTCGACGTCGCGGCAGCGTTCGCTGCAAAACGGCCGGGATTCCGCAGTCGCGGGTTTGCCACAGACCGGACACCGCTTTGCCGCAGCGGTTTTGCCGGCGCCGGACCTGTCTGCGGGCGCGTCAGGAGGCATTGAGCCAGCCGAACCGGATCGGGTAGCCTTCGCCACCCAGCAGCGACACCGTCTCGTACAGCGGCAGGCCGACGATGTTGGTGTAGGAGCCGACGAGCTTGACCACGAAGCTGCCGGCGATGCCCTGCACGGCGTAGCCGCCGGCCTTGCCGCGCCATTCGCCGGAGGCGACATAGCCGTCGATGTCCTCCTCCGACAGCCGCTTGAACCGCACCTTGGTCTCGATCAGGCGCTGGCGGAAGCCGCCTTTCGGCGTCACCAGGCAGACCGCGGTGTAGACGCGGTGGTTGCGGCCCGATAGCAGCCGCAGGCATTGCGAGGCCTCGTCGACCAGTTCGGCCTTGGGCAGGATGCGGCGGCCGACCGCCACCACGGTGTCGGCAGCGAGCAGGAAGGCGCCGCGCAGATCGTCGTCGAGCTGCACCGATTTCAGCGCCGCCTCGGCCTTGGCGCGCGCCAGCCGATTGGCGCAAGCGCGCGGCAATTCGCCCCTGATCGGCGTCTCATCGACATCGGCCGGGCGCAGCGCGTCGGGCTCGATCCCGGCCTGATTGAGCAGCGCGAGCCGTCGCGGCGAGCCGGAGGCGAGAACGAGTTTGGGGCGGCCGAGCATGCGGAACTTTGATTCGAACGAATGGCGGGAAAAGGAGCCGGAACCTATCGGAAGGCGTGGGGTACGACAACAGCCGGCCCGCGGAAAGGATCGGCATCCCGAAGGATGTTATCGCGACGGCCACGCCCAGGCCGGCGGCGTCTCGTCCTGCACGATGGTCTCGCTCAGTTCCTTCTGCAGCACGATCTGCCGGCTGTCGGCTTCGCGGTCCAACGCCTGGACCAACCCGCGCGCGTGCGAGACCACGATGATCTGCGAACGCTCCGCAGCCGCCGCAATCAACCGCGCCAAGGGCGCCAGTAGATCGGGGTGCAGGCTCGCCTCCGGTTCGTTGAGGATCATCAGGTCCGGCGGCCGCGGCGACAGCAGCGCCGCGACCAGCAGCAGATAGCGCAGCGTGCCGTCCGACAGTTCGGCCGTCTTCAGCGGGCGGAGCAGACCGTGCTGCTGCATCTCCAGCTCGAAATAGCCGTCGAGGGCTGCGACGGCGAGGCGCGCACGGGGAAAGGCGTCGACGACGGTCTCGTCGAGCCGGTCAGGATCGCCGATCTCGATGATGGTCTGAATCGCGGCTGCGAGATCGGCGCCGTCGCTCGCCAGCACCGGCGTATAGGTGCCGATCTGCGGCCGCCGCGCCGGCGCGTCGCGATCGGTGCGGAGCTGATCGTAGAACCGCCAGCCGTTCATGCGCTCGCGCAGCAGCAGCAGTTCGAGCGCATCCTTGGGATCGGCGCAGTGAGTCATCATGCTGTCGTAGGTCGCGAGCGTCCGATAGGTCTCGCGCCACTGGCCCCCCTCGTCGCGCACCCGCACCGACGGGCCGCGGCGCTCGGCAAACGCATTGGCGCGGCCAAGCAATTCGCCGGTCCAGACGCTTTCGGCCTTGATCTCGGGGTCGCGCGCGAACAACGATCGTTCCGACGGCACCGGCAGACCGAGGTCGATCGCATAGCCGTAGTCCGTGCCGGCAAAGCCGAGCTTCAGGCCGACCCGCTTGCTGCGCGTCGTGCCCTGCACCGGATGCACGCCCTGCTTCATCGAGCGCGACAGCGTCTCCGGCCCGGCCCACAACGTCGACTGCAACCCGCCTTCGGCGGCGAGCGACTGGATCACCCGCCCCTGCGCGATATCCGCAAGCAGTTTCAACGCACGATACAGACTCGACTTGCCGGTGCCGTTGGCGCCGGTGACGACGTTGAGCGGACCGAGCGACAACCGGACGTCGCGCAAGGATCGATAGCCGGAAACAGCAAGTCGCGTGATCATCCCTCACCTGCGGAGGCGTTGCGAGAGTCACTGAATACCAGATCGGCGGCGCCGTTTCACATGCGCGTCGTCGGCATCTGCCTGCGTCTATCGGGCGCTGTGTTTGAACGATGAATTCCACCACGCCCAGGGCGCTCCCTCGCCCCGCTCTTGCGGGGAGAGGGGTGGGGTGAGGGGCGACGCGCGCCGCTGACTCTCGGCTTCATCGAGACGCCCCCTCACCCGCCCGGCGCGCGGCAGGGCAATCGCATATGGAATTCGAGGCTATTGCACGGACTCTCTTCACCCTCCCCTCGAGGGGGAGGGGCGTCACGCAGCCCGCGGTGCGGGATGCGTGACGGGGTGGGGTGAGAAGCGGGCACGGCGGATGAACTCTTCGCCACCCCACCCCGCTCGCTGCGCGAGCGACCCTCCCCCTCCAGGGGAGGGTGATGCGCGTCGCGAGCGCGAACTTTCATATGCGATCGCCCTGCCGCGCGCGGGGAGAGGTTACGCAATGCGCGCTGCAGCGCCGACGCAGAAAGCCGAACTACTCGTTCGCCCCGCTGTGCCGGCCGAAGCGCTTGTAGATGCGTTGCATCAGGGTTTCGGCGACGTCGCGATAGGCGGCGAGTTTCTGCTCGCGGCTGCCTTCGGCGCCGGTGGGGTCGAAGGTCGGCCAATATTCGACGTCGATCGCGTGGCTGCGGGTCAGCTCCAGCGCCTTGTGATGCGCCTCGGGCGACAGCGTCACGATCAGATCGAAATTCATCCCCTCGTAATCGTCGAGGTCTTCGAAGGTGATCGGCTTGTGCTTGGCGATGTCGATGCCGCGATCCGCCATCGCCGCCACCGCGAACGGATCGAGCGGCTGCGTCTTCACGCCGGCGGAGCGGACATACATCGTGCGCGGCGCGATGCTGCGCAGCAATCCTTCGGCCATCGGCGAGCGAACGCTGTTCATGCCGCAGGCGAACAGCACCGCTTGCGGCTGCCGCGCTGGCGCCATCAGGTCAGGCTCGCTTCGACAGGCGGACCACCCCGATCATGCGTCAGCCCTTCCAGTGCAGCACGGAAATCAGCGTGAACAGCCGGCGCGCGGTTTCGAAGTCGATCCGCACCTTGCCGGCGAGCCGTTCCTGCAGCGTGCGCGAGCCTTCATCGTGGATGCCGCGGCGGCCCATGTCGATGGCTTCGATCTTGTCCGGCGTCGCGGTGCGGATCGCCTGATAGTAGCTGTCGCAGATCATGAAGTAGTCCTTCACGATGCGGCGAAACGGCGACAGCGACAACAAATGCGCCACCACCGGCGTGCCGTCTTCGCGGCGGATGTCGAACATCAGCCGCGAGCCGGTGATGCCGATATGCAGCGTGAACGGGCCCTCGCCCGCGCCTTCCGGCGCGAACAGATTCTTCTCGACCAGGTCGTAGATCGCGATCGCGCGCTCGTGCTCGATGTCCGGTCCCGAGCGCCCGATCGATTCCTCGTCGAGCGTCACCGCGACGATGCGATTGTTGGAATCGTCTGGTTGCGGTGTGCTCATCGCCGATTCAGACGCAGTCCCACCGAGCGCGCGTGAGCCTGCAGTCCCTCGGCTTCTCCGAGCGTCATCGCCGCCGGGCCCAGCGCGGCGAGCTGCTCGGGGCCGCATTTCAGGATCGAGGTGCGCTTCATGAAGTCGAGCACGCCGAGACCCGACGAGAACCGCGCCGAACGCGCGGTCGGCAGCACGTGGTTGGAGCCTCCGACATAGTCGCCGATCGCCTCCGGCGTGTGCGCGCCGAGGAAGATCGCGCCGGCATTGCGGATCTTCGCCGCAAAAGCCTCCGGATCGGCGGTGATGATTTCGAGATGCTCGGCGGCGATCGCGTCCGCCAGCGCCACCGCGTCGTCGAGCTTCGCCACCTTGATGACGGCGCCATAAGCGTCCCACGAGGCGCGGGCGATGTCGGCACGCGGCAGCGTCGTGAGCTGCGCCGTCACGGCGCGTTCGACGGCGTCGGCGAGTTCAACATCGTCGGTGATCAGGATCGACTGCGCATTGGCGTCGTGCTCGGCCTGCGCCAGCAGATCGGCCGCGATCCAGTCCGGATTGCCGGTGCTGTCGGCGACCACCACCACCTCGGACGGGCCGGCGATCATGTCGATGCCGACGCGGCCGAACACCTGCCGCTTGGCGGCCGCCACATAGGCGTTGCCGGGGCCGACGATCTTCGACACCGGCGCGATCGTCGCGGTGCCGTAAGCCAGCGCCGCCACCGCCTGGGCGCCGCCGACGCGGTAGATCTCGGTGACGCCGCCGAGCGAAGCGGCGGCCAGCACCAGCGGGTTGAGCTTGCCGTCCGGCGACGGCACCACCATCACGACGCGGTCGACGCCGGCGACTTTGGCCGGGATCGCGTTCATCAGCACCGAGGACGGATACGCCGCGGTGCCGCCGGGCACGTACAGACCCACCGCCTCGATCGAGCTCCAGCGCCAGCCGAGCTCGACGCCGAGCGCGTCGGTGAAGCGATCATCCTTCGGCAATTGCCGGCGATGGAAGAATTCGATGCGGTCGCGGGCGAATTTCAACGCGTCGATGGTATCCGGGTCGCAGGCCCGGACAGCGGCGTCGATCTCGTCCGCCGTGATGCGCAGGCCGCCCGCGTCCAGCGTCAGCCGGTCGAACTTCGCCGTAGCCTCCAGCAGCGCCGCGTCGCCGCGCGCCGCGACGTCGTCGACGATGGCCCTTGTGGCGGCCTCGATATCCGCCGCGACCTCGCGCTTCATGGCCAGGAAGGCCTTGAATTGTGTGGAGAAATCGGTGCTGGCGGCGTCGAGACGAACTGGCATTGGAAGCTTCCGGAGTCACAAAGGCCCACAAGGCCGCGAATGCTCAATGGCGCGCCGCCCTACCGCCGTCAACCCTTATGCCTCAAGGGTTATGCCGGACCTGCCGGACGGCTCCGATCCACCGGGCAAGGCGGTCTCAGGCGAGACCGCCGAGGTCCTCGGGAGAGTCGCTCCCGGCAGCGTCGGCGCCGAGAGGGTCAGGCCCGAGATCGGTCAGCGCGCATTCGAGGCACTCGACGTCGAGCCGCAGCATGCCACCGCGGGAAAACATCAGCACCACGCTGCCGGCCGGCGCTTCCTGCGCCGGATAGAACTCGATCCCGATCATTTCGAGCGCGGTCTCCGGAGCATCGATCGCGATATTGCGCGACTTGCAGGCCAGCACCCGATCGAATCGCAATGCCGCGATCAGCCGGCCGGGCACCGGCGCACCCGACAGGGTCTGCTCCCAGTCGAGCCGGTGCAGCCCGACCACCAACCGCTTCTCGGCCTGGCGCCAGACGATGTCGCCGGTTTCGACGCTGGCATCCTGGACGTGCGCCGAGATCACGGCGAGATCGTCGGGATCCAGAGCGAGAAGCTTCAACTGGCCCAAGGCAGCCCCCGCGGCATGGTTCATCCGCTGATGCGCTCGATGCTGGCGCCGCAGGCGGAGAGCTTCTCCTCGAGCCGCTCGAAGCCGCGGTCGAGATGGTAGATCCGGTTCACCATGGTCTCGCCTTCGGCCGCGAGCGCCGCGATCACAAGCGACACCGAGGCGCGCAGATCAGTCGCCATCACCGGTGCGCCGCGCAGCCTGGCGACGCCGTCGATGGTCGCGGTCTCGCCGTCGAGCTGGATGCGGGCGCCGAACCGCGCCAGCTCCTGAACGTGCATGAAGCGGTTTTCGAAGATCGTTTCGGTGATGTGCGAGGCGCCCTTGGCGCGCGTCATCAGCGCCATCAATTGCGCCTGCAGATCGGTCGGGAAGCCGGGAAACGGCGCGGTGGAGACGGTGACCGGGCTGATGCCGGCACCGTTGCGCGCGACCCTGATGCCGTCATTGTTGACCGTGATGGTGGCGCCGGCCTCCGTCAGCACGTCGAGCGCCGACTGCAGCAGCTCGGGCCGGGCGCCGGAGAGCTGGACCTCGCCACCGGTCATCGCCACCGCCATCGCATAGGTGCCGGTCTCGATCCGGTCGGGAAGCACGGTGTGCCGCGCACCGTGCAGACTGGCGACGCCCTCGATCAGGATGCGCGGCGTGCCGGCGCCGGTGATTTTCGCGCCCATCTTGTTGAGGCAGTCGGCGACATCGGTGATCTCCGGCTCGCAAGCCGCATTGGCGATGATGGTCGTGCCCTTGGCGAGCGTTGCCGCCATCAGCGCGACGTGGGTGCCGCTGACAGTCACCTTGGGGAATTCGATGGTCGCGCCCTTCAGGCCGCCGGGCGCCTTGGCGACGACATAGCCGGCATCGATCGAGAGCTCGGCGCCGAGCTTTTCCAGCGCCATGATCAACAGATCGACCGGGCGGGTGCCGATGGCGCAGCCACCGGGCAGCGACACCTTGGCCTCGTGCATCCGCGCCAGCAGCGGCGCGATCACCCAGAAGCTCGCGCGCATCTTCGACACCAGCTCATAGGGCGCGGTGGTGTCGATGATGTTCTTCGCGGAGATATGCAGGGTCTGGCCCTGATATTCATGGTCGCCGGGCCGTTTGCCGGCAGCCATGATGTCGACGCCGTGGTTGCCGAGAATCCGCTGCAACTGGGCGACGTCGGCGAGGCGCGGCACATTGTCCAGGATCAGCGTTTCGTCGGTCAGCATCGCGGCGATCATCAACGGCAATGCCGCGTTCTTGGCGCCCGAGATCGGGATGGTGCCGTTCAGCTTGTTGCCGCCGATAATCCGAATGCGATCCATGCCGATTCCCGCTGTTTGCCGTGGAGTTATACGGCAGGAGCGCCGCTGATGGCAAAAGCGTGGCGTTTGAGGCGATTTCATGAGCGGCGGCTGCGATCAGCCGCAATCGCCCATGAATCAACGGACGGCCAGCCATCCGTTGATTCTCTGGTCGATGGTGCCCTGCTCTACCAGCGGTCGCCGTAGGTCCTGAAATCCCGCCGCCTCGGCTCGCGGAAGGAGACGCGCGGATTGACGTTACAATCCGCCAACCGGCCGGACGCCGCCGCCATGCACTGCCGGTAAGACGCATAGTTGCAATCGCCAGGATAGCCGTATCCCGGCGACGTCAGGCAATAGGCGTAATCGCGAGCTTCGGCCGGGGCAGCGGCAAACAGGCCGCCTGCGACGATCACCGACGCCAGCGCGAGCGCGGCCCCCCGCGACCGGGAGCCCAGGTGCTTCAAACTGTGTTTCATCTGTTTTTCTCCGTGATTGTCGACAAACCCGGCGGCCTCGCCCGCGTTCCTCGGCACACCCTCTACGCGGTCATATGTCACTGCAACTCGCCCGACGCCAGCCTCCCACCAATGACGTGCTGTTCCGTCGGAACGGAGCACCAAACATACCGTTGATCAAGTTCTGCACAGACAAGACGAAACCGATCAATGGAGGTTACATGAAGTCCCGAATGTCCAAGATTACCGGTATCGCCGCCGCCACCCTGCTGGCCACGACGCTGGCTGCTGCGGCTCAGAGCCAGACCGATTCGCGCGGCAATGCGATGGGGTCGAAGAATGTCGGCAACGGCCAGCCGAGCACCATGGCGCCGGCCAAGGGCACCATGGCTCCCGGGGCGACCACCGGGATGAGCGGCAAAGGCATGAACGGCGCCAATCACCCGACTCCGTCGTCCACCCAGGGTGACGTCGGCCCGAGCGGCAACAATAACGGCACGCAGACCGGAACCGGTCGCTGATCAGCGCTCCAATCCGGTCTGACAGTCCAGATCGACTACAACGGCCCCGGCATCTCGCCGGGGCTTTTGTTTGGGCGCACGATATCCTCGGCGCCGGCCGACCACGATTGCAGCGGCGAAGATCAGCAAAGCCGACGATCCGCACCAGCGTGACCGGGTTTCTGTTCCCGTTCTTTCAGTTGCTGCCGTCGCACATCGTCCGGATCATCTCGCTGCTGCTCCTCGCCGCCGGCATCGTGCCGTCGGCCCAGGCAGCCGAGCCAACTACTTCACCGGCTGCAGCGAATCCGCGAGAAAGCCGTGCAGCGCCGCGACCACCTGTGCGCCCTCGCCGATCGCGCCGCCGACCCGCTTGACAGACCCCGAGCGCACATCGCCGACGGCGAACACACCCGGCACCGATGTTTCGAGCGCCTGCACCGGCCGCGGGCGGTCGTCTGCGGCAGGCGCCCCGGTGACCACGAAACCGGCCCGGTCGAGCGCGACGCCACAGCCATTGAGCCAGCCGGTGGCCGGATCGGCACCGACGAACAAGAACAGATTCCGCACATCCATCGTCCCGTCTTCACCGGACAGACGGCTGCGTAGTGTGACGCGCTCCAGACCGCCATCGGGCGATCCGTCCACGGAGACGATCTCGGTATTGAACACCAGTTCGATATTCGCGGTCGATTCGATCCGCTCGATCAGGTAGCGCGACATGCTGGCAGCGAGGCCGCCGCCGCGGATCACCATATGGACGCGCGCCGCATGCGTCGACAGATACACCGCGGCCTGTCCGGCGCTGTTGCCGCCGCCGACCAGGATCACCTCCTGATCCTTGCACAGCCGCGCTTCGATCGGCGACGCCCAATAATAAACTCCCCGGCCATCGAACGCTGCGAGATTGGCGATTTCGGGCCGGCGATAGCGCGCGCCGCTGGCGACGACGATCGCACGAGCGCGCAGCGCTGCTCCGTCGTCGAGCGTCAGCGCGAAGGTGCCGTCGTCACTGCCGCATTCGAGCGTCTTGACCTCGACCGGGATCATGATGTCGGCGCCGAACTTCTGGGCCTGGTTGAAGGCGCGCGCGGTCAGCGCGTGGCCGGAAATCCCTGTCGGGAATCCGAGATAGTTCTCGATCCGGGCGCTGGCGCCGGCCTGCCCACCGAATGCGCGCTGATCACAGACCGCGACCGACAGTCCTTCGGACGCCGCATACACCGCCGTCGACAATCCCGCGGGGCCGGAGCCGACGATGGCGACGTCATAGACCTTGCCCGGGTCGAGTTTGCCGATCATTCCCATTGCACGGGCCAGATCGGCTTCCCGCGGATTGCGCAGCACCGTTCCATCGGAGGCGACGACCAGCGGCAGGTCGTGCGGCCTCGGCGAAAAGCGCGTCACCAGGTCTGCAGCGTCGCGGTCGGTCGCAGGGTCGAGCAGATGAAACGGCCAGCCATTGCGGGTGAGGAAGCCCATCAGCCGCACCGCGTCGGACGACGTCGCGGAGCCGATCAGCACCGGACCACCGACGCCGCCCCGGATCAGGTTGACGCGGCGCAGGATCAGCGCCCGCATGATGCGCTCGCCGAGATCCGCCTCCGCGACCAGCAGCGCCCGCAGCCGCTCCGGCGGAATCAGCAGGCACTCGACGTCGCCCTCGGCGCGGCCGTCGACCAGTGCGACCCGGCCGGATAACTGACTGATTTCGGCGAGGAATTGCCCAGGTCCCTGTTCGACGACGGGGGTCACATGGCCGAGGCCGTCGCGCTGGGTGACCGCCACATGGCCGGCCAGGACCACGAACATGCCTGGGCCGATCTTGCCGGTTTCGAACAGCAGCTCACCGTCGGCGAAGCGCCGCATCTCGCCGAAGCGGCGGATGCGCTCGATTTCGGCCGGGGTCAGCACCGGAAAGGTCTGGTCGTAACGCGGATAGGCCCGCGCGTGGCCGTCGAGGTCGGATCCGTCAATCTCGGCGCCGGTCATCGATGGCGTCCTTCGGCCTGCTGCGCTGTCGCATCAAGTCGCGTCATCTGCTTTCCCGATATCGATGTCTTGAACGATTCCGGCGTCATCGCCCGGATCCTTCGGCTGGTCCGCGCGGCCGCGCGCCTGCAGCTTGCGACGCTTCAGGTTCTCGCGCAACGCATCGCGCAGTCGCGCCTGACGGGCGGAGGCCCCCTGCGGCGGTCGGATAGGCGTATCGTTCATAGCGTGCTTTGCTCGTGACCTTCGGCGATCGCCGCTTTCATTATTTTGCGATCGCGGTGCTGCATTTGAATGATCGATTTTGGAGAGACGGAATGTCGAATCACACATATGCGCTGGCGGCAGCGTCGCAACGGACCATTGCGGGCTGGCACAAGGCTCTACCCACCGGCGACGCGGACATTTTGCGGAGGTTGCTGGACGAACAGGTGATGTTTCATTCGCCCGCAGTGCAGTCGCCGATCCGGGGCCGCGACGCATCCTTGCTGGTGTTGAGCGCAGTCGCCGAAGCGCTCGACAACGTTTGCTATCGACGAACATTCGTCGCCGGACCTTGCGAGGCTGGGCTCGAATTCAGCGCCGATATCGGACAATTGCATCTCACCGGCATCGACCTGATGCGTCTCGGCGCCGATGGCTTGATTCTGGAATTCGAGGTGATGATGCGGCCGCTGAAGGCGTTGTCGGCAGTCGCCGAGGCGGTCGGGAACCGGATCGGACCGCGACTGCTGGAAATGAAGCTCAAACCGCCCCCGGGCTAAAGTCGCATCCCCGGCGGAGCCGTTGCGGCTGGCGGCATCCCTTTGTTATCCATCGCGCTTTGCAGACCGGCGCGGTTTCGGTGACCGCCGCTTTTTCACCGCCAAGACCGCGCGGCACGCTTGCGCCGGCGGATGCCCTGTGGCAAGGATCGGCCCGTCGCACGGGGCCGTCGAGGCTGATTCCCGCAGCGGCTTATGCTGCCGTAGCTCAGTGGTAGAGCACTCCCTTGGTAAGGGAGAGGTCGTGAGTTCGATCCTCCCCGGCAGCACCAGTCAAATCCCTGACATTGCAGACATTTTGATGGTTTTGCGGGCCTCGGGCGGATTTTCGCCGGGATGCGGCAAACCGGTGGCAAACCCGTGGCACGGCTTGCCGCAAGCAGCGCAGCCCCATCCCCTCGCCGATCGCGCCATACCGGCACCCGATTACCCGATCGGCGGTCGCCTGGTGTGCCAGTCGGTGACCGACTGGTAGGCCTGACCGGCGCGGGCCAGCACGTGCTCCGACAGATGCGGGCCGACGAGCTGCAGGCTGAGCGGCATCGCGTCCGCCGCCATGCCCATCGGCAGGGTGATGGTCGGGCTGCCGCTGAAGTCGAACGGCGCGGTGAAGCGCAGGATGTTCAGGAGCACGTTCGGATCGGCGCCGTATTCGCTCATCCTGGTCAGCGTCGGGATCGGCACCGGCATGGTCGGCACCAAGAGAAGATCGATCTCCTCGAACAGAGCGGCGAGCGCGCCGGTGAACTTCAATCGCTCGTGATGGATCGCGGCGATCTCGACGCCGGTCGTGGCGTGGCCCTGCTCGATCAGTTGCGCCAGATCCGGACCGTACTCCGCCTTGCGCGACGGGTAGGTCGCAAGATGCGCCTCGGCGGTCTCGACCGAGCACATCGGAATCCATTGGCTGACCAGTGTGGCGTAGTCGGGAAACGTCACCTCGCGGATCGTCGCGCCGAGATCGGCGAGCACGCGCTCGGCCTCGCGCAGCGCGGCGACCACTTGCGGATCGATGCCGTCCTGCGTGTAGCGGCGATCGACCCCGATCCGCAGCCCGCGGATGCCGTCATTGATCTGCGCCAGATAGTTCGGCACCGGCGCGCGCAGCGCCGTCGGATCGTTCGGGTCGCTGCCCGCGATCACGCCGAGCATCGCGGCGGCGTCCGCCGCGCTGCGGCACATCGGGCCGACATGATCGAGCGAATCCGCCAGCGGAAACACGCCATAGCGGCTGACGCGGCCCCAGGTCGGCTTGATACCAGTGAGCCCGCAGGTCGCCGACGGAAACCGGATCGAGCCGCCGGTGTCGCTGCCGATCGACCCATAGCAAAGCCCCGCCGAGGTCGCGACGCCGGAGCCGGTCGACGACGAGCCGACCCAGTAATCGACGTTCCACGGATTGAGCGGCGCGGCGTCGTCCGGGTGATGGCTGGTATAGGCGCCCTCGGTCATCTTCAGCTTGCCGAGCGCGACGGCGCCGCCACGCTCCAGCCGGTCGACGATGGTGGCGTTGAACGACGGCACGAATTCCTTGTGGATCGTGGTGCCGCCGGCGCTCGGCGCGAAGCTGGTGTAGCACAGATCCTTCAGCCCGATCGGCACGCCGTGCAACGGGCCGCGGCTGATGCCCTTGGCAAGCTCATCGTCGCACTGCTTCGCCTGCCGCATCGCGCGCTCGGCGAGCACGGTCGCATAGGCGTTGAAGCGCTTGTCGAGCTGCGCGATGCGGTCGAGCGAGGCCTGCGTCACCTCGGAGGGCTTCAGCGCCTTGCGGCGATACAGCTCGCCGAGCTCGGTGATCGATGCGTAGTGCAGGTCCGCGGTCATTGTTGACGCCTTGTTGTTCGGTGCGTTTCCTGGTGCGGCGCGAGCCCAAGCTGGCGCGGCCTTCACGCTATTCGACTGGATATTCGACGACCGTCCGATCCGTCATTGCGAGGAGCGAAGCGACGAAGCAATCCAGAAGCCCAGTGCACCGTGCTGGATTGCTTCGCTTCGCTCGCAATGACGGGGAGAGTCCTTCCACTCCGTGGAGACAGACGGCCGGCCGCGCGCTAGAACTGCACGCCCTTGGTGAGCGCGCCGTCGACGACGAGGTTGGTGCCGGTGATGAAGCTCGCCGCGCGGCTGCCGAGGAACACCACTGCATTGGCCATTTCCTGCGGCGTGCCCATGCGGCCGGTGGGATTGAGCGCGAGCGCGGCCTTGTAGAGTTCGGGATTGCCGTCCTTGATCTGATTCCAGACGCCGCCTTCGAAATACGTATTGCCCGGCGACACCGAATTGGCGCGGATGTTCTTGGGCGCGAGCTGATAGGCCAGCCCCTGGGTGTAGTGGATGATTGCGGCCTTGAAGGTGCCGTAGGGGCCGGCGGCGAAATCGACCTCGCGGCCCGACACGCTGGAGATGGTGACGATCGCGCCGGCGGCGCTTTTCTCCAGATAGGGCATCGCGGCGTCGACGAGCCGCACCGTGCCCATCATGTCGGTGGCGAATTCCTTCTCCCAGCTTTCCTCGTCCTGCCCGATCGCCAGCGCGCTGACATTGGCGACGATAACGTCGATGCCGCCGAGCTTGGCCGCCATGTCGGCGACCCAGGCCTTCAGCGCCGGGCCGTTGGAGACGTCGACCGCGCCGCCAAAAGCGTTGACGCCCTTGCCCTTCAGCGCCGCCACCGCGGCGTCGACATCGGCCTGATTGCGCGCGCAGATGCCGACATCGGCGCCTTCCGCCGCGAAGGTCTCGGCGACCGCGCGGCCGATCCCCTTGGTGCTGCCGGTGACCAGCACCTTGGCGCCCTTCAATCCCAGATCCATTGTCGTCTCCCCTGTTGCCGCGCGTGCCGCCGCACGCCGTCATGATGCGAATGTGGCGAACCGCGCCCCGCTACAGCAGCAATTGCGCGCGGACCTTGTCTTCGTTGACCTCGTCGCCGACCAGCGAATGCGTGATCCGGCCCTTTTCCATGATGTAGCAGCGCTGCGCGATCGCGAGAATCGTGTCGAGGTTCTGCTCGACGAACACGATCGTGGTGCCGAGCTCGCTGCGGAACGATTTCAGCGCCTCGCAGATGTGCTGCACGATCGACGGCTGGATGCCCTCGGACGGCTCGTCGAGAATCATCAGCGCCGGATTGCCGATCAGCGCACGGCCGATCGCGAGTTGCTGCTGCTCGCCGCCCGACATCGTGCCGGCGATCTGCTTGCGCCGCTCGCGCAGCCGCGGGAAGTATTCGTAGACCATCTCCGGCAGCTTCTTGCCCTTGGGGCCGCCGATCAGTTCGCCGACCTGCAGATTCTCCTCGACGCTCATCTGCGGAAACACGTCGCGGCCCTGCGGGATGTAGCCGAAGCCGGCGCGCGCCCGGGCATCGGCCTGCAGCGCCGTGACGTCGCGATCCATGAACGCGATGGTGCCGCGCCAGCTCTCGAGCAGCCCGATGATGCAGCGCATCAGCGTCGACTTGCCGACGCCGTTGCGGCCGATCACGCCGACGATCTCGCCGCGCATGATCGTCATGTCGACGCCCTGCAGGATCGGCGTGGCGCCGTAGCCCGCCCACAATCCCCTGACGTCGAGGATGCGATCGACCGCGGGGGGCGCCGCCTTGGTGAACCCGGTGTTAGTGAGCATGGGTCTTCCCCAGATAGATCTCGGCGACCTGCTCGTCTTGCAGAATTTCATCGAGACTGCCGCGCGCGAAGATCTTGCCGAGATGCAGCACGGTGACGCGCTGCGCGATCTGGCGCACGAACGCCATGTCGTGCTCCACCACCAGCACCGTCATGCCCTCGGCGTTGAACGATTTGATCAGTTCGCCGGTCTTGAAGGTCTCTTCCGGCGACATCCCGGCGGTCGGCTCGTCGAGCAGCAGCAATTGCGGCTGCAGCGCCAGCGCCATGCCGATCTCCAGCCATTGCTGCTGGCCGTGCGACAGCGCGCCGGCCATCTTGGCGCGATCCTGCGCCAGGCCGAGCAATTCGAGCAGCCGCTCTTCCTCGCGCGCGCGCTCGGCGCCGGAGGTGCGCTCCTGCAGCGCGATCTGGATGTTCTGCAGCACCGGCAGTTCCTTGAACACGCTCGGCGCCTGCATCTTGATGCTCATGCCGCGCTGCACCCGCGCGAACGGCCGCTCGGCGGTGATGTCGACCGTATCGAACAGGATGCTGCCGCTGGTCGGCGGAAACAGCCCGACGATCAGCTTGAACAGCGTGCTCTTGCCGGCGCCGTTGGGGCCGATCAGGCAATGCACCTCGCCGGCCATCACGCTCAGATCGACGTCGGAGACCGCCTTCAATCCGCCGAACCGCTTGGAGACGCCCTTGACCTCGACCAGCGCCATGATCAGGCCTCGTCCGTCTTGAGGGCGCTCGCGGCCGGCAACGCCGCGTCGTCGCCGCGCTTGCCGCGCCGCCCGATCCGACCGGCGATGAACTTGCCGATGCCGAGCACGAATCCCTGCGGCGCCGCCATCACGGTGGCGAGCAGGAGCGCGCCCATCAGCACAAGCGCGGCCTGCTGGCTGTAGATGGTGATGGTCTGGAAGCCGAACAGCAGCAGGAACGAGCCGACCAACGTCGCCGTCAGATCGCTGCGGCCGGAGAACGCGACCCAGACGATCGGCATGGCGGCGGCCGGCAGGCCGATGCTCGACGGCGTGATGAACTGCCCCCACGACGTATAGAGTGCGCCGCTGAGCCCGGCGAGGCCGCTGCCGAGCACGAAGGTCAAGAGCTGATACTTGCGGACGTCGTAGCCGAGCATTTCGGCGCGCTGCGGATTTTCGCGGGTGGCGACGATGACGTTGCCGATGCCGGAATTCACCAGCATCCGCAGCGCCAGATAGACGATCACGATCAGCGCGACCATGACGTAATACAGCGCCGAGCCCTCGATATAGAGATCGCCGATCGCCAGCGGATCCATGCCCTTCATGCCGTTGAAGCCGTTCAGCCGGGCCTCGCCGATCCGCCATTCCGGCCCGGCGGTCTGGCCGAGGAAGAACGCCAGCACCAAGGTCGCCGACAGCGTGACGATGCCGAAGAAGATGCCGTTGATGCCGCCCCAGATCATGAAATAGCCGAGGATGCCGGCGGCGATCATCGCGATCACCACGGACAGCAGCAGCGCCGCGATCGTGGCGGTGCCGCCGCCCATGTTGATCGCCAGCACGCCATAGGCATAGCCGGCGATGCCGAAGAACAGCGTCTGGCCGAACGACAGCATGCCGCCATAGCCCCACATCAGGCACAGGCCGAGCGCCATGAAGATCCAGATCAGGAAGTAGGAGAAATTGCCGACGTCGTAGGAATCCGCGAACAGCGGATAGACCAGCGCCCCCGCCAGCACGGCGAGAAAGCAGGACCAGAAGACGGGGCCGCGCCCCAGCGTCTGCGGACCTTCGAGCAGTCTGATCATCGCTTCCTCCGCTCAGCGTCCACGTCGCACCAGCACGCTCGACAATCCTTCGGGCAGCACCCGGATGATCAGGATGACGGCCACCAGCATGCCGATCTGGCCGATGATCTGGCCGTAGCTCGCGTTCAGCGTCATCCGGATCGCCGCCAGCAGCAGCGCCGCCGGCGCGGTGCCGAGCAGCACATTGGCGCCGCCGATCACCACGGTGACGAAACTCTCGACCACGAAGGTCGCGCCCATGGTCGGGATCAGCGTCATGGTCGGCGCATACAGCGCGCCGCACAGGCCGGCGAGGCCGGCGCCGATGCCGAAGCTGATCGCGTAGATCCGCCCGGTGCGGGCGCCGAGCGCGCGCGCCATCGCGGCGTTCTGCATCGTCGCCCGCGCGATCACGCCGAACCGCGTCTTCATGAACACGATGAAGAGCCCGACCAGCACCGCGACCGCGGCGGCGAACAGCACCAGCCGATAGGACGAAAAGGTGTAGTCGCCGATCGCGAAGCTGCCCTCCGGCGTGCCGATGCCGCGCACCGAAGAGCCGACGATCAGCAGCATCGACTGCGTCACGATCAGACTGAGGCCCCAGGTCGCGAGCAGCGAATCCAGCGGGCGCTTGTAGAAACGGCGCACGATCAGATACTCGACCACGACGCCGATCAGCCCGGCGGTGATCGCGGCGAGAATCTGCGCGATCGGCAGCGGCACGCCGAGATTGACCAGGCCGACGGTGACGTAGGCGCCGCACATGATGAACTCGCCATGCGCCATGTTGATCACGCCCATCATGCCGAACACGATGGCGAGGCCCGCGGCCGAGAGGATCAGAAAGGCGAAGACGTCGGCGAACTGATAGAAGACCGAGAACACTTCAGCCGACATCTTGGGCTCCTGGTTGCGGAACCCGGCGCCGCAAACGCGCGGCGCCGAGGCGATGGTGATGGGTCACGCAGCTACTCTGCAAGATCAGTGCCGCGTCACGTCACGACTTCTTCGGCAGATGGCTCGGCGTGTACTGATCCTTGTCGTTCTTCTTGGTGAGATCGCAGCCGATCTCGCCGAGCCAATACGGCTGGATCGTGCCGTAATCCTTCTCGACCTTCACTTCATGCTTCGGCCCGACCGAGATCAGCCGCATCCGGTGCGACGTGTGCTGGCTCTTCGGATCGATGCAGACCTTGCCCTCGGGGGCGTCGATGCAGGCGTCGCCGGCGGCGATCACCTTGCGCATGTCCTCGAGCTTGGTCGACTTCGCCTTCTCCACCAGCGTCTTGTACATGTAGAGCGCGTTGTAGGCGTTGTAGCCCATGTCGTTGATGTACATCTCGTCGGGGAACTTGGCCTTCCAGCGCTTCTTGAAGGCTTCGGCTTCCGGCGTGTCGATCTCCTCGAACCAGTTGGCGGTGGCGTGCATGTTGTTCAGCGCCGGCGGCTTGAAGCGCTTGTGCTCGAAGCCGAGCATCACCTTGATCGACGAGCCCATCGGCAAATTGAGATTGGCGGCGGCGGCCTGTTCGAAGAACGAATCCTGCGCGGCGCCGACATTGATGGTCAGCAACCAGTCGGGCTTGGCCTTCTGGATGTTCTGGATGGTCTGGGCGAATTGCGAGACGCCGAGCGGGATGAACTCCTCGCCGACCACCTCGCCGCCGAGATCCTTCATGATCTTGCGGTTCCACTCCGCCGAGATCTGGCCGAAATTGTAGTCCGCGGCGATGACGTAGACCTTCTTGCCGAACTTCTCGACCATCCAGGGGATCAGCGTCGAGAACTGCTGCTCGGGCACCGCGCCCATGCTGATCATGCTGGCGTCGCAGACGCCGCCTTCGTACTGGTTGGTGTAGAAATACGGCGTCTTGGTGCGATCGACGATCGGGCGCACCGCCTCGCGCGACGCCGAGGTGATGCCGCCGATCAGCACGTCGACCTTGTCGCGGTTGAGCAGGCGGCGGGCGAATTCCTGATAACGCGCATTGTCGCCCTGCGGATCGAGATGGATCAGCTCGATCTGCCGGCCCAGAATGCCGCCGCTCTTGTTGATCTCCTCGACCGCGAGCTGCGAGCCGTGCAGCTTCGGCATGCCCATGAAGGCGAGATCGCCGGAGATGTCCTCGAGCAGGCCGACCTTGAGGGGCGGGTCGGCGGCGTGAGCAGCGAACGGCGCGAGCGCTCCGAGCGCGAGGCCGAGCACGGCCGTGCGAAGCAAATGTCTGGTGTGCATGTCTGATCGTCCCCTTGTTGCGAGCCGAGTTACGCCTTGAGGTAGTTCTTCAGGATCGACGCCCCCATGGTGTATTTGGGGTCGACCATGTTGCCGAGGCGGATGCGGCCGGCCTGGCTGAGCAGCATGTAGGCGTCGATCTCGTCGAAGCCGTAATCGGACGCCATCCAGCGCGTCAGCTCGCGATAGGCGATCCGCGCCGCGTCCTCGAGCGGGCGCGCGCTGCCGATCGTCATGATGAAGTCCTTCGTCTCCAGCCGCGGCCAGGCGAAGTGCCAGTCCTTGATCAGATCGACCTGCAGCGTCACGGTGGCGCGCTGTTCCAGTGCCACGCCGGACAGTTCGCCGTCGCCCTGGGTGGCGTGGCAGTCGCCGACATAGAGCAGCGCGCCCTCGGTGTGCACCGGCAGATAGATCACCGCGCCGGGCGCGACGTCGGGCAGATCCATGTTGCCGCCGTGATAATCCGGCTGCAGCGACGAGATCGCCTCGATCTCCGGCGAGACGCCGATGGTGCCGATGAACGGCTCGTAGGGCAGCGTGATCTTGTCGCTCCATTTGATGCCGTCGCGATCGACATGGAGCTTCCGGACCCGCTCCGGCAGCGGCGGATTGAGCAGCGCGGTCTGCCCGGTGCCGACCAGGCCGCCGAATTCCGGCATGATGCAGGTGGTGCCGGCGGGCTGCTCGCCGCGGGTCTCGACGTCGCGGATATAGACCGCGAGGCAGTCGCCCTTCCTGGCGCCCTCGACGGCGATCGGGCCGCATTGCGGGTTGAGATAGGGGAAGTTCAGCTTCGCGGTCGGGCTGTCGGTCTCGCTGGTGATCGCGCCGCCGAACGCATCCTCGGTCTCGACCACGACGACCGAGCCGGGCTCGATCGACAGCGTCGGCTTGGCATAGGGACCGTAGACGTAGTGAAACGCGCCCTGCTGTTCGATCGTCAGACTATGCGTCGCGCCGGCCGCGCCCTTGGCGACGCCGCGCTGCGCCATGATCGAACTCTTCAACCAATCTTCCGATGACATAGAGACTCCTTCGGACTCAGAGAGCGGGATGGCGACTGTGCCAGTCGGTGGCGCGCTGGAACGCGTCGCCGGCGGCGACCAGGCGCGCCTCGTCGAAATGGCGGCCGACGAACTGGAACGCGATCGGGCCGCCGTTCGCCGCGAAGCCGCCGGGCAGCGTGATGGTCGGGCTGCCGGTCATGTCGAACGGACAGGTGAAGCGCAGCAGTCCGCCGATCAGCGAGGCGTCCTCGCCGAGCGACGCCATCTTGGCCAGCGTCGGCACCGCATAGGCCTGCGCCGGCACGGCGATCAGATCCACCGTCTCGAACAGCGCCCGGACCGCACCGCGGAACGCTTCGCGCCGCAGCACGATCTTCTGATAGTCCATGCCGGATTGGGCGCGGCCGAGGTCGAGCAGCCCCGCAAGGCCCGGGCCGTATTCGTCCTTGCGCGCCGGATAGGTCGCCTCGTGCGCCACCGCCGCCTCGATGCCGCACAGCGGAAACCAGTCGTCGGTCACCGCCTGCGCATCCGGGAAGACGATCTCGGTGATCGTCGCGCCGAGGTCCTTGGCGACGCGCAGCGCGTCGTCGAGCACCTTCGCGGCGGCCTCGTCGGTGCCCTGCGTGGTCCAGCGGCGATCGATGCCGATCACCACGCCTTTCAGATCGCCCGGCAGATTCGCCGTGTAGTCCGGCACGGCCAGCGGCACCGCCGTGGTGTCGTTCGGATCGGCGCCGGCGATCACGCTCAGCATCGCGCCGCAATCGATCGCGCTGCGCGCCATCGGGCCGATGTGATCGAGCGTGGCGGCGAGTTCATAGGCGCCGTAACGGCTGACCCGGCCCCAGCTCGGCTTCAGCCCGGTGATGCCATTGGCGGCCGACGGAAACCGGATCGAGCCGCCGGTGTCGGTGCCGAGCGAGCCGAAGCACAGCCCGGCCGCGGTGGCCGAGCCCGAGCCGCTCGACGACGCGCCCGACCACAATTCGGCGTCCCACGGATTCTTCGGCGGATCGATCTTCGGGTGATGATCGGCGTAGGCGCCTTCGGTCTGCTGCAGCTTGCCGAGAATGATCGCACCGGCGTCCTTCAGCCGCGTCACCACGGTGGCGTCTTCCGTCGGGCGGAAGTCGCGATGGATGGTCATGCCGTGCGCCGCCGGCACGCCCTTGACCCAGCACAGATCCTTGACGGCGATCGGCACGCCGTGCAGCGGGCTCCTGATCCTGCCGGCGGCGATCTCCTTCTCGGCGGCCGCGGCTTCGTCCAGCGCCAGTTCGGGCGTGACGGTGGCGTAGCTCTTCAGTTGGCCGTCGAGCTTGTCGATGCGTTGCAGCATCGCCTGCGTGACCTCGACCGGCGAGAGCTTCTTCGCCTGAATGTCGCGGCCGATCTCGATCAGTCCGCGATAATGAAGATCCGTCGTCGCCATCCGCATTCACTCCCCAACCAGTTCTTCGTGCGCGACCGTCCGCGCATGCGGCCGCGTTTCGGCGATGCGTGGGCATCGCCAATCGGTCGTCAGCGGCAAAACGAAAAAAGCCACCCGTCCCCCGAAACGGGGCGACGAATGGCTCGGATGCCGCGGCTATGATCTTTCGCTCGGGCGCGCGATCGAACGTGTCAGTCGAACCCGGATTCGGACGTCGTCGGCCAAATACAAGTTCAGTTCGATCAGCAACCCAACGACGAAAGTCTAGGGTGGGGAGCTTCGCAATGTCAACGAGGCAGCTTGCACAAATCCTGCACGAGTGCTGCGCAGCAATTCGGCAGCGGCGCTCTTGATCAGTTCGCGGCGTTGGTGATCTCATGCGCGCCCTGCGCCAGCGAAAGCGATCCATGACGAAGCCGTCGATCCCGGTCGGACTTCTGAGTTCGAAATCCGGCCCCTATCAGGCGATGGGGCGCGAGATCCTGAAGTCGGCGCTGATGGCGATCGACGAGGTCAACGACAGCCCCGATTTCGATTTCAGCTTCACCGCCCATGTCCGCGATCCCGGCGGCGTCATCTCGGAATATCACACCGCCTGCGACGATCTGATCCGCAATGTCGGCGTCGACCACATCGTCGGCTGCTACACCTCGGCGTCGCGCAAGCAGGTGCTGCCGATCGTCGAGCGCACCGAGCGGCTATTGTGGTATCCGGCGCGCTACGAAGGCTTCGAGTGCTCCGACAACGTGATGTATGTCGGCGCGTCGCCCAATCACAACGTGGTGCCGCTGGTGCGCTACGTGCTCGACAATCTCTCGCGCCAGATCTTCTGCGTCGGCTCCAACTACGTCTGGACCTGGGAGACCAACCGCGTCACCCGCGAACTGGTCACCGCCGCGGACGGCCGCATCGTCGCCGAGCGGCTGCTCGAACTCGGCGAAGGCCGGGTCGCGCACATCGTCGACGAGATCGTGCGGCGCAAGCCGCCGATCGTGTTCAACACGCTGGTCGGCAGTTCGAGCTACGATTTCATCCGCGCTTTCCAGGCCGGCACCGCCGCCGCGGGCCTCGGCATCCCGATGCTGAGTTGCAGCCTGTGCGAGCCGGAGCTGAAGATCGTCGGCCCCGCTTCCGCCGGCTGCATCACCTCCTCGGCGTATTTCGAGAGCATCGACCTGCCGGAGAACCGCGCCTTCGTGGCGCGCTGGAAGGCGCGCTACGGCGACGACAGCAGCCCCTCGGTCGACGGCCAATCGGCCTATGTGGCGGTGTTCCTGCTGGCGCGTGCGGTGCAGCGCGCCGGCACGTCGCAGGTGAACGAAGTCCGCCGCGCCGCCGCCTTCTATCGTTACGACTCGCCGCAGGGTCCGGTGTGGATCGACGGCGACAACAATCACTGCGTCCTCACGCCGCGGCTCGCCGTTTCCAACGCGCAAGGGCAGTTCGATATCTTCTGGGAAGCGGATGCTCCCGTGAAGCCCGACCCTTATTTGTCGCAACTCGACGTCGCGGTCCGGCCGTCGCAAGACGGGCGGGTCCCGAACGCGCCTCACCTGAGGATCGTCAAATGAGCAAGCCGTCGTCTTTCTCGCTCCGCGGCCGCAAGGCCCTCGCCGCCATCAAGGACGAACGCGACGCGTCGATCGTCCGCCGGCAGTTCGATCGGCTCGGCATCGAATTGTCGGCGTGGACGCCGGGCGCGCCGGCCGGCGCCGCCGACGTCGTGCTGATCGACGACGATTTTCTGCCGCTGGCCACCGCGGATGCGCGAATTCCGGAGGGCGGCGCCGTCATCGTGCTGCTCGGCACCGAGACGCCGAGCCGGCTGAAGCTGGTACTCGATCTCGACCCGGCGTCGTTCCTGATCAAGCCGCTGCGCTCGGCGGGCATCTATGCCGCGCTGGTGATGGCGTTCGAACGGCTCGAGCGCAACAACGACATCAAACACCAGCTCGCCAAGATGGACGCGCGGTTGCGGGCGCGGCGTGTTGTGCTGACCGCCGTGCTGCAGGTGATGCAGACGCATGGGCTGGCCGAACCCGCCGCCTTCGCGCTGATCCGGCGCACCGCGATGGAGCAGCGCAAGACCATCGAGCAGGTCGCGGCCGAACTGGTCGCGCAGGGGCAGTTGCCGCGCGCGGCCGGGTAGAGAGCCGTTCTGTCCCTGATGGAATCAGCACTGGCGCTCCGGGACACTCACCACAGGCACAACCTCATGGTGAGGAGGCGCGTAGCGCCGTCTCGAACCATGCGCCACGGGCCCAGCGTCGCCGCATCCTTCGAGACGCCCGGCTTCGCCGGGCTCCTCAGGATGAGGAGTCCGTGCATCTGGCAACGGCCATATCGCTTCAATCAATCGATGAAGTGCTCCAGGCGCTACGCACGGGCCCCGCGCCGGCGCCGCGCGGCTGCTGACGGGGCCGGCTTCCGCCGCCTGGAGGGCGCAGGACGATCTCGGCTCGAAATCCCCGGCGATCGGGGCGATTGCCGGTCTGCAGATCGGCGCCGGTGCGATCCAGCGCCAGCGCCGCGATGGTCAGGCCGAGGCCGCTGCCGATCGCCGACTTGTTGCGACCGCGGAAGAAGCGCTGGCCGAGTTTCGGCAACTCGTCCTCCGGCACACCGGGGCCGGTGTCCTCGATCACGATCGAGCGCGGCGATGCGCCCGCGCGCCATCGCACCTCGCCGCCGCCCGGCATGTGCTGGATCGCGTTCTCCTGCAGATTGCGGATCGCCAGTTCGAGACATTCGCGATTGCCGCTCCACGTCACGCCGGCAAGATCGTCGTCGATCGCGACGGCGACGGCCTCGGGACGCGGCGTCATTCGCGCCACGTCGTCGATCAGCGACCGGATCGCGACGCTGCCGTGATCGTCGGTTTCCGCCTGTGCGTCGAGCCGCGCCAGCGTCAGCAACTGGCGCACCAGCCGCGTCGCGCGATCGACCGCCACCAGAATCTGCTGCAGCGCCGCCCGCGCCACCGCCGGATCGGTGGTCGCCAATGCGACCTGCGCCTGGGTCTTGAGCCCGGTCAGAGGACTGCGCAGCTCGTGCGCCGCGAACGCTGTGATCTCGCGCTCGTGCCGCCGCGCCAGCGCGACTTTGTCGAACAGCGTGTTGAGCGCGTCGGCGAGCGGCATCACCTCGGAGGGCGTGCGGCTGGCGTCGACCGGGCGCATGTCGTCGGCGTCGCGGCCGACCAGATCGGAGGCGATCACCTGCAGCGGCCGCAGCCCGCGACCGACGCTGATCCAGATCAGCAGGCCGAGCAGCGGCGCGATCAGCAATGCCGGCCACAGCAGTCCCTTGACCAGATCGGCGACCAGCCGGTCGCGCAGCCCGAGCCGGTCGCCGACCAGCACGCGATAGCCTCTGGCGGCATCCTCCGTCGCATAGACCCGCCAGGTTTCGCCGTCGATCTGCCGATCGGAAAATCCCGCGCCCTGATCGCTGAGACTCCGATCCGGCGCGCCGCTCGACCGCGCGATCAGCCGGCCCTGCACCGACCACACCTGGCAGGACAATTGCCGCTCGTAATTGCCGGGCGTCGCCGGCGCTGACGCAACATCCGGCAGCGCCTCGGGGACGCGGCCCTCCATATTGCCGACCAGCGAGACGACCATGCGGGCCGCCTCCTGCAGCCGCGCATCGAGCACGTGCTCGAGCTCGCGCTGGCTGCTCGTGTAGATCCACGTCACCGCGGCGATCCAGACGATGCCGGTGGCGCCGAACAGCACCAGGAACAGGCGAAGACGCAGCGATCCGATCATAGCGGTCTCATCCGATAGCCGACGCCGCGCACGGTCTCGATCGCGGCGCGCCCGAGCTTGGCGCGGAGATTGTGGATGTGGACTTCGACGGCGTTGCTTTCGACCTCGTCGCCCCAGCCGTACAGCCGCTCCTCGAGTTCGCCGCGCGAGCGCAGCACGCCGGGCCGCTCCATCAGCGCGTGCAGCACCGCGAATTCGCGGCGCGACAGCGGCACCGCTGCGCCGTCCAGCGTCGCATTGTTGTCGGCCGGAAACAGCCGGATCGCGCCGTGTTCGAGGCAGGTCGCGGCGCGGCCGTCGCGGCGGCGGATGATCGCGCGCAGCCGCGCGCCGAGTTCGTCGAGATCGAACGGTTTGCCGAGATAATCGTCGGCGCCGGAATCCAGCCCCGCGATCCGGTCGCCGACCTCGTCGAGCGCGGTCAGCAGCAGCACCGGCGTGGTGTCGCCGCCGGCGCGCAATCTGCGCAGCAGATCGATGCCGCTGCCGTCGGGCAACATGATGTCGAGCACGACGGCCGAGAACGTGTTGGCGGCCAGCGCGGCCGCCGCATCCTCGCAATTTTCGACGCAATCGATGCTCGCACCGGCCAGCGTCAGCCCGGCGCGGATGCCGTCCGCGATCATCGCATCGTCCTCGACCACCAGGATTCTCATCGCGAGCTGTTCTCCACGCCCCTGCTCTCGGCCGCGCGCCTTAAGGCTGGCTTAAGCTGGGCGACGACACTGCCGCTATTCCATCCAGGCCCCGGGGAACCATGGCAGTCCGACTCTTCCGCATGCTCATCCTGCTCGTCGCGATCGCAGCGGGAGGCGGCATGGCGCATGCCGCCGGTCCGGCCAAAACCGCACCGTTCCAGCTCGGCGTTCAGCCCGGCGCCGACGGCGTCGACCTGACCTGGCGGATCGCCCCGGGCGATTATCTCTACCGCGACAAGATCGTCGTCACCACCGCCGACGGCGCCCGCGTCGCGCTGCGGATGCCGGCCGGCGAGGTCAAGGACGATCCGAATTTCGGCATGACCGAGGTCTATCACCACGGCCTGACCGCGACGATTCCGGCCGATGCGGTGAACGGCGCGGGCCGGCTGACGGTGAGCTATCAGGGCTGCGCCGAGCGCGGTATCTGCTATCCGCCGGTGACGGCGAGCGTCGATCTCGGCACCTATCAGGTGTCGGTCGCCGGCGGCGCGACGCCGAGCGCGGGCCCGGCCTGGCCCTCGGACATGCCGACGCTGCCGGACCTCGCTGAGCCCGCGGAGACGCCCGCGCCCTTCGCGGATTCGATGCTGCCGTCGATGACGCAGGGCTGGCTGCCGCTGCTGCTGGCGTTCGCCGGATTCGGGCTGCTGCTCGCCTTCACGCCCTGCGTGCTGCCGATGGTGCCGATCGTCGCCGCCATGCTGACGCGCTCCGGCCCCGACCTCTCGCCGGCGCGCGGCTTCGCGCTGGCCTCGATCTACACCCTGGCAATGGCTATGGCTTACGCCGCCCTCGGCGTCGCGGCGGCGTGGTCCGGACAGAATTTGCAGAGCGCGTTGCAGGCGCCGCTGGCGCTGGCGGTGATGGCGTCGATCTATGTGGCGCTGGCGCTGTCGAGCTTCGGCCTGTTCGAGCTGCAACTGCCGGCGCGGTTCGGCGGCGATCTCGCCGGCCGCCTGCATGGCCGCGCCGGGCCGTGGCTCGGCGCCGCCGCGCTCGGCTTCACCTCGGCGCTGATCGTCGGGCCGTGCGTGACACCGCCGCTGGCGGCGGCGCTGCTCTATGTCGCGCAGACCGGCGACACGCTGCGCGGCGCCGCGGCGCTGTTCGCGCTCGGCCTCGGCATGGGCTTTCCGCTGATCCTGGTCGGGCTGTTCGGCGCCGGCGTGCTGCCGCGCTCCGGCCCGTGGCTGGTGACGATCCGCAAACTGTTCGGCTTCGCGTTTCTCGGCCTCGCGGTCGCCTTGATCTCGCGGGTGCTGCCGGGATCGGTGGCGTTGCTGCTGTGGGCCGGCCTCGCCATCGGCCTCGCGGCGTTTCTCGGCGCGTTCGATCGGCTCGAGCCGCTCGGCGGCGCGACGCGGCGATTCGGCAAGGCGGCGGGCGTCGCCGTCTTCGTCTATGGCGCGACGCTGATCGTCGGCGCCGCCGGCGGCAGCGACGATCCGCTGCGGCCGCTCGCGGTGTTCGGCGCCGACCAGCCCGCGGCGACGGCGATCTTCGCCCGGACGGTGACGTCGATACCCGCGCTCGATCAGGCGATCAGCGACGGCCGCGCGCGCGGCAAGCCGATCATGATCGACTTCTCCGCCGACTGGTGCACCTCGTGCAAGACAATGGAGCGCGACGTGTTCGGCGATCCCGCGGTCCGGCGGCGGCTGAACGACGTCACGCTGATCCGCGCCGACGTCACCCGGACCAACGCCGAGACCGCGGCGCTGATGAAGCGCTTCGAAATCGTCGGCCCGCCGACGGTGGTGTTTCTCGACCGGCAGGACGGCCGCGAAATCACCGCCGCCCGCACCGTCGGCGAGGTGTCGGCCGACAGTTTCTTCCAGACGCTGCAGCGTATCGGCGCGTCGTCCTGACCATCATCGTCCAACAGGAGCATTCCATGAACCGCAGACAATCCCTGATGATCCTCGGCGCGCTCGCCACCGTGCCGCTGGTGAAGTTCTTCAGCGGGCCGTCGGCCTGGGCGGAGGGCGTCGACGTCAAGGCGATCCTGAGCGACCCGGACGCGCCGGAGGCCGGCAATCCGAAGGGCAATCTCACGATCGTGACGTATTTCGACTACAACTGTCCGTACTGCAAGAAATCCGAGCCCGACCTCGAAAAAGTGGTGCGCGACGACGGCAAGATCCGGCTGGTCTACAAGGACTGGCCGATCCTGAGCGAGGCATCGGTGTACGGCGCGCAGATGGCGCTGGGCGCGAAGTATCAGGGCAAGTATCAGGCGGCGCACGACGCGCTGATGGCGATCCCCGGACGCGGGATCTCGAAGGACCAGATGCGCGACGCCGTCGCGGCGGCGGGCGTCGACATGACGAAGCTGCAGAGCGATCTCGGCGCCCATGGCGACGCCATCACGGCGCTGCTGCGCCGCACGCTGTCGCAGGCCGACGCGATGGGGCTGCAGGGAACGCCGGTGTACCTGATCGGGCCCTACAAGGTCGCCGCCGCGCTCGACGCCGCCGCGTTCAAAAAGGTGGTCGATCAGGCCCGCGCCCGCCCGCCCGCGAAGTGACCGGCGTGGAATTTCAGCCGCCGATGTCCGTCCGGTCCTGGTTCGCCCTCGTCGCCGTCGCCGTCACGCTCGGCGGCTGCGTCACCCAATCCGAGGCCGAACTGAATCCCGGCCCGCCGAAGAGCATGGTGGGTGCCGCGATCGCGGCGCGCTATGCGGCGATCGACACCGACAAACACCCGATCGCCGGCATCGAGCCGGACGAGCTGCAGCCGGCCTATGTGCGGCAACTGGTGGAGTACAAGACCGACGAGCCGCCGGGGACCGTCGTGGTCGATCCGCACCGGCGCTTTCTCTATCTGGTGATGGAAGGCGGCAAGGCGCTGCGCTACGGCGTCGGCGTCGGCAAGGCCGGGCTGGAGTTCAGCGGCACCGCCCATGTCGGACGCAAGGCCGAGTGGCCGCATTGGACCCCGACCAAGAACATGATCGCGCGCGAGCCGCAGCGCTACGGCAAATGGGCGAAGGGCATGGACGGCGGCGCCGCCAATCCGCTCGGCCCGCGGGCGCTGTATCTGTTCAAGGACGGCAAGGACACGCTGTACCGGATCCACGGCACCACCGAACCCGAAACGATCGGCAAGGCGGTGTCGTCGGGCTGCATCCGGATGCTGAACCAGGACGTGATCGATCTTTACAGCCGCGTGCCGAAGGGCGCCAAGGTGGTCGTCAAATAGCGCCGCGCCCGATCGGGTCGACGCGCAGCGCTCAGCCGAAAATGTCCGTCGTCATGCCGATGTACCAGCCGGCCGCCTCGCGCGCCTGCTTGGCGCGGAGCTCCGCGCTTTCGTCGAGCTGCGAGGTGTAGGGATCGGACGCCACGATCCTGCCGTTCTGCGGCGCGTAGCGGGCGCCGTTTTTGATCGCGTCGTCGGGGGCGATGTCGCTCCAGCAATGATTGGTGAAGCGGATCGGCATCCGCCGCTCGCCGAGCAGCTCGGCGCGCAGGATCATCGCCGCGCCCTTCGCCTCGTTGTTGGCGGCGAAGCCGGATTTCGGAAATTCACCGCCGGTCGCGGAATCGCCGATCACCTGGATCGACGGATCGAGCAGCGAGGTCATGGTCTCGGCATTGACCGGACAGAAGCCGCTGGCGTCGGCGAGGCCGGCATCGCGCGCGAGCTTCCCCGCGATCTGCGGCGGGATGACGTTGACCAGCGCCGCCTTGTGGGTCTCGAAATCGGTGGTCACGGTCATCGCCTTGGGATCGACCGCCTTGATGCCGCCGTGGATGGTGGGGTCCTGCCATTCGATCATGCCGGGGTAGTGGCGCTCCCAGCCGTCGATGAACAGCGTCTGCATCGCGAAATGATCCTTGGCGTCGAGAATGACGATGCGGGCGTCCTTCACGCCACGCGTCTTCAGCGCATAGGCCATCATCGAGGCGCGCTCGTAGGGCGCCGGCGGGCAGCGATACGGATTGGGCGGCGCGATGATCACGATCAGCGCGCCGTCGCCGAGCGCGTCGAGTTTGCTTTTCAGCAGCTTGAACTGCGCGCCGCCGCGATAGCCGTGCGGCATCGTCTCGGCGGCGGTTTCGGAATAGCCCGGCACGGCGTCCCAGCGGAAATCGATTCCGGGCGACAGCACCAGCCGGTCGTAGGACAGCCGCGCGCCGCTGGCGGTAAGCACCTGCCTGGCGTCGCGGTCGATCGCCGTGACGCTGTCGAACACCATGCCGACGCCGCGCGCGGCGATGCCCTCGTAGCCGTAGCTCAGCGTCTCGAACGGCTTCAGCCCGCCGAGATACAGGTTCGAGGTGAACGGCGTGACGTAGCTGCGGTTGGCTTCGACCAGCGTCACCTCGACGGCATCGTCGCCGTGGCGCAGATACTTCGCCGCGGTGGCGCCGCCCGCCCCGCCGCCGAGCACCACGACCTTCGGCCGCGCTTTGGCGATCGCCGGACAGGCGAGCAACGCGGCGGCGGCCGCGGCGCCGCGGATCGCGTCGCGGCGACTGATCAGGATCGGTTTCGGCACGTGATGTCTCCGGACGAAAAGGCGAGCCGGCGCAGTGCACCGACTCGCGCGGTCTCAGGTGAAGATGTCGGCGGTGATGCCGGCATACCAGCCCATGTTTTCTTCGGCGGTCTGGAAGCGGAGGCCGGAATCCTCGCCGGTCTTCGAGACGAAGCCCTCGACCTCAGCGATGGCGCCGTCCTTCGGCTCGTAGCGGCCGCCGACCTTGACCGTATCGTCCTTCGCCAGCACCGACCAGCAGGTGTTGGCATAGCGCGCCGGGAAGGTGCGCGCCCCGGTCAGTTCGCCGCGCACCGCATTCGCCACCACCTTGGCCTGGCTGTTGGCGGCGAACGCCGATTTCGGCATCGCACCGGCGATCGCCGCGTCGCCGAGGACGTAGATATTCGGATCAAGCGCCGACTTCATGTTGGCGGCCTCCACCGGACAGTAGCCGGTCTGGTTGGCGAGACCGGCGTCGCGCGCGATTCTGCCGGCCATCTGCGCCGGGATGACGTTGACCATCGCCGCCTGGATGGTTTCGAAATCGGTGGTCACCGTCATCGCCTTGGGATCGACCGATTTCACCCCGCCGTGCATCTTCGGGTCCATCCACTCGACCATGCCGGGATAGTGCTTCTGCCAGCCCTCCTGGAACAGCGCCATCTTGGAGAACTTGTCCTTCGGATCGATCACGATGATCTTGGATTTGGTGTGACCCTTGGCCTTCAGCACCTTGGCCATCACCGAGACCCGTTCATATGGTCCGGGCGGGCAGCGAAACGGATTCGGCGGCGCCAGCATCACGATGGTGGCGCCGTCCTCGACCGCGTCGAGCTGCTTCTTCACCAGCAGCGTCTGCGCGCCGGGCTTCCAGCCATGCGGCATGATTTCGGCGGCGGCCTCGGAATAGCCGGGCACGGAGTCGAACTTGATGTCGATGCCGGGCGCGACCACCAGCCGGTCGTAGTCGAGCGTACTGCCGTCGGCGAGCCGGACCTGCTTCTTGTCGCGGTCGATCGCGGCCGCCATCTGCCGGACGTGCTTCACGCCGTAGCCGCCGAGCTTGTAGGGGTGGGTGATCGACTCCATGCTGCGCATGTCGCCGAGGACCAGGTTGGAGTGGAAGCAGGTGATGAACTTCTCCAGCGGCTCGACCATGGTGACGTCGATCGCGCCTTGCGAGTCGCGTGCGACGTACTTCGCCACCGTCGCCCCGCCCGGTCCGCCGCCGATCACCACGACGCGCGGCTTGGTCTGCGCGCGCAACACGCCGGGCATCGCGATGAGACTTGCGGCCGCCAGCAGGCCGGTCGAGAATTGGCGTCTGTCGATGGTCATTTCTTCCCCTCCATGGTCGATGTGAATGCGCGGACGTCCCCGGTCCGGTCGGTATTGCGCTCGTCCTTTTCTTGTTCGAGGCTGCCGAAATAGCTCGCGAGCGCGGCGATCTCCTCGTCGTTGAATTTGGCGGCGATCGCCCGCATCACCTGGTTGTCGCGGATCTTGCCGCGATATTCGGTGAGCGCTTCGATCAGTTCAGGCTCGGCGCGGCCGACGATCGACGGAATGCCGTCGAACCGACCGCTGAGCTGATGGCAGGTGACGCATTCGCTGGAGAGATATTCGCCGAGCTCGCGGTCGCCGGCCGCGGCGGCGCCAGCCGCGACGCACAGCGCCACGCCGGCGACGGCCGCGCGCAGCGCCGCGGACACGCCGCGCGCCGGACGCATCGCCTGCGCGGCACGTATCGCCCGCGTTCCTCGCGCGGCACGCGGCGGCGCTCGGCCGGTCGTGGCCATTCTGCTTCCTCCCAGACGTTTCCTGTCTACTGTCGATGCCGGCTTAATTGCCGGTCTGGTTCGTCGTCAGCGCGGGCGCGAGCGCCGCCGCCTTCGCATCAATCAAAGTGTGCATCACCAGCGCGCCCAGCCACATCGCCGCCAGCGCGAGCCATGCGGTGACCGCGAAGATCGATCCGCCGGTGACGCCCGCGCCGACCGCGCAGCCGCCCGCCAGCATGCCGCCGAAGCCCATCAGGAAGGCGCCGGCGGCGTAGCGCCCCATGCTCAGCCCGTCGTGAAAGCCCTGCAGCTTCCACTCCCGGCCGATCAGCGCAGCGACCAGCGAGCCGGCGAACACGCCGGGCACCAGGCCGATATCGAAGCCGAGCGGCACCGAGGGCGAATTGATCAGCCCCATCAGCGTATCCGCCGACGGCCCGGTGAAGCTCACGCTCTTGACCGTGGTCGGCTCGAACGCATGCAGCGACAGCGTGTAGGTGACCAGCCAGCCGGCCGTCACCGCCAACCCGACGCCGATCGCGGCGATCCCGTTGACGATGCCGATCCGGTTGCGCCACGCCAGCCAGAACGCGACCGCGAGCCCGAACGCGCCGAGCGATGCGCCGACCACCGACCCGACATGCGCGACGCTGAGCAGATTGCGCGCGGCGCCGCCCGGCAACGTCCAGAGCTGCGACAGGAATTCCCGCGCCGGCGACAGCACGCCGCGCAGCGAGGCCTGCGCCACGATCGTCAAAATCAGTCCGGTGACCAGCGCGCGAAGATTGCCGGTTCCCGACAGCACCAGCAGCCGGCTGGCGCAACCGCGCGACAGCACCATGCCGGCGCCGAACATCAGCCCGCCGATCGCCGCGCCCGACAGGCTTCCGGTCGCGGCGAGCTGGCGCGCCTCGGAGACATCGAGAAGTCCGGTGGAGATCGCCGCCTGGGTCGCGGCCACCGCGGCCGAGAACGTCAGCAGCCACACCGCGAGCTTGGGCCCGAACGAGCCTTCGGAGAACTCGATCACCGCCGCGCGCAGACAGAATTTGCTGCGCTCGGCGCACGCCCCGAACGCGAGGCCCACCGCCAGACCGCCTGCGGTCAGCGCGGCGGTTTCGCCGAAGCGTTCGATGAGCAGATCGAGATTCAAGGATGTTTCCTCCGCGCCGCGTCCTCGGGGCGCGCAAGCCTGCGATAATTATCAGATAGTGTGTCGATCCTCCGACCGGGCATTGATCTGGCGCAACGCGGCTTCGTCGCGCCACCGAATTCCCGCAATTGTTACTTCGCGCACACGGCGCACGGCCGTGTATCGTACTCATCCTCAGTCCACCTTGGGCCCGGCCTTTTCGTCCGGCGTGACGTCGACCGCGATCGCGCGGCCGATCACCTTCGGCGCAGGGCCGCAGTTCTTCATGCACGGATTCTTGTTCCAGAACTGCTTCTCGGACGTTTCCCGATCGTCGAGATAGAAGCCGTCGGCGTTGGGCATCTTCACTTTCGCGAGATTGCTCTGGTCGAGTTCGAAATCCGGATCCTTGATCACGTCGCTCATGTTGAGCAGATAGGCCGTCAACGCATAGGCTTCGTCGGCGGTGAGCGAACGCGCATTGCCGAACGGCATCGCCCGGCTGATGTAGTCGTACACCGTGGTGGCGTCCGGCCAGTACGAGCCGACGGTCTTGTCGGGCCGATCGGCCGTCAGCGAGCCGAGGCCGCCGGACAGCACCGGATAGCGGCCGACGCCTTCGCCGAACTCGCCGTGGCAGGTCGAGCATTTTTCCTGAAACAGCGCGTCGCCCTGCTTCGCGCTGCCTTTGCCGGGCGGCAGGCCGAGACCATCGGGACGCACATCCGTATCCCAGGCGTGAACTTCCTCCGGCAGCGCCGGGCGGCCGAGGCCGAGTTTCACCGGCGCGGGCGGCGGCGCCGGCTGGGTCGCCACCGCCTTGGCGGGTTTCGGCGCGGCCTTCTCGGCGATCGCCCCGGTCAGCGGCACCGCGACCAGCGCGGCGACGGCCAGACCGGCGATGAGACTAAGCGATCTCGACATTTTCAGTCACTCCGTCCGGATGCACGAGCCAGGTCTGGATGCCGTTGTTGTGGTAGATCGAATTGACGCCGCGGACCTTGCGCAGCTCGGCCTTGCTCGGCTGCACATAGCCGGTCTCGTCGATGGCGCGCGACTGCAGCATCAGCTCTTCGCCGTTCCAGTCGAAATCGACGTAGAAGCGCACCATCGACTTGTCCATCACCGGGCCGTCGATCCGCGCCTCGCGCCAGTTGCGGCCGCCGTCCATGGTGACGTCGACGCGCTTGACGATGCCGCGCCCCGACCAGGCGACGCCGGTCAGCACGTTGCGGCCCTTGAATTTCAGCGGCGCCTGCGGCGATGGATTGGTGATCACGCTTTTCGCGTCCATCACGAAGGTGTATTTGCGGGCGCGCCCGTCCGGCATCAGGTCGGTGTATTTCGAGGTCTCCTCGCGGGCCTGCCACGGCATGTCGCCGGCCTCGATGCGGCGCAGCCACTTCACCCAGAGATTGCCCTGCCAGCCGGGAATCACCGCGCGCAGCGGATAGCCGTTTTCCGGACGCAGCGCCTCGCCGTTCATCGCAAACGCGATCAGCACGTCGTCGAGCGCCTTCGACACCGGCAGCGAGCGATTCATGCCAGCCGAGTCGGCGCCCTCCAGCATCAGCCATTTGGCGTTCGGCTTCAGCCCGGCCTGATCGAGCAGCGTCTTCAGCGTGACGCCGGTGTACATCACGTTGTGGATCATGCCGTGGGTGAACTGGCAGCCGTTGAGCTGCGCGCCGCGCCATTCCATGCCGGAATTCGCCGCGCATTCGAGGAAGTACACCTTATTGACGCGCGGCATCCGCCGGATGTCGTCCATGGTGAACACCATCGGGGTATCGACCAGGCCGTTGATCATCAGCCGGTGCTGCGCCGGATCGATGTCGGCGACGCCGCCGTGATGGCGCTCGAAGCACAGGCCGGAGGGCGTGATGATGCCGTCGAGCGCGTGCAGCGGCGTGAAGTTGACCGAGGATTCCGGCGACGCCGTGAGCCACGACACGTCGCGGCGGATCACGTCCTTCTCGAATTTCGACGGCACCCCATAGGGCTTCTTGTCGACGCCGTCGCCGAGAAAGCGATTCCAGTCCTGCAGTTCGGTGATCGCCGGGTCGGGCTTGGCGCCCTCGCCGGCCTTCGCGGCGAGCGGCAGCAGCGCGCCGGCGCCGGCGAGGCCCGCAGCGCCGAGAAACCGGCGGCGATCGAGGATATCGGAGGGGGGCTTCTCACTCATGCCGGATTGCCTTTTGCTATCACCATGCGCGACTGCGTCGGTCGCGGGTCGTCGGAGGCGGTCGTCATCTCAGGCGCCCGACACCTTGACGGCGCTGTTGGGATCGATCTTCACCGGCCCCGCCTGCGCGACGTGCTTCGCCAGCACGTCCCAGATCGGCGGCCCTTCGGTGTTCTGGTTGATGCTGGCCCAGCCGGAGACGGTGTAGGTCTTCGACGCCTCGATCGGCTTGCCGGTCTTGAGATGCGTCATGCCGGAGATGCGCGAGCCGATCTCCTTGCCGATATCGATCGCGTAGCCCATGCCGCCGGTGCGGACCATGTCGCCGCCGCCCTGGAAATACGGGTCCGGGTGGAAGATGTTGTCGGCGATGTCCTCGAGCACGTTCTTGAGCTGCTCGCCGGTCATCTCGTTGCGGTAGCAGTTCGGATAGGTGATGGCGGTGGCGTTGGTGATCGCCTCCCAGGTGATGTCTTCGTCCGGCAGCAGCGTGCCGCCCCAACGGAAGCCCGGCGACAGCGCGATCTCGGTGTCGCGCTGCTTCAGCATCGCGTCGCAAATCAGGTCGTCGAAGGTGCCGTTGAAATTGCCGCGGCGATACAGCAGCGAATCGGTCTTGCCGACGATTCGGGCGAGATCCTTGGCGTAGGGCGCGCGCAGCTTCTCGACCAGTTGCTTCATCGCCGGGTCCGGCGCGATGGCGTCGGCGAACACCGGCATCAATTTGAAGCGGATGTCGGACACTTTCTTGTCCTTCACCGCGATGTCGAGCCGCGACACGAATTTGCCGTGCGAGCCCGACGCCACCAGCACGGTGTCGCCGACCCTGATCAGGCCCGGCATCGCGTCGTGGGTGTGGGCGGTGAGGATCATGTCGAGGCCCTTGACCCGGCCGGCGAGCTTGCGGTCGACGTCGAAGCCGTTGTGCGACAGCAACACCACGACCTCGGCGCCCTCGGCGCGGGCGTCGTCGGCCTGCTTCTGGATGTCCTCCTCGCGGATGCCGAACTCCCAGTTCGGGAACATCCAGCGCGGATTGGCGACCGCGGTGCGCGGCAGCGCCTGCCCGATCACCGCGATCTTGACGCCGCCGCGCTCGAACATCTTGCGCGCCTCGAACACCGGCTCCTGCCATTCGCTGTCGCGGACGTTCTGCGCCAGGAAGGCGAACGGCGCCGACTCGGCGACCTGCTTGACGCGGTCGGCGCCGTAGGTGAATTCCCAATGGCCGGTCATCGCGTCGAGCTTCAGCGCGGTCATGACGTCGATCATGTCCTGGCCCTTGCTCTGCAGCGAGGTCCAGCTCCCCTGCCAGGTGTCGCCGCCGTCGAGCAGCAGCACCTTGTCGGCGCCGCGCTCGGCGCGCACCGCGTTCACCAGCGTGGCGACGCGGTCCATGCCGCCCATCCGGCCGTAGTTGCGGGCGAGCGCGACGAAATCATCGGCGGTGAGCGCGAAGGCGTCCGGCGATCCGGTGGCGATGTGGAAGTAGTTGCGGAATTCCGCGTCGGTCAGATGCGGCGGCTTGCCCTTGACTTCGCCGACGCCGAGATTGACCGACGGCTCGCGGAAATGCAGCGGCATCAACTGGGCGTGGATGTCGGTGACGTGCAGCAACGTCAGCGTGCCGAGCGGATCGAACTTCAGGATGTCGGCCTGCGTCAGCCGCTGCTGCGCCGCCACCCGCCCGATCGGACCGAGGCCGCTGCCGATCGTGAGCGCCGATGCGGCCGCCGTGGCCTGCAGGAATTCCCGCCGCGAGATCATCGTTTCCGTTCCCTTGTCCGCGCAGATGGCGCCCCGCATGTCGCGAGGACCCGATCCGCTCGACTTGATTTCCGGCGCGACTCCGCGGCCCGCGGGCTGCACGCCCACGGTCGATGCGAATCAGCGCCGACGCGCCGTCGTTAGGCGACGGTCAGCTTGTGCTTGGACGTGTAGTTGGAGCCGTCGTCGTCCTTCCAGGTGAAGACGAGTTCGCCGGACTCCGACGCCTTGTAGAAGAACGACTGATACGGATTGGCCGAGATCGCCGGATTCCATTCGGCCTCGAACACCATCTTGCCGTTGAACGTGGCCACGAAGGTGTTGATGATCTTGCGCGGCACGATCTTGCCGGAGGCGTCCTTGCGCTGACCGGATTCCATTTCGTGCGAAATCAGCGTCTTGATCTCGATCAGTTCGCCCGGCTTGGCCTGGGTCGGAACGCGAACGCGGGGGGTGGGAGTGGTCGCCATCTGAATGTCCTCGCCTGTCTGTTTCTTGCTATCGGCGTCGATGCCGGGCCTAGCCGCCGCAGCCGCCGATGGTGACCTTGACGTTGGCCTTAGTCGAATACAGGCTGCCGTTCGACATTTCGGCGATACAGACGATGTTCTGGGTCTGCGCCAGCCGCATCCGCGTCGAGGCGGCGGCCTTGCCGCAAGCCGGCGTGAACTTGTAGCTGACGATTCCGGGCAGCGGATTGCCGTCGGCGAAGACGTGCACCGCCTTGACGTAGTCGGCATCGGTCATCGGGCTCTCGACGTCGACATTGACCGGGACGACGAGACCGTTCTCGGCGATTTCCGGCACGTCGAGCCTGATCTTGCCGCTCTCGAACTTCTTGTCGCCGTAGAGCTTCTTGATCTCGGCGTCGACCGCGGCGACATCGGCGAACGACATCCGCGGCGCCAGCAGCGCGGCGAGGCCCGCGAGTCCTGCGAGCGCCAGCGCGTCGCGGCGGCTCGGCTCAACCTTCATCAAATTCATCTGGGCATCTCCTCAGGGAGTCTTTCGCATCCCTTGACTGCAGTACCGCTTGACGTTTCCAAGCTCGATCGGTCATGATCTGCAAACATCATGATATTGTTTTTCTTGAATGTAAAGATATCCGGCGCGCCGCCGGGTCTTTTTAAGCCGCACAAGACGGCCCAGGGGAGGGAGCGAGATGAGATCCATCGGATTATCAGTGCTATTTGCGTTTGTGCTCTGCACAATGGCGTTTCGCGTTCACGCCGAGGACGCCAGTGAAAGAGAGATCGAGCGCTATCGCGCGATGATTTCCGATCCGATGTCGAATCCCGGCTTCCTCGCAGTGGACCGCGGCGAACAGCTCTGGGCCGAGAAGCGCGGCACCAAAAACGTCTCGCTCGAAGGCTGCGATCTCGGCCGCGGCGCCGGCAAGCTGGAAGGCGCCTTCGCGCAACTACCTCGCTACTTCAAGGACGCCGACCGGGTGATGGATCTCGAGCAGCGCCTGCTGTGGTGCATGCAGAATATCCAGGGGCTCGATACCAAGGACGTCGTGGCCCGCCGCTTTTCCGGCCCCGGCCGGGTCTCCGATATGGAGGACCTGGTGGCGTTCATCGCCAACAAGTCGAGCGGCATGGCGATCGAGCCGCAGCTCGGACATCCCAAGGAGCAGGAAATGGCGGCGGTCGGCGAGGAGCTATTCCATCGCCGCGGCGGGGTGATGGATTTCTCCTGCTCGACCTGCCACGGCGCCGAAGGCAAGCGCATCCGGTTGCAGGGGCTGCCGTATCTCGCCGGCCCCGGCAAGGACGCGCAACTGACGATGGCGAGCTGGCCGACCTATCGCGTGTCGCAGAGCGCGCTGCGGACCTTCCAGCACCGGATCTGGGACTGCTACCGCCAGCAGCGCTGGCCGGCGCCGGACTACGGCTCGGATGGCATCACCGCGCTGACATCGTATCTCAACAAGATCGCGTCGGGCGGCGAACTCATCGTTCCGTCAATCAAGCGCTGAGGGAGGCCGCATCATGACGACAATGACGAAGTTCTCGATGCTGGCGCTCGCGCTCGGCGCTCTGACCTGCGGTCCGATCACGGCTCACGCCGCCGACCAGGCGATCCCGCCGAAGCCGGCCGCGGCGACCGGCAAGACCACCGAAACCAAGGCCACCGAAACCAAGGCCAGCGAAACGACGACCAAGCCGGGCGCCACCAAAGCCGACGCCGCGCCGACGTCCAGCGCGCCGATTCACAAGGTGTCGACCGAAACCGTCGACGCCTACGTCAAGGCCACCTTCGGCAAGGCGCCGGAAGAATGGCAGCAGAGGATCGTCCCCGACGACACGATGAAGGCGTGCAACAAATTCCGCAACGAAGTGCCGACCGATGTCGCCGAAGCGATCATGCAGCGCGAGATCAAGAAAGTGGCCTTTCCGGCCGACGGCAAGCTGCTCGGCGACTGGAAGGCCGGCGCCAAGATCGCCAATAACGGCCGCGGCGGGCAGTTCTCCGACAAGGCCGATACCGTCAACGGCGGCAATTGCTACGCCTGCCACCAGATGGCTCCGTCGGAAGTATCGTTCGGCACGCTCGGCCCGAGCCTCACGCATTACGGCCGCGACCGCAACTACACGGACGCCGAGATCAAGCAGGCCTACACCAAGATCTACAACTCGCAGGCGGTGGTGCCGTGCTCGAACATGCCGCGGTTCGGCACCAACGGCTTCCTGACCGAGCAGCAGATCAAGGACGTGATGGCGTTCCTGTTCGATCCGGAATCGCCGGTCAACAAGTAACGGCCCTGCGGCCGAAGGGGGATCCGATGATCCGACACTCGATTCCGGCGATCGCGATGATCGCCGGCGCGCTTCTCACGACGATGCCGGCCGGCGCGCAGGACGCGCTGGTCGTCACCAAATCGCTGAGCCCCGAGCTGGCGCTCGACAGCGCGAAAGCCGCGCTCGCCGAATGCCGCAAGCAGGGCTTTCAGGTCGCGGTCGCCGTGGTCGACCGCACCGGCCTGCCGCAGGTGATGCTGCGCGACCGCTTCGCCGGCGCGCATTCGCCCACCACCGCGACCGGCAAAGCCTGGACCGCGGTGTCGTTCAAGACCTCGACGACGGATCTGCAGGCGATCACCAAGCCCGGCATGCCGCAGTCGGGCTTGCGCGACCTGCCCAATGTGGTCGTGCTCGGCGGCGGCCTGATCATCGAGGCCGGCGGCTCATTGGTCGGCGGCATCGGCGTGTCGGGCGCGCCCGGCGGCGACGCCGACGATTCCTGCGCCAAAGCCGGCATCGAGGCGATCAAAGACCGGCTGGATTTCTAAGGCCACCACGAGTCATTCCGGGGCGCGAGCGAAAGCTCGCGAACCCGGAATCCAGAGGTTGTTGCAAAGAGAGATTCCGGGTTCGCGCGGAGCCTGTCATCGGGCCGGCCGGAGGCCGGACCCGGTGGCGCGCCCCGGAACGACGGCATAGCAAGCTAATCGCGTTCGTCGCCGCAAATGAACTCTCGTTCGTCATTCCGGGGCGCACGCGGCGAAGCCGCGGGCGAACCCGGAATCTCGACATTGGTGTCCGCGGCTGTCGCCAAGCCGTGCCCGCGTCGGATTCCGGGTTCGCGAGCTGCGCTCGCGCCCCGGAATGACTCGCGGAGACGGCGCGCGGCTATGCCGGCTTTTTCAGCCAGTCGGTGAACGGCATCGACTGATAGCCCTTCTCGCGGACGTATCGGAACATCGCCAGAAACTCCGGCGGCTCCAGCAGGCCGGGCAGCCGCGCCACTTCGCGGTCCTGCGGTTTGCGCGCGCCGAGGCCCTCGCTGCTCTCGGGAAAGAACTGCAGCGTCGGCGTGAAGCGGATGCCATAGGCCTGCGCGAACGCCTTCTCGCCGAGCCTGCCGCCGTCGAAATCGGTGACTTCGCGGGCGCCGATGTGGTTGAGGTGCACGATCTCGAAGTGCTCGCGAATGTAGCCTTCGATCGCGGGGTCGCTGAAGTGGACCTCGTGCAGCTTCTTGCAGGACGGGCAGCCCTTCAGCCCCCACAGGATGGCGAAGCGTTTGCCCTTCGCGGTGGCGCCGTCGAGATCGTCTTTGAGGTCGAGAAAACTCTGCAAGTACCAGTCGAGCTGATACAGCCCGTCGTCGCCGAGCACAGGCTTGGCGCGCGCCGGCTTCGCGCGCAGGCCCAGCGCGCCGGCGCCGATGCCGCCGAGCGCGGCCAGCGCATGGCGGCGAGACATTGCTCGGTCGATCATCACTCCCTCCCCGTTTGACGCGCTCTATCCGATCGTCCCGAACGCCGGAAACGTCTCCAGCAGCCAGCCGGAAATCTTCGGCATCGCGCCGGTCAGAAACAAAACCCCGGTCAGCACCAGCGCCGCGCCCATCACCTTCTCGATCGTCGCCATATGGGCGCGCATCCGCGCCATCAGCCGGATGAAGCCGCCGGAGAACAGCGCCGCCAGCAGGAACGGCAGCCCGATCCCGAGCGAGTACGCGCCGAGCAGCGCCGCGCCCCGCACCGCCGAGCCCTCGACGCCGGCGACCAGCAGGATCGTCGCCAGCACCGGGCCGACACATGGCGTCCAGCCGAACGCGAAGGCGAGCCCGACCACATAGGCGCCGAGAAAGCCGGCGCCGCGACGGACATTATGGAAGCGCGCCTCGCGAAACAGCAGGCCGATCCGGAATACGCCGAGGAAATGCAATCCGAGGATGATGATGACCACCCCGGCGATGATCGCCAGCGTATCGAAATACTCGGTGACGACCTTGCCGAGCGCCGAGGCCGAGGCGCCGAGCGCGACGAACACGGTCGAAAACCCCAGCACGAAGGCCACCGACGACCCCACCACCCGCCCGTTCACCGCCTTGACCGGCTGATCGGAACCACGGGAGAGCTGGTCGAGGCTGACGCCGGCCAGGAAACACAGATACGGCGGCACCAGCGGCAGCACGCAGGGCGACAGGAACGACAGCACCCCTGCCCCGAACGCGCCAATTAGAGAGATACTGGACGTCACGGCGGCCCCGGCACTGGAATAAACATGCGAATTCGTCTATATGTATCACATCATGGCCCGATTGCTTCTGAAATCGATGCTGCTCTGCGCAATCCTGACGGCGGTGCTTGCGCCAGCGGGCGCGCGGGCGGCCGAGTTGGTGATGTTCGAGCGCGACGGATGCGTCTGGTGCGCGCGCTGGGACCGCGACGTCGGGCCGATCTACGACAAGACCGAAGAGGCCAAATTGCTGCCGCTGCGGCGCGTCAATATCGACCGCGACAAGCCGGCGGGCATTGCGCTAACTTCGCCGGTGCGTTTCACGCCGACCTTCGTGGTGATGGACAACGGCCGCGAGGTCGGTCGCATCACCGGTTACATCAACGACGACGCGTTCTGGGGGCTGCTCGGGACCATGGTCACGAAGCTCACGCCGCCCAATCCCAACCACACCTGAAGCCGGATTCGCGCAACCCAAGGCCAATTGAACGACATGACATCGATCCTCGACCCGGACATCGAGACCGAATTCCGCGACGGCGCGGAATACTCGCCCGAGCTCGACATGCTGATGCGCCGCGCCCGCAAGGCGAGCAGCTTTCTCAAGGCCGTGTCGCACGAAAACCGGCTGCTGCTGCTGTGCCTGCTCGCCGAACGCGAGCGCTCGGTGACCGAACTCGAGAACATCCTGTCGCTGCGGCAGTCCGCGGTTTCGCAGCAGCTCGCGCGGCTGCGCTACGACGGCATGGTCGATACCAGGCGCGACGGCAAGACCATCTACTATAGTCTCGCCAACGAGGACGTGCGTCGTATCATCTCGGTGATCTATGATATCTTCTGCGCCTCGGCGAGAGGCGGCGACCAGAAGTAATCCACCCTCGCCGCAGCGCACAACGGCCCGCGACAGACGCGGCGTGTGCGCGCTTTCGAGGGACCCCCATGCAGGATACGTCCGCCTGGCTGCTCGCGCTGACCGGATTCGGGATCGGGACGTGTGCGGGTTTCTTCGTGCGGTTGGCACGGCTGTGCTCGTTCGGCGCGGTCGAGGACGCGCTGATGGGCGGCGACACGCGGCGGCTGCGGATCTTCGGCCTCGCGCTCGGCATCGCGCTGATCGGCACCCAGGCGCTGGTGATCGGCGGCGTGCTCGATCCCGGGCAAACCAACTACACCGCGGCCGCGATGCCGCTGGCCTCGATCGTGCTCGGCAGCCTGCTGTTCGGCATCGGCATGGCGATGGTCGGCACCTGCGGATTCGGATCGCTGGTCCGGCTGGGCACCGGCGATCTGCGCAGCTTCGTCGTGATCCTGGTGCTCGGCGGCGCCGCCTACGCCACGCTGCGCGGCGTGTTCTCCGGTTTCCGCATCACCGGCCTCGAACGGTTGTCGGTGGCGATGCCGGACGGCGTCAGCACCGACCTCGCCTCGCTCACCAGGCATCTGTTCGGCATGGATCTGCGCGCCGCGATCGCGGCGCTCGGCGGCGGCGCGCTGTGTCTGCTGGCGTTCGGCGACAAGCGGCTGCGGCGCACGCCGCGGCTACTGAGCGCCGGCGTCGCGCTCGGCCTGCTCACCGTCGCGGGCTGGCTGGCGACGACGATGCTCGCCGACGAGTTCGCCGGGCCGGTCCACCCGCAGAGCCTGACCTTCGTCTCGACCATCGGCAAGGCGATCTATGCGGGGCTGCTGAACGCCGCGAATTTCGCCGATTTCGGCGTGGGCACGGTGTTCGGCGTCGTCGTCGGATCGTTTCTCGCGGCCTGGCGCGCCGACGAATTGCGCTGGGAGGCGTTCGACGACGACCACGAGATGCGCCGTCACATCGGTGGCGCGGCGCTGATGGGAATCGGCGGCATCCTGATGGGCGGCTGCACCATCGGCCAGGGCATCACGGCCGGGTCGATGATGGCGCTGTCGTGGCCGATCGCGATCATCGGCATGATGCTCGGCGCCCGCATGGGCATCGCCGTGCTGGTCGACGGTTCGCCGGCGGAACTGCTCGGCCGCGGCCGGAGCCGGCTGCGCGACGCTCTCCGGCGCCGCACACCGATGTCGCTCAGGGCCGCAGATAGCTCCAGCCGTCTTCCTGCAGCTCCATCAGACGGACCGCGCCCGACGGCACCACGCTCGCCTGCGGAATGATGCCGATGGCGTGGCCCTCACGCTTTTCCATCCCCGACCTGGTGTTGCCGCAAGCCGTGAACTTGATCGTGGCGGGGAAGCTCGCATCGGCGATCTGCTTGATGCGATCCTTCACCGGCGAACTGTCATCGCGCAGCATATGCAGCCCGGGACCGTAAGTGACGACTTCGACCTCGACGTCCTCGCCCTTCGCCTTGTACGCGTCCATGATGTTGGCCGCGTTGTTGAGCGCCAGATTCATCACCGCCGGATCGTCCTGATCAACCTGGATCGCGACCCGATGTGATTTGGCGCCGGCAGCGACACCCGGCGCCACGCCGAACGAGAGCATCGCGACGGCGGCGACCGCGCCGATCAGCAGCTTCATGGGAGCCTCCCTGAAATGTTTGTTGAGGGCAGGTTAGCGGCGCGCGGCGCGACTGTCATCCGCAGCACGCGATCGTGATACCGGCGCCGGCTCCGACGCTGCGCTTCAGCGCGCGGCGAGCGCCGTGACCGGCGCCAGCCGACGAATGCCGAGCGCGGCGCCGGCGACGATGCCGGCGACGGCGATGAAGGACGGCAGCGCCAGCGTCGACAGGCCGGTCAGTCCCTGACCGATCGAGCAGCCATAGGCCATCGCGCCGCCCGAACCCATCAGCGCCGCGCCGGCGATCGAGCGCACCATATGCGGCGCCGAGCTGAAGCCTTCCAGCGCGAAGCGTCCGCTCAGCAATGCGGTGGCGACGCTGCCGGCGAGTACGCCGGCGACCAGCGCGACGCCGAAGGACAGCGACAGCCCGGTCGAGAACATCGCATATTGCAACGTGTCGGCCAGCGGCGCGACGAAGCTCAGCGACGTCACCGGCATCGGGTTGAAGTCATCGGCGCCGATCCAGCCGGTGGTGAGCCAGCCCGCGACCACCAGCAGGCCGATCACCAGGCCGGCGGCGATCTGGCCCGGGCTGCTGCGAAAGGCGCGATCGGACAACGCGAACGCAACGAGGCCGCCGCCGACGATCAGCACCGCCGCGATCCGCGCGACGCTCTCGCCGATCCCGAAGGTGCCGAGCAGCGCCGGCACCGAGACGTGGGCGGGCGCGACTTGCGTCCATTGCAGGACGGCGAGCCGCGCCGGCGCCAGCAGGCCCTTCAGCGTGATCTGCGCCGCGACCGCGATGATGCCGATCACCAGCAGCGAGCGCAGATTGCCCTTGCCGAGCAGGATCAGCGCGCGCGAGGCGCAACCATTGGCCAGCACCATGCCGACGCCGAACATCAGGCCGCCGAGAAAGATCAGCGGCGCCGAGAACGACGGCTGCAGATACAGCGACTTGTCGAGTTCGACGAGACCGAAACCGCCGAGCGCCTGCGTGCCTGCGATCGCAACCGCCAGCGCCAGCGCGTAGCTGCGCAGCTTGCGGCCGTCGTCCCTGGTCCAGTAATCGCGCAGCCCGCTCATCAGGCAGAAGCCGCTGAGCAACCCGGCCACGCCGAGCGCGGCGCCGATCGCAAATCCCAGCACAATCACCACATCGGGCATCTGCATGTCGGTCTCCTGCCTCGCCGCGCGATCGGCGAGTTCAGGAGCAGACATATTCACGAGGATCCGGCTCGGTAAATACGAGCCGGAAAGTAAGAAGAAACTTGCCCGAACGCCCGACGACGCGGAGTAATTTGCTCTCCGGACCATACCGAAGGCGAAACTGTTCTCCGCCCGAGCCGGCCTCGACGGCCGCCGTAAGCGCAGCGCCGCGACCACGACCTGCCGGAGCAACCGGCCGTGACGGCACACCCCGAACACATGCGTTTGATTCCCAGGCTCGAGCGGCCCTCGAAGCCGGCGTCATTGCCGGTGGCCGCGCCGCAATCGAGACCGCTGGCTGGGGCGGGAGGGATCGAACCTCCGCATGGGGGAATCAAAATCCCCTGCCTTACCGCTTGGCTACGCCCCATCGCCGGTGCCGGCCGCGCGATCCCGGCCGCTTCGGCGGAATCGCCGCCCGGCCCCGCCAGTCTATAGAGACGCCGGCCGGTTTTCAACCGCCGAGGGCCCGCATGGAACCGCGAAAATGCGCCCGAGCGGGCGGCATGACGAAAGGTTGAGGGCGGCGGCGTTTCATGGAAGAAGGCGGGCCAGCTTTCCTTTGCCGGGACCATGCCATGACCTATCGCGCTCCGATCGACGACATCCTGCTCTCCCTCAACCACGGCGCGGGCCTGCGGGCCGCGGTGGCGGCCGGGCATCTCGGCGACTACGACAGCGAGCTCACCGCGCAGGTGCTCGAAGAGGCCGGCAAGTTCGCCGGCGACATCCTGGCGCCGCTGAACCGGATCGGCGACAAGCACGGCATCAAGCTCGAGCACAACGCCGTCACCACCGCGCCGGGCTGGCCCGACGCCTATCAGCGCTGGATCGCGGCCGGCTGGAACGCGGTGTCGGGGCCGGAAGCATTCGGCGGCCAGGGCCTGCCGATGGCGGTCAACGCGGTGTGCACCGAACTCTGGGCGTCGTCCAACATGGCGTTCGGGCTGTGCCCGCTGCTGACGCTGTCGGCGATCGACGCGCTCAATGAGCACGGCAGCGACGAACTGAAGCAGATCTATCTCGCCAAGCTGGTGTCGGGCGAATGGACCGGCACGATGCAGCTCACCGAGCCGCAGGCCGGCTCCGACGTCGGCGCGCTGCGCACCCGCGCCGAGCGCGCGGCCGACGGCAGCTACAGGATCTTCGGCAGCAAGATCTTCATCACCTATGGCGACCACGACATGACCGACAACATCGTGCATTTCGTGCTCGCGCGATTGCCCGATGCGCCCGCCGGCACCAAGGGCATCTCGCTGTTCCTGATTCCGAAATTCCTGGTCAATGCCGACGGTTCGCTCGGCGCGCGCAACGACATCTTCCCGAGCGGCGTCGAGCACAAGCTCGGCATCCACGCCTCGCCGACCTGCACCATGCAGATGGGCGATCAGGGCGGCGCGATCGGCTATCTGATCGGCGAGGAAAATCGCGGCATGCAGTGCATGTTCACGATGATGAACCAGGCCCGCCTCGGCGTCGGCCTCGAAGGCGTCGGCATTGCGGACCGCGCCTATCAGCAGGCCTTGGCCTATGCGCAGGAGCGCAAGCAGGGCCGCGCCATCGGCAGCGACAGCAAAGGCTCCGACCCGATCATCCGGCATCCCGACGTCAAGCGCACGTTGCTGATGATGCGCGCGCTGACCGGGGCGGCGCGGACGATCTGCTATTCGACCGCAGTGGCGCTGGACATCGCGGCACGCAGCGGCGATCCGAAGGTCAAGGCCGCGGCGGCCGCGCGCGCGGCGCTGCTGACGCCGATCGCCAAGGCGTTCTCCACCGATATCGGCACCGAGGTCGCCTCGCTAGGCGTGCAGATCCACGGCGGCATGGGCTTCATCGAGGAAACCGGCGCCGCGCAGCACTATCGCGACGCGCGGATCGCGCCGATCTACGAGGGCACCAACGGCATCCAGTCGATCGATCTCGTCACCCGCAAACTGGGAGCGAACGGCGGCGCGTCGGTGTTCGCGCTGCTCGACGAACTATCGATCATCGTCGACAACGTCGAAGCCTCGAACGATCCGGCGTTCGGCGCCACCGGCGCGCGGCTGCGCGATGCGCTGGGCGCGCTGGAGCGCGCCAGCAAGTACTTGCTGGAGAAGCTCGGAGCCTCGCCGAACGACGCGCTCGCGGGCGCCACGCCGTATCTGCGGCTGTTCGGCTCGACGCTCGGCGGCTGCGCGCTGGCCGCGGAGGCGCTGGCGGCGCGCGATCTCGACGGCGCGAGCGATCCGGCGCGGGCGATCACGCTGGCGCGGTTCTTCGCCGAGACCGTCGCGGTGCAGGCGGGCGCGCTGGAGCGCAGCGTGATCGACGCCGCCGCCGTGCTGGCCACCGCCGATGCGGTCCTGACCGCGTAGACGGCGACGCATTCACGACAACCGCGCCACAATTGCGGACCTTTGGGGGAAATGCCATGTCGGACTATCTGATCGTCAGCGATGAAGACGCCGTGCGCGTGATCACCATGCGCCGGCCGGAAAAGAAGAACGCGCTGACGCAGGACATGTATCGGGCGATGACCGCGGCGATCGACACCGCGCAGAACGATCCGAACATCCGCTGCCTGATCATCACCGGCGGCTCCGGCGTGTTCACCGCCGGCAACGACCTCGAGGATTTCCTCAAGGCCGGCACCGATGCGAGCGGCGCGCCGCGCGTCACCGCGGCGACGGATTTTCTCTACGCGCTCGCGCGAAATACCAAGCCGCTGATCGCCGCGGTCGACGGGCTGGCGATCGGCATCGGCACCACGCTGCTGTTTCACTGCGACTACGTGCTGGCCTCGACCTCGGCGGTGTTCTCGACGCCGTTCATCCAGCTCGGCCTGGTGCCGGAGGGCGCCTCCAGCCTGCTGGCGCCGCGCGCCATGGGCCATCACCGCGCCTTCGCCATGCTGGTGATGGGCCGCAAACTCTCCGCCGACGAGGCCCGCGACGCCGGCTTCGTCAACGCCGTGGTGGCGCCCGGCCACACCGAAGAGGAAGCCATGAAAGCCGCCCGCGACATCTGCGCGCTGCCGGCCGAAGCCGTGGCGATCTCGCGCAAGCTAATCAAACCATCACCGGACGATTTGATCGCGCGGATCGATCAGGAGAGCAAACTGTTCGGCGAGCGGATGAAATCGCAGGAAGCGGTAAGCGCGTTCACGCGGTTTTTTCAGAGGAAGAAAGGGTAGGAGGCGCTGGGACGATTCGAGCGCTTCATCGATTGATTGAAACGGATACGGCCCTTGCCAATCGCGCTGACTCCTCATCCTGAGGAGCCCGGCGAAGCCGGGCGTCTCGAAGGATGGGCGACGCAGGGCCTGCGGCGCATGGTTCGAGACGGCGCTTCGCGCCTCCTCACCATGAGGTCGTGCCTGTGGTGAGCCAAGCGCATCGGCGTGGCAAGACGTGGATGGCCGGGACGAGCCCGGCCATGACGAACGAGGGGCGTCGATGTTCTGTGCCCCCCTTGCCCTAACTACTTCCTCTTCCCCGCCCCAAACACCTGATCGCTGAACGGGTTCGCCGCGGGGGCCTTCAGTTCGATGAAGCCGATCTTCAGCTCGCGGTGGCAGGAATTGCAGCCGGCTGTCAGGTCGCCATAGGCTTTCACGAAGGCCTTGCTGTCTTCGGCGGCGATCGCTGCGCTGAGCGCGGCGATCGGTTTGGCCATGGTGGTGACGTCGTCGACCGGCAGGCTCTGATACAGCGAGGCGGCGTCCTGCAGCCGGGTCTTGATCTGGCGGGTCTGGTAGCCGGCGAGTTTCCAGTTTCCCGTGATGCCGGCGAACCACAGCTTGATATGCCGCGTTTGCGCGGCTTCCATCAGATCGGCGAGGCGCGAATTGCCGGGCTTGATGGCGTCGGCCTGCTGCGGCGCCGGCGGCTGGGGCTGCTGCGCGGCGGCGGGGCCGAGGGCGGCGAGCAGGAGCGTGGCGAGGAGGAGCGTGACCGGTTTCGAGCGCATGCGACACCTGTAGAGACAATGCGCCGACCGGCGCGACGCGGACAGGTGATCACGACGCCCGCATCGGCGGTTTGCGATTCCTCAATCGTCGCCGCGTAAACACCCGGCAGCGGCGCTTGGCCGCGCCGATGGACGGCGCCGACGGGCAACAAACCGGTTGCCAGCGCGCTCCGCCTGAGCGATGCCCGCGCGAAGCGTAGCACACCGGACACATAATGACCTATTTGAAACGTCGCCTCGCCCTGCTCGCGCCCGTGTTGGCGCTGGCGCTCGCCTCGACCGCGCTCCGCGCCGACGATGCGGCGACGCCGGTCGAGCTGCGGATTCTCGCGATCAATGATTTCCACGGCTATCTGCAGCCGCCGCCGGGCGGCCTGGCGCTGCCCGACCCGTCCGATCCGGAGAAGAAGATCAGCGTGCCGGCCGGCGGCGCCGAACACATGGCCACGCTGGTGAGGCAGTTGCGCGCCGGACACCCCAACAGCATCTTCGTCGCCGCCGGCGATCTGATCGGCGCCAGCCCGTTTTTGTCGGCGATGTTTCACGACGAGCCGACGATCGAATCGATGTCGCTGATGGGGCTGGCGCTATCAGCGGTCGGCAATCACGAATTCGACGAGGGCCGGACCGAGCTCATGCGGATGCAGCACGGCGGCTGCCACCCGGTCGACGGCTGCCTCGGCCCGCATCCGTTTACCGGGGCGAAATTCCAGTATCTCGCCGCCTCCACCGTAGATACCGCGACCGGCAAGCCCCTGCTGCCGGCGACCGCAGTGCGTGACTTCGGCGGCATCCCGGTCGGCTTCATCGGCCTGACGCTGAAGACGACGCCGACCATGGTGTCGCCGCCGGGCGTCGCCGGGCTGCAGTTCAGGGACGAGGCCGAGACCGTCAACGAACAGGTCGCCGAACTGAAGGCGCGCGGCATCGAGGCGATCGTGGTGCTGATTCACGAGGGCGGCTTTCCGAGCGGCGGCATCAACGACTGTCCGGGAATCTCCGGGCCGATCGTCGAGATCGTCAGGAAATTCGACAAGGCGGTCGACCTGGTGATCAGCGGCCACACCCACCGCGCCTACACCTGCACGATCGACGGCCGGCTCGTCACCAGCGGCGACAAATACGGCACGCTGGTCACCGCGATCGACCTCGTGCTCGATCCGACCACGCGCGACGTCGTCAGCGCCAAAGCGGACAATGTCATCGTCAGTACCGAAAAGCTGGCGAAGGACCCGGCGCAGACCGCGCTGATCGACAGCTACGACCGGCTCGCCGGACCGATCGCGGCGCGGCCGGCCGGCCGCGTCACCGCATCGCTGTCGCGGATGCCGAATGCGGCCGGCGAAAGCGCGCTCGGCGATCTGGTCGCCGACGCCCATCTCGCCGCCACGCGCGATCGCGAGACCGGCGGCGCCGAGATCGCGATCACCAATCCGGGCGGCTTGCGCGCCGATATCAACGCCGCGGAAGATGGAAAGGTGACGTTCGGCGACGTGTTTGCGGCGCAGCCGTTCCGCAATCAGCTCGTGACGATGACGCTGACCGGCGCGCAGATCATGGCGGCGCTGGAGCTGCAATGGCAGGATCCGGCGCGGCCGCGCATCCTGCAGGTGTCGCGCGGCTTCAGCTATGCGTGGGACAATACCGCCGCACCCGGCGCGCGCATCGTGGCGGGTCGGACGCTGCTGCACGGCAAGCCGATCGCCGCCGAACGCAGCTACCGCGTCACGGTCAACGCCTATCTGGCCGCCGGCGGCGACGGCTTCACGCCGTTCACGCAGGGCGCCGACCGCCTGACCGGCGTCTACGACGTCGACGCCCTGTTCGGCTATTTCCGGGCGCACAGCCCGATCGCGCCGGCGCCGCTGGATCGGATCTCGCGCGTGAACTGAGCGGCCGCGCGCGTATCACGCAAACGTGGTGAACGGATCGCCACCGCACGCGTGCTGATCATGCGGCATTTTCTTTCGCCGGGGCGGTTTCCACTTTGCCGAAAGATGCTCTAAGCCTTAAGCTGCCCTTTCGCGACAGGCGGCGGATAACTAGGTTGATCTGAAGTTATTGTCATCATCACGCATCGGACGTTTCAGGCGCTCCCCGCATGACCACGCTCTTTCTGACCCATTCCGCGTGTCTCGAGCATCACACGCCGGAAGGGCATCCCGAACGCGCCGAGCGGCTGATCGCCGTCAACGAGGCGCTGACCGCGGAGCGGTTTTCGATGCTGTCGCGCGGCGAGGCGCCGATCGGCTCGCTCGAGCACATCGCGCTGTGCCACACCGATCACCACATCGTCGAGATGCGCCACATGGCGCCGTCGACCGGCATCGTCTATGTCGACGGCGACACCTCGATGTCGCCGGGCACGTTCGAAGCCGCGTTGCGCGGCGTCGGCGGCGCGGTCTCGGCGGTCGACGCGGTGATGAAGGGCTCGGCCGCGAACGCCTTCGTCGCGACCAGGCCGCCGGGCCACCACGCCGAAGTCACCAAGCCGATGGGCTTCTGCTTCTTCGGCAACGCCGCGATCGCGGCGCGCTATGCGCAACGCAAATACGGCATCGAGCGCGCCGCGGTGGTGGATTTCGACGTCCACCACGGCAACGGCACGCAGGACATCTTCTGGGGCGACCGCACCGTGATGTACTGCTCGACGCATCAGATGCCGCTGTTTCCCGGCACCGGCTCGGCCGGCGAGCGCGGCGAGCACGACAACATCGTCAACGCGCCGCTGGCCTCGGAAGACGGCGGCAAGGAATTCCGCTTCGCGTTCGAGACCGTGATCCTGCCGCAGCTCACGCGCTTCGCACCGGAACTGATCGTGATCTCGGCCGGCTTCGACGCGCACTACCGAGATCCGCTGGCGAGCCTCAATCTCAAGGCGGAGGACTTCGCCTGGGTGACGCAGAAGCTGATGGACGTCGCCGACAAGACCGCGGGCGGCCGGATTGTCTCGGTGCTCGAGGGCGGCTATGACTTGCAGGGCCTGAGTGAATCGGTCGCCGCCCATGTCGGCGCCCTGATGGGCGCCTGAGCGGCGCCTCCGCCTCAACGCCCCACAACAACAACAAGCCGCCGGCCGCGCCGCGGCGCATCCAGGAGCCGCCGATGGCCGACGCCGCCCCCGCCGATGTCAGAAAGCTGAGCTTCGAGCGCGCGATGGAGGAACTCGAAACCATCGTCAAGCGGCTCGAGGACGGCAAGGTTCCGCTCGAAGAGTCGGTCGCGATCTACGAGCGCGGCGAGGCGCTGAAGCGCCGCTGCGAAGAACTGCTGCGCCAGGCCGAAGCCCGCGTCGACAAGATCACCACCGACGCCCAGGGCCAGCCGGTCGGAACCGAGCCGCTCGACGTCCAGTAGACTTTTCGGGCGAATGCGGGCCCGGATCGGGCGGACGGCGGCGCATATCAGGTTCCCGCCCGCCGTTCAGGAAACCGACAGCTTCGCGGGCGTTACCTTACCTGAGACTGAGGTGCCCAATTTGCGATCTCGAGACCGTGACCGGCAAGCCACAGCCCGTTCCGGAAAGTCGTGGATCAACCTTATTGGCCGAAAGTTTACGCAGGCTGGCTAGGCGCTAGGCGGCCGATGGTTGGCTTTGAATTCAGCTTTGTGTAAAGGTATGAACTTATGTGCCGCGCCTGACACAAATGCCAGATGGCAGTGTCAGGTTCGGTGGACGTGTGCTGCCGCAATAAAGTGATCCAGATCACTTCGACTGAACGAGGCGCACCTTACGCTTCGATCGTTGATTTTCTCCTGACCAAGGAGGCGGAAGCCAGGTGGGCTCCCGTGAATTGGACAAGTTCGGACCATTCGTCGCGGGCCTCACCACCCCCATAGTCAAGACTGGAAGATCGCCGTGACCGATTTGAGTAAAACTCCGCTTCTCGACACCATCCGCACGCCGGAAGATCTGCGCAGGTTGCGGGTCGATCAGGTCCAGCAGGTTGCCGACGAATTGCGGCAGGAAACCATCGACGCGGTCTCGGTCACGGGCGGCCATTTCGGCGCCGGCCTCGGCGTCGTCGAACTGACCACCGCCATCCATTATGTCTTCGATACCCCGCGCGACCGCCTGATCTGGGACGTCGGCCACCAGGCCTATCCGCACAAGATCCTGACCGGCCGCCGCGACCGCATCCGCACGCTGCGCACCGCCGGCGGCCTGTCCGGCTTCACCAAGCGCACCGAGAGCGACTACGATCCGTTCGGCGCTGCGCATTCCTCGACCTCGATTTCCGCCGGCCTCGGCATGGCGGTGGCGCGCGACCTCGCCGGCGCCAACAACAACGTCATCGCGGTGATCGGCGACGGCTCGATCTCGGCCGGCATGGCCTACGAGGCCATGAACAACGCCGGCGCGATGAATTCCCGTCTTATCGTCATTCTCAATGACAACAACATGTCGATCGCCCCGCCGGTCGGCGCGATGTCGGCCTACCTGTCGCGGCTGTATTCGGGCAAGACCTACCGCTCGCTGCGCGAGGCCGGCAAGCAGATCGGCAAGCATCTGCCGAAGCTGATCGCCGATCGCGCCGCCCGCGCCGAGGAATATTCCCGCGGCTTCATGATGGGCGGCGGCACGCTGTTCGAGGAACTCGGCTTCTATTATGTCGGCCCGATCGACGGCCACAACCTCGACCACCTGCTGCCGATCCTGCAGAACGTCCGCGACGCCGAGACCGGCCCGTTCCTGATCCATGTCGTCACGCAAAAGGGCAAGGGCTACGCCCCGGCGGAAGCCGCGTCCGACAAATATCACGCGGTGGTCAAGTTCGACATCGCCACCGGCACCCAGGCCAAGGCCAAGTCGAACGCGCCGTCGTATCAGAACGTGTTCGGCCAGAGTCTGGTCAAGGAAGCCGCCAAGGACGACAAGATCGTCGGCATCACCGCGGCGATGCCGTCGGGCACCGGCATCGACATCTTCGAGAAGTCGTTCCCGGATCGCACCTTCGACGTCGGTATCGCCGAGCAGCACGCGGTGACCTTCGCGGCCGGCCTCGCCACCGAGGGCTTCAAGCCGTTCTGCGCGATCTACTCGACCTTCCTGCAGCGCGGCTACGACCAGATCGTCCACGATGTCGCGATCCAGAGCCTGCCGGTGCGCTTCGCGATCGACCGCGCCGGCCTGGTCGGCGCCGACGGCGCCACCCATGCGGGCTCGTTCGACAACGCTTATCTCGGCTGCCTGCCGAACTTCGTGATCATGGCGGCCTCCGACGAGGCCGAGCTGGTGCACATGGTGGCGACGCAAGTCGCGATCAACGACCGGCCGAGCGCGGTGCGCTATCCGCGCGGCGAAGGCCGCGGCGTCGAGATGCCGGATGTCGGCGTGCCGCTGGAAATCGGCAAGGGCCGCATCGTCCGCCAGGGCAACAAGGTGGCGTTGCTGTCGTTCGGCACCAGGCTCGCCGAATGCGAGAAGGCCGCCGAGGAGCTGGCGACGCTCGGCCTCTCCACCACCGTCGCGGACGCGCGCTTCATGAAGCCTCTCGACGTCGATCTGGTGCTCAAGCTCGCCAACGAGCACGAGATCCTGATCACCATCGAGGAAGGCTCGATCGGCGGCTTCGGCAGCCACGTGATGCAGACGCTGGCCGAGCACGGCAAGCTCGACGGCGAGGTCAAGATGCGGGCGATGGTGCTGCCCGACGTGTTCCTCGACCACGACACCCCGGCCGCGATGTACGCCGCCGCCGGCCTCGACGCCAAGGCGATCGTCAAGAAGGTGTTCGAGGCGCTCGGCAAGGACGTCGCGACCGAGACAGTGAAGCTGGCGTAAGCTCGCCGCGACGCTTCCGACCCTCTTCACCCTCCCCTGGAGGGGGAGGGTGATGTTCGCGGCGACCGCTAACTTTCAGGTGCGAATCGCCGCCACGCGCGGGGAGAGTTGTACTCAACGCTCTGACGGATCATGAAGATCCACCTCGTCGCTGCCGATGTCCTGCACCCGACGCTCTGGAGATCGGCGATGACGTTCCCATCGGGCTGAGCATGGCCAAGCCGACCGATTCATCGCCCCGCAAACGCGCCGACGTCGTGCTGGTCGAGCGCGGGCTGTTCGAGAGCCGGGCGCGCGCGCAGGCGGCGATCGAGGCCGGGCTGGTGTTCGCCGACGGCAAGCCGGTGACGAAAGTGTCCGAACAGATCCCGCGCGACGCCGCGCTCGACGCGCAGCCGGCGCATCCCTGGGTGTCGCGCGGCGGCGTCAAGCTCGCCGGCGCGCTGGAGCGCTATCCGATCGCCATCGAGGACCATGTCTGCCTCGACGTCGGGTCTTCCACCGGCGGCTTCACCGAGGTGCTGCTCGCCGAAGGCGCGGCGCTGGTGTTCGCGGTCGATGTCGGCCGCGATCAGCTACATCCGTCGCTGCGCGGCCATCCGAAGATCGTCTCGATGGAGGAAACCGACATCCGCAGCCTGGAGGGCAAGCGGCTGCCGCAGCGGCCCGACGTGGTGGTGATCGACGCCAGCTTCATCTCGCTGAAACTGGTGCTGCCGGCCGCGCTGTCGCTGGCGGCCGCGCCGATGACTCTCTTGGCGCTGATCAAGCCGCAATTCGAGGTGCCGTCGAAACACGGCATCGTCCGCGACGCCAAAGCGCATCGCGCCGTGATCGACGACGTCACCGCGTTCGCCGCCTCGCTCGGATGCACCGATATCGTCGTGTTCGCATCATCGATCGCCGGCGGCGACGGCAACGCCGAGTTCTTCCTCGGTGCACGCAGAGGTTGAATTTCGGATTTTCACATACTGCAATCCGACGGTCACACTGCAGCCGCAAGTTCGGCTATTGTGCGCGCCATGACCTCCTCGGATTTGCCTCTCGCCGCCGGCGCCCGCGCGCCGGCGCAATCGCCTGCGTGGCGGACTGAAATCGTCGAGACGCTGTGGCTGGCGGTGCCGATGGCGCTGACGCAGCTCGGCCAGATCGCGATGATGACGACCGACCTCGCGCTGATCGGCCGGCTCGGCGATTCCGCCGTGGCCGCGGCGGCGCTCGCCCATACGGTGCTGTTCATCGCCTTCATGCTCGGCATCGGCCTCGTCTCGGCGGTGGCTCCGCTGGCGGCGCAGGCCTATGGGGCGCGCGCGCCGCGGCAGGTCCGCGCGTCGCTGCGGGTCGGGCTGTGGGCGGCGGTGATCGCAGGCATCCCGCTGACGCTGAGCCAGTTCTGGGGCGAGGAATTGCTGCTCGCCGCCGGCCAGGAGCCGCAGGTGGCGCAACTCGCCGGGCGCTATCTGCACGGGCTGGCGTGGTCGCTGGTGCCGGGCTGGATCTTCATCGCGCTGCGCAGCTTCATGGGCGCGGTCAACCGGCCGGAGCCGGCGCTGTGGATCATGTTCGCCGCGGTGCCGCTGAACGGCGTGCTGGCCTATGCGCTGATCCACGGCGCATTCGGGCTGCCGCAGCTCGGCATTTTCGGCGCCGGCCTCGCCACCAGCATCATCTCGATCGCGATGAGCATCGCCGCGGCGGTGGCCTGCGTGACGCTGCAGCCTTTCCGCAAGTATCAGGTGTTCGGCGAACTGGCGCGGTTCGACGGCCCGCTGATGAGGCGGCTGCTCGCGCTCGGCCTGCCGATCTCCGGCGCCTCCGTGCTCGAATACGGCGTGTTCGGCGCCGCCGCACTGCTGATGGGCCAGATCGGCACCACCGCGCTCGCGGCACATCAGATCGCCCTGCAGATCGCGGCGATCATGTTCATGGTGCCGCTCGGCATCTCGCTCGCCGCCACCGTGCGCGTCGGCCATGCGATCGGCCGCCACGATCCGGCCGGCGCGCGCCGCGCCGGCTTCACGGCGATCGGACTCGGATTCGTCTTCATGGCCTTGATGACGCTGCTGGTGGCGCTGACACGGCACGAGATTCCGCAGATCTTTCTCGGCGACTCCGCCACCGCTGTGGAGACCGCGCAGCTCACCGCGTCGCTGCTGCTGGTCGGCGCCAGCTTCTTCATCGCCGACGGCCTGCAGGTGGTCGCCAACGGCGCGCTGCGCGGCAAGAGCGATACGCGGATCCCGCTGCTGTTCGCCGTGCTGGGGTTCTGGGTGATCGGCTTTCCGTTCAGCTATCTGCTCGGCTTCCCCGGCGGCTTCGGCCCGTTCGGCGTCTGGATCGGCCTCGCGATCGGGCTTGCGGTCTATGCGGCGCTGCTGGTGGCGCGATTCCATCTGCTGACGCGCGCGCCGCAGCCGGCCGTGGCGCCGGGCTGATCAGTTCCGGCTTTACGCCCCGGCGCGCGAGGCCTATCGAGTCGACATGACCGAAACCCTCGCAATCGATCACGTCGGCCACCGCGGCGACGGCGTCAGCCACGCTGGCGGCGGCGCGGTGTATGTGCCCTATGCGCTCGCCGGCGAGACGGTCGAGACCGAGCCGGTCGCCGGCCATCCCGACCGCCGCAAATTGCTCCGCGTCGAGACCGCGAGCCCGCAGCGGATCGAGCCGTTCTGCCCGCATTTCGGGGTTTGCGGCGGCTGCGCGATCCAGCACTGGCAGAGCGATGCGTATCAGGCCTGGAAGCGCGACCTCGTGGTCGAGACGCTGGCGCAGGCAGGGATCGACTGCGCCGTCGCGCCGCTGATCGACGCCCATGGCGCCGGCCGCCGCCGCATCACGCTGCACGCCCGCAAGGGCACCCACGACGTGCTGAAGGTCGGCTTCAGCGCCGCCGCGAGCCACGACGTGATCGCGATCGATCATTGCCCGATCCTCGACCCGGCGCTGGATGGCGCGATCGAGGCGGCGTGGGCGCTGGCGGAAGCGCTGACCCTGATCGGCAAGCCGCTCGACATCCAGGTCACCGCCGCCGAGAACGGGCTCGACGTCGACGTCCGCGGCTCCGGTCCGCTGCCGCCGAAGATGATCGGCGCATTGTCGCTGCTCGCTGAAAAACACAGGCTGGCGCGGCTGACGCGGCACGGCGAGCTGGTGCTGATGCGGACGCCGCCGACGATCGCGATCGGCAGCGCGCGGGTGACACTGCCGCCGGGCGCATTCCTGCAGGCCACCGCGCTCGGCGAACAGACGCTGGCGGAGCTGGCGCTCTCCGAGATCAAGCGCGCCAAGCTCATCGCCGATTTGTTCTGCGGCGTCGGTCCGTTCGCGCTGCGGCTCGCGACCAAGGCGCGGGTGATCGCCTATGACAGCGACGCGCCGGCGGTGGCCGCGCTGCAGAAGGCCGCGCAGGCGACGTCCGGGCTGAAGCCGATCAAGGCGGAGCCGCGCGACCTGTTCCGCCGGCCGCTGGCGCCGCCGGAGCTGCTCGATTTCGACGCCGTGCTGTTCGACCCGCCGCGCCAGGGCGCGCAGGCCCAGGCCGCCCAACTCGCCGCCAGCCGCGTGCCGCTGATCATCGCGGTGTCGTGCAACGCGCAGACCTTCGCGCGCGACGCGAAGCTCCTGATCGACGGCGGCTATCGGCTGGAGAAGCTGACCCCGGTCGATCAGTTCAAGTACACGCCGCATGTCGAGCTGGTGGCGGTGCTGCGGAAGTAATTTGGAGGCGCGCGCTTCGACCCTCGCCCCGCTTGCGGGGAGAGGTGAAGGCTGCGGCTCTCGAATGTTGTGTCGTTGATCATGTCATTCCGGGGCGCGAGCGGAGCTCGCGAACCCGGAATCTCGATGTGCTCTGAACCTCGGGATTCCGGGTTCACGCGCTGTGCGCGTGCCCCGGAATGACGTAGTTGAGTGTCGGGTCGAGAACGCGAACTACCCGATCGCGATGCCGCCGCCGATGGTGCGGTTCAGGACTTGCGTGGTGCGTTCGATGCGCTCGGCGGCCGAGTTGAGCGCAGCGGCGACGGCGCGGTTCGTCGTCACGGTGCGGTCGACCGACTGGCTGCGGTCCTCGCGTAGCGCCTCGACTTCCTGCTCGAGCGCGGCGAGGCGGCTGTGCGCGTCGAGCAACTCGTCGGCCATCATCAGCGCGGCCATCACCGTCAGCCGCGCGTCGCCGATCTCGCCGAAGCGGCCGCGCAGGCTCTGGATCCGGCTTTCGAGATTGTCGGCGAGGCCGAGCAGTTGCGGCTCCTGCCCCGGCTCGCAGGCCATGCGATATTGCCGGCCGTTGATGGTGACGCCGACATGATTGGCGGAGGCGGCCGCGTCCTTCGGATTCATGACGGCTCCTCCTCGTCGGCCGGCTCGGTGTCGAGCACGGCGCGGATGGTGCCGATCGCGGCGTCGAGCCGCTGCGCGATCTCGCGATTGGTGCGCTCCAGCTTGCGGGTGCGCACCAGCGACCCGTCGAGTTCGTCGGCGAGGCGCGAGCGGTCGGCGCCGAGCGCCTGAATCCGCGACGCCAGCTCGTCCTCGTCGCGATCGGCCTCGGCGCGACGTTCCACCGCGCTCTCCAGCGCCTCGAGCGCCGCCGCAAGACGACGCGCCGCCGCGACGATCTCGGTCGGAGCCTGATCGGCGCTGATGGAACCGGGGACGGGACGATCGGTCATGATGTGTCGCAAGACCCTCGCAGCTTCGGGCGTCCAAATAAAACCACGGTCAGACAAGCCTTTAGAGCGCGAAATTTACGTGGCAAGAGAGCCGAGCGCAACGCCGCTGCTCAGCTATGCACCACAAAGCGCGTCCCAATGCCGCCGGCTGAGGCCGCGACCTTGGACTCGATGGTATCGGGTGCTATGCCGAATTGGCTTCCGGGCTCCCGGCCCCCATCTGTTCATGACCATGCCACACCGGCACGGCACGCTCCGCTCCCAGCGAAGTGCAGGCAACAACACGATTTCAGGCGGTTACACATGGCACAGGTCGATCATTCCCGTATGGCGAACGCAATCCGGGCACTGGCGATGGACGCGGTGGAGAAGGCCAAGTCCGGTCACCCCGGCCTGCCGATGGGCGCCGCCGATGTCGCCACGGTGCTGTTCACCGACTTCCTGAAATTCGACGCCGCCGATGCGCACTGGCCGGATCGCGACCGCTTCATCCTCTCCGCCGGCCACGGCTCGATGCTGCTCTATGCGCTGCTGTACCTCACCGGCAATTCCGAGCTGACGCTCGACCAGATCAAGGCGTTCCGCCAGCTCGACTCCCGGACGCCCGGCCATCCGGAAAACTGCATCACCGATTCCGTCGAGACCACCACCGGCCCGCTCGGCCAGGGCGTCGCGTCCTCGGTCGGCACCGCGCTGGCGGAGCGGCTGCTGGCCGCGGAGTTCGGCGAGATCGTCGATCACTATACCTACGTGCTGTGCTCGGACGGCGATCTGATGGAAGGCGTCAGCCACGAGGCGATCGCGCTGGCCGGTCATCTGAAGCTGTCGAAGCTGATCTTCCTCTACGACGACAACGGCATCTCGATCGACGGCCCGCTGACGCTGACCGACAATGTCGACCAGGTCGCGCGCTTCCAGGCGCATGGCTGGAATTCGATGCGGATCGACGGCCACGATCACAAGGCGATCGCCGAGGCGATCAAGGCCGCGAAAGCCTCCGACCGGCCGACCATGATCGCCTGCAAGACCACGATCGGCTTCGGCGCGCCGACCCGGGCCGGCACCTCCAAGGCGCATGGCGAGCCGCTCGGCGCCGAAGAGCTGGCCGGCGCCAAGAAGGCGCTGGGCTGGGACTACGGCCCGTTCGAAATTCCGGACGACGTGCTGCAGGCCTGGCGCGCGGTCGGCAGCAAGGGCGCCAAGGCGCATGGCGCGTGGCAGGCGAAATTCGACAAGATGGACAAGGAGCTTCGCTCCGAATTCCAGCGCCGGGTAATCGACCGCAAGCGCCCGGCGGCGCTGGACGGCGCGATCCGCAAGCTCAAGGACAGGCTGGTCGCCGAGCCGCAGACCATCGCCACCCGCAAGGCCAGCGAGCTGGCGCTGGAGGCGATCGTCGAGGTAGTGCCGGAAATGCTGCTCGGCTCCGCGGATCTGACGCCATCCAACAACACCCGCACCAAGCACGCCAAGGACGTCACCCCGGACGACTTCTCCGGCCGCTACATCCATTACGGCATCCGCGAGATGGGCATGGCGGCGGCGATGAACGGTATCGCGATGCATGGCGGCTTCGCGCCGGCCGGCGGCACCTTCATGTGCTTCGCCGACTACGCCCGCCCGTCGATGCGGATCGCGGCGCTGTCGCATGTGCCGGTGGTGTACATCATGACGCATGACTCGATCGGGCTCGGCGAGGATGGCCCGACCCATCAGCCGGTCGAGCACCTCGCCAGCTTGCGGGCGATGCCGAACATGCGGGTGTTCCGCCCGGCCGACCCGGTCGAGACCGCCGAATGCTGGCAGCTCGCTCTGGAGAACACCAAGGGCCCGACCGTGCTGGCGCTGTCGCGGCAGAATCTCACCCCGGTGCGGACCAGCAAATCCGACGACAACCGTTGCGCCCGGGGCGCCTATGAGCTGATCGCCGCCGACGGCAAGGCCAGCGTCACCATCTTCGCCACCGGCTCCGAGGTCGAAATCGCGGTCGCGGCGCACAAGTTGCTCGCCGACAAGGGCATCAGCGCCCGCGTGGTGTCGGTGCCGTCGCTCGATCTCTTGCTGCAGCAGGACGACGCGACCCGCAAGGCGATCATCGGCGACGCGCCGGTCAAGGTCGCGGTCGAGGCCGCGGTACGGTTCGGCTGGGACGCGGTGATCGGCCCGGACGGCGGCTTCGTCGGGATGTCGAGCTTCGGCGCCAGCGCGCCGGCGAAAGATCTGTACAAGCACTTCGGCATCACCGCCGAGGCGGTCGCGGAGGCTGCGTCAAGCCGCCTCGGCGGCAAGTAAGGCTTTGATCTGAATCATGATCGAGCGGATTGCAACCGCTCGGTATTCAGGGCATGAAACCGCACAAGTACGGGGTCGCCCCCGTCACAACAATTGAAAATCACTAGCAGCGAGGAGAATTTGGATGGCAGTCCGGGTCGCGATCAATGGGTTTGGCCGTATCGGCCGCAATGTTCTGCGGGCGATCTACGAATCCGGCCGTAAGGACATCGAGGTCGTCGCGATCAACGATCTCGGTCCGGTCGAGACCAACGCCCATCTGCTCCGCTTCGACTCCGTGCACGGCCGCTTCCCGTTCGAGGTCAAGGTCGACGGCGACAGCATCGACATCGGCCGCGGCAAGATCAAGGTCACGGCGATCAAGGACCCGTCGGCGCTGCCCTACGCCGACGTCGGCGTCGACATCGCGATGGAATGCACCGGCATCTTCACCGCGCGCGACAAGGCCGCCGCGCTGCTGACCGCGGGCGCCAAGCGAGTGCTGGTCTCGGCCCCGTCGGATGGCGCCGATGCGACCATTGTCTATGGCGTCAACCACGAGACGCTGACCAAAGACCACATGGTCGTCTCGAACGGCTCGTGCACGACGAACTGCCTCGCCCCGGTCGCCAAGGTGCTGAACGACACCGTCGGCATCGAGACCGGCTTCATGACCACGATCCACGCCTACACCGGCGACCAGCCGACGCTGGATACGATGCACAAGGATCTGTATCGCGGCCGCGCCGCCGCGATGTCGATGATCCCGACCTCGACCGGCGCCGCCAAGGCGATCGGCCTGGTGCTGCCCGAACTGAAGGGCAAGCTCGACGGCGTCGCGATCCGCGTGCCGACCCCGAACGTCTCGGTGGTCGACCTCAAGATCATCGCCAAGCGCGCCACCACCAAGGAAGAGATCAACGAGGCGATGAAGCGCGCCGCCGATCAGGAGCTCAAGGGCATCCTCGGCTACACCTTCGCGCCCAACGTCTCGATCGACTTCAACCACGACCCGCATTCGTCGACCTTCCACATGGACCAGACCAAGGTGCAGAACGGCACGCTGGTGCGGGTGATGTCGTGGTACGACAACGAATGGGGCTTCTCGAACCGCATGGCCGACACGGCTGTCGCGATGAGCAAGCTGATCTGACGATCTGGTACTCGTGAACTCATGGTTCGAGACGCGGGCTGCCGCCCGCTCCTCACCATGAGGACGATAGGCGCGAGGAGCGTTTCTCCTCGCCGCGAGCGCAACCCCTCATCCTGAGGAGCCGAGCGAAGCGAGGCGTCTCGAAGGATGAGCTTCAAGGCATCGGGCTCATCATGACCAAATCATTCCGCACCCTCGACGACGTCGATGTCAAAGGCCAACGCGTGCTGCTGCGCGTCGATCTCAACGTGCCGATGGATTCCGGCAAGGTGACCGACACCACGCGGCTCGACCGCGTGGCACCGACCATCACGGAGATTTCCGCCAAGGGCGGCAAGGTGATCCTGCTGGCGCATTTCGGCCGGCCGAAGGGGCGCGACGACAAGAATTCGTTGAAGCCTGTCGCGGCTGCACTGGCGCAGGTGATCAAGAAGCCGGTTGCTTTCGCCGAGGACTGCGTCGGCGAACCCGCCGCGAAGGCGATCGCCGCGATGCAGGACGGCGATATCCTCTGCCTAGAGAACACCCGGTTCCATCCTGAAGAGGAAAAGAACGATCCGGCCTTCGTCGCCAAGCTCGCCGAGCTCGGCGACATCTGGGTCAACGACGCGTTCTCGGCCGCGCATCGCGCCCACGCCTCGACCGAGGGCCTCGGCCACAAGCTGCCGGCCTATGCGGGCCGCACCATGCAGGCCGAGCTGGTGGCGCTGAACAAGGCGCTGGAAGCGCCGACCAAGCCGGTGATCGCGATCGTCGGGGGCGCCAAGGTGTCGAGCAAGATCGACCTCCTGGAAAACCTCGTCACCAAGGTGCAGGCGCTGGTGATCGGCGGCGGCATGGCCAACACCTTCCTGCACGCCCAGGGCGTCAAGGTCGGTAAATCCCTTTGCGAAAAGGATCTGGCCGAGACCGCGCTGCGGATCATGAACAAGGCCGAGGCCGCCAATTGCGCGATCATCCTGCCGGTCGACGCCACCGTGGCGTATCATTTCGAGGCCAATGCGCCCTCCTTCGCCTATGGACTCGATGCCATCCCGGCCGAGGCGATGATCCTCGACGTCGGCCCGCGCTCGATCGAGCGCATCCATGCGGCGATCGACGACGCCGCAACATTGGTCTGGAACGGCCCGGTCGGCGCGTTCGAGCTGACGCCGTTCGACAAGGGCACGGTGGAAGCGGCCAAGCACGCCGCCCGGCGCACCAAGGCCGGCAAGCTGATCTCGGTCGCCGGCGGCGGCGACACCGTCGCGGCGCTGAACCACGCCGGCGTGGCCGACGATTTCACCTATATCTCGACTGCCGGCGGCGCCTTCCTCGAATGGATGGAAGGCAAGCCGCTGCCCGGCGTCGAGGTGCTGCGGGCGAAGTGACGAGGCTTTCGGCTGGCGTTCTCGCCTTGCGGATGTCTTCTGCGGGTCCTATGTTGCGTTACATGTAACGCTTCCGACGGAGGCCGCGATGGATAAGAAGGCCGACAAGCCCGCCAAGGGCAAGCGGGCGGCCACGATGGGCAGAGCCAAGCCGCGCAGCGCCAGCGCCGAACGCGTGCGGCGCCACCGCGAGAGGATGAAGGCGATGGGGTTGAAGCCGGTGACCATCTGGGTTCCGGATGTCGACACGCCCGAGTTCAAGGCGCAACTGGCGCGGGCCATCGACGTCATCAATGAGGACGAAGAAAGCCGCCGGGTTCTGGAAGGAATGCTGGAACTCGGCGACTTCAGCGACTGGCGATGATGTATGGCGAGCTGGTCACTGTTTCGCTGCGGGGCGAATACGGGAAACCCAGGCCAGCCTTGATCGTCCAGTCGAATAGATACTTGCATCTGAATTCCGTCGCCGTGCTGCCGCTGACGAGCTACCTGACCGACAGCGAGCCATGCCGCGTCTTGATCGAACCATCGTCGATGAATGGTCTGCGCGAACGCTCGCTCGTGATGGTCGACAAGCCCGCGACCGTTCTGCGCGAGAAGACCGGCCCCGTGATCGGCCGCCTCTCCCCCGAAGAAATCTCCGCGGTCAATCGCGCCCTCGCCATTTTCCTGGGCATTGTCTAAGACGCTCTGGACGTTCGAGACCCTTGCGGACCGCAAAACCAACCAAGAAACCACCCCAATGGAGAAGCCGATGAACCTCGCCGACCTGAACAAAATCGCCCGCGCCATGGTCGCGCCCGGCAAGGGCATCCTCGCTGCCGACGAATCCTCGGGAACCATCAAGAAGCGGTTCGACGTGATCGGCGTCGAGTCGACCGAGACCAGCCGCCGCGACTATCGCGAGATGATGTTCCGCTCGAAAGAGGCGATGAGCGACTACATCTCCGGCGTGATCCTGTACGACGAGACGATCTGGCAGAACGCCGCCGACGGCACGCCGCTGGTCAGGCTGATCGAACAGGCAGGCGCGATCCCCGGCATCAAGGTCGACGAAGGCACCCAGAAGCTGCCGGGCTGCCCGGGCGAGACCATCACCGCCGGCCTCGACAAGCTCGCCGAGCGGCTGGCGAAATACTACAAGCAGGGCGCCCGCTTCGCCAAATGGCGCGCGGTGATCGATATCGACGCCGCCGGGGGCGTCCCGACCCACACCGCGATCATGACCAACGCCCATGCGCTGGCGCGCTATGCGGCGCTGTGCCAGCAGGCGCAGATCGTGCCGATCGTCGAGCCCGAGGTGCTGATGGACGGAGCCCACGACATCGACACCTGCTACAACGTCACCGAATGGGTGCTGAAGGAAACCTTCCAGCAACTCTACTTCCAGCGCGTCGCCCTCGAAGGCATGATCCTGAAGCCGAACATGGCGGTCGCCGGCAAGAAGTCGGCGAAGCAAGCCGGCGTGCAGGAAGTCGCCGAGAAGACCGTGAAGCTGCTGAAGTCGTGCGTGCCGTCGGCGGTGCCGGGCATCGCGTTCCTGTCGGGCGGCCAGTCCGACGAGGACGCCACCGCGCATCTCGACGCCATGAACAAGATCGGCGGCCTTCCTTGGGGCCTGACCTTCTCCTACGGCCGCGCGCTGCAGGCCGCGCCGCAGAAGGCGTGGTCCGGCAAGGCCGACAACGTCGCGGCCGGCCAGGCTGCGTTCACCCACCGGGCGAAGATGAACTCGCTCGCCAGCAAGGGCGAGTGGTCATCCGACCTCGAAAGCAAGAAGGCCGCATAACGCCGATGGCCAAGCCTGCCCCGCCGCGCCCGGCGCCGCGCCTCTATCTCGCGACGCCGGTCGTGGACGATCCCGCATCCCTGCTCGCGGCGCTTCCGCAGTTGCTCGCCGCCGCCGACGTGGCGGCGGTGCTGCTGCGGCTCGCGCCATCCGACCCGCGCACACTCATCACGCGGATCAAGGCGGTGACCGCGGCGGTGCAGGCCGGCGGCGCGGCGCTGCTGCTCGACGGCCATGCCGATCTGGTGGCGCGCGGCGGCGCCGACGGCGCGCATCTGTCGGGGCTGGCCGCGATGCAGGAATGGCTGCCGCAACTGCAACCGTCGCGGATCGCCGGGGTCGGCGCGCTGGAGACGCGGCACGATTCCATGATCGCCGGCGAAGCCGGCGCCGACTATGTGCTGTTCGGCGAACCGGCCGAAGACGGCACGCGACCCTCGACCGAGGCGATCGCCGACCGACTGAACTGGTGGGCCGAACTGTTCGAGCCGCCCTGCGTCGGCTACGCGATCTCGCGCGACGAGGTCGGGGAATTCGCCGCCGCCGGCGCGGATTTCGTGCTGGTCGGCGACCACATCTGGGCCGAAGCGGACGGCGCGGCGGCGGCGCTCGCGGACGCCGAAGCGGCGCTGAAGCAGGGCTTCGCCGGCTCCGCGCCGGCGCCGGCGCAAGGATAATCCATGAAGGCGCTGCGCCCGATCTCGATCGCTGCGGCACTGCTGCTGCTCGCCACCGGCGCGTCGGCGCAATTGTCGCTGACGCCGTCGCCGCCGAATCCGTTTCCGAAGCCGCTCGAGCCGGAAAAGCCGAAGCCGCGGCCGAAGCCCGCCGCCCCCCCGGCCGACAAGGATCACGCGAAAAAGCCGGCCGCCGACAAGGCCGGCGCGGCGAAGCCGGGTGCGGCGCCGGAGAGCGCCGACGCGGTCGACCCCGACGACCCCAATGTCGATCTGGTCTATGGCGCGTATCAGCGCGGGTTCTACAAGACCGCCTTCGATCTCGCCCTGAAGCGCGCCCAGGAGCTGAACGATCCCAAGGCGATGACGATGCTGGGCGAACTCTACGCCAACGCGCTCGGGATCAGGCGCGACTACGACAAAGCGGTGCAATGGTACAGGCGCGCCGCCGATCTCGGCGACCGCGAGGCGATGTTCGCGCTGGCGATGGCGCGGATGGCGGGGCGTGGCGGCGGGCCGGCGAACCGCGAGGAAGCCGCCAAATGGCTGGCGTCCTCGGCCAAGCTCGGCGAGCCGAGGGCGGCGTATAATCTGGCGCTGCTGTATCTCGACGGCCAGACCTTCCCGCAGGACATCAAGCGCTCCGCCGAACTGCTGCGGGTGGCCGCCGACGCCGGCAATCCCGAGGCGCAATACGCGCTGGCGACCTTCTACAAGGAGGGCACCGGGGTGGAGAAGAACGTCGAGCAATCGGTGCGGCTGCTGCAGGCCGCGGCGGTCGCCGGCAATGTCCCCGCCGAGGTCGAATACGCGATCGCGCTCTACAATGGCACCGGCACGGTGAAGAACGAACCGGCCGCGGTGGCGCTGCTGCGCAAGGCGGCGCGGGCCAACAACCCGATCGCGCAGAACCGGCTGGCGCATGTGCTGTTCAGCGGCCAGGGCGCGCCGCGCGACCCGGTCGAGGCGATCAAATGGCACCTGGTCGCCAAGACCGCCGGCAAGGGCGACCTGATGCTCGACGAGGCGCAGGCCCAGCTCAGCCCCGAGGAGCGCGCCAAGGCCCAGGAGGCCGCGAAGAAATGGGTCGGCGGGAAATGATCCGGGGTTGACGCCATCCCCTGCGCAGGGCACCCCTTCGGAATAATCCCCCCAAGAACTTCATCCAGACCTGTCGCAGGTCGCCGCGAGTCCTCAGCCCATGATCCATTCCGCCCTCATCAACGTCATGGTCAAGGCCGCGCGCCGCGCCGGCCGCAGCCTCAAGCGCGATTTCGGTGAAGTCGAGAATCTCCAGGTCTCGCTGAAGGGCCCGGCGAATTTCGTCTCGCTCGCCGACAAGCGCGCCGAGGAGATGCTGTACGAGGATCTCACCAAGGCGCGGCCGGGCTACGGCTTCCTCGGCGAGGAAGGCGGCATCCGCGAGGGCGCCGACAAGAGCCACACCTGGATCGTCGATCCGCTCGACGGCACCACCAACTTCCTGCACGGCATCCCGCATTTCGCGATCTCGATCGGCCTGCAGCGCGAGGACACGCTGATTGCCGGGCTGATCTACAATCCGGCGACCGAGGACCTCTACATCGCCGAGCGCGGCAAGGGCGCCTTCGTCAACGACCGCCGGCTGCGCGTTGCCGGCCGCCGCGAACTGCACGACTGCGTCATCGCCTGCGGCCTGCCGCATCTCGGCCGCGGCGACTTCGCGCAGAACCAGCGCGAGATGGCGGCGCTACAGCCGAAGGTCGCCGGCCTGCGCCGGATGGGCACCGCCTCGCTCGACCTCGCCTTCGTGGCGGCCGGCCGTTTCGACGGCTATTGGGAACGCAACCTGTCGCCCTGGGACATCGCCGCGGGCATCGTCTTCGTCCGCGAAGCCGGCGGCACCGCCGGCGACATCAACGGCGGCGACCCGCTGAAGACCGGCGACATCGTCGCCGGCAACGAGATCATCCACGGCACGCTGGCGAAGATTTTGAAGCCGCTGAGCTGAGGCAGAGCGTGGCGCTCCTTCCTTCTCCCCTTGTGGGAGAAGGTGGCGCGGACGAAAGTCCGCGTCGGATGAGGGGTGAGGCAGGCGTCGTGCCCGCGGCCCCCTCACCCGGCTTCGCTACGCGAAGCCACCCTCTCCCACGAGGGGAGAGGGTTAGAGCCGTTCTGCTTTAGGTAGAATCAGGATTGATGATGCGCAGCCACCAGTACATCCTCATGGTGAGGAGGCGCGCAGCGCCGTCTCGAACCATGCGCCACCGGCACTGCGTTGCCCCATCCTGCGAGACGCCCGGCTTCGCCGGGCTCCTCAGGATGAGGACTCAGTGCCTCTGGAAAGGCCGGATTGCTTCAATCAATCGATGAAGCGTCTAGTCCGTGCCCGCGAACGGTTACTACGCCGCCGGCACGATCCGCCGCACGTCGCCCGAATCGGTGATGAACGCGGCGCCCGGCTTGGAGAACAGGAAGCCGTTGGACTGTTTCAGCGGGTAGATCGCCGACAGCTTCGCCGCACTTTCGCTCGCCGCCACCTTGCCGTCGATCGCGTCGCGGAACAATTGCGCCACCGCGACCATGTCGCATTGCTGCGGCGACAGCCGCATCGCGCCCGCGCCGGCGTCGCGTAGTTTGTCGATGTCGCCGAGCAGGCTGGCGCAGGTGTAGGACAGCGTCTGCACGCCGTTCATCGCCAGGAACGGCTCGTCGTCGAGCGTGGTCACCGCAAGCCCGTCGGGATCCTGGTCGCAGACGAATCGGCAATTGTCCTTCGACAGCTTGTTGAGCCGGGCGTGATAGCAGCGCGCCGAGATCGCCAGCGGCACGCGGCCGAACGAGAACACCTCGAACGTCACCTCGGGCAGCGACTGCGCGATCGCGCGGATCGCCGACAGCGGCAATTCCGGCGGCAGGCAAATTCTGGTCGCGCCGCGCGTCGCGAAATACTTCGCGGTGGCTTCGTTGTAGATGTTGACGAACGGGCCGATCGCATGCGGCTTGCCGCCGAGCATGCCCAGGCAGGTCAGGTCGTTGACCTCCATGGTGAGTTGATCGTCGCCGGCGAGTTCGAGCATCGCCTTGCGCTCGCGCGGCAGCGACATCAGCGTCAGCGAGCCCATCAGCACGGTCTTGCCGGCATTCGACAGCCGTTCGACCACCGCCGGGATGTGCGGTTCGAGGAACGGCGAGCGCTTCGAGCACACCACCTCGCCGACGATCACGACGTCGACCGGCGCTTCATCGGCGACGCGGAAATAGAAGTCGCGCCATGCCTCCGGCTTCCAGTTGTACAGCACCGGTCCGAGCGTGAGTTGCATGGGAATAGCCTCGCTGTGAGTTGGCGGCGTTGCGCTCGCTGCGCCGATCGTCGTTGTCGTCGGCGCTCTCAGCGCCAGATCTTTAGCGCCAAGTCTTTAGCGCCAAGTCTTCTTGTAGGCGCCGGTGGTGTTGGACTGACCTTCGCTGAGGCCGCGCAGCGCGTCGACCGGCAGCGGCCGGCCGTCGTCCAGCGCGCTCAGCACCTCCTTGAAGGTCTTCACCACGCGCTCGATATAGGCGCGGCCGCGCTGGCGGCCTTCGATCTTCAGCGCCGCGACGCCGGCGGCGCGCAGTTCCGGCAGCATGGTGGTGGCGTCGAGCGAGGCCGGGTCCTCGAACAGATAGCCGCAGCCCTCGTCGGTCTGGTAGCGGCCCTTGCACAGCGTGGGATACGCCGCCGCCTCGCCCTTGGCGAATTTGTTGATGGTGAAATCGCCGAGCCGCGACACCAGCGCGCCGTTCTCCTCGCGATACTGGATGGAGCCTGCCGGCGAGCAGACGCCGTCCATGTTCGGCGACTTGCCGGTGGCGTAGGACGACAGCGAACAGCGGCCCTCCTCCATCACGCACAGCCCGCCGAAGATAAACACTTCGGTCTCGCATTGGACCTCGCGGGTGATCGCCGCGATCTCCTGCACGCTGAGCACGCGCGGCAGCACCACGCGCTTGGCGTTGAAGCTGTCGACGTAGAACCGGATCGAATCCGCGTTGGCCGCCGCGGCCTGCACCGAAACGTGTAGGCGCTGCTGCGGATGGGTTTTGGCGCAGTAGTCCATCACGCCGACATCGGCGAGGATCAACGCATCGGCTTCGGCCTCGACCGCGTCGTCGACCGCGCGCTGCCACAGTTCGACATTGCCGGCGCGGGCGAAGGTGTTGATCGCGACCAGCACGTTGACGCCGTAGCGATGCGCGTGCGCGATCGACTCGCGCATCTCCTCGCGGCTGAAATTCAGCCCGGGAAAATTGCGCGCATTGGTTTCGTCATTGAAGCCGCAATAGATCGCATCGGCCCCCACCGCGACGGCATCGTGCAGCGCCGCGGGCGTGCCCGCCGGACAGATCAGTTCCATGCTCTAGCCTCCCCCGACGCCCATTTCTTCGCGATAGGCCGGCTGCGCGCCGACGATGCTCCGCAGAATCCGCTCGATCGGCGTCGCCAGCGGGCCGAACCACGCCACCGACTCCTTGAGGAAATCGACCCGCGAATCGTCGATCGCATTGCGCAGCGCGACCACCGCCTCCATGTCGCCATCGATCTCGATGTCGCGCGAGAAGAACAGCGCGTCGCCGTCATAGGAGCCGTCGGTCATGCCTATCAGCGCCGACAACGGCCCGGCGATGCGCGCGTCGATGTTCGACGGCAGCGTGCGCACCACCGTGACGCGCGGATTCATCCGCCGCGGCTCGAGCACGAAGGCGATCGGCAGATCGCTGGGATCGAGGCCGTAGCGCTTGCCGGTGTGCGACCCGAGACGATCGAAGATGCGGGGATGACGACTGCGGATCTCCCGCAGGCAAATGCCGAGCAACACCTGCAGGGGCAACAGCGGCAGAACCCGCGTCGCGAGGGCAAGCGGCGCGGGCATCCTGGAGACGGGCGAATTGGATACCGACATGAGCCACCTTATCGTGAACAAATCGGGTAACCCGGTCCCGGCGGTACTTCTTTGCGCCTGATCAAAGACAGACCCCGTCCCAAGTGCTGACCAGAACCGTCCGCACGGAGACACCATGCTGAGCCGCGTCAAACCGCCCTTCCCGGACCTCCGCGCTTTCGCCGCCTATCTGGAATCCCGCGGGCAGTTGCACCGGATCCGCAAGCCGGTCTCGGTGGTCCACGAGCTGACCGAAATCCATCGCCGCGTGCTGCACGCCGGCGGGCCGGCGCTGCTGATCGAACATCCGGTCAAGGCGGACGGCACGCCGTCGGAGATGCCGATCCTGGTCAATTTGTTCGGCACCGTCGAGCGGGTGGCGTGGGGGCTCGGCATCGAACCGCAGAATCTGTCGGCGCTCGGCGAGGCGCTCGCCGAAATGCGCGAGCCGGCGCCGCCGCAGAGCCTGACCGATGCGCTGAGCAAATTGCCGATGGCCCGCGCGGCGCTGTCGATGCGGCCGAAGACCGCCAAGTCCGCGCCGGCGCAGGACGTGGTGCTGACCGGCGACGCGGTCGATCTCGGAAGGCTGCCCGTTCAGATCCCGTGGCCGGGCGAGCCGGCGCCGCTGATCACTTGGCCGCTGGTGTTCACCAGACCGCCGCCGGGCGCGCCCGGCACCGACAATGTCGGCGTCTACCGCATCCAGGTGCTGGGCAGGGATCGCGTCATCATGCGCTGGCTGGCGCATCGCGGCGGCGCCAAGCATCATCACCAATGGAAGGCCGAGGGGCGCGAGATGCCGGTCGCGATCGTGATCGGCGCCGATCCGGCGATGATCCTGTCGGCGGTGCTGCCGCTGCCGGAGAACATTTCGGAGATCAAATTCTCCGGGCTGCTGCGCGGCGACCGCCCCAGCATGACGCCCTGCGTCGGGATTCCGCTGAACGTGCCGGCCGACGCCGAGATCGTGCTGGAAGGCTTCGTGTCGCCGACCGAGACCGCACCGGAAGGGCCCTATGGCGACCACACCGGCTATTACAACGCGGTCGAGGAATTCCCGGTGATGCGGATCACCGCGATCACGATGCGGCGCAATCCGATCTATCTGTCGACCTATACGGGGCGGCCGCCGGACGAGCCGTCGCGGCTCGGCGAGGCGTTCAACGACGTGTTCCTGCCGGTGGCGCGGCGGCAGTTTCCGGAGATCGTCGATCTGTGGCTGCCGCCGGAAGCGTGCTCGTACCGGATCGCGGTCGCCTCGATCAAGAAGCGCTATCCCGGCCAGGCGCGGCGGCTGATGATGGGGCTGTGGTCGATGCTGCCGCAGTTCAGCTACACCAAGCTCTTGATCATCGTCGACGATGACGTCGACGTGCGCGACTGGGCCGACGTGATGTGGGCGGTGTCGACCCGCGCCGACACTTCGCGCGACATGATGTCGATCAGCGACACGCCGATCGACTATCTGGATTTCGCCTCGCCGAAATCCGGGCTCGGCGGCAAGCTGGGAATCGACGCCACCAACAAGATCGGCACCGAGACCGAGCGCGAATGGGGCAAGGTGCTGGAGATGGACAAAGACGTGATCGCGCGGGTCGACGCGATGTGGTCGAGCCTCGGGCTCGCCCCGGCGCCGACGCCGGCCTTGGCGCAACGCAGGCTGCTGCGATGAACACGCCGCATCGCATCGTGGTCGGCATCAGCGGCGCCTCGGGAGCCGCGGTCGGCCTGCGCATCGTCGAACTGCTCGCCACCACCGACTGCGAACTGCACCTCGTCGTCTCCGCCGCGGCCGAGCGCACCATCGCCTACGAGGTCGGCGACAAGGCGCTGGCGCACATCCTCGAGATCGTCGACCGCCATCACGATTTCAACGATGTCGGCGCCAGCATCGCGTCCGGCTCGTTCCGCACCAGCGGCATGATCGTGGCGCCGTGCTCGATCCGCACGCTGTCGGCGATCGCCACCGGCAATCTCGACAATCTGCTGGTGCGCGCCGCCGACGTGCAGCTCAAGGAGCGCCGCCGGCTGGTGCTGATGCTGCGCGAGACGCCGCTGCATCTCGGCCATATCCGCGCCATGGCGCAGGTCACCGAGATCGGCGGCATCGTCGCGCCGATCTCGCCGGCGTTCTATCAGCGGCCACGCTCATTGGCGGAAATGATCGACCACATCGCGCTGCGCGCGATCGGCCTGCTCGGGCTCGACGACCTGCAATTGTCGGCGCCGGAATGGTCGGACGACACCCCGCCGACCTGCCCGAAGAGTTGAGCCGGAGTCGGCGAACTGCCCACTAGCTCCGAAGAAAGAGCTGCCCCAGGGCACTGCCTGCTCCTTCTCCCCGCGTGCGGGGAGAGGTTAGGCCGCAGCGCTTCAGCCGCACAGCGGAATGCGTTCGGGGGCGGCCTCCTTCGGCACATCCTTGCGCAGATCGACGTCGCGCGTCAGCGGGAAGAAATCGCCGGCGCGTTCGGTCTTCAGATAGGTGGTGATCAGCGCCTTGGCAGGCAGCGCGCCGATGCGGCACGCGTCAGCGCCAACGCCGAGCGTCAGCGAGCCGCGTTCACCCTTCGCCTTGTGCGCGGCCATCTCGTCCCGCAGCGCCAGCACGCGCGGCACGTCCGCCGGCGCGATCCGGAAGGCGTAGATCGTGGTGTCCCTCGTCACCTCGCCGGCGAGCGACAGCAATTCGGCGGGATCGTCGAGATCGGCCAGCACGAAGGTCTGCTCCCGCTTCTCGGCGCCCACCGCCAAGGTGATCCGCAGCGTCACGCGGCGCGGCCGCAGGCCCTGCGGCAGCCGCACGGCAATGCGCAGCGCAGCCGGATCGGTCGCGGCGAGATCGGTGCGCGCGAGCTTGACCATCGACGTCAACGGAACGGAGCTGCAGGCCGTCAGCGCGGCGACCGTCAGGATCGCGGCGACTGCGGCGAACGGTCTGAAGAAAGCTGGGAAGCACATCACGGGACCCTATCTTGACGATGATAATTTATTGTTTTACGATAATTTCATCTCGAAATAGATGATGGAGTTTCGTAATGCAAGCCTCTTCCTCGATGGCCTCAACGGAGCCGGACGGCTCAGCCGCGGCCCGGCTGGTGCGGCTGTCACGCGCAATGGAATGGGTGACGACGGGCGGCATCGTGCTGATCGTCGGCCTGCTCGGCGCCGCCTTCGTCTTCCAGAGCTGGACGCGAAATCTGCTGCTGACGAAACTCGGCGACATCGGCACGCGGTTGCCGCTCGACGCCGGCAATCAGGCGCTGGCGGCGATCATCATCGCGGTGCCGGTCGCCGTGCTGGTGTGGGGATTGTTGAACGTGCGCGCGTTGTTCGGCGATTTCGCGCGCGGGCGCGTCTTCACGGCGGCGACGGCCACGCATCTGCAGCGCTTCGGCATCGCGGTGGCGGCGCAGGGGGCGCTCGGTCCGCTGACCGCGACCGTCCTGGCGCTCGTGCTGTCGCTCGGCAACCCGCCGGGGCAGCGGCTGCTGGTGCTGACCTTCTCCAGCAACGACTACATCTCGGTGATCGTCGGCGGCGTGCTGATCGCGGTCGCGGCGGTGATGCGCGAGGCGACGCGGATCGCCGACGAAAACGCGAGCTTCGTCTAGCCGATGGCGATCGTGGTCAATCTCGACGTCATGCTGGCGCGGCGCAAGATGCGCTCGAAAGAACTCGCCGAGCGTATCGGCATCACCGAACAGAACGTCTCGCTGCTGAAATCAGGAAAGGTGAAGGGGTTTCGCTTCGACACGCTGGAGCGGATCTGTGCGGCGCTGGATTGCCAGCCCGGCGATATTCTCGAATTCGTGCCCGATCCTTCCGAAACCGACACCTCCGAAACGAAACCGGCACCCGCCTGACGAGGCGGATGCCGGTGTATCTTTCAAGTCATCGGTCTTGGATGCGCGTGCGCCGCGCTTCAGCGCGCCTGCGAGGCGACGGCGAGGTGCTCGTGGGGGCGCCAGTCTTCGGCGACCTCATCCCAGTAGTGCGCGTCGTCGAAACGCTTCCAGTGCGCCGTCTGGGACATCATCTCACGTCCACCGACGAACAGGGCGACGATACCGATCAGGCCGACCAGCACGTAGATCGCAGCGATCAATGCAACAATGGTCAAGGCTTCATCCTCACTGTGGTTTCTGATGTTTGCACCCGAACCGACGGCGGCGGGCGCTCCGCCTATCATTTCAGATCAGGAATTCGCCCAGGCGAACAGGCCGATCCGGCGCGCACGCACCGGCGGCGACGCGGGTGCGACCGGCTCCGCCTGCTGCGGCTGCGCACGCCGGAACAGCCTCTGCCGCACATCGTCGAGGACCAGATACGCGATCAACGCCGGCGCAACGGCACACGCCAGGAACAACACAAGCGAACCGACCGAATCGAGATACACGCTACTCTCCTGCCTTTTTCGGACAGAAAGGTAGACGCCAGTACCGCTGGCCGGCATTGCGCAGGATCAATTTTGCGATGCCGGAAGCTTCGGCCACGGCGTCATGATAGCGTGTAGTTAGTTGATCGTTAATCGATTTTTCCGGCGCACGAAGCCCCGATCCGGAAACTCACCAAGTCGTGAGCAGCGGACGGGACGCGTGCGCAGCATCACACCCGAGGTCGGACCGGCTTCAGCCGGTAGTGACTGACGCCCCATTCGTCGCCGTCGGCGTAGCCGAACAGGCCGGAGGTGGCGAGGAAGAACCAGCGCCATCGCCGCATCCACAACGCGGTGTCGTCGCCGTAAACCGGCCGCAGGATCGTTTCGATCTCCTCGCGATGCGCGTCGAAATTGGCGAGCCAGTGTTCGGCGGTCCGCTGATAGTGCCGGCCGCTCCAGCGCCACTGCTCCTCGACGCCGAACAGATCGGCATATTGCCTGATCAGCTTGTGGCTCGGCATCACGCCGCCGGTGAAGAAATGCTGCGCGATCCAGTCCTCGCGGTCGGCGCGATCGAACAGATAGGCGCCGCAGCGATGGGTGAAGATGTGCATGAAGAACAGGCCGTCGGGCTTCAGCCAGCCGTGGATCCAGGTCAGCAGCTTGCGCCAGTTCATCATGTGCTCGAACATCTCGACCGAGACGATACGGTCGAACTGCGCGTGCGGCTCGAACACGTTCATGTCGCTGGTGACGACCTGCAGGTTGGGCAGGTCGCGGGCGATCGCCTGGCCTTCGATGTAGTTGCGTTGCGACGCCGAATTCGACACCGCGACGATGCGCGCATACGGAAACCGTTGCGCCATCGCCAGCGACAGCGAGCCCCAGCCGCAGCCGAGTTCGAGAATGCTCTGGCCGTCGCGCAGATCGGCGTGGTCCATCGTCAGCCGCAGCGCCTCCTCTTCGGCCTGCGCCAGCGTGGTGTCGGCTTCCCGATAGAAGCACGACGAGTATTTGCGGTGCGGGCCCAGCACCTTGCCGAAGAACGCCGCCGGCACCTCGTAGTGCTGGGCGTTGGCGGCGTCGGTGTGTTCGGCGACCGCGCGCGCCGCCATCTCGCGGGCGAAGGCGGCGTCGGCGGCCTCGTTGCCGTGCGACATCTTGGCCGCGGTGCGGGCGCACAGCCGGTTGATCGCGGCGCGGATCACCGGATCGGGCAGCGGCACGCGCTCGGCGGCATCGATGATCGAGGAAATCAGACTCATCGTGTGGCAGTGCTCCTCGGCGGCGGATTGCCGGGCGGCAGCGGAAAGAACTTGCTGGTGCGCGCCTGATACGCCTCGTAGCGCTCGCCGCGGGATTTGAGCATCTGCTCCTCCAGCGGCGGGATGCCGGTGAGGTGTACCAGAATCCAGTACATGAACATCGGCGCCAGCAGCGCCGCGTAGCCCCATGGATAGGACAAGGGATCGGCGAACGGGATGGCGATCACCGGATAGGCCAGCCAGCCGAACCATTCGAAGAAGTAGTTCGGATGCCGCGACCAGCCCCACAGCCCGGCGTCGCAGACCTGGCCCTTGTTGGCGGGATTCTGGCGGAACGCCTTCAGTTGCGCGTCGGCCAGCCCCTCGCCGGCGATGCCGATCACGAGAATCAGGATGCCGAGCCAGTCTTGCAGCCGCAATCCCTCCGCCGGCGCGCGCGCGGCGACGAAGATCGCGAACACCAGCGGGATCGAGCCATAGGCCTGCTGCTGCAGGAAGACGAACATCTTCTTCGGCGCGTCGGCGCCCCAATCCTTGGCGAAGGCGGCGTAGCGCGGATCGTCACCGATATGGCGGCTGCGCGCCGCGATGTGCGAGCCGAGCCGCACCGACCAGGCCAGCACCAGCGCCGCGACCAGCCATTGCCGCGCATTCGGCTCCGCGCCGTCGACCGGCCACAGCGAAGCGGCCGCGCCGGTGAGGCCGAGCGAAAACGTCCAGATGGTGTCGACCCAGCCGGAATTGCCGGTCTTCTGCTGCACCACCCAGGCGCCCGCCATCAGCGCCGCCAGCGCCAGCCCGATCGCCACCAGAGCTTCGAGATATAAAACCGTCATCAAATCGTCCTTGCAAATCGTCCTAGATCGTCGCGCCACCTGCCCCGCAAATACGCGATCGTTCAAGTCCCGGTTTCAACCCGGGTTCCGCGATGCGAGACATGGCGCAGGTGAGGTGCGGGATAACCCCCGCCGAGCCTTTCTTCCACGACGCACTGTGCCATATTGATGGAAACAACCCCTCCCGGCAAACCGGAGATCGAACGCGCGATGGCAGCAGGCCCCTCTTCCCGCCCGGCGATGGAGATCGAACTCACCAAGCTGTCGTCGCCGCGGATCTTCCTGGTGCGGATGCTGGTGTTTCTGGTGCTGTGCGCACTCGTCGTGGTGGTGCTGTACAAGCAGGTCATCGCGGCGTTCCTCGCCAATCCCGGGCTGAATGCGCTGATCTGCGCGGTGCTGCTGATCGGCATCGTGCTGGCGTTCCGGCAGGTGGTCCGGCTGTATCCGGAGGTCGCCTGGGTCAACAATTTCCGCATCAACGATCCCGGGCTCGCGATCGACCGGCGGCCGACGCTGCTGGCGCCGATGGCGGCGATTCTGGGCGGCGAACGCAGCGGGCGAATCGCGGTGTCGCCGCAGATCATGCGGCATCTCTTGGATTCGATCGCGACGCGGCTCGACGAGGCGCGCGACATCTCGCGCTACATGACCGGCCTCCTGGTGTTTCTCGGCCTGCTCGGCACGTTCTGGGGTCTGATCGAGACCGTCGGCGCGATCGGGGGGGTGATCGGCGGACTGAAGGTGACCGGCGACGCCGGCTCGCTGTTCGACACGCTGAAGGAAGGCCTCGCTGCGCCGCTCGGCGGCATGGGCATCTCGTTCTCGTCGTCGCTGTTCGGCCTCGCCGGCTCGCTGGTGCTCGGCTTCCTCGATCTGCAATCGAGCCAGGCGCAGAACCGGTTCTACACCGATCTCGAGGACTGGCTGGCCTCGACCGTGCGCGGCGCGAGCGCGGAAGGCGGCATCGCCGGCAGCGGCGATCTGCAGAACGCGATCGAGCGGCTGCGGCTGACGCTGGAGGACGGCGGCGCCAACCGCGCCACCACGGCGGCGATGGCCAACCTTGCGGATGCGATCCAGAACCTGGTCGCGCATATGCGCAACGAGCAGCAGATGATCCGCGAATGGGCCGACGCCCAGGGCGAACAGAACCGCGAGATCAGGGATCTGCTGACCGCTTTGGTGCGCCAGCCGGAGAAGAGCTGATGACTGCGACGCATGAGCGGCACGCGCCTCACCTCTCCCCGCGCGCGGGGAGAGGTCGACCGGCGGAGCGCAGCGAAGCCGGTCGGGTGAGGGGGCGCCTCGCCATGGCCGAGACTCAGTGCCCGCGTCGCCCCTCACCCCACCCCTCTCCCCGCAAGAGCGGGGCGAGGGAGCTTGCTGCCGTCGTTGCGGCGCTGCGGCTCACAGGATTGCCGAAGCGGCCCGCCGACGCAGCGCTGCGGCCCGAAGGAGCGCATTAATGGCGCTGGCTCGCGGACGCCGGCAGGAGACCGGCTTCAACTACTGGCCGGGATTCGTCGACGCGCTGTCGACGCTGATCCTCGGCATCGTGTTTTTGCTGTCGGTGTTTCTGGTGGTGCAGTTCTTCCTGTCCCAGGAGGTCACCGGCAAGGACAAGGCGCTGCAGGAGCTCAACGCGCGGATCGCGCAGCTCAACGACCTGCTGTCGCTGGAGAAGCTCGGCAAGCTCAATATCGAGGAGCAACTGTCGCAGGTTCGCGCCGGGCTGTCCGCGGCGCAGAGCGAACGCGACCGCGTCAAGGGGCTGTATGACGGCCTCGCCGGCGCCGGCAGCGACGCCGCCGGCCGCGCCGGCGAACTCGGCAAGGCGCTGGACTCCGAAAAGCAGCTTTCGGCCCGCGCGCTGGCGCAGGTCGAGGTGCTGAACCAGCAGATCTCGGCGCTGCGCCGCCAGCTCGCGGCGCTCGAAGAGGCGCTGGAGGCCACCGAGAAGCGCGACAAGGAATCCCAGGGCCGGATCGCCGATCTCGGCCAGCGGCTGAATCTGGCGCTGGCGCAGCGGGTGCAGGAATTGTCGCGCTATCGCTCGGAATTCTTCGGCCGATTGCGCGCGATCCTCGGCGACCGCCCCGACATCCGCATCGTCGGCGACCGTTTCGTGTTCCAGTCCGAAGTGTTCTTCGACACCGGGCAGGCGCTGCTGCTGCCCGAGGGCCGCGCCGAGCTCGACAAGCTCGCAAGCGCGCTGACTGAACTCGACAAGAAGATCCCGTCGGAGATCCCATGGGTGCTGCGGGTCGACGGCCACACCGACCGCCGGCCGATCACCGGCGCGTTCAAGTCGAACTGGGAGCTGTCGAGCGCGCGCGCGATCTCGGTGGTGCAGTATCTGGTGTCGCTCGGCGTCCCGGCGCAGCGCCTGGTCGCCGCCGGCTTCGCCGAATTCCAGCCGCTCGACACCGCCAACACCGAAGACGCCTACCGCCGCAACCGCCGCATCGAACTGAAGTTGACGGAGCGGTAGCCTTGCGGACCTGCCAATCCTCTCGTTCGTCATTCCGGGGCGCCGCGCAGCGGCGAACCCGGAATCTCGCCCCCATGCCGGTTTCAGATTCCGGGTTCGTGCGCAGCTTCGCTGCACACGCCCCGGAATGACGGATCGCTGGTCATGACCACCGCATTCACCCTCCGCCCGTATCGCGACGCCGACGAAGACGCCGCCATCGGCCTGTGGCTGCGCACCTGGCGGCTGGCTTATCCGGCGATCGATTTCGACAAGCGCGTCGACTGGTGGCGCGCGCGCTGGCGCGGCGAGCTGGTGCCGCACGCCGCCATCGTCATCGCCGAGAACAGCGGCGGCATGATCGGCTTCGTGACGATCGATGGCGCGGGCTATCTCGATCAGCTCGTCGTCGAGCCCGAGCATTGGGGCTGGGGCGTCGCCGAAGCGCTGGTCGACGAAGCCAAGCGGCTGTCGCCGCGCGAAGTCACGCTGAAGGTCAACGCCGACAATTATCGCGCGATCAAGTTCTACCGCCGCCACGGCTTCGCGGTGACCGGCGAGGAGACCAACAGCTCCGGCCGGCCGGTGCTGAACATGCGGTGGGGGCCGTGAGCCTCCGTTGGCAGCCGAGAATTGCTAGGCTGGCCTCATGACCAAAGCTGCTCGATCAGGCCCTCGAAGTGGCCCGCGGCCTCCCCACCGAGGCGCAGGACGATATCGCTCGTGTCGTGTTGCAGCTTGCCGGACGCGAGGGCGCTGTGATCGCCTTGTCCGGCGAAGAACGGGCGGCCATCGCGCAGTCGAAGACTGCCGCTGCGCGCGGCGAGTACGCCACCGAGGAGCAGGTTCGCGCGGCTTGGGCCAGGCACGGGCTGTGAGGCTGCGCTACAGGTAATCAGCTGGTCTTCTTCCCTTCTCCCCTTGTGGGAGAAGGTGGCGCAGGCGGAGCCTGCGGCGGATGAGGGGGTGCCTCGAACGCCGTGCTTGCGGCCCCCTCACCCGGCTTCGCTTTGCGAAGCCACCCTCTCCCACAAGGGGAGAGGGTCACAATTACGCCGCCTCGAACTGCAGTTTCGCCAGCCTCGCGTAGAGGCCGCCGCGGGCGACGAGTTGGGCGTGGGTGCCCTGTTCGACGATGCGTCCGTTCTCCATCACCACGATGCGGTCGCAGGACAGCACGGTCGCCAGCCGATGCGCGATCACCAGGGTGGTTCTATCGCGCATCAGGCCTTGCAGCGCGGTCTGCACCAGCGTCTCGCTCTCGGCGTCGAGCGACGAGGTCGCCTCGTCGAGCAGCAAGAGCGGCGCGTCGCGCAGGATGGCGCGGGCGATGGCGATGCGCTGGCGCTGGCCGCCGGACAGCGTCACGCCGCGCTCGCCGAGCGGCGCCTCGAAGCCGCCGGGCAGGCGCTCGATGAATTCGGTGGCGTGGGCCTGCTGCGCGGCGCGCTCGACATCGGCGTCGCTGGCGTCGTCGCGGCCGAACCGGATGTTGTCGCGGGCGGTGGCGGCGAACACCACGGAATCCTGCGGCACCAGCGCGATCCGCTCGCGCACCGCCTGCGGGTCGGCGGCGGCGATCGGCACGCCGTCGATCGAAATCGTGCCGGCGGCGGGATCGTAGAACCGCAGCAGCAGATGGAACAGCGTGCTCTTGCCGGCGCCGGAGGGCCCGACGATCGCGACCTTCTCGCCGGCCCTGATCGACAGCGACAGGCCGTTCACCGCCAGATGATCGGGCCGCGTCGGATAGGCGAAGGAGACGTTGTCGAAGGTGACCTCGCCGCGCACCGGCACCGGCAGCGGACGCGGCTTCGCCGGCGCGGCGATCGCCGGCTTGACCCGGAGAATCTCGAACAGCCGCTCGGCGGCGCCGGAGGCGGCGGAGACCTCGCCCCAGACTTCGCTGAGCTGGCCGAGGCTGGAGGCCGCGAACGCCGCGTAGAGGATGAACTGGCCGAGCCGGCCCGGCGTGATCGTGCCGGTGGCGATGTCGTTCGAGCCGACCCACAGGATCGCCACCACGCTGGCGAACACGATGAAGATGATGATCGCGGTGAGGATCGCGCGCGCCTGGGTCGAGCTGCGCGCCGCCTCGTAGGACTGCTCGACCTCGGCGCCGAACCGCGCATTGGCGAGCCGCTCGTTGGTGTAGGCCTGCACCGTGCGCATCGAGCCGACCAGCTCGGAGGCGAACGCCGAGGCATCCGCCAGCGTATCCTGCGCGTTGCGCGACAGCCGCCGCACCCAGCGGCCGAACGCCACCAGGGGAATCACGATCAGCGGGATCGCCGCCAGCACGAACAATGACAGCCGCGGGCTCGAGATCACCATCATGGTGATCGCGCCGGCGAACAGCAGGATGTTGCGCAGCGCGATCGACACCGAGGCGCCGACCGCGGATTTGATCTGCGTGGTGTCGGCGGTGAGGCGCGAGATCAGCTCGCCGCTGCGCGCGGAATCGAAGAACGACGGCGACAGCGCGGTGAGATGCCTGAACACGTCGCGGCGGACGTCGGCGACGATCCGTTCGCCGATCGTCATCACCAGATAGTAACGCGCGGCGCTGGCGGCGGCGAGCACGCCGACCACCACCAGCATCACGCTGAAATAGCTGTTGATCAGTTCGATGCCGTCGCCGCTGAATCCGATATCGATCAGCCGGCGGACTGCGAGCGGCACCATCAGCGTGGTCAGCGCGGCGACGATCAGGGCGGCCAGCGCCATCAAGGCGCGGCCGCGATAGCGCCCGACATAGGGCGCCAGCGCCAGCAGCGGCCGCAGCCGACCGCGTTTGGCCGCTTCCTCGACCGCGCTGACATCGGCATCGGCGCGCAGCGTGCCGGTGCGCGGCCCGACATTCTCGGTGGCCGCGATCGCGTCCAGCGACAAGGCGATCGCCGACGCCTTCGGTTCCGAGACCTTGGGGTCCAAGCCCTTGAGGTCCAAGCCCTTGGGGTCGGAGTTTTGCCGTTTGCTTACTGTCGTCATCGGAACTGCCACTCAACCTGCGACGTCGGAATTAGAGGCCTTCCAGCCGCCCACGAACCCCACATAGGCCCCAACCGCCGCGGCTGGCAAATCCGGGACATTGCGGTAATCGGGTCATGACAACCCCAAAACCTTGTCTTCGGGGCGTCGCTACGATATAGAGCGCGCAAATTCGCCCGAAATCATCGCGACCGAGGCGCCTTCGCGCGCAAGGGATATCCCATGAAGACCGAAATTCACCCGGATTATCATAACATTACCGTCGTCATGACCGACGGCAGCGAGTATCAGACGCGATCGACCTGGGGCAAGGAAGGCGACAAGCTGAACCTCGACATCGACCCCCGCTCGCATCCGGCCTGGACCGGCGGCACCCAGCAGGTGCTCGACCGTGGCGGCCGCGTCTCGCGCTTCCAGAAGAAATTTTCGGGATTTCTCAAGAAAGATTGATTGTCGCGGGCTTCGGCCCTCGCAATCCTCGGAATCGAAAACGCCCCGCGGCTTGCGGGGCGTTTTGCGTTGGCGACAGTCTTTTCGTCCGCGCTCAGCGCTCGAACGCCGCCTTCAGCATGTTGAGCTGCGGCACCAGCGGGTTCCCGATCGCGGCCCGCTCCGACGGCGGCGGCAGGTGCATCGAGGCGTCGAGCCGGCGGATCCGCGCCTGCAGGCTCATCGACCGGGCGATCAGCGACTGCAACTGCTCGGGCAGCCGCTCCAGCATGTCGGGCGCGCCGGGATCGGCCGCCGACAGCTTGACCTTGGACTTCTCACGATTGGCCTGGATCAGCGTCATTTCGCCTTCCTTCACCGCCCGATGCAGCAACAGCCAGGAGGCGAGCTGCATCAGCCGCGTAGTCAGCCGCATGCTCTCGGTGGCGTAGGTCAGGCTGACCGAACGCTCGAGGACCTTCGCCTCGGCGCGGCCGTCGCCGTCCAGATAGGCGGCGGTCTCCTCGACCAGGTCCATCCCCTCGCGGAACAGAGCGGTGAACGCGGCCGAATTGGTGAGCCGTTCGCTCAGCACGACGAGCGGGGCTTCGCTCTGCGAAACTTCCGACATGGTAGACGCCTCACGCTATCGATTACGCCGCCGGCTCAGACGCCGACTTATGATGAACAAATCATTGCGCGGGCGACGCCGGGAGTCCAGCGCGCGCGCTTGCAACGGTTAACGCGGACGGCGCCCGGAGGGTCGACGCCGGGAGCGACGAACCCTTGACAGGGTTAAAAAAGCGCAAAAAAAGAGCCGCCGTTTCCGGCGGCTTTGAAGTTGATAACAGGGAGGCGTCAAAACAGAGTGGACAGGAGCCACTCGGTCCAAAGATGGACAATCGAAGTAATACACCGGAAAGCTTAATCGCTCGTAAATGAGCGATTTTGTTGACAAAGCATTTGCCTTGCGGCACGCGCGGAGATGCTGTGCCACAACGGGACAACGGGACAACGGGACAACGCACGCGCCGTCCGGCGCCGCGACCGCATGCCGGCGCAGCGACGGCTGTTAGTTCGCCGATGCGGGTGCGATCGTCTAACCTCGAGGATCGTCAGGCCTTGAAGAAGCGGTCGGCGGCGTCGCGGGTAGCGCGCTTCATCGTCATCGCCGCCTTCAGCCGGTCGATTTCCTCCTCGAGCAGCGCGACCCGCCCGGCGAGCTCCTCGACCGACAGCAGCGACAGATCCTGCCCGATCTCGTGGCCGATTTTCCTGCTCGGCTTGTCGTCGTCCTCGATCGCCATCGCGTCCCTCACGCCGTTCGTGATCCGGTCCGGTTGCCAGCCGCGCCGCGGCTGTCTAATCAGGCTCCCACATGGCACCCGCCACCCCGCCAAGCCAAGGACAAATCATGGAACCGGTCCCCTCGCAAATGACCGTGGTCGGGATCAGCAAGCCCGGCGGCCCCGAGGTTCTGCTGCCGGAAACCCGCGCCGTGCCGAAGCCCGGCCCCGGTGAAATCCTGGTCAAGGTCGCGGCCGCCGGCGTCAACCGTCCCGATGTGGCACAGCGCTCCGGCAGCTATCCGCCGCCGCCCGGCGCCAGCGACCTGCCCGGGCTGGAGATCGCCGGTGAAGTGGTGGCGCTCGGCGAGGGCGCGACCAGGCACAAGCTCGGCGACCGGGTGATGTCGCTGGTCGCCGGCGGCGGCTATGCGGAATACTGCATCGCGCAGGACGCTCAGGCGATGACGGTGCCGGCCGGATTCTCGATGATCGAGGCCGGCGCCACCCCGGAAACGCTGATGACGGTGTGGCACAATGTGTTCGAGCGCGGCGGATTGCAGGCCGGCGAAACCCTGCTGGTGCACGGCGGCTCGTCCGGCATCGGCACGATGGCGATCCAGCTCGCGGTCGCGCTGGGCGCCAAGGTAATCGCCACCGTCGGCTCGCAGGACAAGGCCGACGCCTGCCTGAAGCTCGGCGCGATGCGGGCGGTCAATTACAAGACCGAAGATTTCGTCGCCGCCGTCAAGGACGCCACCGGCGGCAAAGGCGTCGAGGTGATCCTCGACATGGTCGGCGGCGACTATATCGAGCGCAATTACGACGCCGCCGCGATGGACGGCCGGATCGTCCAGATCGCCTTCCTCGGCGGCGCCAAGACCACCGTCAATTTCACCAAGCTGATGATCAAGCGGCTGCACCACACCGGCTCGACGCTGCGGCCGCGCAGCAACGCCGACAAGGCCGCGATGGTCGCCGCGATCGAGGCCAAAGTGATGCCGCTGCTCGCCGAAGGCCGGATCAAGCCGCTGATCGACGGCACCTTTGCGCTGAAAGACGCCGCCGAGGCCCATCGGCGGATGGAGACCAGCCAGCATATTGGCAAAATTGTGTTGACGGTCTGAATCGGCGCCCTGTTGTTATGCCTATGTTTTCTCCGGGTTTCATGTCATTTATCCGTCGTCGGACACGCGCGGGGGCCGCGCTTCCAGACCGGTGTGAACGCGGAGAACTGACTTGCGTCTGATCCGACGCCTTGCGCTGCTGGCGCTCGGCTTGATGATGATTGCGGCCGCCCCGCAGGCACATGCGCTCGACGCCGTCAGCGTCCGCAGCGACGCGCCCGCGATCGACCTCACCGGCGTGCTCGACCACCAGCGCAGCGACACCGACCGCATCCAGATCTCTACCGCGCCGGGCAGTGACGGCATCGTCCGCCGCGTCGAGGTTCGCGCCCGCGAGGGCGGACAGAACTGGGTGGTGTTCGCGCTCGCCAACAACACCGACGACCAGCTCGACCGCCTGATCGTCGCGCCGCATTATCGGATGGTGTCGTCCGGGCTGTTCTGGCCCGACCTCGGCCTGTCGCGCATCGCCACCATCACGCCGTCGACCGGCGACCGGCCCGAGCGGCAGGACTCCGGCACCGCGGACATCTTCCGCGTCACGCTCGACCCCGGCTCGGTGATCACCTTCGTCGCCGAATTGCGCACCGACAAGCTGCCGCAGCTCTATCTGTGGGAGCCCGAGGCCTACAAGGACAAGGTCAACTCCTTCACCTTGTACCAGGGCATCGTGATCGGCATTTCGGGCCTGCTGGCGCTGGTGCTGACCATTCTGTTCGTGGTCAAGGGCAGCATCATGTTCCCGGCCGCGGCGGCGCTGGCGTGGGCGGTGCTGGTCTATATCGGCATCGACTTCGGATTCTGGAGCAAGGTGTTCGACATGTCGGCGGGCGCCGAGCGGGTGTGGCGCGCCTCCGGCGAAGCGATCCTCGCGGCGACGCTGCTGGTGTTCCTGTTCGCCTATCTCAATCTCAGCCGCTGGCACGTGCGCTACTCGCACATCACGCTGGGCTGGCTCGCCTTCCTCGGCTCGCTGGTGGCGCTGGCGCTGTTCGACCCCGCGGTCGCCTCCGGCATCGCACGAATGTCGCTGGTGCTGATCGCCTTCGCAGGCTTCGGGCTGGTGGTGTATCTGTCGACCCACGGCTTCGATCGTGCGGTGCTGCTGATCCCGACCTGGTTCCTGCTGGTGATCTGGGTGATCGCCTCCGGCATGGCGGTGGCGGGCTCGGTGACCAACGACATCGTCGGCCCGGCGCTGCTCGGCGGCCTGGTGCTGATCGTGATGCTGATCGGCTTCACGGTGATGCAGCACGCTTTCGCCGGCTCCGGCTCGACCGGCGGCGTGGTCTCCGACGTCGAGCGCCGGGCGCTGGCGCTAATCGGCTCAGGCGATCTGATCTGGGACTGGGACGTCTCCGCCGACAAGGTGTTCACCAGCCCGGAGACCGAGGCCCTGCTGGGCTTAAAGCGCGGCGCGCTGGAAGGCTCGGCCGCGACCTGGCTCGAAGTGCTGCACCCGCTCGATCAGGATCGTTTTCGCGCGGCGCTCGACAGCGTGCTTGATCAGCGCCGCGGGCGGCTGACCCAGCATTTCCGGCTGCGCACGCCGGACGGGCACTTCATGTGGTTCGCCCTGAAGGCGCGGCCGGTGGTCGGCGCCGACGGCGAAGTCACCCGCGTGGTCGGCACGCTGACCGACGTCACCGAGGCCAAGAACGCCGAAGAGCGGATGCTGCACGATTCGGTGCACGACAATCTGACCGGCCTGCCGAACCGCAAGCTGTTCATGGACCGGCTCGGCGCGGTGGCGAATTTCGCCAAGACGATGCCGAACCTGCGGCCGACGCTGATGGTGATCGACCTCGACCGCTTCAAGCAAGTCAACGATTCCGTCGGCATCGCGGTCGGCGATTCGATCCTGCTGACATTGGCGCGACGGCTCGCCCGCATCCTCAAGCCGCAGGACACGCTGGCGCGGATCGCCGGCGACCAGTTCGGCCTGATCCTGCTGTCGGAGCAGGACCCCGCCAAGATCACCGCCTTCGCCGAGACCATCCGCAAGACCATCAAGGCGCCGATCGCCTTCAACGATCGCGAGATCTTCCTCACCGCCTCGATCGGGCTGGCGCTGAGCGATCCGCAGACCCAGCTCTCCGACGAAATCATCAAGGACGCCGAACTGGCGATGTATCACTCCAAGCGCATCGGCGGCGACCGCATCGACGTCTACAAGCCGGCGATGCGGGCGCGGAAGTCGGACCGGCTGACGCTGGAATCCGAACTGCGCCGCGCCATCGAGCGGCAGGAAATCACCATCCTGTATCAGCCGATCGTCCGGCTGGAGGATCGCTCGGTCGCCGGCTTCGAGGCGCTGGCGCGCTGGGATCATCCCAAGCTCGGGCGGATGGCGCCCTCCGAATTCATCGCGATCGCCGAGGAGATCGGCCTGATCGTCGAGCTCGGCATGTTCGTGATGGACCAGACCGCCAAGCAGCTCGCGATCTGGCAGCGCGCGATGCGCTCGCGCGAGCCGATCTTCGCCAGCGTCAACGTGTCGTCGCGGCAATTGCTGCGCCACGACCTGCTCCACGACATCCGCACCGTGCTGTCGCGCTCCTCGATCGCCCGCGGCACGCTGAAGCTCGAACTCACCGAATCGCTGGTGATGGAAAATCCGGAGCATGCGGCGCAGATGCTGACGCGGATCCGCGAACTCGGCACCGGCCTGTCGCTGGATGATTTCGGCACCGGCCATTCGTCGCTGAGCTATCTGCAGCGGTTCCCGTTCGACACCATCAAGATCGACCAGTCGTTCGTCCGCACCACCAGCCGCGGCACCCGCCCGGTGATCCTGAAATCGATCATCGCTCTGGCGCACGACCTCGGCATGGACGTCGTCGCCGAAGGCGCCGAGACGGATTCGGATGCGGTGGAGCTGTATCAGCTCGGCTGCGAATACGCCCAGGGCTTCGCCTTCGGCGAACCGATGGACGCCGACGCCGCGATGCGGCTGCTGACCGAAGAGCGGCTGGAAGCGGCGAGCTGATTTCGGACTGTCATTGCCGGGCTTGACCCGGCAATCCATCGCACTTTGGAAACGAGCTTCGTGCTGGGTAGATGGATACGCGGGTCAAGCCCGCGTATGACGGCAAGTTGTTGTGACACAGCAGCATCTTCACAAGCACCGTCATCCTCCGCGAAAGCGGAGGATCCAGTACGGCGGAGAGGCTGCGTTCGACCGAAACGCTCTGGAATACTGGGTCGCCCGCTTTCGCGGGCGATGACGGGAGTGTGTGAGCGCGAGCGGCGACGCGAACTACGCGTGGCCGGCTTCCGCCGACAGCATGCCCGGCTCGATGCCGAGCTTGTGCAGAGCGCGGTCGTATTTCTCTTCGATGTCGTCGCCGAACACCAGATCGGCGTCGGCGTCGCAATGCAGCCAGCCATTGTCCTGGATCTCGGTCTCGAGCTGGCCCGGCGCCCAGCCGGCATAGCCGAGCGCGAGGATGGCGTGTTTCGGCCCGGCGCCGCTGGCGATCGCCTTGAGGATGTCGACGGTCGCGGTCAGAGAAATGCCTTCATCGATCGGCAAGGTCGCGTCCTTGATGAAGAAGTCGCTCGAATGCAGCACGAAGCCACGGCCGGTCTCGACCGGCCCGCCCCGCAATACCTTCATGGACTCGGCATGATCCGGAAGCTTGATCTGCTCGGGCTTCTCGACGATGTCGAGTTGCACCAGCAATTCGGGAAAATCGATGCTGCCGGCGGGGCGATTGACGATGATGCCCATCGCGCCTTCCGACGAATGCGCGCAGATGTAGATCACCGACCGCGCGAAGCGCTCGTCCTCCATCACCGGCATCGCGATCAGCAACTGACCATCGAGATAGTTGCCGTGCTCGATCGGTCCCGCGTCGCTGAACCCTGCGCCACCATGCTCCCTGCCTGATTTTTCGCCTGACTTGGGTCTTTTGGACTTAGTCGCCATCAGGGGATCCTCGCGTTGCGTCGTTATCCTGATATTGGGTGCCAATCCTGTCAATCAACCAGTCGCCACAGGACCTGTACGAAATCACAGCCTATTCAGTGGTTCTTCCTGGTCCGAGTGCGTAAATACGTCACATGATCGCAATCGTTCCGCTCCGCGCGGCCCTGCTCTCCGCTCTCCTCGTCGTCTCCACGATCGGCGGCGCTCGCGCCGACGATGCCTCGCCATGGGTCGGTGAAGCGCACTCGGCGGTGCGGCTGCTCGCCGGATCGCGCAGCGGCGCGGTGCTGCTGGGTGGCATTGCCTTCCAGTTGCAGCCGGGGTGGAAAACCTATTGGCGAACCCCGGGCGACTCCGGCGTTCCGCCGCGGTTCGACTTCTCCAAGTCCGACAATGTCGAGGCGGTGACGATCCTGTGGCCGGCGCCGACGGCGTTCCCCGACGGCGCGGGCGGCACCTCGCTCGGCTACAAGTCACAGGTCGTCCTGCCGCTACGCATTGTGGCGAAGAATGCCGACAAGCCGGTGACGCTGCGCGCCGCGATCAGCTACGCGGTGTGTGAGAAGCTGTGCGTTCCGGTCGAAGCCAATCCCGAACTCGCCTTCAACAACGTCGCCAGTACGCAGGACGGCGCGCTCGCCGCAGCGATCGATACCGTGCCGGTCCCGGCCAATGTCGGCGATCCCAATCCGGTGACGATCCGCGACGTCGTGATGCGAGGCGATACCGAAGTGTGGGTCGATGTCGTCGCGCCGCCGGCCAGCAATGTGAGCCTGTTCGTCGAAGGCCCGACGCCCGACTGGGCGCTGCCGATCCCGAAACGGACTCCGAATGCGCCCGAGGCCGTGCAACGCTTCACGTTTCCCCTCGAAGGTCTGCCGCCCGGCGCCCATGCGGAAGGCGCAGCGCTCAAATTCACGCTGGTGGCCCCCGACAAATCCTACGAGTTCAACGTCAATCTGAACTGAGGCGGGCGCGTCGCGATCCGTTCAGCGCGGCGGGCGGCGCTTCTGCGCCAGCCGGTCGGCGAGGAACGCCGCCAGCGCCTCGACCCGCGCCGGCCGCGGCCCGCCAGGCGGCATCACCAGATGCACCGAGCCTTCGCGCTGCCGCCAGCCCTGCAGGATCACCTCGACGTCGCCGGCAGCGATGGCGTCGCCGACGATGAATTCCGGCAGATCGGCGATGCCGAGACCGGCGATCACCGCGGGCAGCAGCGCCTCGCCATTGTTGACCCGGAGCGGACCGGACGGCCGCACCGACGCCTGCTCGCCCGCCGCATTGGTGTAGGTCCAGACATTCGGCGTCGACAAATAGGCGTAGCCGAAGCAGCGATGCTCGGCGAGGTGCATCGGATGGGTCGGGCGGCCGTGCTGCGCCAGATAGGCCTTCGATGCCACCGTGTAGCGCGGCATCGCGCACAGCCGCCGCGCCACCAGCGACGAATCCGGCAGTGAGGCGATCCGCACGCCGGCGTCGAAGCCCTCGCCGATCAGATCGACCATCGCATCCGACAGATGCAGATCGATCGAGACTCCCGGATAGGCGGCGAGAAAGTCCGGCAGCAGCGGCGCGATCACCTTGACGCCGAACGTCATCGGCACCGCCAGCCGCACCAGGCCGCGCGGCGCGGCCGACTGCGCCAGCGCCTCGCTCTCCGCCGCCTCGCCGTCGGCCAGCAATTGCGCGGCGCGCTCGGCCAGCCGTGTGCCGGCGTCGGTCAGCGCCAGCCGGCGCGAGGTGCGGTTGAACAGCCGGGCGCCGAGCCGGGCCTCGAGCCGCGTCACCGCCTTGGACACCGTCGCCTTGGACAGCGCCAGTTCGGCCGCGGTGGCCGCGAAGGAACGCAGTTCGACGACCTTGGCGAAAATCGCCAGCGCTTCGAAATCCGGCAGCTTGGTCATCGCAGCCTCGAACAAGGTCAATTTCAGAAACAATGAGTTTCAATCATTTCTATTTCTGAAACGCAAGCGGACCACTATTCCAATACCCAACCACTCACCCGGCGCCGACGCGGGCGCCAAACCAGGGAGAATTCCCATGATCGAACTTCGTCCCTTCGACAAACTGGGCGGCGCCGACCACGGCTGGCTCAAGGCGCGGCATCACTTCTCGTTCGCAAGCTATTACGACCCCGACAACATGGGGCACGGCGCCCTGCGGGTCTGGAACGACGACGAGATCGCCCCGAACACCGGCTTTCCGCCGCATCCGCATCGCGACATGGAGATCATCACCTATGTCCGCGACGGCGCCATCACCCACGAGGACTCGCTCGGCAACCGCGGTCGCACCGAAGCCGGTGACGTCCAGGTGATGAGCGCGGGCTCGGGCGTGCGGCATTCGGAATACAATCTGGAGCCCGGCACCACCCGGATCTTCCAGATCTGGATCGAGCCGACGCAAGGCGGCGGCCAGCCGACCTGGGGCTCGAAGCCGTTTCCGAAGGCCGACCGCTCCGGCAAGCTCGTGACCATCGCCTCGGGCATCAAGGGCGACAACGACGCGCTGCCGATCCGGGCCGATGCGCGGGTGCTCGCAACCACGCTGAAGGCCGGTGAGAGCGCCGAATATGCCGTCGACAAGGCGCGGCATCTGTATCTGGTGCCGGCGGCGGGCAGCGTCGAGGTCAACGGCGTGCGGGTCGGTGCCCGCGACGGCGCCGCGATCCGCGACGAATCCAGGCTGACGATCACCGCGCTCGAGGATTCCGAGCTGGTGCTGGTCGACGCGGCGTAACGCTGCAGCCGCAAACCCGAAGCGACGCCGTGCGTTGGCATGGCGTCGCTGCCTCCCACAGGCGTCATGCGCGGGCTTGACCCGCGCATCCATCTCTCTTCGGAAGAGTCCTTGCGAACGGGATGGATGGCCGGGTCAAGCCCGGCCATGACGGCTAACTAATCACTCGACCCCACCGATCACCTCATTACCACAATCACCCACCCCAACGGAGACTCCCATGGCGAAAATTCTTGTTCTGTACTATTCGGCTTACGGCCACATCGAGACGATGGCGAATGCGGTCGCCGAAGGCGCGCGCGAGGCCGGCGCGTCGGTCGATATCAAGCGCGTGCCCGAGCTGGTGCCGCCGGACGTCGCCAAGGCGTCGCATTACAAGCTCGATCAGGCCGCGCCGGTCGCCACCATCGACGACCTCGCCAATTACGACGCGATCGTCATCGGCGTCGGTACGCGGTTCGGTCGGATGGCGTCGCAGATGTCCAATTTCCTCGATCAGGCCGGCGGCCTGTGGGCGAAGGGCGCGCTGAACGGCAAAGTCGGCGGCGCCTTCACCTCGACCGCGACCCAGCATGGCGGCCAGGAGACGACGCTGTTCTCGATCATCTCCAACCTGCTGCATTTCGGCATGGTGGTGGTCGGCATGAATTACGGCTTCGCCGGCCAGATGACGCTCGACGAAATCACCGGCGGTGCGCCCTATGGGGCGACCACGATCGCCGGCGGCGACGGCTCGCGGCAGCCGAGCGCCAACGAACTCGCCGGCGCGCGCTATCAGGGCAAGACCATTGCGGAGACCGCGATCAAGCTGCACGGCTGATCGGCACCACTTGTCGTCCAGGATCGCGAGGCGCCGCCACGGCGCCTCGCCCTCAGTTCCACAAACAGGATGCGACGGAGGAGCCCCAGATGGCTGAAACACCGATCAAAGTCGACGCGTGGCCCGCTCTGCCCTATCCGGACTGGCGTGCGACCAGCGAGACTCTACACCTGTGGACGCAGATCGTCGGCAAGATCCGGCTCGCCAATACGCCATGGCAGAATCACTCCTGGCACATCGGGCTCTATCTCACCACGCGCGGGTTGACGACCTCGCCGATCCCGGACGGTGCGCGCACGTTCCAGATCGACTTCGACTTCATCGACCACGCGCTGATCATCAGCACCAGCGATGGTGATACACGCCGGCTGGATTTGGCGCCGCAACCGGTCGCGGAGTTCTACGCGGCGGTGACGGCCGCGCTCGCCGAGCTCGGCATCGAAGTCAGCATCGACGAGTGGCCGTGCGAATTGCCGTCCCCGCTGCGGTTCTCCGAAGACCGTGTCCATGCCGGCTACGATCGTGACGCGGTCCGGCGGTTCTTTCAGGCGCTGGTACAGATCGATCGCGTCTTCAAACAGTTCCGCACCGGCTTTCTCGGCAAAGCCAGCCCGGTGCATTTCTTCTGGGGCAGTTTCGATCTCGCCGTGACCCGATTTTCCGGACGAACGGCGCCGCTGCATCCGGGCGGGGTGCCTTATCTCGCCGACGAGATCGCGCAGGAGGCCTATTCGCACGAGGTCAGCAGCGCGGGCTTCTGGCCCGGCGGCGGCGGCATCGACTACCCGGCGTTCTATTCCTACGCCTATCCGGCGCCGGAGGGGTTTCGCGCGGCGAAAGTGCGGCCGGCGGAGGCGTTCTACGATGAGAAGCTCGGCGAATTCATCTTGCCCTATGACGCGGTGCGCACCGCGCAGGACCCGGACCAGGCGCTGCTCGACTTCCTTCAAAGCACCTACGACGCGGCGGCCGATTCAGGGAATTGGGATCGTGCCATGCTGGACGATTCGCTCGGACGCGCCGGCATCCCTCGCCGGTTGACGTGATCATCGAGGGCGCCGCCATCGGCGACGCCCGCCACGTCGCCGAGTGACGTTGCGCCTATTTCATGCAGATGCATCTACTTTTGCATGGCTGATGCGCCGGCTGCGGCACTTTTACTCACCGCCCGCCGTTGCCATCTGCGAACGACCTTCGGAGATGGACTGATGATCGAAATGTATTTCATGCTTCAGCTTGCGCGCAGCCCGCTGCAGGCGATGGCCAAGCGGCTGGTCTGCAAGAGCCTGAGCATCGCCACGCACGGCAAGCGGCAGTGCCGCGATTGCACCGGCGTCACGCCGCCCGACGCGGACTGAAGCTCCAGGTCAGCGCGAGCACGCCGAGCGTGAATGCGGCCGAGATCAGCGCGACCAGGGGAATCGTCAGGGCCAGCGCCGCGGTCGCGGCCCATCCGATCGAGACGAAGGCTTCGGCGAAGGTGGCGATCCGCGACGATGTCTGACGCCGGCGAAACTGGCTGCGCCGCGCCTGCACCCGGAACCACAATTGGATCGCCGTCGCCGACGTCGCCGCAATCGCACAGCCCGCCGCGGTGACCAGCGCCTGCAGCGGCGACAGCCAGGCCAGCGGCAGCAACAGCGGCGTCACCACCAGCGCGATGCCCATCAGCACCACTTCGATCCGTGCCCGCATCACCGCCGAGGGCGGCAGCGGCGCGGTGGCGACCAGATCGGGCGCGTCCTCGCCGGACATCGTCAACCACGCCAGCCCGCCGGCGAGCTGTCCCGCCGCCATCACGATCACCGGCGTGATCAGCACGACGGCGCCCGAACTGTCCGAGAAGCTGCGCCACAGCAGCAGCGCGGGCGGGATCAGATAGAGCAACTGCATCAGCGATTGCGACACCAGCCAGGGGTCGCGCCGCAGCAGCGTGAACTCCTTGATCCGCAGCGCCTGCTGACGCGAGCGGCGGCGGAACCGTCCGCCTTTGCCCTTACGCGTCGTCACGGCGACGCTGGCGACGTCGACCACCAGATCGCCGAGCATCGGCGCGACCAGAATCATCACCAGCCCGAGCAGCGCCAGGCTGGCGCCGAGCAACGCCGCGAGCGCAATGCCGTCGCCGAGGACCGCCCGCGCCGGCCACCACAGCACGCTGCTCATCGCCGGGGCCCAGGCCGCAACAGCGTCCGAGGTCAGCAACGTGAAACGCGACAGCGTCCCGGTCGACAGGATCGCCGCGACCTGCAGCCCGATCACGAAGCCGGCGCCGATCACCACCGACAGGATCTGCGCCGCCAGCCGCGTCCGCCGCGGCCCGATCAGCCGGAACAGCGCGACGGCGAGCAGGATCGCCATCGCCGATGCCGAGACGCCGATCGCCGCGACGACACCGAACGCGCTCAGCCAATGCGCGCCGCCGGCCAGCGCCAGAACGTCGACCACCGGGGCTGCGAACAGCAGCGCCATCGCAGTGACGGTCAGCGCGATCGCCGCCATCCGCACAGAGAACACGCGTTCGAGCGGCACCGGCGACGACATGATCAGATCGAGATCGGCGCGGGCGTAGAACACCCGCGTCACCGACTCGATCGCCTGCGACAGCATCAGCAGCCAGCTCAGCGCCACCGTCGCGGCGATCACGATCAGGCTGGCGCGGTCTGCGTCCTGCGTCAGGCCCGCGTAGCTGCCGACCATTGCCCAGGCCGGCAGATGCAGAATCGCCACGAACACGACGAGCGCCAGCAAGACGTAGCGGGCGCGGCCGCGCCGGCCGGCGCTCATCGTCGCGGCGAAATCGCGCCAGGCCAGCCTGATGTCGTGACCCGCGAAGCCTGCGAGCGTCGCCGCGCTCATGCCGCCGCCTCGCCACCGACCAGCGCGACGAACATGTCTTCGAGGCTGGAATCGCCCTCGCCGATCTGGCAGCGCAACTCCGTGAGCGTGCCTTCGGCGACCAGGCGGCCGGCGACGATGACGCCGATGCGGTCCGCCATCCGCTCGGCGACTTCGAGAATGTGCGTGGTCATGATCACGGTGGCGCCGGCCTGCACCCGATCCTGCAGGATCTCCTTGACGCGGCGCGCCGACACCGCATCGAGGCCGGTCAGGGGTTCGTCGAGGATGATCAGCCGCGGCTCGTGCACCAGCGCGCCGGCCAGCGCCACCTTCTGCCGCATGCCCTTGGAAAACCCTTCGCAGCGCTGGTGCATGTGCGCGCCGAGGCCGAGTTCGTCGAGCAACCGGTTCGCGGCAATCTCCGCCACGTCCGGATCGCAGCCCCACAGGCCGGCGACGAAGGCGAGATATTCCAGCGGCGTCAGCTTGTCGTAGATCATCGGCTCGTCGGAGACCCAGGCGACGATCTGCTTGGCGGCGACCGGATCGGCCAGCGCATCGATGCCGAGCACGTGGATCGACCCGGCGTCGGGCTTCAGCAGCCCCGCGACCATCCGCAGCGTGGTGGTCTTGCCGGCGCCATTGGGGCCGAGCAGCGCGTAGAACTCACCGGCGCGCACCGTGAGGTCGAGCCGGTCCACCGCCGGGCGGTCGTAAGCCTTGCAAAGCCCCCGCAATTCCAGCGCACTACCGGTCGATCCGGTCATGTGACCCCCGTCGCTATCGCGCCCACAGCATGGAGGCCAGAAGTTTCGCCGCGATGAATCCGCTTCCGGAAACCGCAACGGCCTCCGCGAGGGAGGCCGTTGGAACCGAGCCTCGAGGGTCGGCGGGTCGCTGGCAGGCCGGCGGCGCGGGCTGCCTCACATCAGCTTGTCGAGCGTGATCGGCAGGTCGCGAATCCGCTTGCCGGTGGCGTTGAAGATCGCGTTGGCGACCGCGGCGCCGACGCCGGTGATGCCGATCTCGCCGATGCCGCGGGCGCCCATCGGGGCGCGCGGATCCGGGATGTCGGTCCAGATCACGTCGATCGCCGGCACGTCGAGATGCACCGGGACGTGATACTCGGCGAGGCTCGGATTCATGATCCGGCCGTTGCGGTCGTCGAACTGCGTCTCCTCCATCAGCGCCAGCCCGAGGCCCATGATGATGCCGCCACGGAACTGGCTCGCCGCGGTCTTCGGGTTGAGGATGCGGCCGCAATCATACGAGCCGAGGAAGCGCCGGACCCTTGTTTCGCCGGTGACGCTGTTGACCCCGACCTCGCAGAACAGCGCGCCGAACGAGTGCATCGACCAGTGCATGGTCTCGAGCGGCGCCGAGGCGCTGCCTTCGGCCGTGACGTGATCGCGGCCCGAACGGGTGAGGATCGAGACGTAGCTCTCGTGCCGCGACGGATCGTCGAGCTTGGCGAGGCCGCCATTCACCGTGCCGACCTCGTCGGCGCTGAGGCCCGCCAGCGGCGAGTCGTTACCGGCGAGCTTGAGCAGTTCCGCGATCAGCACGTGATGCGCGGCGATCACCGAGGCGCCGATCGACGCGGTCTGCTGCGAGCCGCCGGCGAGCACGACGCCGGGCATCAGCGAGTCGCCGTAAGCGAAATTCACCTGATCGCGCGACAGGCCGAGGCGGTCGGCGACGACCTGGGTATGGGCGGTGGCGGTGCCCATGCCCATTTCATGCGCGGCGATTTCGACTTTGACGGAACCGTCGAGGGTCAGCGTGATCCGCGCGGCGCCGCCGGGCATGCGATGATACGGATAGGTCGCGGTGGCGCAGCCGATGCCGACAAGCCACTCGCCGTCGCGAACGCTGGCGGCGGTCGGGTTGCGCTTCGACCAGCCGAAGCGCTCGGCGCCGGCGCGCCAGGCCTCGGCGATGTGGCGGGCCGAGAACGGCGTGCCCTTCAGCGGATCCTCTTCCGGCTGGTTCAGGATGCGCAGTTCGACCGGATCCATGCCGAGCGCCACCGCCATCTCGTCGATCGCCGATTCCATCGCGAAGGTGCCGACCGCTTCGCCCGGCGCCCGCATGAAGGTGTTGGCGAGCATGTCGAGATTGACCGCCTCGACGTCGAGTTTGATGTTCGGCGAACCGTAACTACTCATCGTCGGCAGGATGAACGGCTCGGGAAACGCATTCTGCCGCGCGGTCGCCACCGTGCCGGTGTGGATCAGCGAGACGAAGCGGCCGTCGGGATCGGCGCCGATGGCGAAACGCTGCTCGGTGAGGGTGCGGCCGCCGATCAGCCGGTACACGCCCTCGCGCGACAGCGCGATGCGCACCGGCCGGCCGGCGAGCTTGGCCGCCGCGGCGCCGAGCACCTGATGCTGCCACAGGCACTTGCCGCCGAAGCCGCCGCCGACGAACGGCGAGGTGACGTGGACCTGCTCCTCGGCAATGCCGAAGATCTGGCCGAGCGACCATGCGGTGTGATGCACCGCCTGCGAGGCGTCGTGGACGATCAGCCTGTCGCCGACCCACGCCACCGTGGCGGCGTGCGGCTCGATCGCATTGTGATTGTGCCGCGGCGTCGAATAGCGGCAATCGACCCGGACCGGCGCCTTGGCGAGCGCGGCTTCGGCATCGCCCTTCTCGGTCTTGAGCGGCTGCCCCATGAACAGGCCGGGCTCGGTGCCTCTGGCCTTCGCGGTGCCGAAGCTGGTCACCGCAGCCTCGGCCTCGTAGGTGGCGCGGATCAGCGAGATCGCGTGATCGGCCTGCTCCTGCGTTTCCGCCAGCACCAATGCGATCGGCTGTCCGTTCCAGTGGATGCGGTCGTCCTGCATGATCGGCAGATTGTCGCCGCCGCCGGCCTTCTCGGCGGTCATGAACAGCGGCATCGGCGCCATCCGCGGCGCGTTGCGATGGGTCATCACCAGCACGACGCCGGGCGCTTGCTCCGCCTGCGTCGTGTCGAGCGTCGCGATCCGGCCCTTCGGCACGGTACCGAACATCAGCGCGGCATAGAGCATGCCGTCGAGCGCGAATTCCGCCGCGAACGGCGCGGCGCCGCGGACCTTCAGCGGGCCGTCGATCCGCGGCACCGACGCGCCGATCGAGCCGTGCTTGGCGCGGCTCAGCGGATCAGGCTCGCCGCCCGGCATCCAGCTATCCGGCGCAAGCGCGACGGCCTTCTCCATCACGTCCTGCACGGCGCCTCGAACCGCCTGCTTGGCTTCGTTGACGATGCTCATCGGGCATCTCCTGCAAGTTCGCCGAGAACGGCGGTGATGGTGCGTTTAGCCAACTCGATCTTGAAGGCGTTGTCGCGAAGCGGCACGGCGTCGGCGAGCTCCGCCTCGGCCGCGGCGCGGAACGTCTCCGCGTTGGGCTCGCGGCCGCGCAGCGCCTGCTCGGCCTTATGAGCACGCCAGGGTTTGTGGGCGACGCCGCCGAGCGCCAGCCGTACGTCCTTGATCGTATCGCCCTCGATGTCGAGCGCGGCCGCGACCGACACCAGCGCGAACGCGTAGCTCGAACGGTCGCGGACCTTGCGGTAGGTCGAGCGCGCGGCGATCTTCTGCGCCGGCAGTTCGATCGCGGTGATCAGTTCGCCCGGCTGCAGCATCGTCTCGAGGTCGGGCCGATCGCCCGGCAGACGATGCAGTTCGACCAGCGGCAGCGCGCGTTCGCCGCCATTGCCCTGGAGATGCACCACCGCATCGAGCGCCGCGAGCGCGACGCACATGTCGGACGGATGCGTCGCGACGCAGGAATCCGATGCGCCGAGGATGGCGTGGTTGCGGTTGAAGCCGTCGATCGCATCGCAGCCCTGGCCCGGATGGCGCTTGTTACAGCGCGAGCCGGCGTCGTCGTAGAAATAGGTGCACCGCGTCCGCTGCAGCAGATTGCCGCCGACCGTCGCCATGTTGCGGATCTGCGCCGAGGCGCCCGCCAGGATCGCGCGCGACAGCATCGGATAGCGCGTGCGCACCGCGCGGTGCTCGGCGAGCGTGGTGTTGCGCACCGCGGCGCCGATCAGCAGGCCGCCGTCGTCGCGTTCGGTGATCTCCGCCGGCAGACCGGTGATGTCGACCAGCGCCGTCGGGCGCTCGATCGTCTCGCGCATCAGATCGATGAGATTGGTGCCGCCGCCGAGAAATTTGGTCTGGACGCCGGCGCCGATGCGCAGCGCGGCGGCGACGTCGCCCGCCCGGGAGTAATCGAAAGGAGTCATTCCGCCGCCTCCGCATAGGTTTCGCTGATGGCATCGATGATGCCGTTATGCGCGCCGCAGCGGCACAGATTGCCGCTCATCCGCTCGCGGATTTCGTCGTGGGTGAAGGGGATGAACTCGTCCGCCAGATCGGCCGTGACGTGGCTCGGCACGCCGCGCTGGAGTTCGGCCGCCATGCCGACCGCGGAGCAGATCTGGCCCGGCGTGCAATAGCCGCATTGAAAGCCGTCGTGGTCGATGAAGGCCTGCTGCAGCGGGTGCAGCCCGTGCGCGTCGGCGAGGCCTTCGATTGTGGTGACGCTGCGTCCGGCGTGTTGGACGGCGAGCGACAGGCACGACACGATGCGCTCGCCGTCGACCAGCACGGTGCAGGCTCCGCAGGCGCCCTGGTTGCAGCCCTTCTTGGTGCCGTGCAGATGCAGGGTCTCGCGCAGCAGATCGAGCAGGGAGACGCGTGGATCGGACGGGACCGGGCAGTCGACTCCATTGATCCGGATCGATCCGGCTGATGCAGCACTTCGATCGGCGGTCATGTGGTCTCCTTCGAGGATGTTTTGATACAAAAGCGCAAACGGCGGCATCCGCCGCATCGCTGCACGGGACGGAAAAAGCGCTAACCGCGAAGCGGCTTGTTGGTTCGGGGCCTGAGTTGCCGGCACCGATGCCGCGTAGCCCGGCAGGCATCGATGTGAGATAACGGACCGGCAACTGCTTATACGGAACATTGTTCCGTTTATCAAGAGGTATTCTCGTGTCCGAAAAGCCGCCGCCGAAAGGCACGCCGCGGCGGGTCCGCGCGGATGCGCAGCGCAATCTGAAGACGCTGCTCGACGCGGCGCTGACGGTGTTTGCGACCTCCGGCGTGGAAGCTCCGGTGCGGGAGATCGCCGAGAAGGCCGGCGTCGGGATCGGCACGCTGTATCGCCACTTCCCGCAGCGGTCGGACCTGATCGTGGCGGTGTTTCGCAACGGGGTCGATGCCTGCGCGGAGGCGGCCGCGGAGCTGGCCGCCTCGCATCCGCCGTTCGAGGCGCTCAGCCTGTGGATGCAGCGCTATGTCGACTTCGTGGCCACCAAGCGCGGGCTCGCCGCGGCGCTGTATTCGGGCGACCCGGCCTATGACAGCCTGCCGGCCTATTTCGAGCAGCGGCTACGCCCGGCGCTGCAGTCGCTGCTGGATGCGGCCGGTGCGGCCGGCGAAATCCGGCGCGACATCGAACCGTTCGATCTGCTGAAGGCGGTGGCGCAGCTCTGCACCTCGGCGCCCGGCGGCGATCCGGACCATACGAGCCGCATGGTCGCGCTGCTGATCGACGGGCTGCGCTACGGCGCAGGCAAGGCGGCCAAAGCCGGCGATTGACGCGTCGCCGCGCAACGAAACCCGCGACCCGTGACGGGATTCGGTCTGGCCGGATGTGGGCTGATTTGGCGACGGGTGGTCCATCCGAGGATGGTGGGCGCGACAGGGATCGAACCTGTGACCCCCTCGATGTCAACGAGGTGCTCTCCCGCTGAGCTACGCGCCCTTGGTCGTCTGTACGGGTGGCGTCCCTATATCGGCTTCGCGCCGGACAGGCAAGGACACCAAAGCAGGATTTAGCGGGGATTCCGGACCGCGATCAGGCGGCCAGCATCTTGTTCACTTCGCTGACCAATTCCCGCAGATGGACGGGCTTGGACAGAACCTTGGCGTTTTTCGGCGCCTCCGAATCGGAATTCAGCGCAACCGCGGCGAAGCCGGTGATGAACATGATCTTGATGTCGGGGTCGAGTTCGGAGGCGCGGCGCGCCAGTTCGATGCCGTCCATCTCCGGCATCACGATGTCGGTGAGCAGCATTTCGAACGGCTCCTCGCGCAGCCGCTGATAGGCCGACATGCCATTGTCGAAGGAGGAGACCTGAAATCCGGCGTTTTCCAGCGCCTTGACCAGGAACCGGCGCATGTCGTTGTCGTCTTCGGCGAGGAGAATCTTGTGCATGGTTGCTGGCTTTGATCCGGACGGGAGAACTGCGATTCAGTTAGACGGGGCTTTGGTAAATTTCGGGTGAAATTTCCGCCGCGGGCGGTTCGCAGGTGCGATCAATCCTGCGCCCGATCACCACGGGAAGCAACAATTCGAGGCACTTTTCGCGGCGGCCGCCATTAGACCCAACTTGGAATGATTTTGCTTGGCACCGCCGAGGCGAACGCCGACAATCTCGCCGAGACATCATCGCACGGATGGGGCCAGCCGGAGGTCAGCGGATTTGACGGACGACCGACAACGATGACCGGGTTCGACGATGAATTCTCGCCCGCGTTCGAGATTGCCGAGCCGGCGGTCTGGCGCGCTCCGATCATTTTCAATTCGCCGCATTCCGGTTCAGTGTATCCGAACGCCTTCCTCAACGCATCCCGGATCGACCTCGAGGCGCTGCGGCGCTCCGAGGATTCGTTCATGGACGAGCTGATCGACCATCTGTACGACCGCGGTTTCCCGGTGTCCCGCGTGCATTTTCCGCGGTCCTATATCGACGTCAATCGTGAACCCTACGAGCTCGATCCGCGGATGTTCCACGGCCGGCTGCCGAGCTTCGCCAATACCCGCTCGATGCGGGTCGCCGGCGGGCTGGGCACAATTCCCCGCGTGGTCGGCGACGGCCAGGAGATCTATCGCGAGCGGATTCCGGTCGACGACGCGCTCGGCCGGATCGAGACGCTGTACAAGCCGTATCACCGCGCGCTGCGCCGGCTGATCAACAAGGCCCACCAGACCTGGGGCACGGTGATTCTGGTCGATTGCCATTCGATGCCGTCGGCCGGCGTCGCCCGCGACGAACCGCGGCGGCCCGACGTGGTGATCGGCGACCGCTACGGCACCAGTTGCGCGCCGCTGATCGCCAGCGTGGTCGAGGAGACGATGGCAGCGCGGGGCTATTCGGTCGGCCGCAACAAGCCCTATGCGGGCGGCTTCATCACCGAACATTACGGCAATCCGGCGAACGGCCTGCACGCCGTGCAGGTCGAACTCAACCGCGCGATCTATATGGACGAGCGGCTGCGCCAGCGCAGCGAGCGCTTCCAGCGCGTGGCCGAGGATTTCACCGTGCTGGCCGACGCACTCGCCACGATTCCGCAAGCCGATCTCGGGCCGTTCCAGGCTGCAGCCGAATAACAGCGATCATGCGCCAGCGCGGCAACGCTCGCATGACGCGCCGAACATTGCGCGGGCGCCTCGTGCGCGGCGCCGACAAGAAGCCCTGACAGCCAAGCAGCCCAAAAAGAAAAAAGGGCCGCTTGCGATGGCAAGCGGCCCAAGTCTAGGGAGGAAACGCCCAAGGAGGGCAGCGATAGCGCGAGGCGCTACCGCACCGCAACAATATGCGACCGCGGCGCACAAAGCGCAAGTGTTTTTGAGCCGTTTTCCATGCAAAAAACGCATGTCAGAGCACCAGATACGCACCGGGCGACATTCGATTTATTTGTGCCAAATCAATGAGATGAAATCGATACCCGCGCTGCGGATGCGACAAAAAAGCCGGGGTTCCCGCTGTGACAATCGAAGCCCCGCCGGCAAGAAACGAACCGATCGCAACGTCATCCGAAAAATGTGAATGACGCTTTCACGGATGGTTCAGCCTCTGGACCGCGGATCATGCGGCATAATAAGTGAGGCGGACGGGCGGGGTTTCAGGCAAGCCTAGGACCTCGTGCAGTGTAACCTCAGACTGACAAGGATCGCCCGTGACGGTCATCGATTTCGCCGCCTTTATCGGACGCCTCGCGACCTCGTCCGGCGACACCATCCTGCCGTTCTTCCGCACGTCGCTGACGATCGACAACAAGCAGCCCGGCCGCGATTTCGATCCGGTGACCGAGGCCGACCGCGCCGGCGAGGCGGTGATGCGCCGGCTGATCAAGGGCAGCTTCCCGCAACACGGCATCGTCGGCGAGGAATTCGGCAACGAGCGCGAGGACGCCGATTACGTCTGGGTACTGGATCCGATCGACGGCACCAAATCCTTCATCGCCGGCTTTCCGGTGTGGGGCACGCTGATCGCGCTGCTGCACAAGGGAACGCCGGTGTACGGCATGATGCATCAGCCCTTCATCGGCGAGCGATTCTGGGGCGACAACGGTTCGGCATCGTACAAGGGCCCGTCCGGCGAACGCAGGCTGACGGTGCGGCGTTGCGCGACGCTGAAGGACGCGACGCTATTCACCACCTCGCCGCTGCTGATGAACGACACCGACCGCGCGACTTTCGAACGGGTGCAGGCCGAGACCCGGCTGACCCGGTTCGGCGGCGACTGTTACTCCTATTGCATGCTGGCGGCGGGGCAGCTCGATCTGGTGATCGAGACCGAGCTGAAGCCCTACGACGTCGCGGCGCTGATCCCGATCATCACCGGCGCCGGCGGCATCATCACCACCTGGGAAGGCCAGCCGGCGCAGAACGGCGGCCGCATCGTCGCCGCCGGCGACAAGCGCGTCCACGAGGCCGCCATGAAGATCCTCAACGGCTGAGCGCCGGCGGTCAGGGCGGCGCCGACCGGCGCAGATGCGCGACCAGCTGCTGGGCCGGCCGTGGCAGCGCCTTCAGGCTGCGCGCGCAGATCACCAGCTTGCGGCTGGCCCATTCGTCCAGCAGCCGCACCGCCCGAATCCGCATGGTCCGGGCGTTGGCTCTGACCGCGGTTTCCGGCATCACCGCCACGCCGACCCCGGCCTCGACCAGCTGGCACAGGCCGGCGAAATCCCGCAGTCGGGCGCGAAACCGCAGCCGCGCGCCGAGCCGCGCCGCCTGCGCGGCGACGTGCGCGTGCAGCGCGTTCGGCCCGGCAAGCCCGACGAAATCCCGCTGCAGCACCTCGGCCAAACGGATGCCGCGGCGCTGCGCCAGCGAATCGCCCGGCGGCAGCAACAGCACCAGGCGATCATCGCAGAACGCAAAGCGCTCCAGCGTGTCCGGCACCGCGGTGTCGACCGCGATGCCGACCTCCGCGGCGCCGGCCGCGATCGCCTCGGCGATCTCGGCGCTCTCGCGCTCCTCGACCTCGACGTTGAAATCGGGATGCGCGGCCAGAAACTCGGCCAGCGTCTTCGGCAGATGCTCCGAAAGACTGGCGGTGTTGGCGAGCAGATGAACGCTGGCCTTCAGGCCCCGCGCATGGGCGGCCAGATCGCCGCGCATTACCTCGACGTCCTGCAGCACCACCCGGGCATGGCCGAACAGGCTCTCACCCGCCGCCGTCGGCGTGACGCCGCGGCGGCCGCGGCGCAGCAGCGTCACACCCAGCGCCTGCTCCAGCCCGCGGATCCGAGCGCTCGCCGAGGCCAGCGCCAGATGCGCCCGCGCCGCGCCACCTGTGATGCTGCGCGCCTCCACGACCGCGACGAACAGCTGAAGGTCGACCAGGTCGAACCGCATGGCGTCCCCCGCTGCCTTCGGCCGTGACGAAGGCTGATTCTGGAGTCTCCACATTGTGCCCGACTACGCGTTGCGTCAATGTACCGCGATGCCCGATCCGATCCTGATCCTCATCGCCGCCGTTTTCGCCTTCGCCGGCTTCGTCAAGGGCGTCATCGGCCTCGGCCTGCCGACGGTGTCGATCGGCCTGCTCGCGGTGATCATGCCGCCGGCGCAGGCGATGGCGATCGTGATCGTGCCGGCGATCGTCACCAATATCTGGCAGACCCTCGCGGGCCCGTATCTGCGCGACATCATCCGCCGGCTGTGGCCGCTGATGCTCGGCACCGTGATCGGCATCCGGCTCGGCTCCGGGCTGATGACCGGACCCTATGCGCGCTACGGCACGCTGGTGCTGGGCGTGCTGCTGGTGATCTACGGCATTCTCGGGCTGAGCAAGACGCGCTTCCATGTCGCGCGCGCGCACGAAAAATGGGTCGGCGGCCCGGTCGGCCTCGTCACCGGCGTGGTCTCGGCCGCCACCGGCGTGCAGGTGATCCCGTCGATGCCCTACATGCAGGCGATCGGGATGGAGAAGGACGAGCTGGTGCAGGCGCTCGGGGTGTTCTTCACCACGGCGACGCTGGCGCTGGCGTTCAACCTCACCGATGCCGGGCTGCTGTCGGTCGCCACCGCGCTGCCCGGCGGGATCGCGCTGGTCGCGGCCTTCGCCGGGATGTTCGCCGGCCAGGCGGTGCGCAACAAGATGCACCCCGATACGTTCAGGCGCTGGTTCCTGATCTCGATCATCGCGCTCGGCTGCTATCTGTCCGCCGAGACACTGATGCGGATGTTCGGCTGATCAGCGCGTCTGCATCAGCGCGACGCGCAGGCCGAGCGCGACGAACAGCGCGCCGAGGCCGCGATTGATCCATTGCAGCACCCTGCCCGAACGGCGCAGCCGATCCGAGGCGCGCGCCGCGAACGCCGCCAGCGCCAGACAATACAGCGTGCCATTGGCGACGAAGATCAGGCCCAGCACGAGGAACGCGACCGCCTTGTGCGGCGCCTCGGCATCGACGAATTGCGGCAGGAAGGCGAGGAAGAACAGCGCCACCTTGGGATTGAGCGCGTTGGTGAGCATCCCCTGGCGAAACACCTGCGAGGGCCGCAGCGCCGGCGCGCCGTCGGACGCCGCCGCAAAGCCGGTCGCGCGCGACAGCAGCATGCCGATGCCGAGCCAGATCAGATAGGCGGCGCCGATCAGTTTCACGGCGGTGAAGGCCAGCGTCGAGGCCATCAGCAGCGCCGACAGCCCGACCGCCGCCGCCGTGACATGCACCAGGCAGCCGGCGCTGACGCCGAGCGCCGCCGCGGCACCACCCTTCCAGCCGAACTGAAGTCCGCGACCGAGGATGAACGCGGTGTCCGGCCCCGGCGTGACATTGAGTAGCAGCCCGGAGGCGACGAACAGCCAGAAGTCGTGAATGCCGAGCATCGTGTTCTGCCTCTGCAAGGATGATTGCTGCCGATCTCCACCCGGGATCGGAGCGCCGGTCAAGCCGGTCCGCACGCGCAAAAACTCGGTACGCCACAGCGCCCGCCGACGACAAAAGAACGCCTTGTTAAGATGATCGAAACCGTAACGAGGCCTCCTGACAAGGGGCATTTTCGAGCCGACGGGATCCGACCACGCATGACGAAAACCGGCAACAGGCTGACACGCGTCGCGGCGATGACACTCTTGGGTGCCGCGCTGCAGACAACCGCCGCCCAGGCGCAGAGCCCGTTCGACGTTTTCAATCTCTTCACCGGCGCCTTGCCGGACAAGACGCCCGCCGCGCCCGCCGCGCCGCGCCCGGCCAACGTCACCGCGCAGACGCCGAGCGCGCCGCCGCCCGGCAACGGCAGCGCGCGGCCCGCCGTGCAGCCTTGGAGCGGCGAGGACGGCGGATCCGGACATCCGCTGATGACCGCGCAGGCGATCCGCGAGGCGGCCGCCAATTTCGACAATTGCGTCGCGTCGATGTGGCCGGACGCGCAGCGCCGCCGCATCTCGCGCGACAGTTTCGAGCGCTACACCGCGGGGCTTGCGCCCGATCTGCGGCTGATGGATCTGATGGATTCGCAGCCGGAATTCACCAAGTCGATCTGGGACTATCTCGACATCCTGGTGAACGACAACCGCCTCGCGAGGGGCCGCGAGATCCTCGCGCAATACAAGCCGCAATTCGACGCGGTGGAGCGCGCCACCGGCGTCGACCGCTACATCATTGCCTCGATCTGGGGCATCGAATCCAACTACTCGACCCAGATGGGCGACCGCTACGTCGTCAACTCCACCGCGACGCTGGCCTGCGTCGGGCGACGGCAGGCCTACTTCAAGGACGAATTCCTCACCGCGCTGGAGATCCTGCATCGCGGCGATCTGCGTCCCGAGCAGCTCCGCGGCTCCTGGGCCGGCGCGTTCGGGCCGACGCAGTTCATGCCGACCGCGTTCAAGCGCTTCGCCGTCGACGCCGACGGCGACGGCCGCCGCGACGTCGTCGACAATCCCGCCGACCTGATCGCCTCGACCGCCAACAACCTCAAGAAGGACGGCTGGCAGCCCGGCGCGACCTGGGGCTACGAAGTGGTGATGCCGAAGGGCTTCAACTACATGATGGCCGACCGCAAGCAGATGCAGACGCTGGCGCAATGGGAGCAGATGGGCGTCAAGCGGCCGAACGGTCAGCCGTTTCCACGCGCCACCGACAAGGCGTATCTCTTGGCGCCCGCCGGCGCCGAAGGCCCCGGCTTCCTGATGCTGACCAATTTCCGCGTCATCATGAAATACAACCCCGCCGAAGCCTATGCGCTGGCGATCGGCCATTTCGCCGACCGCCTGCGCGGCGGCCCGCCCTTCGTCCAGCCCTGGCCCCGCCACGAACGCGTGCTGTCCCGCAGCGAACGCCTCGAACTGCAGCAACTCCTCGCCCAACGCGGCTTCTACCGCGGCACCCCCGACGGCCAGTTCGGCAGCCTGACGAGAGAAGGACTGCGGAATTTCCAGGCGTCGATCGGAGCGCCGGCGGATGGATTCGCGACGGGGGAGATGCTGGAGAGGTTGAGAGGAAGGTAGTACGGAAATCGTAGATTTATGTAGGTGCAACCCACCGGCTTCTTTGGTAACGTTCTTGAGTTCTCATTTATGCATAACTCGGAATTATGAACGACTTAGACAAGATTTTAGTCCGCCAATCAGCTGAGCGTCTTTACCAGGAAGGTCAGCCAATCTGGAGCCCGGACGATCGCTGGAATGTCTATAAGCGATCCAGGATAAGTAAATTTGCGACCATGCTCGCAAAGCCAATTATCGATGCCGCTCCGCGGATCTTGGACGCTGGTTGCGGCTCAGAGCCATATAGTTGGCTTCCGGAGCGCACGGTTAGTTTCGATAAATTTCACGGACAAATAAAGGGCCGATCTAGTCCAGTCGCTGGAGACCTTGAAAGACTGCCCTTTGGCGATAGAACGTTTGATTTGGTTGTCTGCGTAGCCTCTGTACTTAACTACGTGTCCGCAGCCGAGGCAATTCAAGAGCTCTCAAGGGTCGTTCGCCCGGGAGGGCATCTTCTGATCCACTACGAGACATCCACAAGCTTTGAGCATCTGTTTAGCTCCAGGTGGGGGAAGCCAGTCGTCCGGATCGACACGATCAACAATGGCGAAGATGATACCCTTTGGGTTTACAATCCAAATTATATCAATGCCTTACTTGGAGCAAACGGCTTTCGAATCGTTAAAGACGATCACTTTCATATTCTATCAGCTCTTGCGTTGAGGTTTGGACTCAAGCAGGGACCCGCAGCTTTCTTCGCTAGTGCTGACCGCTTCGTCGGGGCTGCCTGGATGTTCTCTGACGATGTTATTACTTTAGTCGAAATGCCTCCATGAGCATTCTGCGCAATCTTGAGTTCATCGCAAATAGTGAAATCAGCAAAATTGAGATTCCCATTGCCATCCCAGCAACGAGAAGCTCTTGCGCCAGCGCAACGGTAGTAGCGACTGCTGCAGGCACAGCTATCATGCCGATATAGAAAAGTGTAGGGGTGTCCGCTCTCGGCACTGGATCAAGCGAAAACGGCAGCTCTAAATTTTTCATCCCATTCAACACGATCTTCTTCTCGCGCAATGCACGATCAGATATTTTTGTCAGAAGATCAGTTGCTGCGCGGCGATATACTTCACCCCTCTCAGGGGGCATGGTCCTGTCGTACCATAGCCCATAGTGCGTTTCGTAAATCAAGCGGACCAGGCGGACGAATTCTCTAGGCGAGAGTTGGTCGCGGTCAGGTTGAGACCAAAATAGCAACGCGGCCCTGCAACTGTCACGGTCGGTTAGGATTGTAGGGTCGGGGGCCCAATATGCTGCCTTTGCAACCTTGAATCCGACCATTCGCATTAGTCGAACCAAGATTGCAGGCTTTATGCTTGCAGCAACGCTTTCTTCGCGAAGCATAATTTCCGCGATTACGTGATCGACGCGGATGCGGCGTGCTTCTAGATATTTAGCGATCAGCTCGCAAAATCCAAAGAAGGCACCAAATCCGCGTAGGTTCGGGGCTATCACTAGATGATCCACTATGCCGATAGGTCCATCAACGTAGTGCATGAAGGTCGCGAAGCCGCACGGCGTTCCATTATAGGTTAGACCGAAATAAACGATAGATTGCCCTGAGACAGGTGAACTCAAGAATTCGACGAGTTCATTGGTGGCCGTTCGGTGCTCGGGGCCGAAATGGTGGACATACAAAGTGAGAAATTCGGCCAGCCGGTTCGACCGAGCTCTTCGCCGATCGAAGATCTCCAGTTCAAAAGTGGATGCGATTGAATTCATAATTCCGAGTTATGTGCTCTCGCGCAGGCCTCCTTAGGGTTGGAACGCGGAGAGATTGCAATCGATAACCGTAGTTGAAGATCCTAAGCATGGAGCGTGGCAATCCTTCCAGATCTCCCCCAAAACCTCTCCGCCCCGGTTGGGCGGAGTACGGAATGACCCTCACGAAATCGATCGCCGCATTTCTCGATCATTGCTCGGTCGAGCGGCAGTTGTCGGACCATACGTTGCAGGCTTATGGCTACGATCTCGCGGACTTTGCCGCCTGGATCAGGACACGACGGCGGAAGGACAAGGCGTTCGGCGCCGACGCTTCAATCCAAACCGACCATCTTCGCGCCTATCTCGAGCACATGACCGAGCGGAAGCTGTCGGCTGCGACGGTGCGGCGGCGGCTCGCCTGCTTGCGGTCGTTTTTCCGCTACCTGGAAGATCGCGGCACGATGCCCAATCCTTTCGATGGCTGGCGGCTGAAATTGCCGAAGCGCAAGCGGTTGCCGCGGACGCTGTCGCGCGACGAGACCACGCGGCTGCTGAAATCGGCGCGAGCGCCGGGTGCGGCCCGGCATGCAGCACCCGAGTCGCCATCGCTGTGCACCGAAATCCGACTGATGATCGCGACCGGCATCCGGATCGGCGAACTCTGCAAGATCGCCAGCACGGACGTCTCCAGCGACGGCGCGGCGATCCGGATTCACGGCAAGGGCTCGCGCGACCGGATGGTGTACGTCACCGACAACGGCCTGCGCACCGAGCTTCGCAAGCTCGCGGTGCTGCGCCAGCGTAGGCTCGGCGGCGATGGGCCGCTGTTCCTCAACCGCAACGGCGACAAGCTGCGGCCGCATTCGTTTCGAGCCAAGCTGCGCAATTTCGCCGGCCAAGCCGGCGTCCGCCGCCGCGTCACGCCGCACATGCTTCGCCACACCGCCGCGACGCTGCTGATCGAGAGCGGCGTGGATATCCGGATCGTGCAGCGGCTGCTCGGCCATTCGAGCATCGCCACCACCGAGATCTACACCCACGTCTCCGACGAGGCGCTGCGGTCGACGCTGGCGCGCGCGAACATTCTCGCCGGGCTGGCGCGCTAACCGCACCTGCCGCGACGCCATCGCCCATCGGGTGGTTGTTCGCTTCCACAGTTGACAAAACCACCATCGCGGGCCCTACTGACGGCATGATCAACCTTGCCGCCCATCGCAATGATAAATACCGTGCCTCCATCGGGGCCGGGGATGCTCGCGCGCGCTAGATCGACACGCAGTTCGCAATCACCCAAACCCCGCCGGTTTCGACGGGGTTTTTTGTTGCGCTCCGTCGGCCGGCTCCTTTCGAAGGAGACACCACGATGGAGACCCAATCCGAGCCGCCCAGCGGGCTGTGGCTGCCGCTGATCACGCCGTTTCGCGACGGCGCGCTCGACGCAGCCTCTTTGCGCCGGCTGATTGCCCACTACGCGCGCCAGCCGATCGACGGGCTGATCCTCGCCGCCACCACCGGCGAAGGGCTGACGCTCGACGAGGACGAAGTCGAGCAACTGGTGATGCTGACCGCCGAGGCGCTGGCCGAGGCCGGCCGCGCGCTGCCGGTGTGGCTCGGCCTGTGCGGCAGCGATACGCGCAGACTGGTGCGGACGCTGGCGCGGGTCGCGAACTGGCCGGTCGACGGCTATCTGATCGCCTGCCCGTCCTACTCGCGGCCGTCGCAGCACGGCCTGGTGCTGCATTTCGAGGCGCTGTCGGACGCCGCGACGCGACCGATCATGATCTACAACATTCCCTATCGGACCGGCGTCAATCTCGGCAACGCGGCGATGCTGCGTCTCGCCGCACGCGACAACATCGTCGGCGTCAAGGATTGCTGCGCCGATACGCGGCAGACGGTGGAACTGCTGCACGACAGGCCGCGCGGCTTCGCGGTGCTGAGCGGCGAGGACGCGCTGTATTTCGGCGCGCTGGTGCGCGGCTGCGACGGCGCGGTGCTGGCCTCGGCGCATATCGAGACCGAGGCCTTCGCCGCGGTGCGGCAGCGCATCCTGGCCGACGACCGGCTCGGCGCCTCGATCGCGTGGCAGCGGCTCGCCGAGGTGCCGCGGCTGTTGTTCGCCGAGCCCTCGCCGGCGGCGCTGAAATACGCGCTGTGGCGGCTGGGGCTGATCGACAGCCCCGAGCTGCGGCTGCCGCTGACCGGCGTCAGCGACGGCCTCGCCAAAGCCCTCGACGCCCGGCTTTCGGTCGCCAAATCCGATACTTACGCGTGATGCGACGGCTTAGCGCCGACGCGCCGACGCGGGCCTTCAGACCTCCGGCCGCGGCCCTTGACGGCGGCGGCCGAAGGCCGGCCTATACGAGCGAAACCTGCCCGGTTGCGGCCCGAATCCGCTAGTATAGGGGCAGCTTCACTCCCCGTTGCGAGCGAACGACGCGTATGTCCGACAAGCCGAAATCCCTGCTGGGTGCCCTGACGAGGCGCGGGTCGCTGCTGGCGGTCGCCGCTCTGCTGTTGATCGGCATCGTGGGGCCCGCTTCGGCGCAGTTCTTCGGCTTCGGCGGCCCGCCGCAGCAGCCGCCACGTCCGCAGCGCGGCATCGGGAACGGCGGCGGCGGTTACAACGGCGGCGGCGGCTTCTTCGGCAGCGACGTGTTCGCGCCGTTTCAGCATCAGGCGCCGAAGCGCGCGCCGGTGCGCAAGGATTATTCCCGCGCGCCCGCGCCGGACAAGCGCGACGCCGCGGCGACGCCCGAGCGCAACGTCGTGGTGCTGGGCGACGCGATGGCCGACTGGCTCGCTTACGGCCTGGAACAGGCCTATGCGGAGCAGCCCGACATGGGGGTGATCCGCAAGCACAAGACCGTCTCGGGCCTGCTGCGCTACCAGCCCAAGGGCGAACCGTCCGACTGGGTCGCGGCCGCCCAGGAGATCCTCGCCGCCGAGAATCCGGACGCGATCGTGGTGATGCTCGGCCTCAGCGACCGCGTGCCGATCGCCGAACCCGTGGCCGAGAAGGACAAGAAGAAGGACGGCAAGGGCAAGCCGGAAGATGCAGACGGCGCCGCCAAGCCGAATGCGAAGCCGGAGGACAAGGCGGCGGATGCCGACGATGCGGACGATGACGACGATCCGCTGCGGATCATGACGCCGGAAAAGGGCAAACGCGCCGGCGTCGCCCAGTTCCGCGACGATCGCTGGATCGAACTCTACACCAAGAAGCTCGAGGAGATGATCGCCGTCCTCAAGAGCAAGGGCGTGCCGGTGCTGTGGGTCGGCCTGCCCGCGGTGCGCGGCACCAAATCGACCTCGGACGCGCAATTCCTCAACGCGCTGTATCGCGACGCCGCCGGCAAAGCGGGAATCACCTATGTCGACGTCTGGGACGGCTTCGTCGACGAGGCCGGGCGCTATGTGCTGCAGGGCCCCGACTTCGAGGGCCAGACCCGCCGGCTGCGCTCCTATGACGGCGTGTATTTCACCAAGTCCGGCGCCCGCAAGCTGGCGCATTATGTCGAGCGCGAGATCGCCCGCCTGCTCGCCGCGCGCTCCGGGCCGATCGCCCTGCCGACCGATCCCGGCACGCCGGACGCGAGCGCCAAGCCGGACGGCCCGGCGCCGCGGCCGATCGCCGGCCCGATCATGCCGCTGGTGGCGTCGTCGATCTCGACCGAACGGCTGCTCGGCGGCCCGGGTGTCGCGCCGGCGCCGATCGATGCGCTGGTCGCGCGCACGCTGGTGAAGGGCGAGCCGCTCGCCGCACCCGCCGGCCGCGCCGACGACTACGCCTGGCCGCGCCGCGAGATCGTGGTCGAACGCGCGCAGGAGCCGCCGCCGCCGAAGGAGCCGCCGAAGAGCGCGGTGCCGGTGGCGAGTAGTGCGCCGGGCGGCGCTGCGCCGACCGCCGCCCAGCCGCAACCGCAGAAGCGCGTCGCCCGCGCCGCGCCGCCACCGCCGCCGCCCGCCGCCTCCGGCTTCTTCGGCTTCGCGCCGGCGCCGCCGCAACCGCAGATGCGCCGCGCCCCGCCGCCGACCGCCTCGGGCTTCTTCTCGATCTTCCGCTGATCGATCGGCGTCACAAGATGCACAACCTCATGGTGAGGAGGCGCGAAGCGCCGTCTCGAACCATGGGCCGCGCGGTGCATCCTTAGAGACGCGCGCAAGCGCGCTCCTCAGGATGAGGCTGAAGCCGTCGCCCACTACAAAATCAGCCCGCCGTCGACCACCAGCGTCTGGCCGAGCACGTAGGACGACAGCGGCGAGGCGAGAAACAATGCGGCGCCGGCCATCTCCTGCGGCGTGCCGAGCCGTTTCATCGGGATGCCTTCGATCGCGCCGGCGAGCCGCGTCGGGTTTGCGGTCGTCACCTTGGTCATCTTGGTATCGACCAGGCCGGGCGCGATGCCGTTGACGCGGATGCCGTCCTCGGCCCAGGCCTGCGCCAGCGTCCGCGTCAGCCCCATCGCGCCGGTCTTCGACGCATTGTAGGCCGGGTTGCCCTTGGTGGCGTGGAACGCCGCGGTCGACGACACGATGATCAGCTTGCCGGACGATGCTTTGAGCAGCGGGTGGAATTTGCCGGCGCAGGCCATCAGGCTGATCAGATTGACTTCCATCACGTGGCGGAAGCCGTCCATCTCGAACTCGCCGCGGCGATAGATCACCGCGCCCTGCGCCAACACCAGCACATCGAGTCGCTCCAGTGCCGGCGCGAACGCCTCGATCGCCTGCGGCTTGCTGACGTCGAGCTGCGCGTAAGTCAGCCCGTCGAAATCGCTGCCGTCCTCGGGCGCGTAGTCGGTCGTTTGCGCCTGGGTGCCGGTGACGCAGACTTTCGCGCCGCGGGCGCGAAACGCCTGCGCGATGCCGTTGCCGATGCCGCTCGAGCCGCCGACGATCAGCATCTGCTGGCCGCCAAAATCGAGATCGTTCATCGCGGTTTCTCCCTTGTTGTCGTGTCGCGGCTCTGACGGCGCGCGTTTGACCTGTGTCCCAATCGATGCGAGCCTTGTCAATCGGAGCCGGACCGCGACGTGGTCCGCGCAATTCCGCAACAAGAAACAACCGGAGGAAACCGATGAGCTACAAACCCCTGAGCCGTTCCGTCAAAGGCCTGCGCGTGCTGGTCACCGGGGCTGCGAGCGGCATGGGCCGCGCCACCGCGCACGTGTTCGCCGACGAAGGCGCGCGCGTCGCCGTCACCGACGTGACGCTCGAGGCCGCGCAGCCGGTGGCCGATGCGATCAAAGCGCGCGGCGGCGACGCGACCGCATACGCGCTCGATGTCGGTGATGCGGGCGCGATCAGGACAGGCGTCGAAGCGATCGCGCAGGCGCTCGGCGGGCTCGACATCGTCATCAACAATGCCGGAATCTCGGTGCGGCTGGCGATCGACGACGATGGCTACGACGCCGGCTGGGACCGCGCCCTGAACGTGATGCTGAGCGCGCATCCGCGCGTGATCCGCGCCGCGCTGCCCTACTTGCGCAAGTCGTCTTCGCCGCGGATCGTCAACATCGCCTCCACCGAAGCGCTCGGCGCCACGGCCGGCCACAGCGCGTACTCGGCCGCCAAAGCCGGCGTCACGGGTCTGACCCGTTCGCTCGCGGTCGAGCTCGGCCCCGAGGGCATCACCGTCAACTGCATCTGCCCGGGCCCGATCACCACCGCAATGACCGACCGCATCAGCGACGACCACAAGCAGAAATACGCGAGGCGCCGCACCGCGCTGCACCGCTACGGCGACCCGGAAGAAGTCGCCCACATGACCCTGAGCCTGTGCCTGCCCGCCGCGTCGTTTCTCACCGGCGTGGTGATTCCGGTGGATGGCGGGCTGATGGCGAGGAATGCGTGAGGGCTGTCGGTTAGCGCCGCTGCACTCACCTCTGCGCGAGTCATTCCGGGGCACGCATCGCGTCAGCGAGGCGTGAACCCGGAATCCGGAACAGCTCGAGATTCCGGGTTCACGCGCGATGCGCGTGCCCCGGAATGACAAGTTGATAGTTATAAGGACTGTCATTGCCGGGCTCGACCCGGCAATCCATCCTCTTCGTATCAAGCTGGATTAGTTAGCGCGCTGGCGCGCACGATGGATGCGCGGGTCAAGCCCGCGCATGACGGCAGAGGACGTGGCGAGCGTAGTACAGTCGCTCGCGGGCGAACGCGCCGCCCGCTTACTTCGGCAGCGTCGTGCTACCCATCAAGAACTGATCAATCGCCCGCGCGCAGAGGCGACCTTCCCTAATTGCCCACACCACCAGCGACTGGCCGCGGCGCATGTCGCCGGCGGCGAACACCTTGTCGACCGAGGTGGTGAAGTGGGAGAGGTCGGCGGCGACGTTGCCGCGCGGGTCGAGCGCGACGCCGAGCTTTTCGAGCAGGCCCTCCTTGACCGGCGACACGAAGCCCATCGCCAGCAGCACCAGGTCGGCCTGCAGGGTGAATTCGGTGCCGGGGATCGGCTGGAACTTGGCGTCGACGCGGACGCAGTCGAGCTGCTTCACCGCGCCGTTGTCGCCGGTGAAGCTCTGCGTCAGCACCGCGAATTCGCGGACCGCGCCTTCGGCCTGGCTCGACGAGGTGCGCATCTTCATCGGCCAGTTCGGCCAGGTCAGCCCCTTGTCTTCCTTCTCAGGTGGCGCCGCCATGATCTCGATCTGCGTCACCGAGGTGGCGCCCTGACGGATCGAGGTGCCGATGCAGTCCGAGCCGGTGTCGCCGCCGCCGATCACCACGACGTGCTTGCCGGTCGCCAGAATGTCTTCGCCGTTCACCGCTTCGCCGGAGACGCGGCGGTTCTGCTGCGTCAGGAAGTCCATCGCGAAATGGATGCCCGAAAGATCGCGGCCCGGGATCGGCAGGTCGCGCGGATATTCGGCGCCGCCGGTCAGCGCCACGGCGTCGTACTGCTTCAGCAGCTCGGCCGGATCGACCGCGCCGGCCGCACTGCCGCCGACCGGGGAATTGTAATGGAAGGTGACGCCTTCGGCCTCCATCTGCGCGACGCGGCGGTCGATCAGATGCTTCTCCATCTTGAAGTCGGGAATGCCGTAGCGCAGCAGGCCGCCGGCCTTGGCGAGCTTCTCGTAGACGTGGACGTCGTGGCCGGCGCGGGCGAGCTGCTGGGCGCAGGCGAGACCGGCCGGGCCGGCGCCGATCACCGCGACGCTCTGGCCGGTCTTGACCGAGGCGAGCTCGGGCACGAGCCAGCCGTTCTCCCAGGCGCGGTCGACGATGGCGCATTCGATGGTCTTGATGGTGACCGGGTTGTCGTCGATGTTCAGCGTGCACGAGGCTTCGCACGGCGCCGGGCAGATCCGGCCGGTGAATTCCGGGAAGTTGTTGGTCGAGTGCAGGTTGCGCGAGGCCTCCTGCCAGTTGCCCTGGTACACCAGATCGTTCCAGTCGGGGATCTGGTTGTTGACCGGGCAGCCCGGCGCGCCCGGCTGCGCCGAGCCGGTGCCGTGGCAATACGGAATGCCGCAATTCATGCAGCGCGCGGCCTGGTCGCCGAGGTCCTTGTCGCTGAGCGGGACGACGAACTCGTTGTAGCCCTTCACCCGCTCGGCGACCGGCGCATAGACCCGATCGTGCCGCTCGATTTCCAGAAATCCCGTGATCTTGCCCATCAGACTACCAACGCCCCCGAACCTTCGAATTCATCCTGAGCCGTCATCCTGAGGCGCTCGCCCGCTTGGGCGAGCCTCGAAGGATGACTGTTCTGCTGCTGTCCCCGCGGCTGTCGCCCTTCGAGGCCGGTGCTGCGCACCGGCGCCTCAGGGTGACGGGCCTGTCTCGTTGTTAAGCCCCGATCGCGATCTTGGGCTCCTCGGCCTGGCGCGCTTTCAGTTCGCGCAAGGCGCGGCGGTACTCGACCGGCATCACCTTGCGGAATCTCGGCAGCCAGTCTTTCCAGTTGGCCAGGATCTCGGCGGCGCGCTTGGAGCCGGTGTATCTGGCGTGGCGCGAGATCAGCACGTGCAGCCGCTCGATATCCGAACCCAAGAGATCGGCGAACACGTCGACCCGGCCGTGCGCTTCCAGATCGCCGGACTGATGATACGCGTTGGCGTTGATCATTTCTTCCGACAGCACCGGTTCGAGCTCGACCATCGCCATGTTGCACAGCTTGTCGAACGCGCCGTCCTCGTCCAGCACATAGGCGACGCCGCCCGACATGCCGGCCGCGAAGTTGCGCCCGGTCTTGCCGAGCACGACGACGATGCCGCCGGTCATGTATTCGCAGCAATGATCGCCGGCGCCCTCGACCACCGCGACGGCGCCGGAGTTGCGCACCGCGAAGCGCTCGCCGGCGATGCCGCGGAAGTAGCACTCGCCCTCGATCGCGCCGTACATCACGGTGTTGCCGACGATGATCGACTCTTCCGGCACGATGCCGGAATTCGCCGGCGGCCGGACGATGATCTTGCCGCCCGACAGGCCCTTGCCGACATAGTCGTTGCCTTCGCCTTCGAGATCGAAGGTGACGCCGCGCGCCAGCCAGGCGCCGAACGCCTGCCCGGCGGTGCCCTTGAGGTGCACCTGGATGGTGTCGTGCGGAAGACCCGCATGGCCGTAATGCTTGGCGACGACGCCGGACAGCATCGCGCCGGCCGAGCGGTTGGTGTTGTTGATCTCGACCTCGAACTTCACCGGCGCGCCGCGGTCGATCGCCGCCTGGGCGTTGGCGATCAAAGTGCGGTCGAGCACCTTGTCGAGGTGATGATCCTGGAGCTCGGAGTGATAGATGGTCTGGCCCTTCTCGGCCTTCTGCTTGTGGAACAGCTTGGAGAAATCGAGACCCTTGGCCTTCCAGTGCGCCACCAGCGCCTGCTGGTCGAGCATCTGCGACTGGCCGACCATCTCGTTGAAGCTGCGATAGCCGAGCGACGCCATCAGCTCGCGGACTTCCTCGGCGACGAAGAAGAAGTAGTTGATGACGTGCTCGGGCTGGCCGGTGAAGCGCTTGCGCAGCACCGGGTCTTGCGTCGCGACGCCGACCGGGCAGGTGTTGAGATGGCACTTGCGCATCATGATGCAGCCGGCCGCGATCAGCGGCGCGGTGGCGAAGCCGAACTCGTCGGCGCCCAGCAGCGCGCCGATCACGACGTCGCGGCCGGTGCGGAAGCCGCCGTCGACCTGGACGACGATGCGCGAGCGCAGCCGCTCGCGCACCAGCGTCTGGTGCGTCTCGGCGAGGCCGATTTCCCATGGCGAGCCGGCGTGCTTGATCGAGGTCAGTGGCGAGGCGCCGGTGCCGCCCTCGAAACCCGCGATGGTGACGTGGTCGGCGCGCGCTTTCGCAACGCCCGCCGCGACCGTGCCGACGCCGATTTCCGACACCAGCTTGACCGAGACCGCGCTCTGCGGATTGACGTTCTTCAGATCGTAGATGAGCTGCGCCAGATCCTCGATCGAATAGATGTCGTGGTGCGGCGGCGGCGAGATCAGGCCGACGCCGGGCGTCGAGTGGCGCACGGCCGCGATGGTCGCGTCGACCTTATGGCCGGGCAACTGGCCGCCCTCGCCGGGCTTGGCGCCCTGCGCCATCTTGATCTGCATCATGTCGGAATTGGCGAGATATTCCGTGGTGACGCCGAACCGGCCCGAGGCGATCTGCTTGATCGCCGAGCGCATCGAATCGCCGTTGGCCATCGGCTTGAAGCGGTCGGCTTCCTCGCCGCCCTCGCCGGTGTTCGACTTGCCGCCGATCCGGTTCATCGCGATCGCCAGCGTGCTGTGCGCCTCGCGCGAGATCGAGCCGAAGCTCATCGCGCCGGTGGCGAAGCGCTTGACGATCTCGGCGGCCGATTCGACCTCCTCGATCGGCACCGGCTTGCGGCCCTCGGCCTCGGCGCCCTTGATCCTGAACAGGCCGCGCAGCGTCAACAGACGCTCCTGCTGCTCGTTCAGGATACGGGCGAAGGCGCGGTAGCGCTCGACCGAATTACCGCGCACGGCGTGCTGCAGCGTCGCCACCGAATCCGCCGTCCAGGCGTGGGCCTCGCCGCGCGAGCGGTAGGCGTATTCGCCGCCGACATCGAGCGCGGTCTTGTAGACCAGCGCGTCGCCGAACGCGTCGTGATGGCGGCGCACGGTTTCTTCGGCGATCTGCGAAAGCCCGACGCCCTCGATCTGCGAATGCGTGCCGGCGAAGTACTTGGCGATGAAGTCGTTGCGCAGCCCGACCGCGTCGAAGATCTGCGCGCCGCAATACGACTGATAGGTCGAGATGCCCATCTTGGACATCACCTTCAGCAGGCCCTTGCCGATCGACTTGATGTAGCGCTTGACGATCTCGTAGTCGTCGAGCTTGGCCGGCAGCTTGTCCTTGAGCGCGATGATGGTCTCGAAGGCGAGATACGGATTGATCGCTTCGGCGCCGTAGCCGGCCAGACAGGCGAAGTGATGCACTCCGCGCGGCTCGCCCGATTCGACGACGAGGCCGACCGAGGTGCGCAGCCCGACGCGGATCAGATGATGATGCACGGCGGCGCAGGCCAGCAGCGACGGGATCGGAATCCGGTCGGCGCCGGCGGCGCGATCGCTCAGGATGATGATGTTGACGCCGTCACGCACCGCGGCTTCGGCCCGCGCCGACAGGTCCTCGAGCACCTGCTCGAGGCCGGCGGCGCCGAGCGCGGTGTGGAAGGTGGTGTCGAGGGTGCGCGACTTGAAATGCGGATCGCCGATCTCGGAGATCGAACGGATCTTCTCGAGGTCGCCGTCGGTCAAGATCGGCTGGCGGACTTCGAGCCGCTTGGTGCCGGCGATGCCGTGGGTGTCGAACAGGTTCGGCCGCGGCCCGATGATCGACACCAGGCTCATCACCAGCTCCTCGCGGATCGGATCGATCGGCGGGTTGGTGACCTGGGCGAAGTTCTGCTTGAAGTAGGTGAACAGCGGCTTCGGCTTGTCCGACAGCGCCGACAGCGGCGTGTCGTTGCCCATCGAGCCCGAGGCTTCCTCGCCGGTCGACGCCATCGGCGTCATCAGGATCGAGATGTCTTCCTGAGTGTAGCCGAACGCCTGCTGCCGATCGAGCAGCGGCAGATTGGAGCGCTGGCCCTTGACCGGCGCGTCCGGCAGCTCCTCGAGCACGATCTGGGTGCGGCCGAGCCATTCGCGATAGGGCTGGCTGGCGGCGAGCTGCGCCTTGATCTCGTCGTCGGGAATGAGGCGACCCTCGACCAGGTCGACCAGCAGCATCTTGCCGGGCTGCAGCCGCCACTTGGTGACGATCTGGTCCTCCGGAATCTTCAGCACGCCCATTTCGGACGCCATCACGATGCGGTCGTCGCGGGTGACGAGGTAGCGCGCCGGGCGCAGGCCGTTGCGGTCGAGCGTGGCGCCGATCTGGCGGCCGTCGGTGAAGGCCAGCGCCGCCGGGCCGTCCCACGGCTCCATCAGCGCGGCGTGATATTCGTAGAACGAGCGGCGCTGCTCGTCCATCAGCGGATTGCCGGCCCACGCCTCCGGGATCATCATCATCACCGCGTGCGGCAGCGAATAGCCGCCGCGCACCAGGAATTCGAGCGCGTTGTCGAAGCAGGCGGTGTCGGACTGGCCCTCGTAGGAGATCGGCCACAGCCGGCTGATGTCCTTGCCGTACAGCTTGGAGTGCACCGAGGCCTGCCGCGCCGCCATCCAGTTGACGTTGCCGCGCAGCGTGTTGATCTCGCCGTTATGCGCCACCATGCGATAGGGATGCGCCAGCGACCAGGTCGGGAAGGTGTTGGTCGAGAACCGCTGATGCACCAGCGCCAGCGCGCTTTCGAAATCCGGCTCGGCCAGATCGGGATAGTACTTGCCGAGCTGATCGGCCAGGAACATGCCCTTGTAGATCACCGTGCGGCACGACAACGACACCGGGTAGTAACCGGCGAAGCCGCGCTCGCGGCGCTGATAGACCGCGTTCGAGATCGACTTGCGCATGATGTAGAGCTGGCGCTCGAACTCGTCCTCGCTCTTGATCGCGCCGCCGCGGCCGATGAACACCTGCATGTTGGCGGGTTCGGTCGGCTTGACGGTCTCGCCCAGCGACGAATTGTCGGTCGGCACGTCGCGCCAGCCCAGCAGCGTCAGGCCCTCGGCCTTGATCTGGTCGGCGACGATGCTCTGGATCACCTTCCGCCACGAGGTGTCGCGCGGCATGAACAAGGCGCCGACGGCGTATTCGCCCGGCGCCGGCAGCGTGAAGCCGAGCTCGGAGGCCTTGCGGCTGAAGAAGGCGTGCGGGATCTGCACCAGAATGCCGGCGCCGTCGCCGGCGCGCGGATCGGCGCCGACCGCGCCGCGGTGCTCGAGGTTGCACAGAATCCGGATCGCGTCGGCGACGATCTGATGCGACTTGACGCCCTTGATGTTGGCGATGAAGCCGACGCCGCAGGCGTCCTTCTCGCGCGACAGGTCGTACAGGCCTTCGGCCGGCGGACGCCAATCGTGCTCGCGCGCAGGCGCAGTCGTTTTCACGGCCGGGTCCGCCGTCAGCGCATTGGCAACCATGTTCTCGCGCTCAACCTCAGACCCGCTCATTTTCGTCCTCATCTATCCGGCAAGGATATTTTCCAGCAGCGGCGCACTTCGGGCGTCCGCGGCACCCTCCGGGCCACCGCTCGCCGCCGCGAGCCACGATTTCCGTATTCAGACCCCTGTGTCCAGATCGTCCATAGGACAACCCAAGGGTCTCGCGCGGCGTCAGACGCCGCGATTCACGTTGTAATCCCGTGCTGGGCTACCACCGCAATTGAGACAGCGATGCTGTCCTAGCACAACCTTGGCAAATTTTTGTCTAGCACACAAGCGTGCCCGAGTCCTGTTTCCGAAGGTGCAATCGGCGACAACTGCCCCGGATTCAAGCCGAAACTGCCGCGATCCGGCCCAAGCCACGCCCAATTCCGGCGGGAGGCTCCGCGCCGCCCAGGACAGGGCCAAAAGCGGGACGTAGCAGGAGCAGGACATGAATTTCATCGGGTGCGTGATGTCGGCCGGACTGATGGCCACCGCGACCGCAGCGATGGCGCAGCCGGCGCCGCGCGATATCGGGCCGCCGGCCGTCACCGTGGTCTCGGACATCGAGGGGCCCTACGCGGCGCTGCCGCCGCCGCCCCCGCGGATTCGGCGCTACCTGCGCGAAGGCCGCTACGTGCCCGAAGCGAATCTTGCGCCTGACGTGCTGCCGCCGCGGGCGATCGCCGCGATCGCCCGCGACCAGGGTTTCGAGCCGCTCGGCATCCCGCGCCAGCGCGGCATGTTCTACACGCTGGCGGCGATCAACCCGGACGGCGACGACGGCCGCCTGGTGATCGACGGCCGCAGCGGCCGGCTGGTGCGGTTCATGCCGGCGTGGCGGATGGGTGCGGCGATGGAGGACGAGACCGTCGCCAGCTACGGCCCGGTCCAGGGGCTGCCGCCGCTGCCGGAGGGCCGCGCGCCGCGACCGCCGAAGCCGGTGCCGCATCTGGCCAGCCGCGCCCCGACCACGCCGCTGCCGCGGCCTTCGCCGCAGCAATCGACCAAGGGTCCGTCGCCGGCCACGGCCGCCAAGGCCGCGACCGCGGTCGCACCGGTGAAGGACGGCTCCAAGCCGACCACCGACGCCTCGCCGAAGCAGGAAACCGCCAAAGCCGAGGACAAGCCGGCCGCATCGCCCATCGCCGCCCCGGCACCGACCGAGGCCAAACCGTCGACCCCTGCGCCCGCCATCCAGCCCACCGAGCCGATGCCGCCGGTGCAGGGGCTGGAATAGCCTCGCGCGAAAGCCGCGGCTGGATGGTCGAGGTGAGGCGATCAAGCGTGTCGCCACACCTTGACGGCTGATATCAGCAGCACGGCGGCCAACAGAGGGAGCAGGATTGCGTTCGGAACCAGCCCGAGCAATAGACCGCCGATCAACGTTCCCACGATCGATCCGGCGGCCATCACCAGCAGGAAGACCTTGTTCCGGCCGATCACGGAGAAGCTGTCATCCATGCTGTAGCGGGTAAATCCCACCAGCATGGTCGGCAGGCTCACAGCCAGCGACAGGCTCCCCGCCAGCTTGATGTCGGCCCCGAACAGCAGCACCAGGGTCGGAATCAGAAATTCGCCGCCGGCGACACCGAGCAACGACGCGATGACTCCGATGACGAAGCCTGCAATCACGCCGGCGGCGAGCAGCGCCGCGCCGCTGAACAGCGGAGCCCCGGCGACCACATCGTGCGCGAACACCAGGACGCCCGCGATCACAACCAGCAGCATGGCGATGATTCGGTAGAGCGTTTCCGACTTCAGCCGCGTCGCCCAGGACGCGCCGATCCACGCGCCAGCGAGGCTGCCGGCGAGCAGGTTGACGATGATCGGCCAATTCGCCGCCACAGCGGCGAACGGAACGGCGCTGGCGCGAAACGGCAAGGCCGTGGCCACCACGACAAGGCTGACGGCCTTGTTGATGATCACCGCGTCCAGGCCGCGAAATCTGAACAGGCTGATCAGGACGGGCAACCTGAACTCGGCCCCGCCGAGGCCGATCAGCCCGCCCAGCGTTCCGATCAATGCACCCGTGCCGAACGCCAGTGGTTTGGAGCGCGGCTGCGATTCGACGACTTCCGACATGACGGCACCTTCGTGGGAGGTCTGATACCCGCGATCCGTCGTGACGGTTGGATGCACGATCTGCTGACGGCAGGCCGTGGGGTTGTGTGATCGTATCAACCGAGGGGAGCCCCGACCAATATGGACTTTGGCGGGGGCTCACGCCGAGCGCCAGCTCCGGCCCGGTGCGGGGACTGGAGTGAGCCCGGCGCCGGACGCCGGTTCGGCCTATCTCGCCGCCGTGGCTGCGGAAGGCTGACCGGCCGCCTCCAGGATCAGGTCGGCCACCTGCTTCGGATGCGACACCAGCGACAGATGCCCGGCATCGAGCTCGACGGTGGTCGCCTTCATCCGTTTGGCCAGGTAGCGCTCGAGATCGGGATCGATGGTCCGATCCTGCTTCGACACCGCGTACCAACTCGGCTTGCTGCGCCATGCCGCCTCGGTGGTGCGGCCGGCGAACAGCGAAGCGGCGGTCGCGCCCTGCTCCGCATACAGCACCTGCGCCTTGTCGCGATCGACGCCGTTGGCGAAGTCGTTCAAGAACGCATCCTTCGACAGAAGGGTGTAGCCGTCATGGGTCTGGATGCCGGCGCGCACCGGACCGGTGGGAAATCGGCCCGACAGCGCCACGAAATCCTCGCCGGCGTCGGGCGCCCGCGCCGCGACATAGACCAGCGCCGAGACCTTGGGGTCGGTGCCGAGTTGGCTGACCACCGTGCCGCCCCATGAATGTCCGACCAGCACGGTCGGCCCGTCCTGCAGCGCCAGCGCGCGACGGGTCTCGGCGAGCGAATCCTCGAGCGACGACAACGGATTCTGCACCGCGGTCACGTGCAGACCGGCAGCCTGCAGCCGTTCGATGACGCCGGCCCAACTGGAGCCGTCCGCCCAGGCGCCATGAACCAGCACCACGTTGTGCGCCTTGACCGGGGCCGGTGCCGCCATCGCGGCCGTCGGGCCGAAGACTATCATGAGCGCTGCCGCTAGCAGCCGGCCTATGATTCGCGCCCGAAAACGGCTTCTCGACATATCGTTGCTCTCCGTGATGAACGTGCGCCTGAATGGCGTGACGTCGATTGTTCGGAGGCGCGGGTCGCAATGTTACCGCCTTCACAGGAGAGTGACTCCGCAGCAAGCCTGGACGGCACAACAAAACGCCCCGGTTTCCCGGGGCGTTCGACGATGATGATAGATGAGAGTCGCAGCGCGCTTACGCGGCCGCCTTCGCGCCGGCCTGATCGACCACCTGCGGCGCGGAGACGGCGGTGGTGCTGATCGGAATGCTGCGCGGCTTCTTCGCCTCGGGAATCTCGCGCACGAGATCGACGTGAAGCAGGCCGTTCTCGAGGCTGGCGTTCTTCACCGTGACGTAGTCGGCGAGCTGGAACGCCCGCTCGAAGGCGCGCGCGGCGATGCCGCGATACAGCACCTCGGAATTGCCGCCGTTCTCGTTGGCGGTCTTCTCGCCCTTGATCGTGAGCTGATTTTCCTTGGTCACGATCGACAGTTCGGCCGGGGAGAAGCCGGAGACCGCGACGCTGATTCGATAGGCGTTCTCGCCGGTCCGCTCGATGTTGTAGGGCGGATAGCCGGGAGCCGCCGCCTCGCCGGAGGTCTGGTCCAGCAGATTGAACAGGCGGTCGAAGCCGATGGTGGAGCGATAGAACGGGGTGAGATCGAAAGTACGCATGGTGTAGTCCTCCTAGAAGCGACTGTTGGGCGCCCGCCCGCCATCGGGCCGGGCATCGTCTGTGCAGCCGGAGCCGGTTTCCTGACCCCTTGGTGTGGCCTGCACGAAAATGATATGGGAGGGTCGATCCGGTCTTCAAGAGGTCCGGAGAATCTTCGCCGACGTCGATATTTCTGTTCTCCCTTCAGCCATTTAGACCGACCGGACACGGTGCATGACGCTCGTCTCGATTCCCGCCAATCCGGTTCCCGAGGGTGCCGTCTCCGGCACCATCAAGACCCCCGACGGCGCCGAGTTGCGGTTCGCCCGGTGGCCGCCGCCGGCCGGCCGCAAGGGCACGGTCTGCGTCTTCACCGGACGCACCGAGCAGATCGAGAAGTACTTCGAGACCGTGCGCGACCTGCAGGACCGCGGCTTCGCAGTGGCGATGATCGACTGGCGCGGCCAGGGCCATTCGTCGCGGCGGCTCAAGGATGTCCGCAAGGGCTATGTGCGCAACTTCTCGGACTTCGAGATCGACGTCGAGACCTTCGTGCGCGAGGTGGTGCTGCCGGACTGCCCGCCCCCGCATTTCGCGCTGGCGCATTCGATGGGCGGCGCGGTGATGCTGCGGATCGCGTATTCCGGCAAGCGCTGGTTCGACCGCATGGTGTTGTCGGCGCCGATGATCGACCTGCCGGGACGGGCGACCTCGCTGCCGGTGCGGCTGCTGTTGCGGGCGATGCGCCTCGCCGGCCAGGGCGGCCGCTACGTGCCCGGCGGCAACGACGTGCTCGCCAACACCGAGCCGTTCGTCGGCAATCCCCTGACGTCGGACCCGGTGCGCTACGCCCGCAATGCGGCGATCATCGCCGAGGACCCGACGCTCGGCCTCGCCTCGCCGACCGTCGCCTGGGCGGATACCGCCTTCCGCACCATGCATGGTTTTCGCGCGGCGGACTATCCGGCGCGGATCCGGCAGCCGATCCTGATGCTCGCCGCCAGCCATGATACCATCGTCTCGACAGCCGCGATCGAGGAGTTCGCCTATCATCTGCGCGCGGGCTCGCATCTGGTGATCGCCGGCGCCAAACACGAGATCCTGCAGGAGCAGGATCGCTACCGTCAGCAGTTCTGGGCGGCGTTCGATGCATTCGTGCCGGGGACGCCGCTGTTCTGACGAAACACCATTGCTTCAGCAGCCCGATGCAGCGAATCATTCGGCCACCCCCGACTTTCGACTGCGATCGTGGAACTCCACACATCCGCCTTGGTTGCAAGCTGCAACACCCGCCGGCCGCCGCAGGCTCCCGCAAGTACCCTTTGAGAGATCGCGCTCCATGAAAATCCGCAAAGCCGTCTTCCCGGTCGCCGGCCTCGGCACCCGCGTGCTTCCCGCCACCAAGGCGATGCCGAAGGAGATGCTGACGATCGTCGACAAGCCGCTGATCCAGTACGTCGTCGACGAGGCCAAGGAAGCCGGCATCGAGCACTTCATCTTCGTCACCGGCCGCAACAAGGGCATGATCGAGGACCATTTCGACCGCCAGTTCGAGCTGGACATGACGCTGAAGGGCCGCAACAAGACCGTGGAAATGGAGCTCCTGGCGCGCGACCAGCCGGAAGCCGGCGCGATGAGCTTCACCCGCCAGCAGGCGCCGCACGGACTCGGCCACGCCGTGTGGTGCGCGCGAGACATCGTCGGCAACGAACCGTTCGCGGTGGTGCTGCCGGACGAACTGGTGCTGAATACGCCGGGCTGCCTCAAGCAGATGATCCAGGCCGCGGAAAAGCTCGGCGACAAGGCCAACGTCATCGCGGTCGAGGAAGTGCCGGCCGATCGGACGCACCAATACGGCATCTGCGGCGTCGGCAAGCGCGACGGCAAGGCGTTCGAGATCGACGGCATGATCGAAAAGCCGAAGCCCGGCACCGCGCCGTCGAATCTGTCGATCTCGGGCCGCTACATCCTGCAGCCGGAAATCTTCAAGATCCTGGAGACCCAGGAGCGCGGCGCCGGCGGCGAGATCCAGCTCACCGACGCGATGATCGGGCTATCGAAGACGCAGAAGTTCTACGGCGTCGAATTCGAGGGCGAGCGCCACGATTGCGGCTCGAAGGCGGGCTTCCTGCGCGCCAACATCGCCTTCGCGATGCGGCGCGACGATCTCCGCGAGGGCCTGATCGCCGACATGCAGCGTTACCTCGGGAAGTAATCGCCGAGGCTTGGCCGCCCAGGTTGGTCGCCCAAGCCCTCGTCGCTCAAGTCAGGCTCAGGCGACCAGCGTCAGGTCGCTGCGGCTCGCGGCGACCACGCAGCGGTTGCGGCCGAGATCCTTGGCGGCGTACAGCGCCTTGTCGGCGGCTTCGAACAGCACCGACCAGTGTTGCGCCGGGTTCGGCGTCATGCTGGCCACGCCGATACTGACGGTGACGCCGGCCTGACCTCCCGACCAGAGCTCGACCTTCTCGCGGATCGTCTCGGCCATCGCCTGCGCCGCCGTCGCATTCAGGCCCGGCAGCAGGACGGCGAACTCCTCGCCGCCGAACCGCGCCGCGCAATCGCCGGCGCGCTGCACGGTATCGCCGATGCACAACGCGATGCCGACCAGCACCTGGTCGCCCGCCTGATGGCCATAGCTGTCGTTGAAAGCCTTGAAGTGATCGGCGTCGATGATCATCAGCGCGATCGGCGCGTTCGACCGCGCCGCGCGCCGCCATTCGCGGTCGATCGCGATGTCGAACTTGCGGCGGTTGGTCAGGCCGGTCAGCGCATCGGTGGTGGCGAGTTCCTCCAGCCGGCGCTCGGCCTCGGCGCGGCGATCGATCTCACGAATGAAGAACACCGTGAAGCCGGCGACGATGACCGCAAGCCCGAGCAGGATCAGGCCGATCCGGATCGCTTCCGCGCGCCACATCGCGAAGACATCGTTCCACGATTTGCCGACCAGCACCACCAGCGGCCGGGTGCTGTCGGCCCAGACGTACATTCGGGCGATGGCGTCGAGCTTGCCGTGCCCGCTGAACCAGCCGCGCCGCTGACTCAGGACGGCGTTCATGCCGATCTTAGCCATCACGTTGGAACCAAGCAGATCGGCGCTGAACGGCGTGCGCATGATCAACGTGCCGTCGCGCGCGATCACCGCGATGACGTCCTGTGGCGCCAACCGCAGCCGGCTGAACACTTCCTGAAAATAGCTGAAGCGGATCGAACCCGCGACGATGCCGCGAAACTGCCCGTCCGGCCCCGAGACGCGGCGGCTCAGCACGATCGAATAGGCGCCACGGTGCTGCATCGGGCTGCTGATGTAGAGGCCGTGATCGGGCTGATCCCGTTGCACGGTGAAATAGGGTTCTGCGCCGCGATTGGTCTTGTCCGGCGTCCGCGACGCGGAATCGATCGTCAGGTCGCCCCGGGCGTCGAACACCTGGATCGCGCCGAAATGCGGGGCGGTGGCCGCGTGATCGAACAGGATCAGGCGACGGATGGCGTCGTCGACCTGCGAGAGCTGCGGCAGCGCCAGGCTGGAGACCGCGGAACGCAGCGACAGGTCGTAGAGCTCGATGGTGCGATTGATGTCGGCGCTGATCGTGGAAGCCAGATTTTCCTGAGTCTGGCGCGCCAGTTCCTGCGCGTTGCGCCGCATCTCCAGCATGATGCTGCCGCAGACCGCCGAGAACCCGAGCACGGTGACGACCGACGACAGGATCAGGAGGCGCGGCGACATCCGCCGCCGGCGCCCCATTTCATGCCTGATCCGATCGATAATCCCACCACTGTTCATGCCTGAAAATAGCCATTCAAAACTTGCGGAGCGCTTAAGTTGCGATCATGACCTAACCTGCGGTTAACGCTTGATTTCACCGGCGACTGTCGACACTGACCGTGAAGTGCCCACAGACCACGAGGGTCTGCGAACCGCATGCAGGCGTCGCCGATTTCTGCCGACAAGGATCCGAAGTGAGCAAATTCGAACAGCTCCGTGACTATCTGAAGAGCCAGACCGCGACGGAACTGGTCCTGAGCAACGAGCAGATCGAGGATCTCATCGGATTCGCTCTGCCGCGCGCGGCGCAGCGCGCCTCCTGGTGGGACTCGACGCGCGCGCCGGAGGAGAAAATGCCGCAGCGCGAGGCCTGCCTCGAAGCCGGCTATGTCGCGACCCGTCTGCCCGACGGCAAGGGCGTCCGCTTCCGCCGCATCAAGACCGAACGCCAGCGCAGGCCGTACTGAACTGCGGCAGGCGAACCTCGCTAGAGCAATTCATCGATTGATTGCAGCGATACGGCCCTGGCCAAATGCACTGCCTCCTCATCCTGAGGAGCCCGGCGAAGCCGGGCGTCTCGAAGGATGCGGCGACGCAGGGCCTGTGGCGCATGGTTCGAGACGGCGCTTCGCGCCTCCTCACCATGAGGTTGTGCCTGTGGTGAGTGCCCCGGAACGCCAGTGCTGATTCCATCAGGGACAGAACGGCTCTAGTTCTGCAGCCTGACGCCGAGCATCACCACGGTGGCGTTGTAACTGCCGCCGACGATGTTGGAATCGAGCTGATCGCGGCGCAGCGTGCCCTTGACCCAGAGCGAGCGATTGAGCTTGTAGACCAGATTACCTTCCAGCGAGGTGAAACGGTCGCTGCGGCCGGAGCCCTGATAGTCGTAGGTCGCATAGGTGAACTTGCCGATCGCGGTCAGCCAGCGGCGGAAATCGTGGTCGACTTCGGCGGTGTAGGTCCGCGTCAGCACGCCGGAGACGCCGAAGAGCGGGGATTCGTCGATCGTGGTGTCGGCGCCGAGCTTCACCGTGGTCAACGGCGTCATCGTCCAGATCAGCGAAGCGGTGGTGAGCAGGCCCTCGAGCTTGAGCAGCCGCGGATCGCTGTAGGTCCGCGACGCCCAGCCGATCGACGCCTCGCCGGTGAGCAGGCGCGTCAGCTCGAAGCTGGTGCCGCCCTTGACGTAGCCGCCATTGCTGTTGCGCCGAAACCCGTAACGATCGGTGGCGGTGTCGTGCTCCCGGGTGTCTGCCTGACCTTCGACGAACGGCTTCAGACCCGGCAGGATCTCGTAGCTGACGCGCCCGGTGCCGGCATATCTGTTGTAGTTGCGGTCGTTGTTGGTGTCGGTGCTGCCGTCGGTGAACACCGACTGCTGGTAGGCGCGGCGATCGACGCTGGCGATCCCGGTGAGCTGCAGCCGGTTGAAGGTCTGGTCGATGCCGCCGGACAATCCGGTCTGGGTGTAGATCGGATATTTCTGCAGGCCGACCTCGATGTTCGGGCTGCCGGGATTGTCGGTGCCGACGATCAGGCGGCCCTGCCCGAGCAGCCTGGTGTCGCGGGTGACGTCGAGCCGGCCGTCGATATGGCCGTCGAAGTCCGGCCGATCGAGATTGCGCGGCGCCGACGAAAATCCGCCGGCCGGATTGTTGAAGTCGTGGCCGTAGCCGGTGAAGGAGCCGCGCAGATCGGCGACCAGCGCGTGGCGCTCCCAGTCCGACGTCACCATCAGCTCCGGCGAGATCTTGTAGAAGCCGGAGGCCCGCGGATTGTTGGTGCGGCCGGGATTGGTGTCGTAGCCGCCGTTCAGTTCGAGCGCGCCCTTGAACAGGAAGCTGCCCGCATAGTCGCCGACCGGACCGAACGGATCGAGGTCGGGCTTGAGCCGGCGTCGGGTCGGCTGGCCGGGCAGCGTCCCGGCGAAAGCCGCCGCGACCGGAAGCTTCGCGGCATTCTGCGACGGTGGCAGCGGGCGGCCGGGCGGCGGCGCGGCGATCACCGCCCGCGAGCCCGGGCCGACCGCTTTCGGCTGGGGCGCGCCGGGAAAGGCCTTCGGCTTCTGGCGCTTGCGGCCGAGCGCATCGTAGCCGGTTCCAGCGGTTCCGAGGCTGGGCTGCATCCCGAAATTCGGCGCCCCGGTGAGGCGCGACGGGGTGGTTCTGTCTCTGCGGGGTTCGTCGTCGGTCGCATACGGATCGGCGGCGGTCGCGAGCCGCGGCGTCCGCTGCAGCGGCAGGTCCTGCGGCGAGACGAACGCGCCGCGCTCCGGCCGGAACAGGTCGCGGGTCAGGCTCTGCGCCTCGGCGTGCCCGGCCGCGCCGGTCAGCAGGCATGCGGCTGCCGCCCGCAGCAACGCTGCACGGCGGAGGCGGCCGGTTGCTGGCGCCGGGGTCACGATCACAAAACCTCAACGAAAACAATTTCTTGCACGCGAAAACCGAGCCACCCGGAGGACCGGTGGCGGCGATCATCGTTAATGGAGTAAAAACGTTTATGGTTAAGGAGGAGTTGAGACCGGCGGCGAACGATCGGTTGAGAACCTCTCCGGACCGCGGCCGGGCGCGTCGCATCCCGTGCGACGGCATGCTAGGAAGGGCCCCGGCCACACCTCGGCTTGACGCTTCGGGACCCTGCATGGCTCTTTCCAAACCCCGCACCACGAAATCCGCGATGACCGACCTCGCTGCCGCCGCGATCCCTTCGGCCCTGCGCACGCTGGAGGCGGAAGCCGATGGCGTCACCGCGCTCGCCGCGGCGCTGCAGTCCGACCTCGGCGGCGCCTTCGCCGCGGCGATCGAGACGATCCGCACCGCCAAAGGCCGGCTGATCATCACCGGGCTCGGCAAATCCGGCCATATCGGCCGCAAGATCGCGGCGACCTTCGCCTCGACCGGCACGCCGGCGTTCTTCGTCCACGCCTCGGAAGCCAGCCATGGCGACCTCGGCATGATCACCGCCGACGACATCATTCTCGCGATGTCGTGGTCCGGCGAGCAGCCGGAAATGAAGAACCTGATCAGCTACGCCAAGCGGTTCAAGATCGCGCTGATCGCGATGACCTCCGATTGCGGCTCGACGCTGGCCACGGCCGCAGATATCTCGCTGACGCTGCCGAAGGCGCGCGAGGCCTGCCCGCACAATCTGGCGCCGACCACCTCGTCGCTGATGATGCTGGCGCTCGGCGACGCCATCGCGATCGCGCTGCTGGAGGGCCGCGGCTTCACCTCGACCGATTTCAGCGTGCTGCACCCCGGCGGCAAGCTCGGCGCGATGCTGAAATACGCCCGCGACCTGATGCACACCGGCGACGCGGTGCCGCTGAAGCCGCTCGGCACCAAAATGTCGGACGCGCTGGTCGAGATGTCGGCCAAGGGCTTCGGCTGCGTCGGCATCGTCGACGCCAAGGGTCACGTCGCGGGCATCGTCACCGACGGCGATCTGCGCCGCCACATGCGGCCGGACCTGATGACCGCCACCGTCGACGAGGTGATGACCAAGCGGCCGAAGACGATCAGCCCCGGCCTGCTCGCCGGCGAGACGCTGGAACTGCTGAACTCCTCGAAGATCACCGCGCTGCTGGTGACCGAAGGCAACAAGCCGGTCGGCGTCGTCCACCTGCACGACCTGCTGCGCGCGGGCGTGGCGTAGACAACGCTTGGTGCCAGAGCCTAACCGCGTGCTCTGAGCCCGCCACACACTCGGCCCTCATCCTGAGGAGCCGCGGCGAAGCTCGAAGAGCGAAGCCGGGGCGTCTCGAAGGATGGCCGCAAGTCCGTGCCGCTCATGGTTCGAGACGGCGCTACGCGCCTCCTCACCATGAGGACGGAGGCAGCAGGGCTACACCGCCGCCACGATCAGATTCACCCCGTCCGCGTGGACGATCTTCACGCGGCTGCCGGCGGGGGCGTCGGGGCCGGTGACGCGCCAGAAGGTGTCGTCGATCCGCACCGTGCCGACGCCGCCCTCGATCGGTTTTTCCAGGGTGAAGACGCGACCGACCAGCGCATCGGAGCGGCGGTTGAGGAACGGGTTGGTGGCGCTGGATTCGGCCGTGCCGCCGCGCGCCATCCGCCGCCACAGCGGCACCGCGGCGACCGCCAGCGCGGCGAACAGCAGCGCCTGCGCCTGCCATGACAGCGCCAGCACCGAAGCCAGCGCGAAAGTCGCGACGCCGGTCAGCAGCGCGGCGAGGCCGAGCCAGAATAGAAAGACCCCCGGCGCCAGCAGCTCCAGCGCCATCAGGATGAAGCCGGCGATCAGCCAGTTCCAGGAGCCGAGCGCGACAAACAATTCAGCCATGGCTGCACCTCAGAGTCTCGCCGAAAGCATCGGCCTTTCTCGCCCGTTATCGTGCCGCGTCGTTCGCCCGTCCATCCCCGTCATGGCCGGGCTCGTCCCGGCCATCCACGGTCTTCCCGCAACATCCGCCGAAGGCGTGGAGCCCGGGACGAGCCCGGGCATGACGAGTGGAGAGACCGTACTCGCCTAACGGGCGTTGTTACGGGCGTTAGGACGTCTTCGTCGGCCCGGCCGGCGGCACCGAGCCGCGGCGGGCGGCGGCCTGCGAGGTCGCGGCCTCGCCGAACGTCGCCTTGGCGATCTCGCCGATGCCGGCGAGCGAGCCGAGCATGCTCATCGCCTCGACCGGCAGCATGATCACCTTCTGGTTCGGCGATTCGGCGAGCTGGCCGAACGCCTTGATGTATTTGTCGGCGATGAAGTAGTTCAGCGCCGCGACGTCGCCCTTGGAAATCGCGTCGCTGACCATCTGGGTCGCGCGCGCTTCGGCCTCGGCGGAGCGCTCGCGGGCCTCGGCGTCGCGGAACGCGGCCTCGCGGCGCCCCTCGGCCTGCAGGATCTGGCCCTGCTTGGCGCCCTCGGCCCGCAGGATTTCCGACTGCCGCGCGCCCTCGGCCTGCAAAATGTCGGCGCGCTTGACGCGCTCGGCCTTCATCTGCCGGCCCATCGCCTCGACCAGATCGGCCGGCGGCACGATGTCCTTGATCTCGATGCGGTTGACCTTGATGCCCCACGGCGACACCGCGGCGTCGACGACGCGCAGCAACCGCTCGTTGATCTCGTCGCGATGCGACAGCACCTGGTCGAGATCCATCGAGCCCATCACCGAGCGGATGTTGGTCATGGTCAGCACGATGATCCCCTGATCGAGATTGGAGACCTCGTAGCTCGCTTTAGCCGCGTCGAACACCTGGAAGAAGGCGACCCCGTCCACCGTGACGGTGGCGTTGTCCTTGGTGATGACTTCCTGCTGCGGAATCTCGATCACCTGCTCCATCACGTTCATCTTGCGGCCGACGCGATCAAAATAGGGAATGATCAGATTGAGCCCCGGCGCCAGCGTCCGGGTGAATTTGCCGAACCGCTCGATCGTCCAGTTGTAGCCCTGCGGCACGGTCTTGACGCCGGCGAACAGCGTCAGGATCACCAGCAGCACGAGAAGGATGGAAAAAATATCGAAGCCAGACAGGTCGTACATGCAACGTCTCCTCCGGCGGAGTGTGTCCGCATCGGGCCACCCGAGCGGCCATGGCAATACGCACGCCGGGCCGGCGCAACCGGTCATGGGTCGCCTGATTGTGATGTAAGGTTCGAGCGCGCGGAAAGCGAGCGTGATCGCAAGGCGAGGCGGCGGTATCGTGCGCGGCCGTGAAGCCGGCCCTCGGAGCCGGCCGCCTACAGCCAACCCTGCAGTTCGCGCATCACCAACTGCCGGATCACCTGAATGCCGTCATCGCTGTCGTTGAGGCAGGGGATCGCGGAGAATTCCTGGCCGCCATTGTGCATGAAGATCTCGGCGTTCTCCTGCGCGATTTCTTCCAGCGTCTCGAGGCAGTCCGCGGCGAAGCCCGGCATCACCACCGCGAGTTTGCGCACGCCGTCCTTGGCGAGTTTCTCGATGGTCTTGTCGGTGTAAGGCTGCAGCCACTCGTTGAAGCCGAAGCGTGACTGGAATGTCAGCAGCAGCTTCTTGTCGTCCAGCCCCATCCGCTCGCGCAGAGCGTCGACGGTGGCGACGCATTGCGTCTGATACGGATCCCCTTTGTCGATATAGGACTGCGGCATGCCGTGAAACGACGCCACGATCATCTCGGGCTCGAACGGCAGCGTCGAAAGATGCGTATTGATCGAATTCGCCAGCGCCTCGATATAGGCCTCGTCGCGGTAGTAAGGCGGCGTCACCCGCAGCGTCGGCTGGGCGCGCAATTCGCGCAGCACACGAAACGCCTGGTCGCACACCGTCGCCGAGGTCGCCGCCGAATACTGGGGATAAAGCGGCACCACGAGCAGTCGCGAGCAGCCTTGCGCCAGCAGCGCCTCGATCCGGTCCCGCATCGAGGGATTGCCGTAGCGCATCGCCCAATCCACCATCAGATGGCTGCGATCGCTCAGCGACGCCGCGAGCTTCTCGGCCTGCGCGCGGGTGATGGTCTTCAGCGGCGACTCGTTCTTCTCCTGGTTCCAGATCTTCTGGTAGTCCTTGGCCTTGCGGGCCGGACGGGTGTTCAGGATGATGCCGTTCAGCGCCAGTTTCCAGAAAATCCCCTGATTCTCGATCACCCGCGGGTCCGACAGGAACTCGCGCAGATAGACCCGCACGCCCTTGGTGTCGCAACTGTCCGGGGTGCCGAGATTGACCAGCAATACGCCGACGCGCTCCGGCGCAGGTGCCAGGGCGGGCGCAGGGCCGTGAATGGGAACAATCACCGTCATGATGCTGATTGGCATCGCGCTTTGGCCTATTGTTGTCAAGACGACGCGATGACCGCGGGGTGGCCAGCCGCCGCGCCGGATCGCATCATCCCGTAGCTATGAAACGATCTACGAACGACAACCGATCCGGTTTGCTGCAATCGCACGATTGCTCGAATTTAGAGCGCCCTGGTTAAAGACAGGTCACGCGCTCGGCGGCGACGTAACCTAGTAGAAGCCCGATGCCGAACAGCAGCACCAGCCCTGCCGCGCCGAATTCGACGCCGCGCATGAACAGGACTCCGCCGCCGGCATGACCCGCGGCAAGCCGCCGCGCCACGCCCTTGGCGGACACCGCGATGGTGGCGATGGTCGCCACCGTGATGGCGGTTCCGAGCCCCATCACGAAGGTCGCGGCGATCCCGGCCCAGAACATGCCCTGGGCCAGCGCGAATACCAGCACCAGGATCGCGCCGGAGCACGGCCGGATGCCGACCGTCAGCACCGCGCCCAGCCCGCGCCGCCAGCCGCCGGGACCGGCCAGTTCCGCCGGCGCCGGGCCATGCGAATGCCCGCAATGATCGCAGGATTCGTCATGCGCATGGGCGTGATCATGACCATGATGATCGTGCGCGTGAGCTTGATCGTGGTGAGCGTGATCGTGGCCATGACTGTGGCCGTGATCGTGATGGTCGTGGCCGGCATGGGCCTGCAGCGCATGCGAATCGCCGTGGCCGTGCGCATGACCGTGATCATGGGAGTGGGCATGGGACGCCGCGCCCGCATGGGCCATCGCCGGGACGCCGGCCAGCGCCAGGCCCGGCTTGCGCATGCTGCCCTGCAGCGCGCGAAAGAACCCGCCGCCCTTGCTCCACACCAGCCGCGCGCCGAACAGCGCGATCAGCGCATAGCTGCCGATCTCGATCGCCCGTTCGGCGCTGCACATCGTCTTCGCGGTGGCGTTGAGCAGCCATGCGCAGATGCCGACGATCAGCACCGCGACCAGCGCCTGCATCAGCGCCGAGACGAACGACAGCACGATGCCGCGCCGCGCCGTCTCTTCATTGGCGATCATGTAGGACGAGATCACCGCCTTGCCGTGGCCGGGGCCCGCGGCATGGAAGATGCCGTAGGCGAACGAAATCCCGAGCAGCGTCCAGACCGCGCTGCCGTCCGCCTTCGCGGCGCGAATCGTCGCCGACATCTGCTTGTAGAACGCCGATTGCTGCGCCAGCAGCCAGCCGATGATCCCGCCGGCCTGCGGCTCGGGCGCGGCCTTCGGCGCGCCGAACGGGTTCTGCGCCAGCGCGCTGTGCAGCGTAGCGTCGGCGAGGAGCCCGGCGGCGAGCAGCGCGAAGCAGAGCAGCGTCAGCGACCGCGGCGACCACCTCTCCCCGTCATTGCGAGCGAAGCGAAGCAATCCAGAGGCGGCACGCGCGGTGCTGGATTGCTTCGTCGCGGAGCCTGTGCCCGGACAGCGCGTAGCGCTGATCCGGGTGGTCCTCGCAATGACGGTGCGGGACGGTTGCAAACCCGCGGGCCTGCCGGCTTCGTTCGATCGCATCACGGGCACTTGACCTCGATCTTGTTCGCGAACATCGCGCCGTAGTTGGAGTTGTCGCCGCTTAGGAAATTGTCTTCCGACATCCGCTGTGCGGTGGCCGTGCCGTCATTTGGACGTTGGAATTTGATCGCGCAGCCGGCCGGCGCGCCGGCGAGCTTGACCGGGTCCTTTTCGACGAAGGTGAAGTCGATGAAATAACTCGGGTCGAACACTTCGACCGCCATCTCCTTGCTCTTCACCGGCGCCTTCAGCGGCAGGAAGAAGTGCAGCGTCAGCACGCTGTTGGTGACGTCGAGATAGTAATCGACCGGCTCGTTGAACTTCTGCTTCTTGCCTTCGGCCTTGGCGAAGGTGAAGAACGCGAACTCCTTCAGCGACTCGACGTTGGTCTGGGCCAGCGGCGCCAGTTCCTCGCGGGTGTAGACGCCCTTCTGCTTGGTCTCGATCCCTTGCAGCGCATAGGTCGAGAACATGTCGTCGAACGCCCAGGAATGGCGCACGCCGGTCAGCGCGCCGTCCGGTCCGTAGACCAGTTCGCTGGTCGCGGTGATCCAGACATGCGGATGAGCGTGGGCGGCGGCGACGCCGGCCGACAGCGTCAGCGCGGCCGCGAGCGCGGTTCGAATGACGGCTAGGCGAAGCAAGCCGAGCATGGCGCTACGCGGCCTCCGGGGTTTCGAGCAGGCCGCGCCGGCGCAGCAGCGCGTCGGGCTCCGGCGGCCGGCCGCGGAAGGCGATATAGGCCTCCTCTGGATCGCGCGAGCCGCCCGAGGCGTAGATGTCGTCGCGCAGCCGCTTCGCCACCTTGGGATCGAAGATGTCGCCGGCCTCCTCGAACGCGCCGAAGGCGTCGGCGTCCATCACCTCGCTCCACATGTAGCTGTAATAGCCCGAGGCGTAGTGATCGCCGGAGAAGATGTGGCCGAACTGGGTCGGCCGGTGGCGCATCGCGATCTCGTCCGGCATGCCGATCTTGTCGAGCTCGCGGCGCTCGAATTCGCGGACCTCACCGACGCTCGCGGCCGGCTGGGTGTGGAATTCGAGATCGAGCAGCGCCGACGACACGAACTCCACCGTGGCGAAGCCCTGGTTGAATTTTCGCGCGGCGATGAAGCGCTGCAGCAGATCGTCCGGCAGCGGCTCGCCGGTCTGGTAGTGCCGGGCGAAGCGCTGCAGCACCTCGGGCCGCTCCTGCCAGTGCTCGTAGAGCTGCGACGGCAGTTCGACGAAATCGGTGAACACGCTGGTGCCGGACAGCGACGGATAGGTCACGTCGGACATCATGCCGTGCAGGCCGTGGCCGAATTCGTGAAACAGCGTGCGGGCGTCGTCGGGCGACAGCAGAGAGGGTTCGCCGTCGGCGCCTTTCGAGAAGTTGCAGACGTTGATGATCAGCGGCGCGACCGCGCCGTCGAGCTTCTGCTGGTCGCGCAGCGAGGTCATCCAGGCGCCGGAGCGCTTCGACGGCCGGGCGTAATAGTCGCCGTAGAACAAGCCACGATGCGCACCGTCGGCGTCCTTGACTTCCCAGACGCGAACATCGGGATGCCACACCGGCACGTCCTTGCGCTCGGCGAAGGTGACGCCGAACAGCCGGGTCGCGGTGTCGAAGGCCGCGGCGATCATGTTGTCGAGCGACAGATACGGCTTGATCGCGGAATCGTCGAAATTGGCGCGGCGCTGGCGCAGCTTCTCGGCGTAGAAGCGCCAGTCCCACGGCGCCAGCTTGAAGTTGCCGCCTTCTTCCGTGACCAGTTCCTGCAACGCGTCGCGGTCGGCCATCGCGCGGGCGCGCGCCGGCTTCCACACCCGTTCCAGCAGGCCGCGCACCGCCTCCGGCGTCTTGGCCATGGAATCCTCCAGCCGGTAGGCCGCGAAGGTCGGATAGCCGAGCAGCTTGGCGCTCTCCTCGCGCAGGCCGAGGATCTCGCCGATCAGCGCGTTGTTGTCGTTGGCGTTGCCGTTGTCGCCGCGGGCGATGAAGGCGCGGTAGGCCTTCTCGCGCAGATCGCGGCGGCTGGACATTTTCAGGAACGGCTCGACCGAGGAACGCGACAGCGTCACCACCGCCCTGCCGGGCAGCCCGCGCTCCTCCGCGGCGGCCTTGGCTGCGGCGACGAAACTGTCGGGCAGCCCGTCATAATCGCCCTCGCCGATCTCCATGAACCAGTCCTGCTCGTCGCCGAGCAGATGATGGCTGAAATCGGTGCCGAGTTGCGCGAGCCGCTCGTTGATCTCGGCCATGCGCTTCTTCGCGGCCTCGTCGAGGCCGGCGCCGGAGCGGTGGAAGCGGGTGTAGGTGCGCTCCAGCAGACGGCGCTCCTCGGATGTCAGCGTCAACTCGGCACGCCTGTCGTGCAGCGCGGCGATGCGGCCGAACAGCACCGCGTTCATCATGATCGGATTCCAGTGTCGCGCCATCCGCAGCGACACGTCCTTGTCGATCTCCAGCAGCGCCGGATTGGAGTGCGCCGAGACCAGATCGTAGAACACCGCCGCGACCCGGTTCAGCAGCTTGCCGGAGCGCTCCAGCGCCGTGACGGTGTTGGCGAAGTCCGGCTCGGTCGGATCGTTGGTGATCGCGGCGATCTCGGCGGCGTGGTCGGCGAACGCCTGCTCGAACGCCGGCAGGAAGTGCTCGGGCGCGATCTCGGTGAATGGCGGGGTTTCGAACGGCGTGGTCCAGGCCTGCAACAGCGGATTGCCGGCGCTGGTCGGTGCGGCAATCGGTCCAGTGCTTTCAGACATCAAGGGATCCTGCTTTGGGCGTCGAGAATTGCGAACATATAGCACCGGGTGGGGCTTTTTTGCGCCCCGACCGCCGTCCGGTCACGGATTATTCACCCCGCGCAGCGCCGCACTGCTGACACTTTGCGGGATCATCGGCTTTGGCTTGCCGCGGCGGACTTTTTCAGAGAGATTGCGCCGCCCAACAGGACACCGACCGATGAGCAAGCTCCAGAACCCGAACGCGCCCCGTCAGATCGCCTGGCCGAGCGTCGTCACCGTGATCAGCGCCGCGATCCTGATCGGCGCCGAGGTGTTCGGCGCCGCCTTCGCGGGTGGCTGGGCGCTGGGGATCCTGTTCGGGCTCGAGGGCGGCGCCACCCAGATTCTGCAGGCGGTGCTGTTCGTGCTCGGCGTCGTCGTGATGGTGGCGTTCATCCGCAACGCGCAGCGGATCGAGCCGTTCTTCAAACGCGCCTGAGCGCGCGCGCTTCAAACGCGCCTGAGCGCTCTCGCTTCAAACGCGCCTGAGCGCTACCGCTTCAAACGCGCCTGAGCGCGCGCTTCAAACGAATCCAAGCTCTGTCACAATCGATCCCGTCGCGTACCTGGATGCGGCGCGACGATCGTATCAAATCAGCCGACGTGCATTTCGCGCCTGTGCCGCGCTGGTTTCCGGGCTTGCAGCGCGCTACGCCCGGCTGCCGGATCTTCAGCACTTGTTAGTGATCTTGAACAGCCGTTCATGCTGAGGCGAAGATCCGTGACTTATCAGCAACGCTGCGCGCACGCGTTGGAGAAATCTCGCGCAGGGTCAAAAAACCTCTTGCAGACCCGGACTGAAACACCTATCTCCGGTCTTGCCCAATTTCGCACGTGCCTGTGGTCGTGTGTCGATCGGTAGGTATCCGGACAAGAGGCCGGACAGCCGCCAAGGGATGAAGAAGCCGAGGGTCTCGTGGTCTCAGGATCATGTGGCCAGCATCTCTCTCAAGAGATGCCGTTGAAGGTGACTTTTTCTCTTGCAACCGTGATCGGCAGCCGGAGGCGAACCGGCGCACCCCGCTCTCAACGGGGGACGCGACTTAAAGCAACGACGGATCGGGCTTTTTTGGTCTCTGTTGGCTTTCCATCAGCCAGCGCGAATACCGAAGAGGCTTGTCCTTCATTGCCAGGTGTGCGGGCGGGATCACTCCCTTCCAATCCACGGCAGAACAGTTCGGTCTGAGCGATTTGCTGCGTTGCGCCTCCATCGCGTGACGTGGCCGAAGCGCTTCGACCGTGATCCGTTTTGAGTCCGTCCATCGCTGGGCGGCTGGGAGAGTGCTATGACCGAACGTATCCAGGAATTCCTCCGCGCCCGCCGCAACGAAGGTCAGGACGTCGAACCGTGCCTGGTCGTCGACCTCGAGGTCGTGCGCGACAACTTCCAGAGCTTCGCCAAGGCGTTGCCGGACAGCCGCGTGTTCTATGCCGTGAAGGCGAACCCGGCGCCGGAAGTGCTGTCGCTGCTGGCCTCGATGGGTTCGTGCTTCGACTGCGCCTCGGTGCAGGAGATCCAGATGGCGCTCGACGCAGGTGCGACTCCTGACCGGATCTCGTTCGGCAACACGATCAAGAAGGAACGCGACATCGCGCGCGCCTTCGCGCTCGGCATCAACCTTTATTCGGTCGATTGCAGCGCCGAAGTCGAGAAGATCGCCCGCGTCGCCCCCGGCGCCCGCGTGTTCTGCCGCATCCTGTACGATTGCGCCGGCGCCGAGTGGCCGCTGTCGCGCAAGTTCGGCTGCGATCCGGAGATGGCGGTCGACGTGCTCGATCTCGCCAAGCGTCTCGGCCTGGAGCCCTATGGCATCTCGTTCCATGTCGGCTCGCAGCAGCGCAAGGTGAAGGCGTGGGACCGCGCGCTGGCGATGGCGTCGTCGGTGTTCCGTGACTGCGCCGAGCGCGGCATCAACCTGTCGATGGTCAATATGGGCGGCGGCTTCCCGACCAAGTACCTGAAGGAAGTGCCGGCCGTGGTGCAGTACGGACGCTCGATCTTCCGGGCGCTGCGCAAGCACTTCGGCAACCAGATCCCGGAGACCATCATCGAGCCGGGTCGCGGCATGGTCGGCAACGCCGGCATCATCGAGACCGAAGTCGTTCTGATCTCGAAGAAGAGCGACGAGGACGATGTGCGCTGGGTCTATCTCGACATCGGCAAGTTCGGCGGTCTCGCCGAGACGATGGACGAGTCGATCCGCTACGCGATCAAGTCGCGCCATGACGGCGCCGAGATGACGCCCTGCGTGCTCGCCGGCCCGACCTGCGATTCGGCCGACGTGATGTACGAGAAGTTGCCGTACCCGCTGCCGGTGACGCTCGAGATCGGCGACAAGCTGCTGATCGAAGGCACCGGCGCGTATACGTCGACCTACTCGGCGGTGGCCTTCAACGGCTTCCCGCCGCTGCGGACCTACCACATCTGAGGGTAGGCCCTCTCCACCTCCGCCGCACGCGGAGGTGGCGTTGAGACAATCGAGGCCGGCTTGCCGGCCTCTCCCTGTCACATGCAAGTTTGCTGACAACACGCTGCCGGTGCGCGCACCGGACCGCGTGGGGATCGACGTGCCATGATGAACGCTCGGACCACCCTGACTGCCCTGAACGTCGCAGCTCTTCCGTTCGCGATCCGTGCGGAAAAGAGCTCCGATATTGCTGCGCGTGAGCGCCTGTTGGATGCGTGTTTCGGCCAAGGCCGGCATGCGCGCACCTGCCAGCGTTTGCGTGATGGACGCGCGCCCGCGGAAGGCCTCGCCTTCTCCGCGGTCCGTCAGGGTCGGCTGGTGGGCACCGTGCGTCTCTGGCATGTCGACGCAGGGGGCCGGGCCGCACTCGTGCTCGGCCCCCTCGCCGTCGATTCGTCGTGCCGCGAGTTCGGCGTCGGCGGCGCGCTGATGCGCGCGGCGCTGGCGGAAGCGGCTGCGCGCGGCCACGGCGCGGTGATCCTGCTCGGCGACGCGCCGTATTACGCGCGGTTCGGCTTCACGGCTGATAAGATGGGCTTGCTGGCGCTGCCGGGTCCGTTCGAGCGCGACCGCCTGCTCGGCCTCGAACTGCGGGAGGGCGCGCTCGACGGCGCGGCCGGCCTGATCATCGCCACCGGTGCCGCCGCCAAGCCGGCGCGCACCGAACGGGCGCGTCTTCGTCGCGCCGCGTAAGGAGAGTCCTATGCGTTTTCTGCGTTTTCCACGCCCGACCCATCGCGTCTTCGCACCGCGCGATCCGGCCAAGCGGCCGCGCGTCACGGTGCTGGTACTCACCGTGTTCGTGCTCAAGATCGCCGTCGACGCCTTGCGTCGGCGCTGGACCCGTGGGGCCGAGACAACCGCAGCCTAGCCCAATCGTGTGTCAGGGCTGAGACAGTTTCGGCTTTGATTTGCTCGGCTTTGATTTGCTCGGCCTTGATTTGCAGAACCAGACGCGGCATTGGCTGCCGATCTCCCTCAGTTCCAGGAATATTCGATGTCGCGTCGCCTGATTTCCACCGGATCGCCATTCGAGAAGACCGCCGGCTACAGCCGCGCTGTGGTCGACGGCGATTTCGTCTTCGTTTCCGGCACCACCGGCTACGACTACACCACGATGACGCTGCCCGAGGACGTCACGGCGCAGACCCGCAACTGCTTCAAGACGATCGGCGCGGCGCTCGCGGAAGCCGGCTTCGCGATGGAAGACATCGTGCGCGCGACCTACTACATCACCGACCCGAAGGACGCCGATGCGGTGTTCGCGGTGTGCGGCGAGAATCTCGCCGAGATCCGCCCCGCGGCGACGATCGTGGCGGTCGCCGGCCTGTACAAGCCGGAAATGAAGATCGAAATCGAAGTCACCGCCAAGCGCCGCAGCTAAGTCTTGCTACTTCCACAATAATCGGCTCCCCGTTGACTTTGCGGCGGGGAGCCCCCAGGTTTCCTGAACCATGACGAATTTGCCCCGCAACCGTTTGACGCTGCGCGCCGGTCGCCTTCACGCAGGAAGGTGACCCGGACGCGCGCGTGCGCGATCCGGGCCTTACGATTTCGTCGACCTCCCCGTTTCTTCCCGTTCTGACACCATCCCGAGATGCCGGCGCGCACAGTGCGTCCGGCGTGACAGGAGCCGTAAGCGATGAATCAGTCGATTGTTCTTCAGCGCCCGCCGATCGTTCTTCGCAGCCGCGACGCCGAACGGCTCGGCCAGCTCGCCGAGGTTGCTGCGCAGCGCCACCCGGCGACGGCCGATTTTCTCGCCGGCGAAGTGGCGCGCGCCGAGGTGGCGCCGGATGGCGCAGCGCTGCCGGGCATCGTCTGCATGGACTCCGAGCTGACCTTCCGGGACGAAAGCACCGGCAAGGAGAAGCACGTCGCGCTGGTGTATCCGCCCGACGCCGATGTCGAGGCCGGCCGCATTTCGGTATTGACCCCGATCGGAGCGGCGCTTATCGGCCTCTCCGTCGGGCAGTCGATCACCTTCGAAACGCCGTCGGGCGAGCGGCGCTCCCTGACGGTACTCAGCGTGTCCGAGCCGAACTGACTGCACCAAACTGACTGCGTCGACCTGATTGCCGCCGAGGTGACATCCGAATTTCACCCCGCCGTCGTATTCCCGATCCGTCCCGACCGCCGTAGCGGTATCGCCCCGTCCACCCCTGTCCGGAGTTCATCCCTGATGTCGTCCACTTCGAAGATTCACGCCAAGATCACCGGCCCCATCGTGATGATCGGCTTCGGCTCGATCGGCAAAGGCACCCTGCCGTTGATCGAGCGGCACTTCGAGTACGACAAGGACCGTTTCGTCATCATCGATCCGCACGAGGACGGCGAACTGGCGAAGAAGCACGGCGTGCGCTTCATCAGCGAGGGCGTCACCCGCGACAACTACCGCGAACTGCTGATCCCGCTCCTGACCAAAGGCGGCGGCCAGGGCTTCTGCGTCAACCTGTCGGTCGATACCTGCTCGGTCGACATCATGACGATGTGCCAGGAGATCGGCGCGCTCTATATCGACACCGTGATCGAGCCTTGGCTCGGCTTCTATTTCGACAAGAGCGCCGGCCCGGAGAAGCGCTCCAACTACGCGCTGCGCGAGACCCTGCTGGCCGCCAAGGCCAAGGCCGGCGAAGGCACCACCACCGCGGTGTCCACCTGCGGCGCCAATCCCGGCATGGTGTCGTGGTTCGTCAAGCAGGCGCTGATCGACATCGCCCGCGACACCGGTACAGAAATCAACGAGCCGAAGAGCCGCGAAGGCTGGGCGCAGCTCGCGCACAAGCTCGGCGTCAAGGGCATCCATATCGCCGAGCGCGACACCCAGCGCGCCAAAAATCCGAAGCCGATGAACGTGTTCGTCAACACCTGGTCGGTCGAAGGCTTCGTCTCCGAGGGCCTGCAGCCGGCCGAGCTCGGCTGGGGCACCCACGAGACCTGGATGCCGGACAACGGCCGCACCCACACCGAGGGCTGCGGCGCTGCGATCTATCTGCTGCAGCCCGGCGCCAACACCCGCGTTCGCTCGTGGTGCCCGACGCCGGGCGCGCAATACGGCTTCCTCGTCACCCACAACGATTCGATCTCGATCGCCGATTACTTCACGGTGCGCGACGGCCAGAACGTGGTGTATCGCCCGACCTGCCACTACGCCTATCATCCGGCCAACGACGCGGTGCTGTCGCTGCACGAGATGTTCGGCGCCGAGGGAAAGATGCAGCCGAAATGGCACATCCTCGACGAGAACGAGATCGTCGACGGCATCGACGAACTCGGCGTGCTGGTCTACGGCCACGCCAAGAACGCCTATTGGTACGGCTCGCAGCTCTCGATCGAGGAGACCCGCCGGGTCGCCCCGTATCAGAACGCCACCGGCCTGCAGGTGTCGTCGGCCGTGCTCGCCGGCATGGTGTGGGCGCTGGAGAATCCGGAAGCCGGCATCGTCGAAGCCGACGAGCTCGACTACAAGCGCTGCCTCGAAGTGCAGATGCCGTATCTCGGCCCGGTCAAGGGCTACTACACCGACTGGACCCCGCTCGCCGACCGCCCCGGCTTGTTCCCCGAGGACATCGACACCTCGGATCCGTGGCAGTTCCGCAACGTGCTGGTGCGCTGAGGCGACGAGGTCGCCTCAATCAGGCGATTTCAACGTCAGATAAGTACACGCGCCTCTCCCCAATCGCAGCGCGCCCCCTCTCCCGCTTGCGGGAGAGGGTTGGGGTGAGGGCGACGCGGGCACCGACTCAGCAAGCGCGGAGAGGCGTGCCCTCACCCGGATCGCTGCGCGATCCGACCTCTCCCGCAAGCGGGAGAGGTCGCGCCGTGCCAGCCATCGAGATTCCGGGTTCGCGAGCTGCGCTCGCGCCCCGGAATGACGGTTGAGAGATTGGTACTCAACTATCCGCGGGTCATTCCGGGGCGCGCATCGCGCGAACCCGGAATCTCGCCGGTCAGCGCCGCCACGGCGCAAACAAAATCCGGGCGCGCGCGAGGCGCGGCCCGGATCGAGGCAACACTTACTTTTCTTCAGCTCAACCCTTCGGCTGGATCGGCTCGCCCTTCTTTTCCGCGGGGGCGGGGGGCAGGGCGGGCCGGGTGCCGGCATCGATGGCGTCCTGATCTGGGCGCGCCGGCTGCGGCGCGATGTCGTGCGGCCTGGCGCCGGTCGTCGCCGGATCCGCAGGCGCGGTCGGCTTGGTCTCGGCGCCCGGCGTCGACTGCAGCGGCTGCGGAGTCGCCTGGGCAAACTGAAGCCGTCCGCTGGAATCGACCTGCGTCAGGGAAAGACCGGACATCGCCACGCCCGCGGCGATCAGCAAGCCCGCCAGCACCAGATCCCACTTCAATCCACGCTCTTTATCCGACGTCGCCATGATGATCCTCATCCCTTGCCTGCCGAAACAACGGACACAAGACGGCAACGTTCCGGTTCCGTACGCCGAACGGGTTCCGGATCCGTCGTATTTGAGCGACGCGGTGAATCAATCCTTAGTGCTGGTTTCCCAGGTCGCGTGATCGACGCCGGGCCGCCGGCCCATGTCGGCGACGACGACGTCGAGTTCCTTGGGCTCGACCGAGGTCGACACCAGGGTGGCGACGATCTCGACCTTGTCGGGCGCGAGGTCGGAAGTCTCGACCTCGATCTCGGCGACCGGATAGTCGGCTGCCTCGAGCCGCTGCTCGAGGTGATCGCGCAGGCTGTCGGCGGCCGCGCTCGCCGCGGTGAGGCGGACCGAATAGGTCGCTTCCGACGAGCGCTCGTCGAACGGGATGCGGTTGATGGCATTGACCAGCGGCCGCAGCAGCGTGTTGCCGGCGATCACGAACACGGTGAGCGCCACCGCCTGCGCCACCATGTCGGCCCCGGCGCAGCAGCCGACCGCGGCCGAACTCCACAGCGTCGCCGCGGTGTTGAGGCCGCGGACGTTCATGCCTTCTTTCATGATCACGCCGGCGCCGAGAAAGCCGATGCCGGAGACCACATAGGCCATGACATGCACCGCGCCGTCGACGCCCTTGAGATGCATGGCGAGATCGACGAAGGCGGCGGCGCCCACCGCCACCAGCACGTTGGTGCGCAGCCCGGCCGCACGGGTCCGATATTGCCGCTCGGCGCCGATCAGCATGCCGAGCACGAAGGCGGCGCAGAGGCTGATCAGCGTGTCGAGGAAGTCGAGAGTCTGGAAGGTGGCGAGGAAGCGCATGAGAACCGCCCGGTCGGGAACCGGCTTCCTCTTACAGCGTCAGCAACCCCGCTGCACCCTCCTCGTCGGCGAACGCCAGCAAAGTGCCGGCGGCATTCCACGCCAGCGCGGAAATCGGCGGCGTGCCGTTGCGCCGGACCAGGATTTCGGCGCCGTCGGTGAGCCGCACCATCAGCACGGTGCCGTCGCTGTAGCCGGCGGCGAGGATGTCCTGCTTGGGGTGGCACGCCACCATGCTGACGCGCGCCTGCAGCGGCGCCAGCATCGCCGGCTGCTTGCCCATCGGCCCGTCCTTGCTGGCGAACGGCCAGATGATGACGGCGTCGGCACCCGACGTGGCGAGGCCCTTGCCGCCGGCGTTCCACGCCATCGACCGCACCCGGCCGGGATAGCCGGTCATCCGCATATGCTTGGCGTCGGCGAGGCGCCAGCCGTGCAGCGCCGGCTCGTGCATCGAGGTCACCAGGAAGCGGTTGTCCGGGCTGAACATCACGCCGAGATGCGAGCCGGCCCATTCGAGCATTTCGGCGTTCGCCGCCATGTTGGGAAACCACAGCGTCACGCCGTTGTAGTGCGCGATCGCCAGCCGCATCCCCTTCGGCGCGAAGGCGAGGCCGCCGACCGTGGACGGCACCTCGAAGAACTTCTCCTCCGCCTTCGGCGCGCGGACGTAAGCGATCTTGCCCGACGACCACGCCACCGCGCCGTCCGGATGCAGCGCGACATTGTCGATCCAGCGCCGCTTGGCGTCGGTGGCGAACAGCTCGGCCTTGCCGCCGGCGTCGAGCAGCATCACCTTGCCGTCGTCGCCGCCGGTGACGATGCGCTTGCCGTCGGCGACCGAACTGAGAATCGCGCCGCCGTGCAGCGCGACCGTCGAGGTCTCGCCGCCGGGCGCGGCGAAGGTCGCGTTGTCTTCGGTGCCGATAAACACGGCGGTGTCGCCGAGGAAATGCACCGCATCGACCGGCGCGCCGATCGTGATCTCGCGAACGCGATCGGTGACCGAGACGATCGACGCCGCCTCGCCGGGCGTGTCGAACGCGCTCATTGGGCGACGCACTTCGCGAAGCCGTCGCGGATCGCCTGTTCGGGCAGTTCGCGACCGATGAACACGACGCGGCTTTCGCGCGGCTCGTCGTCCTTCCAGGGGCGCTGGTGATCGCCCTCGAGCATCATGTGCACGCCCTGAAACACGTAGCGGTCGTCGTCGCCCGCAAACGACAAGATCCCCTTGGAGCGCAGGATCTTGCCGCCTTCGGTCTGCACCAATTGCTGCAGCCAGGGCATGAATTTCGCCGGGTCGACCGGCTTGTCGCTCCTCAGCGACAAGGATTGCATGTCCTCGTCGTGATAGTGCTTCAGACCATGGCCGTGGTCGTGATGATGGTGACCGTGATCGTGATCGTGATCGTGATCATGGTGATGGTCGTGATCGTCGCCGGCTTCGAGGAATTCCGGCTCGATCTCCAGAATGCGGTCGAGATCGAACGCGCCGCGGTCGAGCACGTCGGCGATCGGGATCTGGCAGCGTTCGGTGTGATGCAGCCGGGCATAGGGATTGATCGCGCGGATCCGCGCCTCGACCTCGGCGAGTTCGGCCTTGCTGACGAGATCGGTCTTGTTGAGCACGATGACGTCCGCGAAGGCGATCTGGTTCTTGGCCTCGGGCGCATCCTTGAGGCGGTCGCTCAGCCATTTGGCGTCCGCCACCGTCACCACCGCGTCGAGCCGCGCGCTCGCCATCACGTCCTCGTCGACGAAGAAGGTCTGCGCCACCGGCGCCGGATCGGCGAGCCCGGTGGTCTCGACGATGATCGCGTCGAACTTGCCCTTGCGCTTCATCAGCCCGCCGAGGATCCGGACCAGGTCGCCGCGCACGGTGCAGCAGACGCAGCCATTGTTCATCTCGAACACTTCCTCGTCGGCGCCGATGATCAGGTCGTTGTCGATGCCGATCTCGCCGAACTCGTTGACGATCACCGCGTATTTCTTGCCGTGGTTCTCCGACAGGATGCGGTTCAGCAGCGTCGTCTTGCCGGCGCCGAGATAGCCGGTGAGCACGGTGACGGGAATTTTCGAGGCGGCGGAATTCGTCATCAGGCAGGTGCTCCAGAACGAGCCCTCATCCTGAGGAGCGCACGACTGCGCGCATCTCGAAGGATGAGAGTGAAGGCGTTGTTTTCATCCAGCGAGACGCCCGTGCCTTACGGAAGACGTGGCGGCGGGCCCCTCGGGATGAGGCGAGGCAAGCGCGGCTAATGGGCCAGGGCGCTCGTCAGCGTCCTTATATTGTGCCTGACCATGTCAATGTAAGTGGGGGCGTCGCCGTTTTCGGCCGTCAGGCTGTCGGAATACAGCGTCCCGCCGATCTTGGCGCCGGTCTCGGCGCTGATCCGCTGCATCAGCCGCGGGTCGCTGATGTTCTCCAGGAACACCGCCGGCACCTTGTCCTTGCGGATCTGCCTGATGATGGTGGCGACGTCGCGGGCGCTGGCTTCGGATTCGGTCGAGACGCCCTGCGGGGCGATGAAGGTGACCCCGTAGGCGTCGGCGAAATAGCCGAACGCCTCGTGGGTCGAGATCACCTTGCGGCGGGCGGCGGGAATCGCCGCGACGGCGGCGCGGACGTCGCGGTCGAGCGCGTCGAGCTTGCCGAGATAGGCATCGGCATTGGCCCGGTAAGCATCGGCGCCGCCCGGATCGGCGGCGATCAGCGCGTCGCGAATGTTCGCCACGTAGATCCCGGCATTGCGCACCGACTGCCAGGCGTGCGGATCGGTCTTGCCGTGATCATGGGCGTGCCCGCTTTTGTCGTGGCCGCCCTTGTCATGACCGGCATGGTCGTGATCGTCGTCGCCGTCCGCCTCGCGTGCCTTGACCCCCTTGGTCGCGGTGACGATGGTGGCCTTGCCGCCTGACGACTGCACCAGCCGCGGCAGCCAGCCTTCGAGGCCGAGGCCGTTGACCACCACCAGCTTGGCGTCGGCGATGGTCTTGGCGTCGGTCGGCGACGGCGTATAGACGTGAGCGTCGCCGTTCGGCCCGACCAGCGTCGTGACCTCGACGCGATCGCCGCCGACATTGCGGACGAAATCGCCGAGAATCGAAAAGCTCGCGACCACGCGGATCCGGTCGTCCGCCTGCGCCGGCGCCGCCATCAGCAGCGCCGCTATCACCATCACACCCCAACGGATCATCGCACTCAAGCCTCCAGATGGCGGCCGGGAAACAGCTTGCGAACCACGCCCCCGGACCGGCCGAAGAAAAGCGAAACCAGATAGATCACCGCGGCGACCAGAATGATCGCGGGCCCCGACGGCAGCCCGGCGTGATACGACAGCACCAGGCCGCAATAGCCCGACAGCATCGCGCTGCCGACCGCCACCAGCATCATTCCCGAGATGTCGCGCGCCCAGAATTTGGCGATGCCGGCCGGCAGGATCATCAGCCCGACCGCCAGCAGCGTGCCGAGGGCGTGAAAGCCGTTGACCAGATTGATCACCACCAGCGCCATGAAGATCAGATGCGCCGGCGCGCCGGCGCGGCTGACGGTGCGCAGAAACAGCGGGTCGACGCATTCGATCACCAGCGGCCGCCAGATCACCGCCAGCGCCAACAGCGTCAGCGTGGCGTTGAAGGTGATCACCAGCAGCGTGCGGTCGTCCATCGCCAGGATGTTGCCGAACAGCACGTGCAGCAGGTCGATATTGGTGCCGCGCATCGACACGATGGTGACGCCGACCGCGAGCGACATCAGATAGAACGCCGCCAGGGAGGCGTCCTCCTTCAGTTCGGTGACGCGCGACACCACGCCGGCCAGGATCGCCACCGCGAAGCCGGCGATCAGCCCGCCGAACGTCATCGCGAACAGATTGAGGCCGGACAGCAGGAAGCCGATCGCGGCGCCGGGCAGGATGGCGTGCGCCATCGCGTCGCCGACCAGGCTCATCCGCCGCAGCATCAGGAACACGCCGATCGGCGCGCCGCCGAGCGACAGCGCGACGATGCCGGCGAGCGCCCGGCGCATGAATTCGAACTCGGTGAAGGGCGCGATCAGCGTCTCGTGGAGAAACATGGCTAGGCCGCCCGCGACGGCGTCGCGTCGGCGACACAGGCCGCGGCGCTGTCGTCGAACGCCTCGCACATCCGCCGCGCCTCGGCCTGGTTGGCCGCGGTCAGCACCTCGGCGGTCGGCCCCCACGCCACCGCGGTGCGCGCCAGCAGCAACGTCTCCGGGAAACTGGTGCGGACCAGTTCGATGTCGTGCAGCGCGGCGATCACGGTGCGGCCCTCGGCGTGCCAGCGTCCGATCAGCGTCACCAGATCGGCGGTGGTGCGGGCGTCGACGGCGTTGAACGGCTCGTCGAGCACGATGACGCGCGCATCCTGCAGCAGCACGCGGGCGAACAGCATCCGCTGGGTCTGGCCGCCGGACAACGTGCCGATGGTGCGATTCTCGAAGCCCGAGAGGCCGACCGCGGCAAGCGCCCGCGCGATCTTCGGCCGCGCGGCCCGGCCGATTCCGCCGAACGGGCCGCTGGTGCGCCACAGCCCGGTGGCGACGAAATCGAACACCGAAATCGGGAAGCTGCGGTCGATATCGGCGGTCTGCGGCAAATAGGCGATGTCGCGGATGTCGATGCCGCCGCGGTCGATCGTACCGGCCAGCGGCTTGAGAATGCCGACGATGCCCCGGAATAAAGTGGACTTGCCGGCACCGTTCGGGCCGACCACGGCCATCAGTGCGCCACTCGCGATCTCGCCGCTGAGGTGATGCACCGCCGGGTGACGGTCGTAGCCGAGTGTCACATTATTAAAGTGCAGTTGGGCGGCCATGGTCACCTCATCGCCAGCAGAACGACCGCCCACAGCACAGCGCTGACCGCCATGGCGGCCGCCAGCCGGCCCGCCAGCGTCATGCGCAGGATCGACCAGGGCGGCGGCTGTACCGGGTGCGGCGAATCGGCGCCGTGAATATGCATGTGGACCGGCTTCGGTGAGGCAGAATGACGCGAATCGGTTTGAGGGGCGTCCATCTCAGACCGCTCGAATGGAGGCATCGGGGAGGAGTTGTTATACTATAACAGAAAAACGCCAGCGTCGATCAATCGAACGTTGCAGGGGATCCCTAGTCCGACACCGCTACGGGCGCGTCCCTGCCCTGGCGAGAGGCATTCCCGTCACATTTACCCGGAAATGCCCCAAAATTGAGCAAGCCAAGGGAACCGGATTAAGGCCAATTTAAGGTTTCTTTTAGGTTCCATTAAGCAAGAAAAATTGTTGAAACTCATACGTTTAGTTCCACAACCAGTGTTGCCGCTAGGTGACAGCTTTTTATGCAGGACCGCGCTAAATCTTGATCCAGATGGTGACGACAAACGTCCCTCTGTTGAAGACGACTCCTGGAGAACCACAATGAAGAAGATCCTTCTCGCAACCGTTGCTCTGGTTGCCCTCGGCGCGGCTCCGGCCCTCGCCGCCGACCTCGCGGCCCGCCCCTACAACAAGGCCCCGGTCTACGCCCCCCCGGCCCCGATCTATAACTGGACCGGCTTCTACATCGGTGGTCACATCGGCGGCGCCTTCGCCGGCGACAACTCGATCGGCACTGGCGTGACCGCCAGCAACGACGGCAAGTTCCTCGGCGGTGTGCAGGCCGGTTACGACTGGCAGTTCGCTCCGAGCTGGGTGCTGGGCCTCGAAGGTCAGTACTCCTGGCTGAGCGGCAGCAACGACGCGGTGAACTTCACCGTTCCCGGCGTTGCCGGCGTCTACAGCTTCGCCGACAACCAGCGCGGTCTGGCGTCGGTCACCGGCCGCCTCGGCTACACCTGGGGTCCGGCACTGCTCTACGTCAAGGGCGGTTGGGCGTACGCTGACTACAAGACCAGCCTGTCGAACACGGTCCTCGGCTCGATCTCGTCCACCAGCAGCATGGACGGTTACACCGTCGGCGGCGGTCTCGAGTATCTGTTCGCCCAGAACTGGTCGGGCAAGATCGAATATCAGTACTACGACTTCGGCAACGTCGATCTGGGCGCTGGCTTCACCGCCAAGGCCGATCAGCACGTCGTCAAGGCCGGCCTGAACTACCGCTTCAACTGGGGCGGTCCGGTCGTCGCCAAGTACTGATCAGTACTGACGAAATCCCTTCGGGGCTGAGAAAGGGCCGGCGTCACGCCGGCCCTTTTTTATTGATTTGCGCCCGGCGGAATATGCATGGGCAAATTGTTTACCCAACAATTCGGGAGTTGGGCCACAGCCGCGGCCGTCGGCCAATTTGTTCAAAACAGCACACCGATAATCGGACAAAAATTAACCCCCTAGCCCAATAGTGCACACTGTCCGGTCATCATCAGGACAGGGCAGAGGAAGCACTCTGGGGGCGGGAATGTTTGGACGACTGAAGGTCGCGCGGCCGCGCATACGCATGCCGCAATTCGGAATCCGCGGCAGCCTGTTTGCGGCGTTTGCCGTCATCGCCGGCATGGCCATTCTGATCAGTGCCGGAGCGGGCGTCAGCCTGCGCGAGCTCGGCACGACGATGACGGGACTGAGCGGTCGCGATATCCCCAAACTCGCCGCAAGCCTGCAACTGGCCACCGAAAGCGAACGCCTGGCCAGCCTGGCGCCGATGCTGCTGGTCTCGTCCACGCCCGACCAGCTCAAAGAGCGCTCCGCGCGGATGAAGGAAGCGCAGACGGTCGCGACCCAGAAACTGGCCGATATCACCAGCTACGGCGCCGACAAATCCGTGGTCGCGGCGATGTCCGAAACGCTGCGGAATATCGACGACACGATTCGCAGCCTCGGCGCCGCGGCGCAGGAGCGGCTCGATCTCGCCCGCCAGCACGACAAGGTCTACGACGATCTGCGCAGTTCGCACGAAGCCTTCATCGCCGTCGCCAACCCGGCGATGCTGAACGCGCAGACCCAGATGAATGCGGTGCTGGCCTCGGCGAACCTCTCGCAGGACGACGCGACCGAAGCCGGACGACGGATCGAACAACTGGGCAACGTGATCGCCCTCAGCAATCTGGCCGCCTCGAATCTGATGGCGGCGCTGTCGGCGCGCAATTCCGACGCGCTCGAGCCGGTCGAAACCTCCTTCAAGGAGGCGCGCCAGCAGGTCGCCTCCAATCTCGACGGCCTGCCCGCGGGCGAAACCACCGCGGCGATCAAGGCGGCGGCGCAGAAGCTCCTGGCACTCGGCGACGGCAAGACCAGCATCTTCAAGATGCGCCAGAAGGAACTCGATGCCGCCGATTACAGCGACCTGATCCTCGACGAGACCCGCAAGCTCAATGTCGGGCTCGGCATCAGCGTCAAGCAGCTCGTCGACAGCGTCCGCAGCGAGACGGCGGCAGCGGCGACGGAAGCCCAGCAGCAGATTTCGCTCGCGACCCAGGTGATGATTGGTCTCGGCGTGCTGACGCTGGTCGGCTCGGCGCTGTTCGTCTGGCTGTATGTCGGCCGCAGCATCGTGCGCCGGATCGGCGGGCTGCAGCGCTCGATGCAGTCGCTGTCCGCCGGCAACCTCGACACCGAGATCGATCGCGGCAGCCGCCGCGACGAGATCGCCGTGATGGCCGAATCGCTCGAAGTGTTCCGCGACAACATGATCCAGACCCGCGCGCTGACCGAGGAGCAGGACAAGGATCGCGCCGCCAAGGCCGAACGGACGAGGCGGATCGAGGCCCGGATCGCCGATTTCGAGGCGACGGTGCGCGCCGCGATGGAGAAGCTGCAGGCGTCGACGAATACAATGCAGGAGACGGCGCAGAGCATGGCGACGACGGCCGAGCGTTCGAGCTCGCTGGTCACCGCCGTCGCCTCCGCCGCCGAGGAAACCTCGGTCAACGTCCAGACCGTGGCGTCCGGAACCGATCAGCTCGCGTCCTCGATCAACGAAATCAGCCGGCAGGTGACGACATCGGCCGAGATCGCCAACCGGGCCGTGCAGGAAGCCGGCGCGACCGACTCGACGATGCAGGGGCTGGCCGACAATGCCGAACGGATCAGCGCGGTGATCGACCTGATCCAGAGCATCGCCTCGCAGACCAACCTGCTGGCGCTGAACGCGACCATCGAGGCGGCCCGCGCCGGTGACGCCGGCCGCGGCTTCGCCGTGGTGGCTTCCGAGGTGAAGAGCCTCGCCAGCCAGACCGCCAAGGCGACCGAGGAGATTCGCACCCAGATCGTCGCGATGCAGGGCGTCACCAGTTCGGCGGTGGGGGCGATCCGCAATATCGGCCAGACCATCACCGCGATCAACGAGGTGACCACCGCGATCACCGCCGCCGTCGAGGAACAGGGCGCCGCGACCCGGGAGATCGCCCGCAACATCCAGCAGGCCGCCGGCGGCACCACCGAAGTGTCGGGCAATATCGTCGGCGTCAGCGCCGCCTCGACCCAGGCCGGTTCGGCGGCATCCGAAGTGCTGGCGGCGTCCGGCGCGCTGCGCCAGGAGGCCGACCTGCTGCGCAGCGAGATCGACGAGTTCCTGTCGAATATCCGCGCCGCCTGAACTGGATCGGCGCACCAGCCGGCGGCGTCCGCGCCGCCGGCTTTTTCATGCCCTGCCCTGCGTTTTTCGCAGGCCGCGATGCCCCAACTGATCGCCGCCCAGGCGGCTCGCGTGGCTTTTTGGCTGGCGCAGCCGGCCCGGTCCCGCTAAGTCGATAGCGGGAGCCTGCGAAAAATGCATAAGAAAACCGACGCCCTCGACACCCCCCATGACGATCTGCGCTTTCCGCTGGAAAGCCATCCCGGAGCCGACGAGGTCGTCGAGATCGCGCCGGGCGTGCTGTGGCTGCGGCTGAAGCTGCCGTTCCGGCTCAACCATGTGAACATCTATCTGCTCGCCGACGGCGACGGCTGGGCGATGGTCGACACCGGCTTCGGCAACGACACCACGATCGCCGCATGGGAAACGCTGTTCGACGGCGCGCTCAAAGGCTTCGCCATCAGCCGCGTGATCGTGACCCACGCCCACCCCGACCATTTCGGCCAGGCCGGCTGGATCGTGCAGCGTTTCCGCTGCCCGTTCTACATGTCGCAGATCGAATATCTGCAGGGCGTCTATCACCAGAATCGCCGCAGCGAAGAGCGTCTCGTCAATTCGCGCGAGTTCTTCCACCGCCACGGCATGGACGAATCGATCACCGCGCAATTGCTCGGCCGCGGTCAGGACTATCTGAAGCGCGCGGTGCCGCTGCCGGCGGCGTATCGAAGGCTGACAAAGGGCGACGATATCCGGATCGGCGCGCGGACGTTTCGCATCATCACCGGCGCCGGCCACTCGCCCGATCAGGTTATGTTGTACTGCGCCGCCGACAAGCTGTTTCTGTCGGCCGATCAGGTGCTGAGCAAGATCTCGCCCAATGTCAGCGTCTGGGCGCACGAGCCGGACGAGGACGCGCTCGGCTCCTATCTGAAATCGCTCGCGGAGCTGACCACGCTGCTGCCCGAGGATGTGCTGGTGCTGCCCGGCCACGGCCTGCCGTTCTACGGCGTCCACACCCGCATCAAGCAGCTCGCCGATCACCACGAGGAGCGCTGCGGCGTGATCGCGGAGGCCTGCCGCGACCGGGCGATGAGTTCCGCCGAACTCGTGCCGGTGGTGTTCCACAAGCACGTGCTGGATGCGCATCAGACCGGTTTCGCCGCCGGTGAACTGATCGCGCATGTGAACTACATGCTGGCGCAGAACCGCCTGACGATCGTCGACGAGGCCGACGGCATCCTGCGCTTCAGGGCCGTCTGATCCCTGCCGTCTGCAAGACAGACGCCTCGGCCAATGCATTGATCTTTATCAAGCTTTGACCTGCGTCGGGGAGCAGCGAGCTACGCTTGCGACGCAGCCACTAGGACCAATTGCGCCTCGACATCCGGGATGGAAGGGTTCTAATACCGAGGTCGCCTGTTGCGGCCCTTCGATGTTTCCCGTTCCTTCCAGGTCATCGCAATGCAGTACAGCAAATTCTTCGAGGACGCTCTCACCCGCCTGCACGACGAGCGCCGCTATCGCGTATTCGCCGACCTCGAGCGGATCGCCGGCAGGTTTCCGCAGGCCGTGTGGCATTCGCAGACCGGCCCTCGCGACGTCGTGATCTGGTGCTCGAACGATTACCTCGGCATGGGCCAGCACCCGAAGGTGATCGGCGCGATGGTCGAGACCACGACGCGGATCGGCACCGGCGCCGGCGGCACCCGCAACATCGCCGGCACGCACCATCCGCTGGTGCAACTCGAGCGCGAAATCGCCGATCTGCACGGCAAGGAAGCAGCATTGCTGTTCACCTCGGGCTACGTGTCGAACCAGACCGGCCTGTCGACGCTCGGCAAGCTGATTCCGAACTGCCTGATCCTGTCGGACGCGCTCAACCATAATTCGATGATCGAAGGCATCCGGCAGTCCGGCTGCGAGCGCGTGGTCTGGCGCCACAACGACACCGCCCATCTCGAAGAGCTGCTGATCGCCGCCGGCCCCGACCGGCCGAAGCTGATCGCGTTCGAGAGCCTGTATTCGATGGACGGCGACACCGCGCCGCTGGCGAAGATCTGCGATCTCGCCGAGAAGTACAACGCGATGACCTATTGCGACGAGGTCCACGCGGTCGGCATGTACGGGCCGCGCGGCGCCGGCGTCGCCGAGCGCGACGGCGTGATGGCGCGCATCGACATCATCGAAGCGACGCTGGCCAAGGCGTTCGGCTGCCTCGGCGGCTACATCGCCGGCAAGGCCGATGTGATCGACGCGGTGCGTTCCTACGCGCCGGGCTTCATCTTCACCACGTCGCTGCCGCCGCCGATCTGCGCCGCCGCGACCGCCGCGATCCGGCACCTCAAGACATCGTCGTGGGAGCGTGAGCGCCACCAGGACCGCGCCGCGCGGGTCAAGGCGGTGCTGAACAATGCCGGCATTCCGGTGATGCCGACCGACACCCATATCGTTCCGGTGTTCGTCGGCGACGCCGAAAAATGCAAGAAGGCGTCCGATCTGCTGCTCGAACAGCACGGCATCTACATCCAGCCGATCAACTATCCGACCGTCGCCCGCGGCCTCGAACGGCTGCGGATCACGCCGTCGCCCTATCACGACGACAAGCTGATCGACGCGCTGGCCGAAGCCCTCGTCCAGGTCTGGGGCCAGCTCGGCCTGCCGCTCGGCGCCAAGGCGATCGCGGCGGAATAGCCCGCGCGCCGCGCCCGGCAGACGATTTTCGGCGGGAGGCGCCGCGCGGCAGGGAAAATCCCTGTCGCGTGTGGCGGTCTCACCCGCTAAAAATCCGGTCGGCGCATGACACGCGAGGAGCACCACCGCGATGCTGCACGATTGGGGCGTGATCGCAGCCGCGCTCGCCTATATCGGCCTGCTGTTCGGCGTCGCGAGCTACGGCGACCGGCTGTCGCAGCGTCAGCGCGAGCGGGCCGGCGGTCTGATCTACCCGCTGTCGCTGGCGATCTACTGCACCTCCTGGACGTTCTTCGGCTCGGTCGGCTTCGCCAGCCGGACCAGCACAGACTTCCTCGCGATCTATGTCGGCCCGATCCTGCTGATCGCGGTGTTCACGCCGCTGCTGCGTCGCGTCATCCGGCTGGCGAAATCGCAGAACATCACCTCGATCGCCGACTTCATCGCCGCCCGCTACGGCAAGAGCCAGAAGGTCGCCGCCACGGTGGCGATCATCGCCATCATCGGCTCGGTCCCCTATATCGCGCTGCAGCTCAAGGCGGTGGCGTCGTCGCTGCAGACCATCCTCGGCGACGACCACAACATCGGACAGATCCCGATCGTCGGCGACATGGCGCTGGTCGTGGCGATGCTGATGGCGCTGTTCGCGGTGCTGTTCGGCGCCCGTCAGGCCAGCGCCACCGAGCACCAGCATGGCCTGATGCTGGCGATCGCCACCGAATCCATCGTGAAGCTGGTGGCGTTCCTCGCCGCCGGCATCTTCGTCACCTTCTGGATGTTCAGCCCGGCCGACCTGATCGAGCGCGCGATGAAGATGCCGGAAGCGGTGCGGGCGCTGGAGGCGACGCCGTCGCCGACCACCTTCCTGACCATGACGGTGCTGTCGTTCTGCGCCTTCCTGATGCTGCCGCGGCAGTTCTATGTCGGCGTCGTCGAGAACACCAACGACGCCGAGGTCAGCCGCGCGCGCTGGATGTTCCCGCTGTACCTGATCGCGATCAATCTGTTCGTGATCCCGATCGCGCTGGCCGGACTGGTGAAATTCCCGTTCGGCGCGGTCGACAGCGACATGTTCGTGCTGGCGCTGCCGATCGAAGCCAATGCGCCGCTCCTCAGCTTCATGGTGTTCATCGGCGGCCTGTCGGCGGCGACCGCGATGGTGATCGTCGAATGCGTGGCGCTGGCCGTGATGGTGTCGAACGATCTGGTGATGCCGCTGGTGCTCAAGCGCCACGGCGCGCCGCGCAACGATCAGCGCAGCTTCGGCGGCTTTCTGCTGATGGTGCGGCGGGTCGCGATCTTCGCCATCCTGATCCTCGCTTACCTGTACTACCGCGCGCTCGGCAACACCCAGCTCGCCGCCATCGGCCTGCTGTCCTTCGCCGCGATCGCGCAATTCGCGCCGGCGTTCTTCGGCGGCCTGGTCTGGCGCCGCGCCACCGCGCAGGGCGCGATCGGCGGCATGATGATCGGCTTCGCGGCCTGGGCCTACACGCTGTTCATCCCGAGCTTCATGGAGAGCAGCACCGCGGGACTGCTGCTGTTGCAGCACGGCCCGTGGGGGATCGAGTCGTTGCGGCCGCAGGCGCTGTTCGGCGCCGAGCTGCCGCCGCTGGTGCACGGCGTGGTGTGGAGCCTGTCGCTCAATCTGTTCGCCTATGTGGTGCTGTCGCTGCTGAGCCGGCCGTCGTCGATCGACCGGCTGCAGGCCGAAGTGTTCGTGCCCGACACGCTGACGCCGATGACGCCGGCGTTCCGGCGCTGGCGCACCACCGTCACCGTGCAGGATATTCTCGGCGCGGTCGGCCAGTATCTCGGCCCGGACCGGGCGCGGGAATCGTTTCGGTCGTTCGCGGTCAGCCGCCGGTTGACCCTCGATCCGGCGGCGCCGGCCGATTTCGAATTGCTGAAACACGCCGAGCACCTGATCGCATCGTCGATCGGGGCGGCGTCGTCGCGGCTGGTGCTGTCGCTGCTGCTGCGCAGGCGGACCGTATCCGCCGAAGCCGCGCTGAAGCTGCTCGACGATTCGCACGCCGCGCTGCATTTCAACCGCGAGATCCTGCAGACCGCGCTCAACCACGTCCGCCAGGGCATCGCCGTGTTCAACCCGGATCTGCAACTGATCTGCTCCAACCGGCAGTTCGGCGAGATCCTCGGACTGCCGCCGCACATCATCCAGATCGGCATCCCGCTGATCGAGATCCTCGAATTCCTGTCGAGCGCCGGCGCCGGCCCGGCCGACGCGGAAGCGCAGACCCAGATGCGGCTCGCCTCCTACACCACGGAGGGCGAGCCGTTTCTGGAACGACTGCACGACCGCCATCTGGTGATCGAGGTGCGCGCCAACCGGATGCCGGACGGCGGGCTGGTGATCACCTTCTCGGACGTCACGCCGAGCTTCGAGGCGGCCGAGGCGCTGGAGCGCGCCAACGCCACGCTGGAGCGGCGCGTGCGCGAACGCACCGAGGAACTGACGCGGCTGAACTCGCAGCTCGCGCTGGCCAAGAGCACCGCCGAGGAAGCCAACATCTCCAAGACCCGCTTCCTCGCGGCGGCGAGCCACGACATCCTGCAGCCGCTCAATGCGGCGCGGCTCTACGCCACCAGCCTGGTCGAACGCCAGAACGGCGGCGAGGATTCGCGGCTGGTCGAGAACATCGACGAATCGCTGGAAGCGATCGAGGAGATCATCGGCGCGCTGCTCGACATCTCGCGGCTCGACGCCGGCGCGATGACGCCGTCGCTGACCAATTTCGTGATCGGCGATTTGATGCGCTCGCTGGAGATCGAATTCTCGCCGACCGCGCGCGCCAAGGGGCTGCAGCTCACCTTCGTGCCGTGTTCGCTGCCGGTGCAGTCGGACCGGCTGATGCTGCGCCGGCTGATGCAGAACCTGATCTCCAACGCGATCAAATACACCCCGCAGGGCCGCGTGCTGGTCGGCTGCCGCCGCCAGGGCGACGCGTTGAAGATCGGCATCTACGACACCGGCGTCGGCGTGCCGATCCTGAAGCGCGGCGAGATCTTCAAGGAATTCCACCGGCTCGAGCAGGGCGCGCGGATCGCGCGCGGCCTCGGCCTCGGGCTGTCGATCGTGGAGCGGCTGGCGCGGGTGCTGAACCACGGCATCGCGCTCGATTCCAACCGCAGCGGCGGCTCGTGCTTCTCCGTCACCGTCCCGGTCGCCGCCGTCGTCAACCACACCACCGCGGTGACCAGCGCGACGCCGCTGTCGCGTGCCTCGATGAGCGGCAGCCTGGTGGTGTGCATCGAGAACGACCCGGCGATTCTCGACGGCATGAAGACGCTGCTGACGACATGGGACGCCAGCGTGATCGCGGTCGCCGATCCGGACGCGGCGATCAAGGCCATCGAAGCCGCCGGCCGGCGCATCACCGGGCTGCTGGTCGACTACCACCTCGATCGCGGCAACGGCATCGCGGCGATCCGCGACATTCGGCAGCGCTTCGGCGTGACCATCCCGGCGATCCTGATCACCGCCGACCGGAGCCCCGGCGTCCGCGCCGCCGCCCGGCAGGAGGAGATCGCGGTGCTGAACAAGCCGGTGAAGGCCGCCTCGCTGCGCGCCCTGCTCAACCAATGGCACGCCCAGCAGACCATCGCGGCGGCGGAGTAACTCCGAGGCCGGATGGAAGCATTCCCGGCGAACGCACCAAAGGCTGCAGCGAGGCACTCAGTCCTCATCCTGAGGAGGCTGCGCAGCAGCCGTCTCGAAGGATGAGCGCCCTGGGGCGATGCCCTGCCGCCTCATGGTTCGAGACGGCGCTGCGCGCCTCCTCACCATGAGGAGCTGAGGCTGGATTCGAACTCGGCCGATGCGAGTGATCGTGCGCCTCTCCCCCGTCATGGCCGGCCTCGTGCCGGGCATCCACGAACGTCTGCCGAGAGGCTGCAAAAACGTGGATGGCCGGGACGAGCCCGGCCATGACGAATATTCGGTATTCGCGAAGTGAACGGAGCAGGCGGCTACGCCACCGGCTCCTCGTGGCGCCACTGGTTGCCGGAGATCTTGGCGGCGGCGATCACCGCCTGGGTGCGGCTTTCGACGCCGAGCTTCTGCAGGATCGCCGAGACATGCGCCTTGATGGTGGCTTCGGAGACGCCGAGCTCGTAGGCGATTTGCTTGTTGAGCAGCCCTTCGGACAGCATCATCAGCACCCGCACCTGCTGCGGCGTCAGCGTCACCAGCCGGTCGCGCAGCTTGCTGGTCTCCGGATCGGCGGCGGCCGACAGGTCGACATCCGGCGGCACCCAGACGTCGCCGTCCAGCACCCGCAGGATCGCCTCGCCGAGTTTCTCGACGCCGAACCGCTTCGGCACGAAGCCCGAGGCGCCGAAGTCGAGCGAGCGGCGGATGGTTTCGACATCGTCGCTGGCCGACACCACCACCACCGGGATCGCCGGGTACTGCGCGCGCAGATAGATCAGTCCGGAAAATCCGCTGATGCCCGGCATCTTCAGGTCGAGCAGCACGAGATCGACATCGCCGTCCCGCTCGAGCAGTGCGGTCAGATCCTCGAACGAGCCGACCTCGCCGATCTTGGCACCGGGAACGACGCTGGAGACCGCCAGCCGCAACGCGTCGCGGAACAGCGGATGGTCATCGGCAATGATCAAATGCGTACTGACGGGCGTGCTCATGGATGTCCCTTGTGCGCAAGCTGGAACCGAACGGTCGCATTCAGGCCCGCGGTTGGCAGGTCGGATTGAAGTGTCGCCCTAAGGTCGACGGCTGGCAAGGCGTGTTCGACTGCCTTGGCGTACCACTCTGCGCCTTCCGAACCTGAAAAACATTGAGCAAGCGCAAGAACACAGGAGGAACGCAGGCCGAAAGTCGTAATGCCGCACGGCCACGGCGATGTTACCTTTCTCCCAACTCATCGCGTCCGATTTCTGTATTCCGCGGCGCGGCAAAAAATTCCATCGATTTTTCAAGGGGAGGTAATCGCTTATGTCCAGCTATGCCGCAACGCAGCGGCGGTCCGGGGGGATGACCAAGGACGAACGTTTCGTCATTGTCGCATCGTCGCTCGGTACCGTTTTCGAGTGGTACGATTTCTATTTGTACGGGTCGCTCGCCGCCATTATCGGCGCGCAGTTCTTCAGCGCCTATCCGCCGGCGACTCGCGACATTTTCGCGCTTCTGGCCTTCGCCGCCGGCTTCCTGGTGCGCCCGTTCGGCGCCATCGTGTTCGGCCGCATCGGCGACATCGTCGGCCGCAAATACACGTTCCTCGTCACCATTCTGATCATGGGCCTGTCGACCTTCATCGTCGGCCTGCTGCCCAATGCGGCGACGATCGGCATCGCGGCGCCGATCATCCTGATCTGCCTTCGCCTGCTGCAGGGCCTGGCGCTCGGCGGCGAGTATGGCGGCGCGGCGACCTATGTGGCCGAACACGCGCCACCCGGCAAACGCGGCTACTACACGTCGTTCATTCAGACCACGGCCACGCTCGGCCTATTCCTGTCGCTGATCGTGATCCTGGTCACCCGCACCGTGCTGGGTGAACCGGCATTCGCGGATTGGGGCTGGCGGATTCCGTTCCTGGTGTCGGTCGCGCTGCTCGGCGTCTCGGTCTGGATCCGGCTGCGGCTGAACGAATCGCCCGTGTTCCAGAAGATGAAGGACGAGGGCAAGGGCTCGAAAGCGCCCCTGACCGAAGCCTTCGCCAATTGGGGCAACGCCAAGATCGTGCTGATCGCGCTGTTCGGCGGCGTGATGGGTCAGGGCGTGGTCTGGTACACCGGCCAGTTCTACGCGCTGTTCTTCCTGCAATCGATCCTCAAGGTCGACGGCTACACGTCGAACCTGCTGATCGCCTGGTCGCTGCTGCTCGGCACCTTCTTCTTCATCTTCTTCGGCTGGCTGTCGGACAAGATCGGCCGCAAGCCGATCATCCTCACCGGCTGCGCGATCGCGGCGCTGTCGTTCTTCCCGATCTTCAAGGCGATCACCTCCAACGCCAATCCGGCGCTGGAACGAGCCATCGAGACCATCAAGGTCGAGGTGGTGGCGGACCCCGCAGGCTGCGGCGACCTGTTCAACCCGGTCGGCACCCGCGTGTTCACCGCGCCCTGCGACACCGCGCGCGCCTACCTGTCGCAGTCGTCGGTGAAGTACTCCACCGCGAAGGGCCCGGCGGGATCGGGCGTCAAGGTGATGGTGAACGACACCGAGGTGCCCTACACCGACGGCAAGACCTCCAACCCGGCGGTGCTGGCGGCGATTCAGGCGGCGGGCTATCCGACGGCCGGCAACGCCGAGATCGTGAAGATGGCGCATCCGTTCGACGTCTTCAGGCCGGCGCCGGCGGCGGTGATCGGGCTGCTGTTCGTCCTGGTGCTGTTCGTCACCATGGTCTACGGCCCGATCGCCGCGATGCTGGTCGAACTGTTCCCGACCCGCATCCGCTACACCTCGATGTCGCTGCCCTATCACATCGGCAACGGCTGGTTCGGCGGCCTGCTGCCGGCGACCGCCTTCGCGATCGTGGCGTCGACCGGCGATATCTACGCAGGCCTCTGGTACCCGATCATCTTCGCGTCGATCACCGTGGTGATCGGCCTGATCTTCCTGCCCGAGACCAAGAACGTCGATATCAGCAGGAACTGATCGTCATCGGTCCGGCGCCTCGCGCCGGACCATCCGACGGAGAATTTCGGCCGCGGAGCAATCCGCGGCCGTTTTTGTTTCGGGCGTCATCTATCGAGGCACGAAGCGCCCGCACCTCGGAGCCTGACCGAAAATGCAGGCAGCAAATCCAGCCGAGCTTGAAAGTCGTTCACTTCGCAGTTCACTCCGTCGTGGCCGGGCTCGTCCCGGCCATCCACGCCTTCCTTGCGGCTTCGGCTGCAAGACGTGGATGCCCGGCACAAGGCCGGGCATGACGAGTTGAAACGAGAGTGCCTGATTTCACTGGCCGCATTTTCGGTCAGGCCTCAGGAGGACGCCTGCGCGAAAGGTCGGGTTCTGCGGCCGTTATAACTTCACCGAGCCGAGAAACTGCAGCACCACGTCGCGGCGGTGCGGGCGGCGGCGGTGTTCGATCAGGTAGATGCCCTGCCAGGTGCCGAGTGCCAGCCGGCCCTGCAGCACCGGGATCTGCAGCGAGGTCGCGGTCAGCATCGACTTCACATGCGCCGGCATGTCGTCGGGCCCTTCGGTATCGTGCGCCCAGCCGGCATTCTCCGGCGCGAGCCGGTTCAGCACCGTGGTGAGATCGATCAGCACGGTCGGATCGGCGTTCTCCTGGATCGTCAGCGACGCCGAGGTGTGGCGCACGAACAGCGTCAGCGCGCCGTCCTGCGCCCTCGCCTCCGCCACGAACTTCGCCGCCTCGCCGGTGATGTCGACGAAGCCCGCGCCGCCGGTCTGCACGGTCAGCAGCGACGATGCGACATGGCTGATCGCGGCGACCGCGATCGGGGCGCGGCTCAGCGTGCGGGATGAATTCATGCGGACCTCGCTGCGGTCGACCCGGCTCAGGTCTTGCCGTCGCCGATGGTTTCCCGCTGGATCCGGTTGGCCATCTCGATCAGCCGCCGCCAGGCGCGCTCGATGAAACCCATCACCCGGTCGACGTCCTGATCGCTCGGCAGCGGAATCTCCAGCCGGCGTTGGCCGTCCTTGGTGGTGACCTCCGGCGTCGCCATCTTGTCGCTCTTCGGCATCGAGTCGTCGATCTTGCCGGACACGGTGGGGCCGCGCTGCGCAAGTTGCGCCTTGAGGTTGTCGTTCTCGACCCTGAGCGCCTCGGCCTCCCGCTTCAGGCGGTCGTTGTCGCCCTGCAGCCGGCCGATCTCGGTATCGAACGCCGCGCGCTCGTCGGCGATCGCGTAGCAGGCCCAGCCGTTGCCCTTGTCGCTGCAGGTCGAGACCTTGCCGGTGCGGGTATCGAGCCGCATCACGCCGTCGGCGCTGGGCGTGAAGGTGTAGCGGCCGTTCTCATTGTCCGGCAGCGTCTCGGCGAATGCGACGCCGCCGCCGAGCGCCAGCACGGCCGACAGCGCGGCGATCCGCGCCAGCCGCGGCGCGGCGCGGGTGGCGATCGCTTCAGGGGTGGCAAGGGTCATCGGAAGGCTCCGCCTGACAGAGAAAGACCCGGCCTATATGGGGTGTCAGGCCGGCGGACGGTACGGGCCGCGGCCGGATTTCAACGCATCGGCCAGCAATTCGATCCGGTCCTGGCCCCAGAACACTTCGCCGTCGAGCACATAGGCCGGCGAGCCGAACACGTCCGCGGCCATCGCGTCGTGGCGGTTCTGCTCATAGGCGGCGCGGATCTGATCCGACGCCGCGTGCGCCACCAGCTTTTCGCCCGGCAGGCCAGCCTCGTTGGCGAGGCGCGTCAGGACCGCGGGATCAGTCAGATCGAGTTCCTGCTCCCACACCGCCGGATAGGCCCGTTGCAGATAGGGTTCGGGATCGAGCCCGGCCGCCAGCGCGGCCAGCACGACGCCGTCGGCGAGCCGGGCGTCGAACGGCCAGTGCTTCGGCCACAATTTGAAGTCGAGCCCGCGCTTGTCGCGCCAGCGCTGCAACTCGACCAGCCGGTAGCGCTGCCGCGCCGGGTGGCGCTTGGCGAGCGGCAGGCCGCCGGTCTCGGAGAACAGCCCGGCGAGCAGCACCGGCTTGTAGACGACCGCGAGGTCGTGCGCTTCGACGAGCTGTCGAAACGCCTTGTGGCCGATATAGGCCCAGGGCGACTGGAACGAGAAATAGTAGTCGAGCTGACGCGACATGCGTACTCCGGCTGATGGAATATCCGAACGATCGATGCGAACGAGTCGCCGAAATCGGGCGCATCCGATCAGAGCCTGTCGGCCGGTGCAAGCCGAACCTCGGCGAGATGCTGCTATCGCGCTGCGGACAAGTTACCGCAGCGAGTCGCAAATCCCCAATAAAATCAGCCAAAACAACGCCCTGGAGGGCTGCGAGCGAATCTTGACTTGCCTCTATGCCGTCAGTATGGTCCGCGCGGCTTTTGAGGGTCACGGGGCGTTATTTTCATCATCTGCGGCACCGTTTCGGGTCTCCACGATATGGCGGACGACACGCACGAGGGCAGCAATCAGGCTGATGGAAATCGCGGCAATACGCCCGATGAAGCTGCGCTTTCCGCAAGGCTCGGAAGTCTGGATCGCCGGTTGTCCAAAATTGGGGGCGGCCGAAACATCGGGACTGACGGGTCCGGAGACCAGCAGGACGCGGCCCAGGCCAAGGCATCCGCCATGGCTGTGGGGCTTCGTATGTCCACAGAGCTGGTCGCCGGTGTCCTTGGCGGAGCGGCGCTCGGCTGGGGTCTCGATCGTTTGCTGTCGATTTCTCCCTGGGGCCTGATCGTGTTTGCGCTGCTGGGCTTTACCGCCGGCGTGATCAATGTGATGAGGGCCGCAGGTGTGATGGCGAAACAATCCGAGCGGCTCTGACGGGTTCCGAAGTGCAATCGACCATCGACACAAGCGCAAGCTCGCGAAACCGGTAGACTGAGAAACAATGGCCGCCGATCCAATCCATCAGTTCCAGATCACCAAGCTGTTTTCCCTTGGTCACATTGGCGGACAGGAAATCGCCTTCACCAATTCGTCGGCCTATATGTTCGCCGCGGTGGCGATCATTGCGGTCCTGATGCTGGCGCCGGGCCGCCAGTTGGTGCCGGGCCGGTTCCAGTCGATCGCGGAGCTGTCCTACGAATTCGTCGCCAACATGATCCGATCGACCGCCGGCAAGGAAGGCCTGAAGTTCTTCCCGCTGGTGTTCTCGCTGTTCATGTTCATCGCCGTCTCCAATCTGGTCGGCATCATTCCGTACACCTTCACGGTGTCGAGCCATCTGATCGTCACGGTCACGCTGGCGATGCTGGTGTTCCTCACCGTGCTGATCTACGGCCTCTACAAGAACGGTCTGAAGTTCTTCAAGCTGTTCGTGCCGTCCGGCGTGCCGATCTACATCCTGCCGCTGGTGGTGTTCATCGAGGTGATCTCGTTCTTCCTCAAGCCGGTGTCGCATTCGGTGCGTCTGTTCGCCAACATGCTGGCGGGCCACATCGCGCTGAAAGTGTTCGCGAGCTTCATCGCCATGCTCGGCGCGCTCGGCGTCGTCGGCTGGTTCGGCGCGGTGCTGCCGCTCGGCCTGACCGTCGCCCTGACCGCACTCGAACTGCTGGTCGCGTTCCTGCAGGCCTATGTGTTCGCCATCCTGACTTGCATCTATCTCAACGATGCGATTCACCCGGGCCACTGAGGCCCGGTCACCGACCACTCTTCAACCAAACCCCAACAGGAGTTCGTTACATGGATCCGATTGCCGCGAAGTACATTGGCGCTGGTATTGCCTGCATTGGCATGGGCGGCGCGGGCGCCGGCGTGGGCATCATCTTCGGCAACTATCTCGCCGCTGCGGTGCGCAATCCTTCGGCTGCTCAGGGCCAGTTCGGCAACCTGATTTTCGGCTTCGCGGTGACGGAAGCGCTCGGCATCTTCTCGCTGCTGATCGCGCTGCTGCTGCTGTTCGCCCTCTAAGGTCCAATCCGGTCGCGACGCTGTGGTCGTGACCGGCCGAACAGGAGAAGCCCGTGGCTGTAGGTCAAGGCGATGCGAAGGGCGCAACCGCCCATACGGCGGCCGACGGGGGCCACAAGGCCCCCTTTCCGCCGTTCCAGAAGGAAACCTTTGCCTCGCAATTGGTGTCGCTGACGATCGCCTTCGTCGCGCTCTATCTGATCGTGTCCAAACTCGCACTGCCGCGCGTCGGCGGTGTGATCGAGGAGCGCCAGAAGACGATCGACGGCGATCTCGCGGCGGCCCAGAAGCTCAAGGGCGAATCGGACGACGCGCTGAAGGCCTATGAGGCCGAACTCGCTGCGGCCCGCACCCGGGCCCAGGCGATCGGCGCCGAGACCCGCGAGAAGCTGAATGCGGCGGCGGAAGCCGAGCGCAAGACGCTGGAAGAGCGGCTGTCGGCGAAGCTCGCCGACGCCGAAAAGACCATCGCAGCGACCCGCACCGCCGCGATGGGCAACGTTCGCGGCATCGCCTCCGAGGCGGCCGCTGCGATCGTTCAGCAGCTCGCCGGCGTGCAGCCGGACAGCAAGGCGCTGGATAGCGCGGTCAACGCTTCGATAAAGGGCTGAGGCCGATGGAAATCTTCGCTGAAGCAGAAACCTGGGTCGCGATTTCGTTCGTCATCCTGATGGGCATCTTCGCCTATCTCGGTGTTCACCGCACCGTGCTGAAGGCGCTCGACAATCGTCGCGACCGGATCAAGGCCGAGCTCGACGAGGCCCGCAAGCTCAAGGACGAGGCCGCCAAGCTGCTCGCCGACTATCGCGCGCGCCGCGCCCAGGCGGAACGCGAGGCCGAGGCGATCATCGCCAGCGCCAAGGCCGACGCCGAACGGATCGCGGCGGAATCCAAGGCCAAGCTGGAAGACTTCGTCGTCCGCCGCACCAAGACCGCGGAAAGCAAGATCGCGCTGGCGGAGGCCCAGGCCGTCGCAGACGTGCGGACCGCTGCGGCCGAAGCCGCCGTGTCCGCCGCCGCGACCATCCTGTCGCAGTCGGTCAAGGGCCAGGTCGCCGACGACCTGCTCGGCAAGGGCATCCAGGAAGTCCGCAGCAAGCTCAACTGAGCGCGCTTCTCACTCCAAATTCAAAAGCCGGCGCGAGCAATCGCGCCGGCTTTTTTTGTCCTTACCCTCCCCTTGAGGGGGAGGGTCGACGAACATCGCGCAGCGATGTTTGGCGGGGTGGGGTGAGCGGCGGGCACGGCGGATGAACTCTTCGCCACCCCACCCCGCTCGCTGCCGCGAGCGACCCTCCCCCTCCAGGGGAGGGTGAAGCGGAGCTTCGATTGGCTTCTACCGCCTGCGCGACCGCGGCTCCGGCTTCAGCGCCTGCGGGTCGAAGCCGATGTAGAACACGTAGGCATCGTTCACATCGGCCGACGGCGCCGGATAGACGACGTCTTCCATCACCAGGCTGAACGGCACGTTGCCGTTGCTGCCCATCGCGACATTGGTGCGATAGGCCTTGGTGAACACCGTTTTCGGCGACACCCCGTCCTGCACCACGGCGACGCGCACCGGCACGTCGACATTCTCCGGCGCCCCCGCCGGCCCGGCGATGACGCGGCCCTGGATGCCGATATGCGCCGTGATCATACCGCTGTTGAGGTTGCACTCACGCGCGGTCCGGCCGATCACCACCTGATAGCGCAGATCGTTGCCGCTGGCCTCCTTGCCCGGCAGCCCGACCGCGTAGGTGGCGGCGCCGGAGCGGATGCTGACCGACGGACAGGTGAGGTCGGTCTCGGCGGCGGGAGCGCCATTGGAGGTCGTCGGCGCCGGATCGGACGAACCGCCGCCGAACAGGTTCTTGAAGCGGTCGGTGAACGACTGCGACCAGGCCGGCGTCGCCAGCACGCTGCCGCCGATCGCCGCAGCAAGGACGATTCGCGCCGCGCGGCGCCCCAGCCGGCGTGCCGACACTCGTTCCAGATCCCGTCTCATCCATTACCCCGAGAATTCGTCTCTACCGGCGGGGTTATAGCAAAGCAAAGCCGGCGAACCAAAGGCGGGAATGGCGCCGGGACACGTTGCTCGCGTCGCAGCGCGCCCTCTCTCCCGCCCTTGCGGGGAGGGCCGGGGTGGGGGCGAGCCGAGCACTGAGCCCGCGTGACGTGGAGAGTCTGTTTCCCCCACCCGGATCGCTTTCGCGTTCCGACCTCCCCCGCAAGCGGGAGAGGTTGCACCATGCCGATTGCCGGGTCCCCGCCCACCGACGATTCAGCCGCGAAAATCCTCGTGCAGCAGGCCGAACAGCAGATGGTCCTGCCAGATGCCGTTGATGCAGAGATAGCGCCGCGCCAACCCTTCGCGGCTGAAGCCGCATTTCTCCAGCACGCGGATCGACGGCGTGTTGGTCGGGATGCAGGCCGCCTCGACCCGGTGCAAATTGAGCTCGCCGAACAGCGTCGGCAGCAGCACCCGCAGCGCCGCCGTCATATAGCCCCGGCCCGCATAGGGTTCGCCGACCCAGTAACCGATGGTGCCGGCCTGGACGATGCCGCGGCGGACATTGGCGAGCGTGACGCCGCCGATCATCTCGCCGTCGGCCTCGCGGAACACCAGAAACGGATAGGAACGGTCGGCGGCGATGTCCTCGGCGTAGCGCCGCAGCCGGCGGCGAAAGCCGGAGCGGGTCAGGTCGTCCGACGGCCAGATCGGCTCCCACGGCGTGAGGTAGGCGCGGCTGCGGTCGCGCAGCTCGGCCCATTGCACGTAGTCCGCCATCTGGGGGGAGCGCAGCAGCAGCCCGTGGCCGCGCGGCGCCAGGGCGGCGGGGCCGGCCGACGGCATTCGAAACAGCGCCATGACGACACTCCGATCCGCGCTCCGCGGGACGCTCAGCCCCCGCGCACCATGCGCGGCGTCAATGATACGAGGTCTTGGCCTTGGGCTGCGTCAATCCTTCCGCAAAACCCACCGCCGTGTCCAGACCCCGGCCACCGCCGAGCGCCACCACCGCCGGCCGGCTGCGCGTCAGCAACTGGCGCGCGGCCTGGCGAGTCGTCTCGATGCTGACCGCATCGATCTTGCCGACCAGTTCGTCGACCGACAGCGGCCGGCCATAGGCCAGGACGTGCCGGGCGAGCTGCTCGGCCCGCGACGAGCAGCTTTCCAGCGCCATCAGCAGGCCGGCCTTCATCTGCGCCTTGGCGCGGGCGATCTCGGCATCGGTCAGGGTTTCGACCGCGTCGTTGATGACATCGACGATCACTTCCATCATCTCCGGCGCGTCGTCCGGATCGGTGCCGGTGTAGAGACCGAAGAAGCCGGTGTCGGCATAGGGCGCGTGGAAGGTGTAGATCGAGTAGCACAGCCCGCGCTTCTCACGCACTTCCTGGAACAGCCGCGACGACATCCCGCCGCCCAGGATGTTGGTGAACACCTGCAGGCTGAACAGCGACTTGTCGCTCTGCGGCAGGCCTTCCAGCGCCAGCGTCAGATGCGCCTGTTCGAGATCGCGGTGCACTACGCGGGAGCCGCCGGCGCCGAACATCGCCGGTTGCGGCTTCGGCGCAGGCGCGGCGTCGAAGCTCGCGAAGCGGTGCGAGACCTCCTCGACGACGCGCTTGTGGTCGACCGCGCCGGCCGCCGCGACCACCATGTCGGGGCCGCGGTAGTGCGTCGACAGATAGGATTGCAGCTTGTCGCGGTTGAAGCCCTTCAGCGTCTTGGCGGTGCCGAGCAGCGAGCGGCCGATCGGCTGCTCCGGATAGCAGAGCTCGTTGAGATATTCGAACACGACGTCGTCGGGCGTGTCCTGCGCGGCGCCGATCTCCTGCACGATCACGCTCTTCTCGCGTTCGAGCTCGTCGGCCTCGAACGCCGGATTGGCGAGGATGTCGCTCAGCACGTCGAGCGCCAGCGGCACGTCGTCCTTCATCACCCGGGCGTAATAGGCGGTGGTCTCGGTCGAGGTGCCGGCGTTGAGGTCGCCGCCGACCGCCTCGATCTCCTCGGCGATCTCGCGCGACGTCCGCTTGGTGGTGCCCTTGAACGCCATGTGTTCGAGCAGATGCGAGATGCCGTGCTCGTCGGCCTTCTCGTCGCGCCCGCCGACGCCGGTCCAGACGCCGAGCGCCGCGGTCTCGAGATGCGGCATGGTGTCGGTGACGACGGTCAGGCCCGAGGGAAGCTTGCTGACTTCGACGCTCATCCGGCAACTCCTTGTTTGGCCGCGCGGCTGACCGACAGGATGTGGCGTTCGATCGCCGCCTGGTCGCGGGGCATCACTTGCATCGTTTCGGTCCCGCTCATCAGTCCCTCCAGCCAGGCCGGCAGCTCCGGCCGCATTCCGCAGGCGGCCTCGACCGCGTCGGGAAATTTGGCGGCGTGGGCGGTGGACAGAACGATATTGGGCACGGTTGGGTCCGTGGTGTCGCGATCGGCCACCGCCAGCGCCACCGCGGTGTGCGGATCGACCAGATCGCCGGCCTCGCGCCAGGCGGTGCGGATCGCGGCCTCGGTCTCGGTCTCGTCGGCACGGCCGGCGTCGAACTCCTCGCGAATCGCCGCCAGCACCGCATCCGGCAGCACGAACCGGCCGGACTGCGCCAACGAACCCATCAGCGCGCGGACCAGCGCGGCGTCGCGGCCGCTGGCCTCGAACAGCAGCCGCTCGAAATTCGACGACACTTGAATATCCATCGACGGCGAGGTGGTGGAATGGACCTCGCGCACCTCGTAAATCCCGGTCTTCAGCGTCCGCGCCAGAATGTCGTTGGTGTTGGCGGCGATCTTCAGCCGCCGCACCGGCAGGCCCATCTTCTTGGCGACGTAGCCGGCGAAGATGTCGCCGAAATTGCCGGTCGGCACCGTGAAGTCGACCACACGATGCGGCGCGCCGAGCGCCACCGCGCTGGTGAAGTAGTACACCACCTGCGCCACGATCCGCGCCCAGTTGATCGAATTGACGCCCGACAGCGCGACCTTGTCGCGGAAGCCGTGGTGGTTGAACAGCCCCTTCACGATCGCCTGGCAATCGTCGAAATGGCCCTCGATCGCCAGCGCGTGGACGTTCGACGCGCCCGACGTCGTCATCATCATCCGCTGCACGTCCGAGATCCGGCCATGCGGAAACAGCACCACGAGATCGACGGCGTTGCGGTTGGCGAAGGCGTCGACCGCGGCGCCGCCGGTGTCGCCCGAGGTCGCGACCACGATGGTGGTGCGCTGCTTTCGCTTCTCCAGCACGTGATCCATCAGCCGCGACAACAACTGCATCGCGACGTCCTTGAACGCCAGCGTCGGGCCATGAAACAGCTCGAGCACGAACTGGCTCGGTCCGGACTGGCGCAGCGGCACCACGGCAGGATGCCGGAAGGTGGCGTAGGCCTCGTTGGCCATCCGGCCGAGCTCGGCGTCGGAGATTTCGCCGGCGACGAACGGCCGGATCACCTCGACGGCGACCTCCCAATACGGCCGGCCGAACAGGCCGGCGATGGCGTCGGGCGAAAGCTGCGGCCAGACTTCGGGGATGTAGAGCCCGCCGTCGCGGGCGAGCCCGGTCAGCATGACATCGCAGAAACCAAGGCGCGGGGCTTCGCCCCGGGTGGAAACATAGGTCGTCAAGGCATCCTCCAAAGGCCCAGGCCGCAGCCAAGCCTTTGATCTCGAATACTATTCGTCGCACGGACGGGTGAAATCCCGGGCACCATAGAGGGTTTTCCCGCGCAGGGGAAACCGCCCCTGACGAGAAGACGATATTCGCCGGAATCACGCAATGCGGCGCGACGGCCGGGCTGAAACAGCAGCAGCGGCGCGCCGCTGCCCCCACAGCCAGACCCCGAATGCCACCGCCACGGCCAGCGCCAGGCCGAACCAGGTGATCGCGTATTGCATGTGCTGGTCGCGCAGATGGACGCCGAGCGGGCCGGGCTTGGGCAGGCCGTTCGGCGGCACCGGCTTCTCCAGGTCGAGATAGAACGGCGCCAATGAGCCATCCTTCGCCCAGCCGAGCCGCTCCGCCATCGTGGCGACATCGCGGGTGAACCACAGCCGCTTCGCCGCGTCCGGATCTGGCGTCAGCACCCCGGCGCCCTCCGGAAAGCGCAGATAGCCGGTCAGCGTCACCGGCTGCCCGGTGACGAGCGGCGTCACCACGCGATCCTCGAAGCCGCGATCCTGCATCGTGTTCGGGACGAAGCCGGCATTCACCACAACGGTCTCGCCGCCGGGCAGGCGCGCCGGCAAAAACGCCCAGGTCCCCGGCCCGGAAATATCGGCGCGCACCGCCGACCCCGACGAATACACCATCGCATCCGGCTGCCTGGCATAGGTCGCGGTGAAGCTGACGCGGCGGAATTCATCGGCGGCGGGGGTGAGCGTCGGCCATTGCGCCACCGGCGGCAGTGCCACCGGCGGTTCGGCGAGCCGCTCGGTCAGCGCCGCGATCAGCGCATGCTTCGCGCTGCGACGCTGCAACTGCCAGAAGCCGAGCGACAGCAGCACCGCGACGATCAGGAGCGCGATCAGGCTCATTCCGGCGATGCCGCGCCGGCGCGTCGCCGGCGTCGTCATTTCGGCTCGCGCCCGACGAGGCGGCCTTCCTGCGCCTTGTGGTGGAATTGCAGCGCGATCAGCAGCGACTTCATCGAGCGCAGCGGCAGCAGCGTGGTGACGAGCACCAGCGGCAGCCACAGCGCCGCATGCAGCCAGAACGGCGGCTGATATTTCACCTCGACGACCAGCGCGCTGACGACCACGATCGCGCCGCCGATCAGGATCATGAACACCGACGCGCCGTCGCCGACGTCGATGAAGGTGTAGTCGAGATCGCAGGCCTCGCAGCGCGGCCGCAGCGTCAGGAAACCCGCATACAATTTGCCCTCACCGCAGCGCGGGCAGCGGCAGGCCACGCCGCGCAGCGCGCTCTGCAGGAGGGTGGGTTGCGGCTGAACTTGCATCGAGATTCCTCGCCTCTGCGCGAAAGAGACTGTCGGCTTGTGTCCCGGACGCGCTGCAGCGCGAAGCGATGCTGCGCAGATCCGGGACCCCGCTTCGAGCTTTCAACCGGGGCCCCGGATCTGCAGCGCATCACGCCGCGAAGAAGCGGCGCGCTGCGCAGCGTCCGGGGCACTAAACACGAAGGGCGGCCGCGCGGGCCGCCCCTTGTAGCACATCCGGCTGATGTCAGTGTGCGCCGGCCATGGTCGAGGCGCCGTGGCCCCAGACGTAGATGCTGACGAACAGGAACAGCCAGACCACATCGACGAAGTGCCAGTACCAGGCGGCGAATTCGAAGCCGAGATGCTGGGTCGGGGTGAAGTGGCCGTAGTAGACGCGGATCAGGCAGACCAGCAGGAAGATGGTGCCGACCAGCACGTGGAAGCCGTGGAAGCCCGTCGCCATGAAGAAGGTCGCGCCGTAGACGTTGCCGGCGAACGAGAACGCGGCGTGGCTGTATTCGTAGACCTGCACGCAACTGAAGGCAGCGCCCAGCAGCACGGTCAGGATCAGCGCCTGCTTCACGCCCTTGCGGTCGTTGTGCAGCAGCGCGTGGTGCGCCCAGGTCACGGTGGTGCCCGAGGTCAGCAGGATCAGCGTGTTGAGCAGCGGCAGATGCCAGGGATCGAAGGTCTCGATGCCCTTCGGCGGCCAGACGCCGCCGAACAGTGCCTCGCGGGTGGCGTGCACCGGATCGCCGGGAAACAGCGCCGCATTGAAGTAGGCCCAGAACCAGGCGACGAAGAACATCACTTCCGAAGCGATGAACAGGATCATGCCGTAGCGGTGGCTGATCTGCACCACGCGGGTGTGGTCGCCCTTGAACTCGGCCTCGCGGATCACGTCGCTCCACCAGCTCGCCATGGTGTAGAGCACGCCGATGGTGCCGACGCCGAACAGGATCGGCGCGCCCTGGAACATGTTGTGCATCCAGGCGACCGCGCCCAGCGCCATGACGAAGGCCGACACCGAGCCCACGAACGGCCACGGGCTCGGATCGACGAGATGGTAGTCGTGGTGTTTCGCGTGTGCCGTGGCCATTGTGGTGCTCTCCGTTGGCAGTGCCGGTCGGGTCTCAGCCAAGTCCAGTCCGGCAGTCGTCTTGCAGCGTTTCCGGTCGTTTATAGATTGCCCTTGCGCTTGTCCGGCGCGGTCGAAGCCACAGGCTTCGGCGTCGGTTCGCGCACGGGATAGAACGTGTAGGACAGCGTGATGGTCTTGACGGCGTCGTTCTCGCTGTCGGCGGCGAACGACGGATCGACGTAGAACACCACCGGCATCTCGCGGGTCTCGCCGGCGGCGAGCGTCTGTTCGGTGAAGCAGAAGCAGTTGATCTTGGTGAAATACGACCCGACCGTCAGCGGCGTGACGTTGTAGGCCGCCTGCCCGGTGGTTGCGTGTTTCGACGTATTGGTGACGCTGTAATACGCGGTGAAGACCTGGCCGATCGCCACCTCGATCTCGCGCTGCTCCGGCTCGAAGGTCCACGGCAGCCCGTTGATGTTGGAATCGAACCGCACCGCGACCTTGCGGGCCAGCGGCGCCGACGACGGCGCCACGCCGGCGACCTGCGTGGTGCCGTTGAACCCGGTGGTGCGGCAGAACCAGTTGTAGAACGGCACCGCCGCGAACGACGCGCCGACCATCAGCGCCACCACCAGACCGCAGATCGACGCCACCGTCGCATCGCGCCCGAGGCCGCGGCGACGGGGGTTCGGCGAAACGTTGGGTTGCGCATCCGGCATCGCTGTCTCGCTCCTCACATCGGCCGTTGCAGCACGATCGGCCCCTTGACCATGGTCACCGCGAAGAACAGCGCGACCAGCACGGCGAGCGCCAATGCGATCGCGATCGAGCGTTCGCGCTGGCGCTTCTTCTGCGCCTCGGTGAGCACGATGCCGGGTCTCTGCTGGTCCATCGGGACCTCCTCAGGCGAACAAACGCCACACGGCCTTCGCGACGACTTCGATCAGCAGGATCGAGAACAGCGCGAACAGATACAGGATCGAGAACTTGAACAGATTGCGCGTCGCCCGCAGCGCGGCGCTGCCGGTGCGCTGGCGATAGACCCGCACCGCGAGCACCAGCATCCAGCCGCCGAGCGCCAGCGACGCGATGCCGTAGATCGCGTCGAAATAGCCGAGCGGCCACGGCGCCGCGGCGACCGCGACCAGCACGATGGTGTAGAGCAGGATCTGAAGCCGGGTGTGATCCTGCCCCGCCACCACCGGCAGCATCGGCACGCCGGCGCGGGCGTAGTCGTCATTGCGGAACAGCGCCAGCGCCCAGAAATGCGGCGGCGTCCAGAAGAAGATGATCGCGAACAACAGCAGCGGCTCCACCGCGAGCGAGCCGGTGACCGACGCCCACGCCACCACCGGCGGCAGCGCCCCGGCGGCGCCGCCGATCACGATGTTCTGCGCCGTCGAGCGCTTCAGCCACATCGTGTAGATCACGACATAAAAGAAGATGGTGAAGGCGAGCAGCGCTCCGGCGACCCAGTTGACCAGGATGCCGAGCGTGATCACCGAGAAGAACGACAGCGTGATGCCGAAGGTCAGCGCTTCCGGCCGGGTGACGCGGCCGCGCGGGATCGGCCGGTTGGCGGTCCGCGTCATCTTGCCGTCGATGTCGTCCTCGTACCACATGTTCAGCGCGCCGGCGGCGCCGCCGCCGACCGCGATGCACAGCATCGCGGTGATCGCCAGCACCGGATGGAAATCGCCCGGCGCGAGCAGCAACCCGACCAGCGCGGTGAAGACCACCAGCGACATCACCCGCGGCTTCAGCAGCGCGATGTAGTCGGCGACGCCGGCCTCGGAAATGCGGGGCGCGACGAGATCGATCGGATTGGTGTCGATGACCGACAATTCGGAACCTCTGTCTTTCTACACGCATCCGCCGGAACCGCCGACGGATGCTCGTTGTCGCGAAGGCCTCAGCGAACCTGCGGCAGCACTTCGAACTGATGGAACGGCGGCGGCGACGACAGCGTCCATTCCAGCGTGGTGGCGCCGGCGCCCCACGGATTGTCCGCGGCCTTTTCCTTCCTGATGAAGGCCAGCGCCATACCGAACAGGAAGATCAACACGGCGAAGCCGGAGATGTAGGAGCCGATCGACGACACCAGGTTCCAGCCGGCGAACGCGTCCGGATAGTCGACATAACGCCGCGGCATTCCCGACAGGCCGAGGAAGTGCTGCGGGAAGAACACCATGTTAACGCCGATGAACGTCACCCAGAAGTGCAGCTTGCCGATGGTCTCGCTGTACATGTAGCCGAACATTTTCGGGAACCAGTAGTACCAGCCGGCGAAGATCCCGAACACGGCGCCGAGCGACAGCACGTAGTGGAAGTGCGCGACGACGTAATAGGTGTCCTGCAGCACCCGGTCGACGCCGGCATTGGCCAGCACCACGCCGGTGACGCCGCCGACGGTGAACAGGAAGATGAAGCCGACGGCCCACAGCATCGGCGTCTTGAACTCGATCGAGCCGCCCCACATCGTGGCGATCCAGGAGAAGATCTTCACGCCGGTCGGCACCGCGATCACCATGGTGGCGGCGACGAAATAGGCCTGCGTCGTGCTCGACATGCCGACCGTGTACATGTGGTGCGCCCACACCACGAAGCCGATCACGCCGATCGCCACCATCGCATAGGCCATGCCGAGATAGCCGAACACCGGCTTCTTCGAGAAGGTCGAGACGATCTGGCTGATCATGCCGAACGCCGGCAGGATCAGGATGTAGACTTCGGGATGACCGAAGAACCAGAACAGATGCTGGAACAGCAGCGGATCGCCGCCGCCTTCGGCCGAGAAGAAGGTGGTGCCGAAATTGCGGTCGGTCAGCAGCATGGTGATGGCGCCGGCGAGCACCGGCAGCGACAGCAGCAGCAGGAACACGGTGACAAGGATCGACCACACGAACAGCGGCATCTTGTGCAGGGTCATGCCCGGCGCGCGCATGTTGAAGATCGTGGTGATGAAGTTGATGGCGCCGAGAATCGACGAGGCGCCGGCGAGATGCAGCGCCAGGATGGCGAAATCGACCGCGGGGCCGGGGTGACCCGACGTCGACAGCGGCGCGTACATCGTCCATCCGGCGCCGACGCCGTTCGACGACGGCTCGCCCTCGACGAAGGTCGAGATGATCAGCAGCGCGAACGCCGCCGGCAGCAGCCAGAACGAGATGTTGTTCATCCGCGGGAAGGCCATGTCGGGCGCGCCGATCATCAGCGGCACGAACCAGTTGCCGAACCCGCCGATCATCGCCGGCATCACCATGAAGAAGATCATGATCAGGCCGTGCGAGGTGACGAACACGTTGTAGGTGTGACTTTCGTGGAAGATCTGCACGCCCGGATACATCAGCTCGATCCGGATCGCGATCGACATCGCGCCGCCGATGATCCCCGCGATGATCGCGAAGATCAGGTACATGGTGCCGATGTCCTTGTGATTGGTCGAGTAGACGTAGCGCCGCCACCCGGTCGGATGCGCATGGGCGTGATCGTCGTGCGCGTGATCGGAATGAGCAACCCTTGCAGCTTCCATCGTCATTTTCAGATCCTGACTTGAAACCTTCGAACCTTGCGGTCCCCGTTCAGACGTATCGCGCGCCGTGACCGATCACTGCGCGGCGGCGCCGACCGAGGCGTAGGACTTGCCGCCACGGGAGGCGACCTGCTGCTCCTTCTTCCAGGCGTCGTATTCCTGGTCGCTGACGACGCGGACGACGATGGGCATGAAAGCGTGGTCCTTGCCGCAAAGTTCCGAGCACTGGCCGTAGTAGCGGCCTTCCTTGGTGGCTCTGAACCAGGTCTCGTTGAGACGGCCGGGAATGGCGTCGATCTTGACGCCGAAGGACGGGATCGCCCAGGAGTGGATCACGTCGGCGGCGGTGGTCTGGATCCGCACCACCTTGTTGACCGGCACCACGGTCTCGTTGTCGACCGCGAGCAGCCGCGGCGGCACCGGGTTCATTTTGGAGCGCTCTTCATCCGTCAGCATGATCGAGGTGAACTCGATCTTGTCGTCCGGATAGTTGTAGGTCCAGTTCCACTGGTTGCCGGTCGCCTTGATGGTGACGTCGGCCTTCGGAATATCGAGCTGGAAGAACAGCAGACGGAACGAAGGCACCGCGACCGCGACCAGGATCAGCACCGGCACGATGGTCCAGGCGACTTCGATCAGCGTGTGGTGCGTGGTCTTCGACGGCACCGGATTGGCCTTGGCGTTGAACTTCACCACCACGATCACCAGCAGCGCCAGCACGAACAGCGTGATTGCGGTGATCAGCCAGAGCAGGAAATTGTGGAACCAGACGATGTTCTCCATCACCGGTGTTGCGGCCTGCTGAAGCTGCATTTCCCACGGCGCGGGCTGCCCCGCGAACGCGGCGCCGCCGACGCCGAGCGCGCCTCCCAGAATGACACCGCAAAGCAAATGCCGGCCAATTCGGCCCATCGACATCGTCATGCCGCCTTCGCTCCCCTATGTATTTCCGGGCCTGCCACTTGTTGCGGAGTGCCCTTTCATTCTCGCGGGCATGCGACGCTATGCCCCCTTAAGAATGCTTCTCATTCCTTTCCTCAAACCACAATTCGCATGCAGCCGCAATGCAGTATTGTACTTTCGCAGCAGGCTCGCGGAGGTTTGTCCGCAGCCCGGAAAGCGTTACCGGTTGGGCACAACCGACAGTGCCCAACTGTCCTCAATTGGTGCTCGAGTATTGTGAACCGAGCTTGACAGTTGCCCCCGCCGATGTAGGCACAGCGCTCGAACTTCACGGGAGCCTGATTCGCTGGCGTGCGAGGCCGCCTTTATGGTGCCGTCATTGCCGGATCAGTCGGGGGCCCGCGACCTCGTCCAACCCATTCCTGCCTTGAAAGCGATCCCGATGGCCCCAGCCGAACGTTCGCCGATGCTCGTCTCATGCCGCCGGCTCGCGCGCGGCAGCAGCGCGCGGAGCGTGATGGCCGGCGCCGTGGCGATCGCTCTGGCGCTCGGATACAGCGGCCGCGCCGACGCGCAGGGCGCGGTGCGCTCGGTGCACGGCGACTGGCAGATCCGCTGCGACACGCCGCCCGGCGCCAAGGCCGAGCAATGCGCGCTGATCCAGAGCGTGGTGGCCGAAGACCGATCCAACGCCGGCCTCACCGTGATCATCCTCAAGACCGCGGATCAGAAGAGCAAGCTGATGCGCGTGGTGGCGCCGCTCGGCGTTCTGCTGCCGTCGGGCCTCGGCTTGAAGCTCGACAACGCCGACGTCGGCCGCGCCGGCTTCGTCCGCTGCCTGCCGAACGGCTGCGTCGCCGAAGTGGTGATGGACGACAAGCTGCTCGGCCAACTCCGCACCGCCAAGACCGCGACCTTCATCATCTTCGAGACCCCGGAAGAAGGCATCGGCTTCCCGCTCAGCCTCAACGGCCTCGGCGAAGGCTACGACAAGTTGCCGTAGCGCGGCGCGGGACTCGTAAATCCGCGGCCGCCGAACGCCGTCCTGCGGTCGGTATTCGCCTCGTGTCACACGGCGCCGGCTATGACGCACCGTGTCTCCGCACAATAGCCGTCGTCTCCGCACATTCACCGTCATGGCCGGGCTCGCCCCGGCCATCCACGGCCACAGGCACGGACGTGCGAGAAGTCGTGGATGCCCGGGTCAAGCCGGGCATGACGGCGTTTGTGTAGACCGGAGTCCGTCTGCTGCCGGAATGCGGCGCCGCCGCTATGGGCGGCTCGATGCACGACGATCAGCTTTCGTTTAGAGGGCGCTGCCGCCTCCCGCCCGCTCAAACCTGCGAATGGCCGACCAGTTGGTGGCGGCAACTATCTCGCCCGTAAAGGGGACCTGATGGGAAAGCGATCAGCTTTCCCCGTTAGATCAGGAGAGCAAAATGGCAAAACTTCCCATCGACTGGAACCGTGTGCTGGACTTGGCGCTCGGACTCCTCGAACTTCTGAAATGGTGGCTCGGCGCGTGACGCTCAGTGAGCCAGCCGCCGTTCACGATCGGCAGCATAAGCGAGCACGGCGCGGATATCCTGCTCGGTCAGTTCCGGGAAGTCCGACACGATCTCCGCAGGCGACTGCCCGGCCGCGAGCCAGCCAAGCACATCCGCGACCGAGATCCGCATGTTGCGGATGCAGGGCCGGCCGCCGCGTTTACCCGGCTCGATTGTGATGATCGCGCGATAATCCAGCGGCGCAGCCTAGCACATGTTGCGGATGGGCGCAGGATCTGCTTCCCGCCAGCCTCTCGCAGAACCGTCTCAGAGCGCCTATCTCTGTCCCGAACAACATTCGGGAACAGACCTCATGACCAGCCTCGCCCAGACCTCCCTGCTCGACCGCGCCAATCTCGATCGTGACGACGTCCGCCGCGAGATCGCGCGGGGGCTGCAGGGGGCCGATGATGGCGAGCTGTATCTCGAATACAGCCAGACCGAGGCCCTCGCCTTCGACAATGGCCGGCTGAAGCAGGCGACCTACGACACCGCGCAGGGTTTTGGCTTACGCGCGGTGAAAGACGATGCCGTGGGCTATGCGCATTCCTCCGACGTGTCGCTGCCGGCGCTGATCCGCGCCGCCGACGCGGTCGCCGCGGTGCGCGGCGATTACAGCGGCGTGCTTTCGGCGGCGCCGACCCACACCAATGTGCGGCTGTATGGCGACGACAACCCGCTCGACGCGCCGGGCTTCGAGGCCAAGGTCAAGCTGCTCGCCGAGATCGACGCCTATGTGCGCGACAAGGATCCGCGGGTACGGCAGGTGTCGGTGTCGGTCGGCGCCACCTGGCAGGTGGTCGAAATTTTGCGCCCCGACGGCGAGAGCTATCGCGACATCCGACCGCTGGTGCGGGTCAACGTCTCGGTGGTCGCGGGGCAAGGCGACCGTCAGGAAAGCGGCTCGAAGGGTTACGGCGGCCGCGAGCCCTATGCGCGCTTCATCGAGACCAAGGCCTGGCGCGAGGCCGCCGACGGCGCGCTGCGCGAGGCGATGGTCAATCTGGAATCGGTGCCGGCGCCGGCCGGCGAGATGGACGTGGTGCTCGGCCCCGGCTGGCCCGGCGTGATGCTGCACGAAGCCGTCGGCCACGGCCTCGAGGGCGATTTCAACCGCAAGAAGACCTCTGCCTTTGCGGGGCTGCTCGGCCAGCAGGTCGCCGCCAAGGGCGTCACCGTGGTCGACGACGGCACGATCTCGGCGCGGCGCGGCTCGCTGTCGATCGACGACGAGGGCACGCCGACCAGCCGCACCGTGCTGATCGAGGACGGCATTCTCACTGGCTACATGCAGGACCGCCAGAACGCCCGGCTGATGGGCATGAAGCCGACCGGCAACGGCCGCCGGCAGAGCTACGCCCATGTGCCGATGCCGCGGATGACCAACACCTACATGCTGGCCGGCAGCCACGACCCGGCCGAGATTCTCGCCTCGGTGAAGAACGGCATCTACGCGGCGAATTTCGGCGGCGGCCAGGTCGACATCACCTCCGGCAAATACGTGTTCCAGTGCACCGAGGCCTACAAGATCGAGAACGGCAAGATCGGCGCGCCGCTGAAGGGCGCGATGCTGATCGGCAACGGGCCGACCGATTTGCACCGCATTTCGATGATCGGAAACGACCTGCGGCTCGACGACGGCATCGGCACCTGCGGCAAGAACGGCCAGGGCGTGCCGGTCGGCGTCGGCCAGCCGACACTGCGGATGGACCGGATCACGGTCGGAGGAACCGGCGGATGAATTCCATGGCGGATGCGTTGATGGGAACGGCGCGTCGCTGGGCCTCCCAGCTCGGGCAATTGGCGGCCGTGGTGGCGATCGTGCTGGTCGGCAAGGGCGCGCTGGCCGAACCGTTCTACGTCCCGTCCGGCTCGATGGAGCCGACACTCTTGATCGGCGACGCCCTGCTCGCCTCGAAATATCCCTATGGCTATTCGACTGCGTCGCTGCCGATCCACGTCGCCTTTCCGGAAACCGGCCGGGTGTTCGGCGAGACCCCGAAGCGCGGCGACGTCGTGGTGTTTCGCTGGCCCGGCGACCGCTCGCAGGTCTGGGTCAAGCGCGTGATCGGCCTGCCCGGCGACCGGATCGAACTGACCGGCGGCGTGGTCAGCATCAACGGCGTCGCCGCGACGGTGAAAGCCGACGGCGTCGGCCGCGCCGAGGATGAAGACGGCGCCTACGAGACCGCCGCGAAATACATCGAGACCCTGCCCGGCGGCGTCTCGCATCCGATCTTCAAGCTGTACGACCACGGCCGGCTCGACAACACGCCGGAAATCACCGTGCCGCCGGGACATCTGTTCGTGATGGGCGACAACCGCGATAATTCCTCGGACAGCCGCGTCCCGGTGCGCCGGGGCGGCGTCGGGCTTTTGCCGATGGACAATCTGGTCGGCCGTGTCGACGCCATCGTCGGCTCGTGGAATCCCGGCGTGCGCAAGGAGCCGGTCACCAACTGGCTGTCCGGCTTCCGCATCGCCCGGTTCTTCACCTCGGTGCATTGAGCCGTCGGCTCGAAGCGCATCGGCAAAGTCCGTCATGCTGAGCGCGCCGCGCTCCACCTCTCGTTCGTCATTCCGGGGCGCGAGCGTAGCTCGCGAACCCGGAATCCATAGCCCCTGGACTCGCTGCGAGCCGGAGCGCCGCAACCCATGCCTCAACGCAGAGGGCGGTGGTTATGGATTCCGGGTTCGCCGCTGCGCGCCGCCCCGGAATGACGAAGGCGAGAGGCTTTCCGGGTGACCTTCAGTTTCGTGTCCCGTTCAGTTTCGTGTCCCGCACGCTGCGCAGCGGCACGCCGTGCCGCAGCGCGTCCGGAACACGAGACAAATCATCCCTTGACAATAATCCTATTATGATTATAATCCGCCACGTCCTGTCCGTGAGGGGCGCTTCGCGAGGCGTCGTACAAGCGGGACAGATCGACGGGCCGGGCAACCGGTCCGGAACGATGGCCCGGCGAAGCTGACACTGGTCAGCGAAGTCGGGTGGACGCGGCGTCCTGCGCGTTGCGGCTCGCACCCGCACGTCCGGGAGGCAGAGGTCACCGTCCGCCGCTACTACGAGCGGCTGCCGCTTTCGTGGCTGGACGGGCGCAGCAAGGCAGGGGAGATCCCGCTCCGCTGTGTTCCCGGAAGAACGGTCCCGATGCCCAAAACCGCCGCGGTGGGCGCGCCGACGAGGCGTTGCGCGATGGTCCGCAAAGCCATCGCGACACTCACCACCTTCGCGCCTCACGGCGCGCCCCCACCCCTCGCTGTGAAGCGACGGGTGCGCAACTCGGGCTCAGCGGAGCCGCGAGAGCGAATGGATGTGGCTGTTTGATAAGTGAAACGGACGTCATGTGAGGCAACGCGCTCGCCGCCCTCACTCCCGTCATGCGCGGGCTTGACCCGCCTGCGGGGCCGAAGCCCCTTCGGCGCGGCGGAGGCCCGCGCATCCATCGCGCGCGTCAGCGCGCCATGGAGAAGTTTATGCAAAGAGGATGTATTGCCGGGTCGAGCCCGGCAATGACGGCGCTTGGCATGGCCGCGCCTGATCCTCCAACGTCATCGCCCGGCTCGACCCGCTCGTCGATCCCGGCGAACATTCTAGAACGCCGTCGTCAGATTGGTCAGCCATTGCGGCGAGGCGGCAACCAGGGCGGCTTCGATCGTCTTGTCGAGGCCGGAGAGGATCGCGACGCCGATCGTGACGAAGGCGATCCCGAGCAGCAGCTTGCCGAGCTTGCCGGCCGACAGCAGCCGGCTGCGGATCGCCATCAGCGTCGTGCCCGACAGCCAGCCGAGCGCGACCAGCGGCAGCGCCGCGCCGATCCCGAACACCGCCATGGTCAGCGCCACGGTCGGCAGATCGCGGCCCTGCGACGCCAGCAGCGACGCCGCGCCCAGCGTCGGGCCGACGCAGGGCGACCACACCGCGCCGAGCAGCAGCCCGATCGCGAACTGTCCGGCGAGCCCCGAGCCTCGAGTCCCGCCTTCAGTCCCGCCGAAATACTGATCGGCCATTCCGGACAGCGGGCTGCCCGCCGCGGCGAGCCGCGCCTGCGCCGCCGGCACCAGCAGGACGGCGCCGAGCGCGATCATGATCACCGCAGCGGCGGTGCGGAAGACGCCGCCGTCCAGACCGACGCTGAAACCGACGGTCGCCACCAGCAGCCCGATCAGCGTGAACGACAGCGCGAGGCCGGCGGCCAACGCCAAGGGACCGTGGCGGTGTTGTGCCACCGCAGCGCCGAGCACGATCGGCACCAGCGGCAGCACACAGGGCGACAGGATCGACAGCAGACCGGCCAAAAAGGCCAGTGCCAACGCGGTCACGGCGTTACAGCGCCTTGCCGAGCAGGGTCGCGATCGAAGCCTCCTTGGTGTCGCCGACCGAACGGCCCTGCTCGGTCGCGCCCTTGAACACGATCAGGGTCGACTGCATGTTGGCGCCGAATTCCTTCACGACCGGCTTTTGGCCGTCGAAATCGACCCGGAAGATCTTGAGCTTGGCGAATTTCGGATCGCCCGCGAGGCGGTCGATGATCGGCGTCTGCGCCTTGCAGGTCGAGCACCAGTCGGCATGGATCGCGATCAGGACGGGTTCGCCGGCCGCCTGGGCCGCCTTGAAGGCCGCCGGCGTGTAGGGCGTCACAGGATTGGCAAGCGCCGCTGCGAATGGCAGCGCCACCGTCAGCGCGGCAGCGAGAACGGCGCGGGTGAACGTCTTTCGGGTCAGTCGAGCTTGAAACATCGTCGAAAATCCCTCTGCTGGCGAAGCGCCTGCACCGGCTCGGCCGGTGGCGCGTGCCAGAGTTACGAGAGGGTTCCCGCCAACGTTACCTGACCACGCCGGAAAAAAACCCGGGCTTGCGCCGCGGCGGTTTGACCTGGCTTTTCAGGAAGCAACGGGCGTTGCGGCCGACATAGCCTGGCCTCGCATAGGTCCAGGCGCGGCATTTGTTGTCCTGCTCGCACGCTGCCTTGCAGGCCTCGTCGCCTTCGTTGTGCTTCAGCTCGAAATTGCGGTAGTCGCCGCCGAACCGGTCGATCGACGACTCGATCGAGCCGCTGCGAGGCTCGAGAACCCCGGCCCCGCGCACGCCGGACACGCAGCAATTGTTCGGGCTGCGCTGCGGCACGCTGCTCTTCAGCCAGCAGAACGCGCCGTCCTCGGGCGCCTGCGGATAGGCGAAGGTCCAGGACCGGCAGCGGCGGTCGCGCTCGCACATCAGCGCACAGTCGGCGGGGTCGTTGCTCGAAACCGGCGCGCGCAGATAGTCCGCGCCCGGCCGGTCGAAATTGGCCTGCGCCTGCGCCACGCGCGGCGCCAGCACCGCCGCAGCAACGGCAAGCGCGAGTATCCATGCCCTGAGCGGGCCGCCTCGCCGCATCCACACCCGCTTTCGAATTGAGCCCGTGTCCCCGCCGATCGGTGCACCAAAACAGGACCGGACCGCCGCACCAAAAAGGCATCTGACGGTCGCCTACCTGTACGTGCGATGAACGGGCTTCCCTCGCCGGCCGGGGCTCAGAACGCGTATTCGTCGTAAGCCGGTTCGACCGAGCCTTGCCAGGCGCCGTTGAACTTCTCCAGCATCTCCTCGGCCGGGGTGCGGCCGGACGCGATGATCTCGTCGAGCGGTGCGAGGTGGCGCGATTCGTCGTTGCCGAACGAATCGATCCGGCCGCGCCGGCGAAGCCCGGCATGCGCCAGCACCAGACAATCCCTGGCGATCTCGAACAGGAAGCGGTTGCGGATCTTGGCCTTGAAGCCGAGCCGCGGGACGTCGTCGCGCAGCGCCTGACGTTCCCAGGCGTCCCAGCCTTTGACGATCTCCCAGGCGGCGTCGAGGCTTTCGTCGTCGTACAGCAGGCCGACCCAGAACGCCGGCAGCGCCGGCAGCCGGCCCCACGGCACGCCGTCGGCGCCGCGCATCTCGAGATAGCGCTTCAGCCGCACCTCGGGAAAGATCGTCGACAGATGATTGGCCCAGTCCGACAGCGTCGGCCGTTCGCCCGGCAGCTTCGCGTTCCTGCCGTCGAAGAAATCGCGGAACGACGAGCCGGAGACGTCGATGTAGTCGTCGCCGCGCTTGACGAAATACATCGGCACGTCGAGCGCGTAGTCGACCCAGCGCTCGAAACCCATGCCGTCCTCGAACGCCCACGGGATCATGCCGGAGCGGGCATTGTCGGTGTCGCGCCAGATCTCGGAGCGAAACGACAGAAAGCCGTTCGGCTTGCCTTCGGTGAACGGCGAATTGGCGAACAACGCGGTCGCGATCGGCTGCAGCGCCACCGAGACGCGCAGTTTCTTGACCATGTCGGCTTCCGACGAGAAGTCGAGATTGGTCTGCACCGTGCAGGTGCGGTACATCATGTCGAGGCCGTAGCGGCCGACCTTCGGCATGTAGTTGGTCATGATCTTGTAGCGGCCCTTCGGCATCACCGGGATGTCGTCGCGGGACCAGGACGGCGTCATGCCGAGGCCGAGGAAGCCGATGCCGAGGGGCGCTGCGATCTCGCGCACCTGCGCCAGATGCGCCATCAGCTCGGCGTGGGTCTGGTGCACATTGTCGACCGGCGCGCCGGACAGTTCGAACTGGCCGCCGGGCTCGAGCGAGATCGCGCCGCCGCCGGTCACGTCGTGCAGCCCGATGATGTGAGGACCTTCCATGATCGGCTCCCAGCCGAGCAGGATCTTCATGCCCTCGAGCAGCGAGCCGATGCCGCGCGCGCCTTCGTAAGGCACCGGGCGATGGCCTTCGAGCGTGAACGGCGTCTTTTCGTGCTCGGTGCCGATCCGGAATTCCGACGGCGGTTTGACGCCCGCCTCGATCCACGCCACGAGTTCGTCGCGCGAGTTCAGCGGCGTCATATCGATCTGGTCACGCGCCATGAGAATTCCGGAAGCAAAGCGCGGGGATCGTCTGCGCAAGGTGGCGGGGGTCGCGGCAGACAACAACCGCGAGCGAAACGGGGGAACTCTGTATCATCGCGTCGCCGCGGTGTCTCGCGCGGCCGCCGCTCCGTCGCAGGAGCAGCCCAGCCGGTCGAGCAGCCCGCACAGCCGCGCCGCGTCGGCATCGGACAATTTCGAGCCGACGTGTTTTTCGATCGCGGCCGAATAGGCGGACCACATCTTCTTCTGCAGCTCGCGCCCCGCCTCGGTGATCTCGACGAACTGGCCACGCTTGTCCATCTTGCATTCGCGCCGCGCCGCCAGCCCTTCGTCGACCAGCCGGTCGATCAGGCGCGAGGTCGAATATTGCGGGATCAGCATCTGCTTCTCGAGCTCGACCGGACGCATCTCGCCGCCCGGCGCGCGCGACAATTCGAGCAGCGCATCGTACCAGGCGAGCGGCGGGAAGCCGGCCTTTTTCAGTTCGAGTTCGACCGCGTCCAGCACCCGGCTGCGGACCCGCATCAGGCGGACCCAGGCCGCGGTCGCTTCAGTCGACGGCTTGCGCTTCATCGCTCCATCCATCGTGGCCGCCGAGTGTAGCGCACCATATGCAATTGCATCAATCTTGACTCTTCCATGCACGCGCATTTAATCGCGCCCGCGCGCCTTTCCAATGATCCTTCAGGAGGAATCGTCGATGAAGCTGTATTATTCACCCGGAGCGTGTTCGCTGTCGCCGCATATCGCGCTCAGCGAGTCCGGCCTGCCGTTCGAGCTGGTCAAGGTCGACCTCCGGGCGAAGAAGCTGGAGAATGGCGACGACTATACGCAGATCAACCCGAAAGGCTCCGTCCCGGCGCTCGGCCTCGACGACGGCAGCGTGCTGACCGAAGGCCCGGCGATCGTGCAGATGATCGCCGACAAGGTCGGCGGCGGCAAGCTCGCACCCGAGAACGGCACACCCGAGCGCTACCGGCTGCAGGAATGGCTGAATTTCATTTCGACCGACCTGCACAAGAGCTTCGGCCCGCTGTTCTCCCCGGTGCTCGGCGACGATGCCAAGCAGTTCTTCAAGGACCGCATCGCCAAATATTTCGCCTATGCGGACAAGCAGCTCGCCGGCAAAGACTACCTGATGGGCTCGCAATTCACCGTGGCGGACGGCTATCTGTTCGTGATCCTGAGCTGGGCCGAGCGGATGAAGATCGACACCTCCGCCTTCGCCAATCTCAACGCCTTCAAGGCCCGCGTCGGCGAGCGGCCGCAGGTGCAGGCCGCGTTGCAGAGCGAGGGGCTGCTGCAGAAGGCGTGAGCGCGCTTCAGCGTCATTGCGAGCAGAGCGAAGCAATCCAGCGCTTCACGCACCAGCCTGGATTGCTTCGTCGCTTCGCTCCTCGCAATGACGAACTGCTCAAATGCGAAGGGCCGGATCGCAATGATCCGGGCCCTTTGACTTTCGTCCTGTTCAACCGAAGCAAAGCCTCACACCAACCGCAGCGCTCTCCCTCGCCCCGCTCTTGCGGGGAGAGGGGTGGGGTGAGGGGCGACGCGAGCACTGACTCTCGGCTGCGTGGAAACGCCCCCTCACCCGACCGGCTTCGCTGCGCTCTGCCGGTCGACCTCTCCCCGCGCGCAGGGAGAGGTTAGCACCGGGCTTGGTGAAGCGGTTGCAGCGCTTACGCCGCCGCCTGCTTCTTCGGGGCGAAGCGCTGGTAGAAGGTCTCGCCGGTCTTGGCCATGTCTTCCAAGAGCTTCGGCGGCGTGAAGCGCGAGCCGTATTTGCCTTCCAGCTTGTGGCAGAGCGCCACGAATTCCTTGGTGCCCATGAAGTCGATGTAGCTCAGCGTGCCGCCGGTGAAGGGGGCGAAGCCGAAGCCGAGGATCGAGCCGACATCGGCCTCGCGCGGATCGGTGATGACGTGATCCTCGACGGTGCGCGCGGCTTCGACCGCCTGCACCACCAGGAAGCGCTGCTTCAGTTCCTCGACATCGACCGTATCCGGATCGACGTGCTTGGGCTGCAGCGCGCCGATGCCGGCCCACAGCGCCTTCTGTCCCTTGCCCTTTTCCGGATAGTCGTAGAAGCCCTTGGCGTTCTTGCGGCCGAACCGGCCCTGCTTTTCGACCATCTCGACCATCAGCTTCTTCTGCTGCTGATCGACCGCCTGTTCGCCGAGATCGGCTTCGGTGGCCTTCATGATCTTGAGCACCAGATCGAGCGCGACCTCGTCGGCGAGCGACAGCGGCCCGACCGGCATGCCGGCCATCTTCGCCGCGGTCTCGATCATCGGCGCCGGGATGCCTTCCATCAGCATCTCGAGGCCTTCTGCGGTGAAGCGCAGCACGCAGCGGTTGGCGAAGAAGCCGCGCGAATCGTTGACCACGATCGGGGTCTTGTTGATCTGACGGGTGTAGTCGAGCGCGGTCGCGAGCGCGACGTCGCCGGTGTTCTTGCCGACGATGACCTCGACCAGCATCATCTTCTCGACCGGCGAGAAGAAATGGATGCCGATGAATTTCGACTGATCCTTGAACTCTTCGGCCAGCGAGTTGATCGGCAGCGTCGAGGTGTTGGAGGCGAAGATCGCGCCTTCTTTCAACAGCGGCTGCGCCTTGGCGTAGGTCTCGGCCTTGATCTTGCGATCCTCGAACACCGCCTCGATCACCAGATCGCAATCCGAGATCGCGTTGTAGTCCGGCGTCGCCGTGATACGCGACATCAGCGCCTCGGCGTCGGCCGGCTTGGCGCGACCCTTGGCGATCAGGCCGTCGATCACGCTCTTGCAGTGCGCCTTGCCCTTGTCGGCGCTCTCCTGATCGCGATCGATCAGCACCACGTCGATGCCGGCCTTGGCCGAGACGTAACCGACGCTGGCGCCCATGAAACCGGCGCCGATGATGGCGAGCTTCTTGACCTTGGTCGGCGGCACGCCCTGCGGACGGCGCGCGCCCTTGTTCAGCTCCTGCATCGACAGGAACAGGCTGCGGATCATCGCCGCGGCTTCCTTGGTCTGCAGCACCTTGGCGAAGTAGCGCGACTCGATCCGCAGCGCCGTATCCATCGGCACCAGCAGGCCCTCATAGACGCAGCTCATGATGGCGCGCGCGGCCGGATAGTTGTCGTAGGTCTCGCGGCGATAGATCGCGTTGCCGGCCGGGAACATCATCATGCCCTGCTTGGAGAACACCGGGCCGCCGGGCAGCTTGAAGCCCTTCTCGTCCCACGGCGCCACCGCCTTGCCGCCGGCCTTGATCCAGTCCTTGGCGGCCGAGATCATCTGGTCGGCCGGCACGATGGCGTCGACCAGCTTCAGCGCCTTGGCCTTGTCGAGCTTGAGCTGATCGCCCTTGAGCAGAATCGTCATGGTGTTCTGCGGATCGACGATGCGGGCGATGCGCTGGGTGCCACCGCCGCCCGGGAACAGGCCGACTTTGATCTCCGGCAGGCCGAGCCGCGACTTCGGATTGTCCGCGGCGATACGATGATGACAGGCCAGCGTCACTTCGAAGCCGCCGCCCAGCGCCAGGCCGTTGATCGCCGCGACCCAGGGCTTGCCCGAGGTCTCGATGCTGCGCAGGATCTGCGATAGCTTGCGGCTCTCGTCGAACAGCATCTGTTGCGCGGCTTCTTCGCCCTTGTCCTTCCGGATCTGTGCGAACTGCTTGTTCATGGTTTCCAGCATCGACAGATCGGCGCCGGCGCAGAACGACTCCTTGGCGGAGGTGATCACCACGCCCTTCACAGCGGCGTCCTTGGTGGTCTGCTCGACGATCGCGCCGAGTTCCTCGATGGTCGCGGCGTCCAGCACGTTCATCGACTTGCCGGGCAGATCCCAGGTCACCAGCGTAATGCCGTCGGCGTCGGTCTCGAGCTTGAAGTTCTTGAAGGTCATTGATTAGCTCCTTCGATGCCAGCAGCCGTTGCGGCGCGGCGGTTGTCTATTCTTCCCTCTCCCCTTGTGGGAGAGGGTGGCGCCGACGAAGTCGGCGCCGGGTGAGGGGGGCGGCGGAGCGAGGAGCTGCCCCCTCACCCGCCTTCGATGCTTCGCATCTCAGGCACCCTCTCCCACAAGGGGAGAGGGCAAGAACTCACACCCGCTCGATGATCGTCGCGGTGCCCATGCCGCCGCCGATGCACAGCGTCACCAGGGCGGTCGATTTGTCGGTGCGCTCGAGCTCGTCGAGCACGGTGCCGAGGATCATCGCGCCGGTGGCGCCGAGCGGATGGCCGAGCGCGATCGCGCCGCCATTGACGTTGATCTTGTCGTTCTCGATCTCGAACGCCTGCATGAAGCGCAGCACCACCGAGGCGAACGCCTCGTTGAGTTCGAACAGGTCGATGTCGCTCTTCTTCATGCCGGAGCGCTCGAACAGCTTGTTGGTGACGTCGACCGGGCCGGTCAGCATCATCGCGGGCTCGGAGCCGATATTGGCGAAGGCGCGGATTTTCGCGCGCGGCTTCAGGCCGTGCTTCGCGCCGGCTTCCTTGCTGCCGAGCAGCACCGCGCCGGCGCCGTCGACGATACCGGACGAGTTGCCGGCGTGGTGGACGTAGTTGACCTTCTCGATTTCCGGATGCGACTGGATCGCCACCGCGTCGAAGCCGCCCATCATCGCCATCGCGGCGAACGACGGCTGCAATTGCCCGAGCGACTGCATCGTGGTCGACGGCCGCATGTGCTCGTCCTTGGCCAGGATGGTCAGGCCGTTGATGTCCTTGACCGGCACCACCGACTTGTCGAACCGGCCCTCGTCCCAGGATTTCGCGGCGCGCTGCTGGCTCTGCACCGCGTAGGCGTCGACGTCGTCACGCGAGAAACCGTATTTGGTCGCGATCAGATCGGCCGACACGCCCTGCGGCATGAAGTAGGACGGCACCGCCATCGACGGGTCCATCGGCCAGGCGCCGCCCGACGCGCCGAGGCCGATGCGGCTCATCGATTCCGCGCCGCCGCCGATCACCAATTCGTGCTGGCCGCTCATGATCTGCGCCGCGGCGAAGTTCACCGCGTCGAGACCGGAGGCGCAGAACCGGCTGATCTGAATGCCCGGCACGGCTTCGCCGAGGCCGGCGTTCATCGCCGCAAAGCGCGCGATGTCGGAGCCGGCTTCACCGACCGGATCGACCACGCCCATCACGACGTCGTCGACCACGTCCTGCTTCAGGTTGTTGCGTTCCTTCAGCGCCTTCAGCGGCACGGTGGCGAGCGCCAGCGCGGTCACTTCGTGGAGCGAGCCGTCGGCCTTGCCGCGGCCGCGCGGGGTGCGAACGTGATCGTAGATATAGGCTTCGGGCATCGGGTCTCTCCCAAATGAACTTCGTAGCGCGGTGGTGTTCTCGACGTCATCGCCCGGCTCGACCGGGCGACCCAGTATTCGAGGCGCTCGTGTCGAATCGCTGGCGCTGTGTTTACTGGATCCCCGCTTTCGCGGGGATGACGGCCGGTTGTATCAGAACGCTTCCGCCGGCAATTCCATCGTGGTCGCGCTGCCGGTTTGGATCCGCGCCAGATGCAGCGCGGTCTCGGGCAGCGAGCGTTCCATGAAGAACCGGCCGGTGACGAGCTTGGTGGTCAGATAGGGCGAGGCCCCCTCGGCGGCAATCTTGTCCTGCGCGACCTTGGCCATCTTCGCCCACATGTAGCCGCAGGCGACGAGGCCGAATAGCTGCATGTAATCGGTCGCGCCTGCGCCGGCGTTGTCGGGCGCCGCCATCGCGTTCAGCATCAGCCAGGTGGTGGCCTGCTGCAGATGGCCGAGCGAGGTCGACAGCGGCGTGACGAACGGCTTCATCGCCTCGTCGCCGCCGTGCTCCTTGGCGAAGGCGCCGACCTCGGCGAAGAACGACATCACCGCGCGGCCGCCGTCGCGCGGCAGCTTGCGGCCGACCAGATCGAGCGCCTGGATGCCGTTGGCGCCCTCGTAGATCATCGCGATCCGGGCGTCGCGGACGAACTGCTCCATGCCGTTGGCGGCGATGTAGCCGTGGCCGCCATAGACCTGCTGCGCCAGCACCGCGTTGGAGAAGCCGACGTCGGTCAGCACGCCCTTCAGCACCGGCGTCATCAGGCCGAGATGATCGTCGGCGGTCTGCCGCTCCTTGGCATCGTCGGAGCGATGCGCGACGTCGCTCTTCAGCGCCGTCCACATCACCAGCGCCCGCGCCGCTTCGTTGAAGGCGCGGATGGTGAGCAGCACGCGGCGCACGTCGGGATGCACGATGATCGGATCGGCCGGCTTGTCGGTCGCCTTCGGGCCGGACAATGCGCGGCCCTGCAGACGCTCGCGCGCATAGGCCACCGCGTTTTGATACGCGACCTCGGACTGTGCGAGGCCCTGCACGGCGACGCCGAGACGGGCCTCGTTCATCATCACGAACATGCCCTGCATGCCCTTGTTCTCTTCACCGATCAGCCAGCCGGTGGCCTCGTCGTAGTTCATGGTGCAGGTGGCGTTGCCGTGGATGCCCATCTTGTGCTCGATCGAGCCGCACACCACGCCGTTGCGGGCGCCGAGCGAGCCGTCGGCATTGACCAGGATCTTCGGCACCACGAACAACGAGACGCCCTTGATGCCGGCCGGCGCGCCCTCGATCCGCGCCAGCACCAGATGGATGATGTTCTCGGACAAATCGTGCTCGCCGGCGGAGATGAAGATCTTGGTGCCGGTGATCTTGTAGCTGCCGTCCGCCTGCTTCACCGCCTTGGTGCGCAGCAGCCCGAGGTCGGTGCCGCATTGCGGCTCGGTCAGATTCATGGTGCCGGTCCATTCGCCGGCCGTCATCTTCGGCAGATACAGCGCCTTCTGCTCGGCGTTGCCGTGCACCAGCAGCGCCGCGGCGGCGCCCATGGTCAGGCCGTGATACATCGAGAACGCCATGTTGGCGGAGATCTGGAATTCGGCGACGGTCTGCGTCAGCGTCACCGGCAGGCCCTGGCCGCCGAATTCCGGCGGCGACGACAGGCCGAGCCAGCCGCCTTCGGCGATCTGCTTGTAGGCTTCCTTGAAGCCCTTCGGCGTGGTGACGCTGCCGTCGTCGTGGCGGACGCAGCCCTCGCGATCGCCGACCGCGTTGAGCGGCGCCAGCACCTGCTCGCTGAGCCGCGCCGCCTCGTTGATGATCGCGTCGCGCACGTCGGGCGCAGCATCCGCGAAGCCGGGCAGGTTATTGTACTTGTCGAAATGAAACACGTCGTTCAGCAGGAAGCTGACATCTTCAACCGGAGCCTTGTAGATCGTCATGCGGTTCTCTCGATCGGGATCTGTTGTGAGGTGTCCGCCATCCGAGTGATCTCGAACGGCGGCGAGGGAAATTCGGCCGGTCGGCGCCTTATTGTCGCGCCAGTTGCTCTCCCATCAGCCGATGCAGCAGGTTGATCGCTTTCAGCGGTCTTACCATGACCTTGAAACGGGTAATACGGCCATCCTCGGCGAAAGTGATGATGTCGACGCCGTTGAGCTTGACGCCCTCGATCACGTTCTCGAATTCCAGCACCGCGCCGTCATCGCTGCGCCATTCGCCCACATAGGTGAACCCCGGGCCGCCGAGCACCTTCTCGGCGCTCGAGAGGTACTTGAACACGATCTCGCGCCCGGCCTGCGGCGTATGAACCACCGGGCTCTCGAACACCGCGTCGGGATGCAGCAGATCCCACAACGCGGCCTCGTCCTTGGACTTCATGAAGGCGTACCACTTGTCGAGCCCGGTCAAGGCCATCGGCGACGCTCCAGATCAGCGGGTCGGATTGTGAAGGGGACGTGAGGTGAAGGAGGATGTTGCCGGATACGAGCCGCCGCAACATCAATCGACATGCGCAGCCGGACCGACTGACGCAGGCCGCAACCCGGCTGCCGCGAGCATCCAGCGCCGGACCAAGACGTCGTGCATGAGCGCTCCTCCCACAGGATGATCCGGGCGACCGTGACGGGCCGCGCTCTGGCGATCAATTCCATACACCTATGAATGGCATGTAACGGCGCAGGCTGGACCTGTCAATACACTGGTGTATGGTCCCGACATGGACTCGGATACCAAAGATCGGCTGACACGTTCGGACTGGCTCGCTCACGGGCTGCGCACCCTGGCGCGACGCGGCCCGCAAGCGCTCAAGGTCGGCGATCTGGCGGCCGGATTGCAGGTGTCGCGGGGGAGCTTCTACTGGCACTTCAGGGACGCGACGGATTTCCGGCTCCAGCTCCTGCAACTCTGGCAGGAACGGGCGACCGATCAGGTGTTTCGCGAGATCGACACTTCGATCATCGGCCCGGCGCGGCTGACGCACCTGATGAAGCTCGCCTTCAACGAGGACCGAAGTCTCGACAGGGCGATCCGGGAGCTGGCGGCGACGGATGCAGCCGCGGCCCAGATGGTCGCCTCGGTGGATGCCCGGCGGATCGACTATCTGTCGAAGCTGATGATCGAGTCGGGCGTTGAAGGCCGGCGCGCGCTGCCGCGGGCCGAATTTCTGTACTGGGCCTATATCGGTCAGACCGCGATGCTGAACCCGGCCCACACCGTCGTGACTGAAGCGGATATCGACGATCTGAGCGCGCTGTTCACCCGATAGCGAGCGAACCCAACGGGCGACAGCGCGAAGGTGTAGCGGGCGGGCCGCGACCACAACTTTAGGTCTCAGCCGGCGCAATCCTTAACTCGGTATTTACCCTAACAGGAAAAAGTCGATGCCAGAGGCGGCCCTCCCGCATTGAATTCGGGTGTCTTTCGGCACGGGACACGACGGGGGAGGATTCGCGGCGCCACAGGCGCCAGTTCGGAAGCGGACAAGGGCATGAATCGCGTATCGTGGAGCGTCGAGGGCATCGAACCGTCAGTGCGCGAAAGGGCGGAGGCCGCCGCCAAGCGCGCCGGCATGTCGCTGGCCGACTGGATCGATGGTCAGCTCGGCGAGACCGCGCCCCAAACCCCGCCGCAGCCGCGCCCGACGGTCGACGCTACCCGGGAGTCGATCCGCGCCCCGCTGGCGGAAAAGAACGCGACCGAGGTCGCCGAAATTCACCAACGGCTGGATTCCATTGCCCGCCAGATCGACCAGATTTCGCGCCCGCCGGTGCGCAACGAGCCCGGCGTGGCGCGGCAGCTCAACGACGCGATTTCCAGGCTCGACGCCCGGCTGGCGCGGATCACCGAGCCCAAGGCGGCGGCCGCTGCGCCGGCGCAGGCTGCGCCGCGTCAAGCCCCCTCCGCCGCCCCGCAGACGCCGACCGAACGCGTCGAGCGCGCCGCAGCGCAGGTCTATCACGCCTCGCCGCCGCTCGATCCGAACGCGCTCGATCGCGCGATCGCCGAGATCGCCGCGCGCCAGTCCGAGCTCGACGCCCCGGTGGAGCGGATGCCGCTGCGCCAGTCGCCGCCGATCGCGCCGGCGATGGAGCCGCCGCAGGCACGGCCGGGGCCCGACTTTTCCAGCCTGGAGCAGCAACTCCTCAAGATCACCAGCCAGATCGACGCGCTGCAACGCCCCGACGTGATCGAACAGTCGATCGCGGCGTTCCGCGCCGATCTCGCCGACATCCGCCAGACCATCACCGAAGCGATGCCGCGCAAGGCGATCGAGTCGCTCGAAAGCGAGATCAGATCGCTGTCGCAGCGGCTCGATGAGACTCGCGCCAATGGCAGCGACGCCGGCGTGATCGCCGGGATCGAGCGCGCGCTCGGCGAAATCCGCGATGCCCTGCGCTCGCTGACGCCGGCCGAGCAACTCGCCGGCTTCGACGAAGCGATCCGCAATCTCGGCGGCAAGATCGACATGATCGTGCGCAACAGCGACGATCCCGGCACGATGCAGCAGCTCGAGAATGCGATCGGCGCGCTGCGCGGCATCGTCTCCAATGTCGCCTCGAACGAGGCGTTGGCGCAGCTTTCCGACAACGTCCACACGCTGGCCGACAAGGTCGATCAGCTCGCGCGCGCCGACAGCCACAGCGATTCCTTCGCGGCGCTGGAAAGCCGCATCTCGGCGCTGACGGCGGCGCTGGAGAACCGCGAGCGGCCGGTCGCCACCGAATCCACCGAGCAGCTCGAAGGCGCGGTCCGTGCGCTGTCGGAGCGGCTCGATCACATGCCGGTCGGCAACGACAGCCCGTCGGCGTTCGCCCATCTCGAACAGCGCGTTTCCTATCTGCTCGAGCGGATGGAGACAGCCGCCGCCCAACGCGGCAGCGGTGATTTCGGCCGCGTCGAGGAAGGGCTGCAGGACATCCTCAGGATGCTGGAGCGGCAGCAGGAGAACTTCCACCGCATCGCCGACCTCGGTCGCGCGGCGGCACCGCAGTTCGATTCCGGCGCCGTCGAATCGATCAAACGCGAGATTTCCGACATTCGCCTGAGCCAGTCGGAGACCGGTCGCCAGACCCAGGATGCGCTGGAGGCGGTTCACAATACGCTCGGCCATGTCGTCGATCGGCTGGCGACGATCGAAGGCGACCTGCGCAATGCGCGGGCTGCGCCTCAAACCGCCGCGACGCCCGAGCCCGCGAAGCCGCAGCCGGCCGTCACTGCCTCGGCCGCACCGGCGCACGTGTCGCCGCAAGTGTCGTTGCCGCCACGCCCCGAATTGCCGAATCCCGCCGCCGCGACCGCCTTCGCCGCCGCGCCGCGGGAGTTCGCGCCGACGCGCCCCGCGCCCGAACCGGCCGCGCCAGCGCCCGCGCCGCGGGCGATCCTGGATATTCTGACGCCGCCGGCCAGCCGCCCTGCCGCCCCCGAGCCGCAGATCGCGCCGCAAAGGCTCCCGGCCGATGCCTCTCTGCCGCCGGATCATCCGCTCGAGCCCGGCACCCGGCCCCCCGGCCGGGTCGCATCGCCGTCGGAGCGGATCGCAGCCTCCGAGAGCGCGATCAGCGAATTCGCCGGCGCCAAGCCGGAGCCGGCCAGCAGCTCGAATTTCATCGCGGCCGCCCGCCGCGCCGCACAGGCCGCGGCCACCGCCACCGCGCAATCCGGAGACAAGGCCAAGGGCGACGGCAGCAAGTCGGGGCCGACCCAGGGCAAGCCAGGCTCCACCATCGGGTCCAAGATCCGCTCGCTGCTGGTCGGCGCCAGCGTCGTGGTGATCGTGCTCGGCACCTTCAAGATGGCGATGAACCTGCTCGACGACGGCTCGACGGTCCCGGCCGCCAGCCTCAGCGAGCCGGCGCCCCAGATGATGCCCGAGACGGACGAGGACGAGGAGGCATCGCCGCCCGCCGCAACGAACCCGGCCGCGCCGACGCCGTCGATGACGTCCCCGACCCCGATCAACCGGCAATCGCTGTTCGCGCCTCCCCAGGCGCCCGTTGTCGCCCCCGCCCCCGCCGCACCCGCCGCTCCTGCATCCGTCGCTCCTGTATCCGCCGATGTCACCGGCACGATCCCGACGCCGCAGGCCAGCGCCGCTCCGAGCGCCGCGGCCACGATCGCGATCCCGGCCGGCGAAACCCTGCCCGACGGGATCGGCGGACCGGCGCTGCGCAAGGCCGCCCTGAAAGGCGACGCCGCGGCAGCCTATGAGGTCGGCAACCGCTACGCCGAGGGCAAGGGCGTGCCCGCGAAGTACGAGGAGGCGGCGAAGTGGTACGGCCGCGCGGCGCAAGCCGGCATCGTGCCGGCGATGTTCCGGATGGGGACCCTCAACGAAAAGGGTCTCGGGGTGAAGAAGGACCTCGACACGGCCCGCCGCTACTACATTCAGGCCGCCGACCGCGGCAACGCCAAGGCGATGCACAATCTCGCGGTGCTCGACGCCGACGGCGGCACCAAGGGCGCCAATTACAAGAGCGCGGCGGAGTGGTTCCGCAAGGCGGCCGAGCGCGGCGTCGCCGACAGCCAGTTCAACCTCGGCATCCTGTATGCGCGCGGCATCGGGGTCGAACAGAACCTCGCCGAATCGTTCAAATGGTTCAGCCTTGCCGCCACCCAGGGCGACGCGGATTCCGCCCGCAAGCGCGACGACGTCGCCAAGCGGCTCGATCCGCAATCGCTGTCGGCGGCCAGGCTCGCGATCCAGACCTTCACGGTCGAGCCGCAGCCCGATGACGCAGTCAAGGTCGCAGCGCCGGCCGGCGGCTGGGATGCGCAGCCGACCGCAGCCGCCAAGCCTGCGGCCAGCAAGCGCGCGGCCCGTTAAGCCTGTTCGTTCACCGTCTTGGAAACGATCCGCCGGCCGCGCTGAAAAAAGCCCTGTCGTCGCGAATTCGTTAATCCCTGCTCAGGTCGATTTCGGCTATTCAGGGGTTGCCGGGTCGTTTGCGGTCCGCGCTTTCAGCCACAGCGACGAACTCCGAAGCGACCGCGCGTGCAGCTTTATCTTCCGATCGCAGACCTTCCGGTCAATGTCCTGCTCATCCTCGCGATGGGCGCCGCGGTCGGGTTCGTGTCCGGAATGTTCGGCGTCGGCGGCGGCTTTCTGCTGACGCCGCTGCTGATCTTCGTCGGCATCGCGCCCGCGGTCGCGGTGGCTTCGGTCACCAGCCACATGGCGGCCTCGTCGTTCTCCGGCGCATTGTCGTACTGGCGACGCCGCGCGATCGATCCGATGCTGGCCTTCGTGCTGTTGTGCGGCGGCATCGCCGGCACCGCCCTGGGCGTGTGGTTCTTCGTGCTGATGCGCTCGATCGGCCAGCTCGATCTGACGATCGCGCTGGCCTATGTGGTGCTGCTGACGGCCGTCGGCGGCCTGATGGTCTACGAGGGCCTGCGGGCGATCCTGCGCACCCGCCGCGGCGAGGTCGCGCTGAGCGGCCGCACCGGCAACCGCAATTGGATCCACGCGCTGCCGCTGAAGATCCGGTTCAAACGCTCCAAGATGTATCTGTCGGTGATTCCGGTGGTGGCGATCGGCCTCCTGATCGGCTTCATCGGCGCGGTGATGGGTGTCGGCGGCGGCTTCATTCTGGTGCCCATGCTGATCTATCTCTTGCGGGTGCCGACCAGCATGGTGGTCGGCACCTCGATGGTGCTGACGCTGGTGACGATGCTGATCGCCACCATCCTGCACGCCGCGACCAACCATCTGGTCGACGCGGTGCTGGCCCTGATCCTGATGATCGGTGGCGTCACCGGCGCGCAGTTCGGCGCCCGCGCCGGCCAGCGCATCCGCAGCGAGCAGCTCCGGCTGCTGCTGGGCCTTCTGGTGCTCGCTGTCGGCGTCCGCTTCGGGATCGAACTCGGGATCCGCCCGAACGAATTGTTCACCGTCCGCGATACGGGGCCGAGCTGATGACGCGGCGCGCCGGATCAACCCTGACGTTCGCCATCGCTGCGCTGATCGGGCTCGCGCTCGCCTGCCCGGCGCAAGCAGAAAAGCTGATCGTTTCGGTTTCCAACGCCCGCGTCACGGTGACGCCGAACTATTCGGGCGGCGAGCTGGTGCTGTTCGGCTCGGTCGAACGCGACAGTCCGGCGCCGGTCGAACTGACGCCCTATGATCTGGTGGTCACCGTCATCGGCCCGCGCACCGACATGGTGACGCGCCGCAAGGAGCGGAAGTTCGGCATCTGGATCAACAGCGATTCGCGACAATTCCTCATGGTGCCGAGCTATCTGGCGGTGTTTTCCAACCGGCCGATCGAGGCGATCGCCGCGCCCGACGTGCGGCGGCGGCAGCAACTCGGCATCAGGCACACGCTGCTGACGCAGCGGATCGGCACCGACTACGCCGACGTGGTCGCCGACGACCAGTTCCGCACCGCCTTCGTGCGGCTGCGCGAGGAGCGCGAGCTGTATGCCGAGGACCCGGCGGCAGTGAAATTCCTGACGCCGACGCTGTTCCGCACCGGCATTCCGCTGCCCGCGGAAGTGCCGATCGGCAGCTACGAGGTGCACATCAAGCTGCTCGGCAATGGCGAACTGCTGACCCAGACCGAGACCTCGTTCGAAATCGCCAAGGTCGGCTTCGAACAATTCGTTGCCAACGCCGCGAAGCAGCACGGCATCATCTACGGTCTGGTGACCGCCCTGATGGCGCTCGCGACCGGATGGATGGCCTCGATCGTGTTCCGACGAGACTAGCGCTGTTCAGATTCCGACCGACACCGCGCCGATGCTACCCCGCCGTCATTGATGGGCGGGCCGGCCGCGTCACCAGGTAGATGCCGATTGCGACGGGGATCACGCCGAGCAGATCGCGGCCGTCGATGGCTTCGCCGAGCACGACCCACGCGAACAGCATCGCCAGCGGCGGCATCACGAAATGCCAGGCGCTCGCCGCGGTCGCGCCGTACAGCGTCAGCAACCGGAACCACAGCCAGTAGGCGACGATCGAGCCGCCGAGCACCAGGTACGCGAAGGCGCCGGCAAGTCGCCAGCTCGGCACGATGTCGCCGACGCTCGACAGCGTGAAAGCGAGAGGTGTCAGCGCCAGACCCGCGGCGACGTTCTGGATGCCGTTGCCGATCCACAGGCTGCCTTGCGGCGCGAGTCGCTTGAACAGAATAGTGCCGGCGACGATCGACGCGAGCGAGCCCAGCGTGAAGGCGATGCCGTGCCACGCCTCGGCCCCGATCGCGATGCGGTGCCAGACGATGAAGGCGACGCCGGCGACGCCGAGCACCAACCCGGCGAGTTTCCGCCAGGTCAGCTTCTCGTGCAGCAGCAACGCCGCCAGCACCGCGGTGAACACAGGATTGGCGCTGACGATCAGCCCGCCGATGCCGGCGGAGACGGTTTGCAGGCCGACATAGCCGAGTCCGAGATAGAGCGCGTTGTTGGCGAGGCCGAGCAGCGCGCAGATCGCGACGTCGCGCGGGCGCAGCGTCCATGGTTCGCGGCGAACCGCCGCGATGCCGAGGATCAGCACGCCGGCAAGGGTGAACCGCCCCGCCAGCAGGATCAGCGGTGGGCAGTCGGCGACGCCGACCTTGCCGGCGACGAAGGCGAAGCTCCACAGCCCACAGAACAACACGATCTGCAGCGGCCGGGTGTTGAAGCCGGGCGTGGTCAAGGACGTGGCGGGCACCAGCGACATGACGGTCTCCTGTCCGGCCGGTTTAGGCACCCGCGTTGTCATTGAGAAATTAAATGATAGAATGGCTACCAGTGGATTTTTGAATGGTGCGTCGATGCTGGACCTCGAATTGCTGCGCAGCTTCGTTTCGGTGGTCGATGCCGGCGGGTTCACGCGCGCCGGCGAGCGGGTGCACCGGACGCAGTCGACGGTGAGTCAGCAGATCCGGCGGCTGGAGGACGATCTCGGCCAGCAATTGCTCGATCGCACCGGAAAGGATGTGACGCCGACCGAGGCCGGCGAGCGGCTGCTGTCATACGCGCGGCGGCTATTGGCGCTGGCGGAAGAAGCGCGCGACATGGTGGCGCGAGCGGGACAGGGCGGCGCAATCCGGCTCGGCATTCCGGAAGACTTCGCGGCCTACCGCCTGCCGCGGCTGCTCGGCAGCTTCGCGCGCGCGAGGCCCGGGCTGCGGCTCGACGTCCGCGCCGACCAGAGCCTCAACCTGAAGCGCGATCTCGAACGCGGCGATCTCGACCTCGCGCTGCTGAAGCGCGAAGCCGGTGGCGCAGGCGCGATCGCGGTGTGGCCGGAGCGGGTGTACTGGGTGAACAGCAAGGATCACCCATGCGACGCCAAGACGGATCCGGTGCCGCTGATCTTCTTCCCGGGCGGCTGCCTGTATCGCCGCAGCGCCATCCACGCGATCGAATCGGCCGGGCGGCGCTGGCACATGGCGTACACCAGCGCCAATCTCGCCGGCATTCAGGCCGCGGTCGCCGCCGGGCTGGGGCTGTCGATCCTGTCGGAAATCTCGATCCAGGCCGAGCACCGCAAGCTGACCGCACGCGACGGCTTTCCGCCGATCGACCGCACCGAACTGGCGCTGGTCGCCGCGCCGCAGGCCAGCCCCGCCACGTTGCGGCTCGCCGACAAGCTCGCCGAATTGTGCGAAGAGGTTTACGCCAAGGCGGCGTGAATCGGCCGAACGGCGCGACGCGACGCTGTGTATTTCTGCCCCAACCTCTCCGCGAGTCATTCCGGGGCGCGCGCCGCGCGAACCCGGAATCTCAGCCGCGCGTCGCAGCCGTCGAGATTCCGGGTTCGCTCGCTTTGCGAGCGCCCCGGAATGACTCGGGGAGGGGCGGTGCAGATTAGCAGCAGCGCGAAGATGCGATGGCGTGGAGGCGGTTGTCGCCGAGCACATGAGCCATGAAGGCGGCGCCGCCGAACAGCTTTGCGAAGGCTGCGTCGCGGATATTGAGGCCTCCGGTGTAGGCCCCGAATGCCGGCATCACCACGCGCGTGCCGTCGCCGGCGAAGCAGCGCCGCTCGACGCTGCGACCGCGGCGACTGACGCGGGCCTTCGGGTGCAGATGGCCGGCGATCTCGCCATGCGCGCCGGTCGGCTCGTGCCGGAAGATCACGCCGCCGAGCGCGACCTCGCCGGCGACGCAGCCGCCGAGATTCGCGGGCAGCGCCGGATCATGATTGCCGGCGATCCAGATCCAGTCGCGCCCCACCTGCAATGCCGCGACAATATCGCGGTTGGCGTCAGACAGCCGGTCGTGCGCGTCGCGATCGTGAAAACTGTCGCCGAGCGCAATCACCGTCTTCGGATTGTAGCGCGTGACCACGGCGCCGAGCCGGCCGAGCGTGGCAACGGTGTCGTAAGGCGGCAGCAGCACGCCGCGCACCGCGTAGCTCGAGCCCTTCTCCAGATGCAGGTCGGAGACGACCAGCAGCCGCTCGTCCTCCCAATACAGCGCGCCGGACAGATCGGCGGCGAACGTAGCGCCCGCAATCGATAGTCCCACGGAGGAGTTGATCGGGAGTAGATCAGCAAACATCGTCATGGCCGGGCTTGTCCCGGCCATCCACGATGGGCCCGGGGAAACGCAGGTTTCGTGGATGCCCGGGACGAGCCCGGGCATGACGGAAAACGGAAACGCGGCATCCTGCCGTCTATCGAGTGTCCATCGCCTCGCGCACCAGTTCGTCGGCGGCTTCGGCGAGCAGTTCGTCGGAGGCCTCGCCGTACACGGCTTCGCGGCCGATTTCCAGCATCACCGGCACCGCGAGCGGCGAGACGCGGTCGAGTTCCTTGTGGACGATGTGACCCTTGATTCGCGTCAGCATATCACTGAGACGGCGCAAATCGAGCAGCCCCGTGGCGGCGTCGGCGCGGGCGGCGCGCAGCAGCACGTGATCGGGCTGGTGCTTGTTGAGCACGTCGTAGACCAGGTCGGTCGAGAACAGTACCTGCCGCCGCGACTTTTCTTCGCCGACGAAACGCCGCGCGATCAGCCCCGAGATGATCGCCGCGTAACGGAAGGTGCGTTTCATCAGCGCCGATTCGGCGAGCCAGGCTTCGAGATCGTCGCCCAGCATATCGGGATCGAACAGCGCATCGAGATCGAGCCGGCCCTGCCGGATCATATGCGACATGTCGCCGAGACCCCACACCGCGAGCGCGTATTCGTTGGCGACGAAGCCGAGCGGTCGGGCGCGGGCGCGCTCCAGCCGCCGCGTCAGCAGCATGCCGAGCGTCTGATGCGCCAGCCTTCCTTCGAACGGATAGCAGACGAGATAGTATTTGGCGGCGCGCGGAAACGTCTCGACCACCAGCTCGCTGCGGCCGGGCACTTTCGACGCCTTGGTCTGCAGCGCCAGCCAGTCGCGCACCTGCTCGGGCAGGCCCTTCCACGTCTTCTTGTCGGCGAGCAGGCCACGGACGCGTTCGGCCAAGTAAGTCGACAGCGGAAACTTGCCGCCCATATAGGACGGCACCCGGGCGTCCTTGTCGTGCGCGCGGGAGACGTAGACCTGGTCCTCCGTCATCGCCTCGTAGCGCACCACCTCGCCGCCGAATACGAAGGTGTCGCCGGGCGTTAGCCCCTCGATGAAATACTCCTCGATCTGTCCGAGCATCCGGCCGCCGCGCGCGATCGCGCCGGTGTCGCCGCTGCCTTTCGACCGCGCGGAGCGCACCAGCTTCACCTTCAGCATCGCCTCCTCGACGATGGTGCCGACATTCAGCCGATAGGCCTGCCGCACCTTCGGATTGGCGACGCGCCAGCGGCCCTGCTTGTCCTGCCTGATGCGGGCGAAGCGCTCGTAGCTCTTCAGCGCGTAGCCGCCGGTGGCGACGAAATCGAGCGTATCGTCGAAATCGGCGCGGGCGAGGTCGGCATAAGGCGCGGCGCTCCGCACTTCGGCGTAGAGATCGTCGGCGAAGAACGGCTCGCCGCAGGCGCAGCCGAGAATGTGCTGCGCCAGCACGTCGAGCGCGCCCTTGCGCTGCGGCGGGGTGTCCTGCGCGTTCTCGGCCACGGCGGCGATCGCCGCGGCGCATTCCAGCACTTCGAATCGGTTGGCCGGCACCAGCACCGCACGCGACGCCTCGTCGATGCGGTGATTGGCGCGGCCGATCCGCTGCATCAGCCGCGACGCTCCCTTCGGCGCGCCGACATTGATCACGAGATCGATGTCGCCCCAGTCGATGCCGAGATCGAGCGACGAGGTACACACCACGCCGCGCAGTCGACCCGCCGCCATTGCGTCTTCGACCTTACGGCGCTGCGCGACGTCGAGCGAACCGTGATGCAGCGCGATCGCGAGGTTGTCGTCGTTCATGCGCCAGAGTTCCTGGAACAGCATCTCGGCCTGGCTGCGGGTGTTGACGAACACCAGCGTGGTCTTGTTGCCCTTGATCAGGTCGTAGATCTCGGCCAGCGCGTGACGCGCCGAATGGCCCGCCCAGGGCAGCCGTTCTTTGGTGTCGAGCATTTCGACGATCGGCTGCGCCGCACCGCCGGCGACGACGATGTCGGCCCTGTCTTCTCCCTCTCCCCTTGCGGGAGAGGGCCGGGGTGAGGGGTGGGCCGCGAGGTCGGCGCCCGTGTCGTTCCCCTCACCCGGCAGCCTGCGGCTGCCACCCTCTCCCACAAGGGGAGAGGGTTGGGGCACCAGGAAGCGCGCGAGTTCGCCCGGATCGGCGACCGTCGCCGACAGCCCGGTGGCGCGGAGTTGCGGCGCGATCCGCCACAGTCGCGCCAGCCCGAGCGACAGCAGATCGCCGCGCTTCGAGGTCACCAGCGCGTGCAGCTCGTCGAGCACGATCCGCCGCAAGCTGCCGAACAGATACGGCGCGTCGTCGGAGGCGAGCAGCAGCGCGAGCTGCTCCGGCGTGGTCAGCAGGATGTCGGGCGGGTACTTGCGCTGCCGCGTCCGCCGCGACACCGGGGTATCGCCGGTGCGGGTCTCGACCCGGATCGGCAGATCCATCTGCGCGATCGGCGCTTCGAGATTGCGGGCGATGTCGACCGCCAGCGCCTTCAGCGGCGAGATGTAGAGGGTGTGGAGGCCGCCGGCGCGCAGCATCAATCCTTCTCCCCGCGTGCGGGGAGAAGGTGGCGCGGCAAGCGCAGCTTGCCGCGACGGATGAGGGGGCGCCTCCGTATCGCGCACTGCTTCGAAATATGGAGGCTCATCAGCCCCCTCACCCGACTGACCGGCTGCGCCGGCCAGTCGACCTCTCCCCGCAAGCGGGGAGAGGTTAGGCCGCGGCGCCTCGCTCAGCTCCACCAGCGTCGGCAGGAACCCGGCCAGGGTCTTGCCGGCGCCGGTCGGGGCGATCAGCAGGGCCGAGCGTCGCGCGCGAGCCCGTTCCAGCAACGCTAGCTGATGCGCGCGCGGCTCCCAGCCGCGTGCGGCAAACCAATGCCGAAAGCGGTCGGGCAGCAGATCGAGGGGGGCGTCGGAATCGGCGAAGGTCACATCGCCAAGCTAGGCACTCGTCGCGTCGGAATCGAGATCATCGCGTGGCTCCGCCGGCCATGCGATCCGGAAACGCAAAACGCCCGCCGAAGGCGGGCGTTCCGTGAGCGCTGGGCTCGGTGAGATCCGTTATTCAGCGACCGGCTTGTCGGACACGATCCAGTCCTTGCCGCTGAATTCCATCGTGTAGAGGGTCTTGATCGAGGTGTAGTCGTCCGGCTTGTAGGAATAGCTCACGCCCGGCAGCATGTGCGGTGCGCGGAAGCCGCCCAGCATCGAGGCCTGCTTGATGACGTTTTCACGCGTCAGCTCGTCGCCGCAGCGGCGAAGAATCTCCGCCATTGCGGCGGCCTGCGCATAGCCGGAGAACGCGATCGAATTGTCCGGCGTGACGTTCGGCAGGTACTTCTTGCGCAATTCCTCGAACGCCATCACGTCGGGGTCGCTGGCGTATTTCGGCGATCCGATGTCCTTGGTGTAGGCGATCGCGACGATCCCCTTGGCGTTGTCGAGGCCCGCGGCTTCGAGAATCGAACGCCCGGTCGAGCCGGCCGACAGCAGTTGCAGCGGCTTCCAGCCGAGTTCGACGACCTTGCGGATCGACTGCGACGACGCCTTGCCGGTGGTGATGTTGTAGAACACATCGGCGCCGGATTTCGACAGATTGATCATCTGCGAATCGATGGTCGGCTCGGTCAGGTCGTAGCTGGCCTCGGCGATCACCTTGGCCTTGCCGCCGGCGTCTTCCAGAACCTTCTTGAACGGGCCGAGGAAGTCACGGCCGAAATCGTCGTTCTGGTAGAGAATCGCGATCTTGGCCTCGGGCTTCACGCTGAGGACGTATTTGGCGAGAATCCGCGCCTCGGTGGGATAAAGCGGCAGACCCGCCATCGTATATTTGAATTCCTTGGGGTTGTTCCACTTCGACGCCCCGGTGTTCAGCAGCAGCTGCGGCACCTTCTTGTTGTTGAGATATTTGTGGACCGCCGTCTGCGGGGCGGTGCCGAGCGAGCCGTACAGCGCCAGCACCTCTTCCTGCTCGACCAGACGCCGGGTGGCTTCGACCGCCTTCGGCGCGCTGTAGGAATCGTCCAGGGTCAGGAATTTGACCTTGCGGCCGTTGATGCCGCCCTTGTCGTTCAGCATCTGAAAATAGGCTTCGCCGACGCGGCCGAGCACGCCGTAGAGCGAGCCGGGGCCCGAATGCGGGACGGTCTGGCCGATCTTGATCTCGGTGTCGCTCGCGCCCGGATCGTATTTTTTCTCGGCGGCTGTCGCCGCGGTGGCCGCGAGTAGCATTGCGGCCAATGCGGCCGCCGGCGTGAAGACGGATTTGGAGCGCAATTTCATCGAGTTTCCTCCCCTGATTTGCCGGTTCGCTGGCGCGTCCGGTTCTCGTTCGCCGCGGCGTGGATCGCTCTTTGCGGCGCGTTATCCTGTGCGGAACGCCTCTGGGCCGCAACCCTCGACGCGCCGCATTCGGGCCGGATTTCCCGCGCAGCGGCAGATTCAGGCGAATTTTACGGATTTTGCCAGCGGCCTGTGGCCGCAGCTTCGCACGAGTTCCGGCACACCGGGATTCCGTACGTTAATCAATCGTTTACGGCTTTACGCACGGTCGAATTTCAGCGGGTGTGGCCGCACGGGTACATCCTATCGCGGGCAACCGGGGTAAAAGTCGGAGAATTATCAGGAAGGTCCATGCATGAAAAAGATTCTCGCCGGTGTGGCGCTCATTGGCTCGGCCGTCAGCGCCCAGGCAGCCGATCTTGCCGTCAAGGCCCCGTATCTCAAGGCGCCGGTCGCAGCGGTCTATGACTGGACCGGCTTCTACATCGGCGCCAACGTCGGTGCCGGCCTTGGTCGCGGCCTTCAGACCCATACCTTCCCGACCGGCGGTGTCGTCAACACCACCTATTTGTCGCCGCAGGGCGTGATCGGCGGTGGTCAGATCGGCTACAACTGGCAGAGCAACACGACCTTCCTGGGTCCGCTGCTGATTGGCGTCGAAGCCGACATCCAGGGCAGCGGCATGAGCGACGGCCACACCACCCTGAACACCCTGAACGGTGTGCTCGGCACGGTGAACTACAATCAGAAGCTCGACTGGTTCACCACCGTGCGCGGCCGCATCGGTCTGGTGCGCGGCCCGGTGGTCGGCTACTTCACCGGCGGTTTCGCCGCCGCCAACGTCAAGACCACGGTCACGGAAGTCGGCCTGGTGCCGTTCGCCCTCAGCGAAACCCGCACCGGCTGGACCATCGGCTCCGGCGTCGAAGCCGCGATCGGTGGCAACTGGACCGGCAAGATCGAATATCTGTATCTCGATCTCGGCAACCGCAACGACGTGTTCGGCACCCAGACGCTGCGCACCGAGTATCGCGAGAGCATCTTCCGTGTCGGCCTGAACTATCGCATCGGCGGCACCGGCATGTACATCACGCCGCCCCCGGCGAACTGGGCCGGCCTGTATCTCGGCGGCAATTTCGGCGGCGCGATCGGGCGCAACCGGTCGACCGCGTCCATCGGCGGCTTCACCGAGCAGTTCAATCTGTCGCCCGACGGCTACGTCGGCGGCGGCCAGATCGGCTACAACTGGCAGGCTGCCAACTGGGTGTTCGGTGCCGAAGCCGACTTCCAGGGTTCGACCCAGAAGGACGACCGCACTGCGGTGTTCGGTTCGGCCGCGCTCTACAACCAGAAGCTCCCCTGGTTCGGCACGGCGCGCGCCCGGCTCGGTTATTCGGTCGGCTCGACGCTGTTCTATGCCACCGGCGGTTACGCTTACGGCAACGTCAAGACCAACATCGTGACCACGGTCAGCAACGAGACCTTCAACCGTACCCGAAGCGGCTACGCGGTCGGCGCCGGCATCGAGACGCCGTTCCAGCTGTTCGGCCTGCTCGGCCCGAACTGGACCACGAAGTCCGAATATCTCTACGTCGACCTCGGCTCGACCACCGACGGCTTCGCCGGGACCGGTGTGACCACCTCCAAGGTGACCGAGCACATGCTCCGCACCGGTATCAACTATCACTTCAATCAGCCGGTGGTCGCGAAGTACTAAGTCCTTCACGTCAGCGACGACAGATATCGAACCCCGGCCTCGCGGCCGGGGTTTTTGTTTGCGCCGTGGCCGCGCGCCACGCCGATCCCGGGGAGCACGGTGGCTGGCCGGCGGCGCTGGCTGGGCGGAACCGGCAGCGACGAGACTCGTTTGCCGACGAGGCCCGCCTATATGTCGACCATGCGCCCGCACGAACTCCTGATCCCGACCGCCCAAGGCCTGTGCTGCAAGCCGGGCGGGTTCCACATCGATCCGGTGCGGCCGGTCGATCGCGCCGTGATCACCCACGGCCATTCCGACCACGCCCGCCCAGGCCACGGCGCGGTGCTGGCGACCCAGGAAACCCTCGACATGATGCGGCTGCGCTACGGCGAGAATTTCGCCGGGTCGACGCAGGCGATCGCCTATGGCGAAACGGTCCGGCTCGGCGAGACGACGGTGACGTTTCATCCCGCCGGGCACGTGCTGGGCTCCGCGCAGGCTGCGGTCGCATGCGGCGGCATCCGGATCGTGGCCTCCGGCGACTACAAGGACGCGCCGGACCCGACCTGCACGCCGTTCGAGGTCGTGCCCTGCGACGTGTTCATCACCGAGGCGACCTTCGGGCTCCCGGTGTTTCGCCATCCCGACGCGGCCGACGAGGTGCGCAAACTGCTCGCCTCGGTCGCGCTGTTTCCGGAGCGCGCGCATCTGATCGGTGCGTATTCGCTCGGCAAGGCGCAGCGGGTGATCGCGCTGATTCGCCAGGCCGGATACGACGCGCCGATCCATCTGCACGGCGCGATGGAGAAGATCACATCTTACTACGCCGGGCGCGGCGTGCCGCTGGGCGAACTGCGCCCGGTCAAGGGCATGAAGAAGGCCGAGCTCGCTGGCACCATCACGCTGGCGCCGCCCTCGGCGACCTCCGATCTGTGGACGCGGCGCTTCCCCGATCCGCTCACCGCCTTCGCCTCCGGCTGGATGCGGGTGCGCGCCCGCGCCCGGCAGCGCGGCGTCGAACTGCCGCTGGTGATCTCCGACCACGCCGACTGGGACGGCCTGACCGCGACCATCGCGGCCACCGGCGCCGGCGAAGTCTGGGTCACCCACGGGCAAGAAGACGCACTGGTGCATTGGTGCCGGACCAGGGGCCTCGCGGCACGGCCGCTCGATCTCGTCGGCTATGGCGACGAAGACGAAGATGTCGGCATGCCGGCGAGCGAGACCGAGGCCGCCGAAGCATGAACCGCTTCGCCGAACTGCTCGACCGTCTCGCCTACGAGCCCGGCCGCAACGCCAAGCTGCGGCTGATCACCAGTTACTTCCGCGTCACCGAAGACCCGGATCGTGGCTATGCGCTGGCCGCGCTGACCGGCGCATTGTCGTTCCGCCACGCCAAGCCCGGCCTGATCCGCGCTCTGATCAGCGAACGTACCGACCCGGTGCTGTTCGGCCTGTCGTATGATTACGTCGGCGACCTATCGGAGACGGTCGCGCTGATGTGGCCCGCTCCGAAGCAGGCGGCAGCTCACTCCCCTCCCTCGGGCTCGGCCTCCTCCCCTCCCCCTTGCGGGGAGGGGTCGGGGGTGGGGGTCGACAACGGGACGCCATCCTCGTGGCACCCCCCACCCCAACCCTCCCCCGCAAGGGGGGAGGGAGTTCGCCGTGCTCGGGGTGAGGGCCACAACAACCCGCCGCCCCCGTCTCTCACGGAAATCGTCACTACGCTGCACAGTCTCGGCAAGGCCGAGCTGCCGGCGCAGCTCGCGCGCTGGCTCGACGAACTCGACGAGACCGGGCGCTGGGCGCTGCTGAAGCTGGTCACCGGTGGTTTGCGGATCGGCGTCTCGGCGCGGCTGGCCAAGACCGCTGCGGCGGCGCTCGGCAACCAGGACCCGCACGACGTCGAACTGATCTGGCCCGGCCTCGCACCGCCCTATCTCGATCTGTTCGCCTGGCTCGAGGGCCGCGGCCCTCAGCCGGTCAACCGCGACCCGGCGCCGTTTCGTCCGGTGATGCTGGCGCATGCAGTCGAAGACGCCGACTTCGCCGCGATGAATCCGGCCGACTACATCGCCGAATGGAAATGGGACGGCATCCGCGTCCAGGCGGTCAGCGGCCTCGGCGATAGCGGCGACCCCGTCGTGCGGCTGTATTCGCGCAGCGGCGAGGACATCACGCCAAGCTTTCCGGATCTGCTGCCATCGCTGCGGCTTCAAGATTCTTCTGATTCGAAGCATGACGTCGCCCGAAAACCGCTTCACACTTTTCGGCGTCATGCTTCGTTCGCGCTCGACGGCGAGCTGCTGGTGCTGCGCGAAGGCCGGGTGCAGTCGTTCAACGTGCTGCAGCAACGGCTCAACCGCAAGTCGGTGACACCGAAGCTGACGAAGGAGTATCCGATCCATCTGCGCGCTTACGACCTGCTCGGCGACGGCGACGACGATCTGCGCACGCGGCCCTTCGCCGAACGCCGCGCTCGACTGGAGGCGTTCGTCGCCCGGCTCGACGACCCGAAGGTCGATCTGTCGCCGAGGGTCGCGTTCGGGGATTGGGACGGTCTGCGCGCAGCGCGGCGCGATCCGGCCAGCGCCGGCGCCGGTCTCGACGCCGACGCGGTCGAGGGCGTGATGCTGAAGCGGCGCGACGCGCTGTATCTGCCCGGCAGGCCGAAGGGCCAATGGTGGAAGTGGAAGCACGACCCGCACATCATCGACGCGGTGCTGATGTACGCCCAGCGCGGCCACGGCAAGCGCTCGTCCTATTACTCCGACTACACTTTCGGGGTCTGGACCGAAGGCGATAGCGGCGACCGGCTCGTCCCGGTCGGCAAGGCCTATTTCGGCTTCACCGATGAAGAGCTGCTGCAGATCGACCGTTTCGTCCGCCGCAACACCACCGAGAAGTTCGGCCCGGTCCGCCATGTCGTCCACGAACCGGATCAGGGCCTGGTGCTGGAGGTCGCGTTCGAGGGACTGCAGCGCTCGCCGCGGCACAAGTCCGGGGTGGCGATGCGGTTTCCGCGAATCAGCCGGTTACGCTGGGACAAGCCGCCACGTGACGCCGATCGGCTGGAGACGTTGGAGCGGATGCTGAAGGCCGACAACGCGATTCCGCCGGCCAAGGCCGTCTTCGGCCATTGACGCCTGCAAGCCAGTTCCCCATTTGCGTGGCAGCGGCTATCATGCGGCCTGACCGCGCAAGGACATCAGCGATGCGAAACGACCCCCGGGACCTGCCCGCGACCGATGACGGCCTGACCCGCTTCTTCGGCGGCTCGCCGCTCTCGGTGCTGCTGCGGCTGGTGCTGATGTCGATCCTGGTCGGCGTGGTACTGGCGGCGATCGGCCTCGATCCGTGGAACATTCTGGTCAGCATCCGGCTGCTGTTCCAGCGGATCTGGGATCTGGGCTTCGATGCCATCAGCGGCATGTGGCGCTACTTCCTGCTCGGCGCGGTCATCGTGATTCCGATCTGGCTGCTGTCGCGCCTGTTCGGCGCGCCCCGCGGGAGATAATCCGCCCGGACCGGAGTTTTGCCTTCCGCCACTTCCGTCACCTCGCGACAGGTGTTCGCCATCGCCGGCCCGGCGATGGTCGCCAACCTGACCACGCCGCTGCTCGGCGTGGTCGCCACCACCGCGATCGGACGGCTCGGCGACGCCACGCTGCTCGGCGGCGTCGCGATGACGTCGGTGATCTTCGACTGCCTGTTCTGGCTGTTCGGCTTCCTGCGGATGAGCACGCTCGCATTCACCGCGCAGGCGCTCGGCGCAGGCCAGACCCGCGAGGTGCCTGCGCATCTCTACCGCGGACTGATCGTCGCGGTCGCAGTCGGCATGCTGCTGATCGCGCTGAAAGAGCCCCTGGCCGCTGCACTGATCGGCGCGATGGGCGGCAGCGACGGCGTCAGCGCTGCGGCCCGGACCTACTTCACCATCCGGATCTGGTCGGCGCCGCTGGTGCTGGCGAATTTCGCCGTGCTCGGCTGGCTGGTCGGACAGGCGCGCGCAACGCTCGCATTGTGGGTGCAGGTCGCGATCAACCTCGTCAATATCGCGGCGACGATCGCGCTGGTGCTGTGGTTCGACTTCGGCATCGCGGGCGCGGCGACGGCGGCAGTGATCGCGGAAGGCTGCGGCCTGCTGATCGGGCTCGGCATCGCGGCGTGGCTCGGCCGCGGCGTTCCGCGTACGTCGCGGGCGATGCTGTTCGATCTCGATCACCTGAAACGGATGTTCGCGGTCAATCGCGACATCATGATCCGCACCGCGGCGCTGATCGCCGTGTTCCTGTTCTTCACCGCGCAGGGCGCCCGAGACGGCGATCTGGTGCTTGCGACAAACTCGGTGCTCAACAACTTCCTGATGGTCAGCGCGTTCTTCCTCGACGGACTCGCCAACGCCGCCGAACAGCTCTGCGGCCGGACACTCGGCGCCCGCGACCGCGCCGGCTTCGTCGCGGCGACGCGGCTGGTGATCCTATGGGGCTTCGGCTTCGCGCTGATGGTGAGCGCGAGCTACGCGCTCGCCGGCCCGCTGCTGATCGACGTGATGACATCGAACGCCGAACTGCGCCGCGCCGCGCGCGACTATCTCTGGCTGGTGACGCTGGCGCCGATGCTCGGCGTGTTCGCTTTCGCCTATGACGGCGTGTTCATCGGCGCCACCTGGGCGCGCGAGATGCGTAACCTGATGCTGCTGTCGCTGGTGCTGTTTTTCGCGGCGTGGCTGGCGCTACGTCCGTTCGGCAACACCGGCCTGTGGATCGCCCTTCTGTCGCACTATGTCTGGCGCGGCGGACTGCAGGCGCTGCGCTATCCGGCAATGCTGCGTGCCTCGTTCTCGCCGGCAGCGGTCGGCTGAATTTTCCTCAAGCTAGCTGCTTCGCCTTAGGCCGATCTTCACGACTGCGCGAATTTTGCCAAAACGCCGTTCGCGAGATCGAAGTTCTCGAAATACCATCTCCTTGGAAACATCCTTGGAGGAGAGATCGAATGTGCGACGTTTGCGTTGAGACCGGACTGTCCAGGCGAAGACTGTTTCAAGGCGGATTGGGGCTGCTCGCCGCTACCGCACTGCCGGCAGCCGCCTACGCGCAGGCGACGAGCATTGCGAACGACACCCCGGAGGCGGCGCTCGACAAGCTGATGCAGGGCAACGCGCGCTATGTCGGCAATCAGCTCCGCGAACGTGACTTTTCCTCCAGCCGTGTCGCCCGGACGCAAGGCCAGGCGCCGTTCGCCGCGATCCTGGGCTGCGCCGATTCCCGGATTGCACCGGAGCTGGCGTTCGATCAGGGGCCGGGCAGCCTGTTCGTCGTTCGCGTGGCGGGCAATTTCGTCACGCAAGACGGGCTCGCCAGTCTCGAATACGGCGCCGCGGTGCTCGGCACCAAGGTCATCATGGTGCTCGGGCACAGCAATTGCGGCGCGGTGAACGCCACCATCGGCGCGCTGCAGAAGGGCAACGACCTGCCCGGTCACATCGGCGATCTGGTGCGCGCGATGAAGCCCGGGATCGAACCCACCCTCAAGCAGGCCGGCGACGACCTGCCGCAGCGGGCCGTGATCGCCAATGTCCGCAGCAATGTGCAGCAGTTGCAGCAGTCGAAGCCGATCCTTGCGGACATGGTCTCGGCCGGCAAACTGAAGGTGGTCGGCGGCGTCTACGATCTCGCCAGCGGCAAGGTCACATTGGTGTAACGATCGCGACCCGCCGGTCGGCGGCCTCCACGTCCGACCGGCCCGAACTCTGCCGCGTCCGACCGTTCCGGCCTGCGGCAGCCGATGGAGCCTCTGCCGTACGTCCAGCAGCCAGCGTCGCTCCACGCGACATCGGGGCGCGTGCAATCCGGCGATGGTTGGGCTTCCGCTCACCCGCGCCCCGGCGTAGAGGTGCCTTGGCCCGGCAACTGCCGCGGCCGAGGGATCAGCTATGCAACTGCGATTTGTCGGCTGTGGCGATGCGCTCGGTTCCGGCGGCCGGCTCAACACCTGCTTCCACGTCTCGGGCGAGAGCGTCAATTTCCTGATCGACTGCGGCGCGACGTCGCTGCCCGCGCTGAAGCGCTACGGCATTTCACGCGATGCGCTCGACCTGATCCTGATCACCCATTTTCACGGCGACCATTTCGGCGGCCTGCCGTTTCTGTTGCTCGATGCGAAGTTCGCCAAGCGCAAGCGGCCGCTGGTGATCGCCGGCCCGCCCGGCATCGACATCCGCCTGACGCGGTTGATGGAAGCGCTGTTCGAACATTCGTCCGCGACCAAGCCGACCTTCGACCTGCAGGTCATCACGCTCGAGCCGGCCGTGCCCCGGTCGTTCGGCGCGGTGACGGTGACGCCGTTTCCGGTCGTGCACGGCGATTCCGGCGGGCCGTTCTATGCGTATCGCATCGAAGCCGGGGGCCGCACCCTGGCCTATAGCGGCGACACGCAATGGACCGATACGCTGGTCGCCGCGGCGCACGATGCCGATTTGTTCGTCTGCGAAGCCTACACCTACGACCGCAACGTGAAGAACCATCTCAGCCTGAAGACACTCGAGACCCACCTGCCCGAGATCAACCCGAAGCGGCTGATCCTGACCCACATGGGCGATGACGTCCTGCACAGGCTGGACGGCGTGTCGCACCAGGGCGCGAGCGACGGGCTGATCGTCGAGTTGTAGTCATTCCGGGGCGCGCCGCAGGCGCGAACCCGGAATCTCGAGATGCTCTGCTCGTATCAGATTCCAGGTTCGCCGCTCCGCGGCGCCCCGGAATGACAACGATCGGACAGCCCTCACACCGGCCACTCTTCCGCGGTGATGGTCGGCGCATCGGCGCCGACGATTTCCGAGAGCGAATCCCGCCCGGTGCGCAGCAGCGTCGAGGCGAGATCGGCCTTGATGCTGTCGACCAGGCCGAGGCCCTTGTAGATCAGCGCCGAATAGAGCTGCACCAGGCTGGCGCCGGCGCGGATCTTGGTCAGCGCCGCGCCGCCAGAATCGATGCCGCCGACGCCGATCAGCGGGAATGCGCCCTCGGCCCGGACATAGGTCTCCGCCACCATCCGCGTCGACAGCCGGAACAGCGGTCGACCGCTGAGGCCCCCCTGCTCGTTCATTCGCGTCCGCTCGCGCAGCATCGGCGACCGCGACAGCGTGGTGTTGGCGACGATCATCCCGTCGACCCGGCGCGAGCGCGCGATGTGCACCACATCGTCGAGTTCGCTGAGCGTGAGGTCGGGCGCGATCTTCAGCAGCACCGGGGTGTCGCCGGCGCTGGCGCGGACCCGCTCGCGGGCCTCGATCACCCGCGCCAGCAGATCGTCGAGCGCCGCTGCCTGCTGCAGATTGCGCAGGCCCGGCGTATTCGGCGACGACACGTTGACGGTGAAATAGCTCGCCACCGGCGCGAAGGTCTCGATCAGCGCCACGTAGTCGGCGACGCGGTCCGGACTATCCTTGTTGGCGCCGACATTGACGCCCAGGATGCCGCCCTGCTGCGCCCGCGCCGCCAGCCGCCGCAGCACCATTTCGCTGCCGTCATTGTTGAAGCCCATCCGGTTGATGACGGCCTCGTCGCGCTCCAGCCGGAACAGCCGCGGGCGCGGATTGCCAGCCTGCGGCTTCGGCGTCACGGTGCCGATCTCGACGAAGCCGAAGCCCAGCCGCAGCAGCGCATCCGGCGCTTCGGCGTTCTTGTCGAAGCCGGCGGCGATGCCGACCGGGTTGGGAAAATTCAGCCCGAAGGCGCGCACCGCGAGCTTGGAGTCGTCCGGGCGCGGTTTCACGTGCGGCAGCAGCCGCAACCCCTGGATGGCGAGGCGGTGAGCGTCTTCGGCGTCGAGCAGACGCAGCAGCGGGAGCGAAAAGGCGTCGAAGGCACGGATCACGGCGCGACCTCCGCCAGATCGTGGCTGCCATCGGCGCGGGTCGCGATCTCGCGGATGGCGGTGACGGCGCCGAGATCGAGCTCGCCATAGAGATGCGGAAACAGCTCGCCGCCGCGCGACGGCTCCCAGCGCAGCGCCGGCCCCAGCCTGTCCGCATCGACCGCGATCAGCTCGAGACCAGTCTTGCCGGCATAGTGCCTGGCGAGTGTCTCCGCCAATTGCTCCGCAGTGGAGAAATGGATGAAGCCATCGCGGCTGTCGTCGGCGCTGCCACGGTAGACGCCGGCCTGCTCGGCCTCGCGCCACGCCGAGGCGTCACAGATCTTGTAAATCGTGCGCAAAGGCCCGGATTCCCGTTGCGGCTGGTGTTGTAGCGGATCGATCATGCAACCCGCGACCGCCCGGCAACCGAAACAACATCCGCGGAATCAATACTTTGCGCACGTCCTGATCGCTGAAACCGGATCCCCCAGAGCGGACCGGCGCGCGTTCGGTTGCCTGGAAATCGTCCGGGCTTGCATCGACCGTATCGGTGGCCTCGATGCACTGCAAGCGCCGCGTTTTTGTCGCAAGACGGGATTGCGGAACGCCGCGCATTGAGGTAATAATTCCTAGTTGTCAAGCTTTTTCTGCCGCCCGGCCGCGCCGGGCTTCGCCAGGGGGTGGCCGCGATGCAAATGCTGACGCACGACCAGATCTGGACCGCACTCGACCGACTGGCCGAGCGCTCGGGCCTCTCGCCGTCCGGACTCGCCAAGAAGTCCGGGCTCGATCCGACCACATTCAACAAGTCCAAACGAATCACCAATGACGGCCGCGAACGCTGGCCTTCGACCGAATCGGTGGCGAAGGCGCTCGCTGCCACCAACACCGCGATCGACACCTTCGTGCAGCTCATCACCGACCGGCCGCGGGTGGTGCAGTCGGTGCCGCTGCTCGGTCTCGCCCAGGCCGGCGCCGGTGGCTTCTTCGACGACGGCGGATTTCCGGCCGGCAAGGGCTGGGACGAAATCGGCCTCCCGTCGATCAACGACGAGCACGCTTACGCGCTGGAAATCTCCGGCGAATCGATGAAGCCGGCCTATCGCGACGGCGACATCATCGTCGTGTCGCCCGGCACCGCGATCCGGCGCGGCGACCGCGTGGTGGTCAAGACCACCGGCGGCGAAGTGATGGTGAAGGAGCTGAAGCGACGCACCACCAAGATCCTCGAGCTGGCCTCGCTCAATCCCAGCCATCCGGACCGGACGCTGGCGCCGGCGGACGTCGAGTGGATCGCACGCATCGTCTGGGCCAGCCAGTAACCAACTGTAAGTCCTAGCTGATCGTTGGACTTCACAAAGTTCCCGGGGTGACGGATGATGGAACCCATCCTCATCCCGGAGCATTCCCCCATGAACCGTCGCGCTATCCTCAAGGCCTTCGCAGGCCTCGCAGTTTGTCCGCTTTGCGCCAGCGCCGGCGTTGCCGGGGAAGGCGGGCATCATTGGGGCTATGAGGGCGACGGCGGACCGGCGAAGTGGGGCGAGCTCGATCCGGCCAACCAGTTTTGCAGTGTCGGCGTGCAGCAGTCGCCGATCAATATCGGCTCCACGATCAGCGCCAATCTGTACCCGATCGATATCCGCTGGGCCGGCAAGGCCGACACCATCGTCAACAATGGGCACACCATCCAACTCGGCGCGGCCGAAGACAGCACGCTGAAGCTCGGCGGCGTCACCTTCAAGCTGGTGCAGTTTCACTTCCATCACCCCAGCGAACACCTCATCGACGGCAAGAACTTCCCGATGGAAGTGCATTTCGTCCATCGCGCGGCTTCCGGAACGCTCGGCGTGGTCGGCGTGCTGATGCAGCCCGGCAAGGCTAACGCGACCTTCAGCAAGATCGTCGCGACGATGCCGAAGAGCGAGGGACCGGCAGTCAAGGCCGACCCGGCGATCGACCCGAATGCATTGCTGCCGGAGCAGCGCAACTACTATCGGTACGAAGGCTCGCTGACGACACCGCCCTGTTCCGAGATCGTCGACTGGATGGTGCTGGCCAGCCCGATCACCGTGGCGGCCGACGACATCGCCACCTTCGCCAAGCTGTATCCGATGAACGCGCGGCCGGTGCAGAAGGACAACCGCCGCTTCGTGCTGCAGTCGATCTGAGCGACCGCGACACTTACCGCAGATAAAAAGGCCCGAGCCGCTGTCCGACTCGGGTCTTTTCTCTGAACGCTGAACCTGATTGCTGCTCTGGTCAGCCGCCGGTCGCCGGCGTGGCGTCGGCGGTGACCGGCGACAGGGTCACGTCGTCGACCAGCGACGACGACAGCGACGGCACCTGCGCGCCGTTGGTGGCGCGCGTCACCGCGAGCCGGGCCTTGGTGAAAGCGGCTTCGGCGCTGACGAAGCGCGACGAGATCGAGCCGAGCAGTGCGCCGACGAGGATGCTGTTCTGGCCGTCGCCGTCCTCGGCGACCTTGCCGGGCGTCGACGACGACAGCACCAGCGCGTTGGCCGGCGTATTGATCGGCGCCAGACCATGCGAATAGGCGCGGAAGCGGCGCTCATAGGGATTGCGGCGCGAAGCGTCGACGATCGCGAGCTTGGCGTGAACGCCGCGCTCCTGCATCGCGCCGAGCACGGATTCAATGCTGATCCCGGAGCGGCGGACGTCGGCCTCGTTCCAGATCCGGGCATCGACCGGGATCATGTAGCTCTCGCGGCCGGACTGGATGCCGTAGCCGCCGAAGAACAGCACCACGGTAGAATCCTTGGTGACCCGGGCCTTCATCCGCTCGACCGCCTGAAGCATGTCGTGGCGATTGGCATCCTCGATCATGTCGACATCGAAGCCCTCGCGACGCAGCGCGCCGCTGAGCGCGCGAGCGTCGTTGATCGGCTGCACCATCGGCTGCGACGCATCCGGATAGCGGCCGTTGCCGATCACCAGCGCAAACCGCGACGCGACCGGGCCGGAGCCGTCGATCCGGGTGACGTCCTTGCCGCTGTGCGGATCGCCAGCGCGCTTGTTCAGCGCGGCATGCGCTCCGATCGCCACCGACACCACCCCCACCAAAGCGGCGATGGTGGTCATCGAGCGGCGCGACAGGCCGGGTACGCGAAACCTCATCGTCAGTCTTCCTTATCCGCGCGGCATCGTTCGCGCCGGAGACGTTTGTCTGTGAAGGATGAACCAATCCCGTGCGGGAAAATTGCGCTCTATTTGCGGCACCGCACCATAACAAAGGATTAGCTGTTGCAAGGCTTTCGGACAACCCCCGCAATCGGGGGACCGTATAACCCGCAGGCACGGTGCCTCCTAGACCAGGGGTCTGCTTGGAACCCATCACGTTTCATCAGCCAATATTACGCGGCGCGACCTCGTACCCTGGATTAATCTTGCGAATTGGAGCCTTGGACGCGCAACGAGCCATCAGCCTCCCAGCCAAGCTGAGTCTCGGTCCTAAAGACGCAGCGTTTGGTCGTCGGAACCGGTTCTCCCGTTCAGCGGATCCGGCCCGGAGAGGGCAACCGGCCCGGGTCGCTCGGCCGACGACCGGGAACGATTTGTCAATCGATCCGATCCGTGCGATTTCTCAAGGGCTTGACGGTTTTTGAACTGCGGGACGAGAGCATGGATATGTTGAACATGGCCGGCGCGGCGTACCGCGCGCTGACCGCCCGCAAACAGGCGCCGTCGCTCTATGACCTGTGCGACCCGGTGTTTCTCGGTCGCAAGCACGGCGATCCGCACATCGCCAAATTCTACCGGACAGCGCTCGGCAATCCGGCGCTGCGGCCACTGCTGCGCAAGGCGGGCCTGCCGGAACTGAACGACCCTGTGCGGTTCCGCGCCATCCGCGACGCGTTGATCGCGGCCCGCGACGATGCCGATCCGGATTGGGCCGCGATCGGCGGCCCAATCGCCGAACTGCTCGACAGCATCCGGTTGCAGCATCCCAGCCCGCGCACCCATATCGCGCCGACGCAGATGCCCAGGCTCGCCGACATCGACAGCGCGATCCGGGCCACCAGCGACCATCTGCTGCGGTCGTGGGAACGCAACGGCTTCATTCCGACCTACGCCGCCTTCAACCTGATCGGCGACCCTGATTTCGGCCGCCGGGAATTTCTTGCGGCGCTCACCGGGCTGAATGCGCGCAGCTACAAGAATTCGACGCTGCTGTTCAACCTGGCGCGGCCGTTCATCGCCCGCTCGCCAGCCGCCGGATTGATCAACCCGCCATGGCGCGGCATCGCCGAGCCGATGTGGGCCCCGGTGCAGATCCGGCATCGCTCGGCTTACTACGACGCCTTCTACGTCGAAGCGCTGCTGAGCTTCTTCGAAACCGGACTGGGCACGCCGGAAGACGTCCGGACCGCTCGGCGAATCGTCGCCGACATGGTCGAGTTCTGCATCAAGACGAGCCGGGAGCGCGTCCGGTCGGCAGAGGGCGAAATCTTCGACGTGATCACGGCGCTGGCGCCGGCACCGCATCCGCGGTTCAGCCGTTTCTTCACGCAGATCAAGCAGAACCTCGGCTTCGGCGTCTACGTGCCCGACTGCGACACCACGGCGTGCGCGATCTCGGCCGCGACTCAGGCCAATTCCAGCGATCCGATCCTCGACCAGCCGCTGATCGACTTCTACGCAAGCTATCAGGTTCGCGCCGGCGCCAACGAGCCGCTGGTGACCGTGCCGCTCAACGACACCGTCGACTATGAGGGCGGCATCGTTACCTGGATCGACAGCCTCTCCGGCGAGCGGCCGTTCGGCAACGACCTCGATCCGACGCTCAATCTCGACGTGCTCGAAGTCAGCTTCCGCAATTGTGCTCGCTGGGCCATCGTCGAGACGCCGTCGCGCCTGGAAACAGTGCGTCGGATCGTCGATTTCCAGCGCCGGCTGGTGGCCAGCGGCGCCTTCACAGACCCGAAATCGCACGTCTACTATCTGCCCGAACTGTATTGCGCCTATTTCGGCCGCTGCTACGTCGCCTTCCGCTCGCTCGACGAGGGGACGAAACGCGCCATCGATCCGGATGGCGTGTTCGAGTTCATCCGCGAGCGCGTGCTGGCCTATGTCCAGGACGAGTTGGTGGCGAAAGAGATGAACGTGTTCGACGCCGCACTGGCGCTGATCGCGCTCGGCCATCTCGGCGGCGAGCTGGTGCATTTCACGCCGGCGCTGCATTGCGTGCTCGACCATCTGGGCGAAGGCGGCCGGCGCGGCCCGTTCAAAGCCTATGAATGGAATAAGATGAAGACGCCGACCCGCATTTTGGTGGGCGGCCCCGAAGTCACCTCGGCCTTCGTGCTGATGGGACTGGCGCTGGCTCGCAAGGCGATCCTGCAGCGCCCGCATGGCGGATGAACGAGGGGCGAAGCTCTCGCGCCGAGTTGAAGCCGTTGTCGGTGCGTCGCGCTGGCCGGGCCGTCAAATAACCATCACAATCGGCAGACCATTGCCGCAATGGGGCCGGTGCGCTTGCGTACCCTGTCCCGGGCTCCGACCGAGATGGCCATCGCATGCTGAAAATTCTCCTGCTTCCGCTTTCGCTGATTCTACTGCTGCCGGTCACGGCGCAGGCCGCCGACATCACCGGCGTGCCGAAGATCCGCGACGGCGACCACGTCATGATCGGCAGCGCCCGCATCCGGCTGGCGGGCATCGACGCGCCCTCAATTGACCAGCTCTGCCTCAATCCCGGCGGCGACCGCTGGACCTGCGGTATCGCCGCGCGCGATGCGCTCGCGGCCCATGTCGCCGGCAAGAGCTGGACCTGCCGCGTCACGCGGACGGAGAAGAACGGCCTCTCGGTCGCCCGATGCGAGGTCGCCGGCGAGGATATTCAGCAATGGATGGTGAAGAACGGTTGGGCACTGTCTTACGTTCGAGTCGCGCACACCTACGACGCCGACGAGAAGCTGGCGCGCGCCGCGCGCGCCGGTCTGTGGCAGGGCGCATTCATCGCGCCGTGGGACTGGCGCGTCCGCAACAAGAAGACGACGGTCCTGGGCGCCACGCGACCGCCCAAGAACGCCCGCAACATCCTGCTGGCCTCGGCCTCCGGCCCGGTCGCGCCATCGCCCGACTGCACCATCAAGGGCAACGTCAACACCGCGGGCGAGTGCATTTATCACAAGCCGACCAGCCGCTGGTACGCGAAGATCAAGATGAAGATCAGCAAGGGCACGCGCTGGTTCTGCTCGGTCGAAGACGCCGTCGCCGCCGGCTGCCGGGAGACACGGCGCTGACCTCGGCCGCTCGCGCCCTGGTCGCTTGACTTCGATCGCGCGCGGCTGCAAGGTTCCGCCGCGTTTCAATCTCCCAGAGGACAGCATCATGGCCGTCAGCGCCGGACGGGAATTCCTCGCGATTCCTGGCCCCACCAATATGCCCGACGAGGTGCTGCAGGCGATGCATCGCCCCGCCCTCGACATCTATTCGAAGGCGATGGTCGATCTGAGCGAGAGCCTGCTGCACGACCTCAGCCGGCTGTTCGCCACCCGGGGCAAGTCCTACATCTACATCGCCAACGGCCACGGCGCCTGGGAAGCGGTGATCAGCAACGTGCTGTCGCGCGGCGACAAGGTGCTGGTGCTGGAGAGCGGCCGCTTCGCACGCGGCTGGGGCAATGCCGCGCAGGCGATGGGCTGCGAGGTCGAGGTGCTACCGGGCGATTGGCGCCGCGCGGTCAAACCCGCCGAGGTCGAGGAGCGACTGCGCCGCGACAGGAATCACGACATCAAGGCGATCCTCGTGGTGCAGGTCGACACTGCATCGAGCGCTTACAACGATATCGAAGCGATCGGGCGCGCCATCAAGGCCGCGAATCATCCGGCGCTGTTCATGGTCGACGCCGTCGCCTCGCTCGGCTGCATGCCGTTCGAGATGGACGAATGGGGCATCGACGTCGCGATGTCCGGTTCGCAGAAGGGCCTGATGTCACCGCCCGGCCTCGGCTTCGTCGCGGTCGGCGACCGCGCTCGCGAGGCGCATCAGACCGCCGGCCTGCGCACGCCGTATTGGGATTGGACCAACCGCGACGGACCTGAGCACTATCAGAAATACGCCGGCACCGCGCCAGTGCATCTATTGTTCGCGCTGCGCAAGGCGCTCGACATGCTGTTCGAGGAATCGCTCGAGAACACCTTCATCCGCCACCGGCTGCTCGCCGAGGCCGTCCGCCGCGCCGTCGGCGTGTGGTCGGAAGGTCAGGTGTTCAGCTTCAACATCGAGGACGCGACCGAGCGCGCCGACACCGTCACCACCGTTCGCGCCGCCGAAGGCCACGACCTGTTCGCGCTGCATCGCTACTGCAAGGAGAAATGCGGCCTGGTGCTCGGCGTCGGCATCGGCGAACTGCAGGACCGCGCCTTCCGCATCGCCCATATGGGCCACATCAACGCGCCGATGATACTCGGCACGCTCGGCGTCATCGAAATGGCGCTGACCGCGCTGAGCATTCCCCACGGCAAAGGCGGCGTCACCGCGGCAGTCGGCTATCTGGCCGAGAGCGTGCCGGCTTAGTTTTCCAACGTCATTCCGGGGCGCGAGCAAAGCTCGCGAACCCGGAATCCCGAGATGCTCTGCACGCGTCAGATTCCGGGTTCGCTCGCTTGCGCGAGCGCCCCGGAATGACGAAGAGTAGTTACTGCTTCAGCCGGAACGCGCCGTCGCGGATTTCGATCAGGAAAGCCGAACGTTCGTCGTAGCCGTTGTGATTGTCGGGCGTCATGTTCGACAGGCCGTTGTTCAACGCCAGGTCCTTCGACTTCTCGATCTGGTCCCGGACCGCCGCGCGGAATTCCGGCGTGCCGGGCTTGGCGACCTTGAGCGCAGCGGGAATCGCGTTCTCGACCAGCGTCATCGAATCCCACAGATGCACGCCGAAGATGGTCGGCGCCGCGCCGCCATTGGCGGCCTTGTAGGCGTCGACGAAGCGCGCCTTGACCTTGCGGAACGGGCTGTCGGCCGGCATGTCCTCGGCGCCCGAGAACGCCTCGCCGGCGAAGATCGCGCCTTCGACGTCCTTGCCGCCGAGCTTGATGAATTCCTCGGTGGCGACGCCGTGGGTCTGATAGATCGGCCCCTTGAAGCCGCGCTCGCGCAGCGCCTTCTGCGGCAGCACTGCCGGCGTGCCGGCCGCGGCGATGAACACCGCGTCGGGCTTGGTGGCGATGATCTTCAGCACCTGGCCGGTGACGCTGGCATCGCTGCGCGCATAGACCTCGTGGGTGGTGAGTTCGAAGCCGAGCTTGGGCGCCGCGGCGGCGAGCACCTTGTAGTAACCCTCGCCGTAAGCATCCGAGAAGCCGATATAGCCAACCTTCTTGGCGCCGGACTTGGCGATGTATTTGCCGATCGCTTCGGCCATGATGTCGTCGTTCGGCACGACCTTGTAGACCCATTTGCGGCGGTCATCCATCGGCGCGACCAGGATCGCGGCCGCGGCCATGGTCATCAGCGGCGTCTTGGCCTCGGCGGCGATTTCGATCAGCGGCAGGCTGACCGGGGTGAGCGACGAGCCGATCAGCACGTCGACCTTCTCCTCCGACAGCAGCTTGCGGGCGTTCTGCGCCGCCTTGGTCGGATCGGATTCGTCGTCCAGCGCGAAGTAAGTCACCTTCTCGCCGCCGATCTCCTTGGGCAGCGCCGCCACCGTCTTGGATTGCGGCTGGCCGAGCGCCGCGCCCGGGCCGGAAGCGCTCATGGTGATGCCGATCTTGATCTCGGCCTGCGCCGCCGTCACGCCGGCCAGCATCGTCGCCAGCGCGACGATCAGAGTCTTGGTCTGTTGCATTGACGTCCTCCTCCGTTGGTTCTTCTTTCAGAACTCGTTTCGTAGTCCGTACTAGTACTCTTGGCCGCCGAGGCCGAGATAGCTCTCGACCAGTCGCGGATCGGCGGCGATATCCGCCGGAGAGCCCTGCTTGGTGATCGCGCCGAGCTCCATGACGTAGGCATAGTCCGCGACTTCCAGCGCGGCGCGCGCGTTCTGCTCGACCAGCAGGATCGACACGCCGGTCGTGCGCAGATCGGTGAGAATGTGGAACACGTCGCGCACGATCCGCGGCGCGAGCCCGAGGCTCGGCTCGTCGAGCATCAGCAGCGTCGGCCGCGCCATCAGCGCCCGCCCCATCGCCAGCATCTGCCGCTCGCCGCCGGAGAGGGTGCCCGCGAGTTGCGCACGCCGCTCCTGCAGCCGCGGCAGCCGCGCGTAGATCTCCTCGATGGACTGGTTGCGCTCGGCGCGGCTGCGGCGGAAGCCGCCGAGCAGCAGATTGTCCTCCACCGGCATGTCGGCGAACAGCTCGCGCCGCTCCGGCACGAGACAAAGTCCCGCCTTGACCCGCGATTCCAGCATCACGCTGCTGACGTCCTCACCGCGGAAGCCGATCCGGCCGCGCGCCTTCAGCAGGCCCATGATGGCGTTGAGCAGCGTCGTCTTGCCGGCGCCGTTGGCGCCGATCACGGTGACCAGTGCGCCCTGCTCGACCCTGATCGAGACGTCGTGCACCACCTCGGCGCGGCCATAGGCGACGCTGACATTCCGGACATCGAGCAGCGGCGCGGTCACGACACGCCTCCGAGATAGGCCTCGAGCACCGCCGGATCCTGACGGATCGCGGCCGGCGCGCCTTCGGCGATCTTGGTGCCGAAATCGAGCACCACCAGGCGGTCGGCCAGACTCATGACGAAATCCATGTCGTGCTCGACCAGCAGCACGCTCATGCCTTCGGCCCTGACTTCGCGCAGCAGCCTGGCCAGCGCCTTCTTCTCGCCGACGCGCAGCCCCGCGGCCGGTTCGTCGAGCAGTAGCAGCACCGGCTCGAGGCAAAGCGCGCGCGCGACTTCGACCAGGCGCAGCTGCCCGAGCGCCAGTGTACCCGCAGGCTCATACGCGACGTCGGCGAGGCCGACCCGCGCCAGCGCGCGCATTGCACTGTCGAGCAGCAGCGCCTCCTCGGCGCGATCGAGCCGAAGCATCGCGCGCAGCACGCCGGCCCTTCCGCGCAGATGGGCGCCGAGCGCGACGTTCTCGATCACGCTCATATCGGCGACGATCTCGACATGCTGGAAGGTGCGGCCGAGGCCGAGCGACGCCGCGCGCTGCGGCGTCTGCGCTTGCAGCGGGTGACCTTCGAATTCGATCCGCCCTGAGGTCAGCGGCAGCACGCCGGTGATCAGGTTGAAGGTGGTGCTCTTGCCGGCGCCGTTCGGGCCGATCAGGCCGATGATCCGGCCGCTGTCGACCTCGAAGCCGACATCGTTAACGGCGACCAGGCCGCCGAAGGTTTTGCGTGCCTGATCGGCCTGCAGCAGCTTCGTGCCGGGCGCCGGCAAAGCGCGTGCCGGCAGGCGATCGCCGTCCGGCGGCGGCGGCAGTTTCGGCGCCGGTGGCGGGCCGAACAGGATCGGCCACAGCCCATTCGGCGCGGTCTGCAGCAGCAGCACCAGCACGGCGCCGAAGGCGATGATCTCGAAATTGCCGGTATGGCCGAGCAGCCGGGGCAGCCAATCCTGCAACTGATCGCGCAGGAAGGTGATGCCGGCGGCGCCGAGGATCGCGCCATAGACACGCCCGGCGCCGCCGAGCACCGCCATCAGCAGATATTCGGTGCCGGCGGTGATGCCGAACGGGCCCGGCGACACCGAGCGCTGGAAATGCGCGTAGAGCCAGCCGGCAAGCCCGGCCAGCATCGCCGCATAGACGAACACCATCAGCTTGGCGCCGGCGGTGTTGACGCCGAACGCTTCCGCGGCGCGCGTCGAGCGACGCAGCGCCCGCACCGCGCGGCCGACCCGGCCGCCGAGCAGGTTCTGCGTCGCGATCACCGCCAGCACCACGGCGATCCAGACCACGACGAAATAATCGCGCGGCGCGGTCAGTGCGTAGTCGCCGATCTTCAGCGATGGAATTCCCGGCAGGCCGTCATGGGCCCCGAGCCAGCTCAGATTGCCGAACAAGTAGAAGAAGGCGATGCCCCAGGCGATGGTGCCGAGCGGCAGATAGTGACCGGACAGGCGGACCGTGATCGCGCCGACCGCCAGCGCAACGATCATGGTGACGAGGATCGCCGCAGGCAGGGTCAACCACGGCGAGATGCCGTAATACACCGTCAGCACGCCGGTGGTGTAGGCGCCGAAGCCGACGAACGCCGCCTGGCCGAACGAGGTCATGCCGCCGACGCCGGTGAGCAGCACCAGGCCGATCGCCACCAGGCTGGAGATGCCGATATAATTGAACAGCGTGATCCAATAGTCCGGCATCAGCCCGCTGAACGGCAGGATCAGGATCGCGGCAGCGACAGTCGCGCGGATCAGCCGGGGCGCGGGGAGCTTCATTCCGATTCCTCGGCATGGGGTGCGACGATCGACCGCCAGGCAAGCACCGGAATGATCAGCGTGAACACCAGCACTTCCTTGAAATTGCTGGCCCAGAACGAAAACAGCGCTTCTGCAAATCCCACTGTGAGCGCCGCCAGCACCGTCAACGGATAGCTCACCAGCCCGCCGAGGATGGCGGCGACGAACGCCTTCAGCCCGATCAGGAAGCCCGAATCATAAGCCACCGTCATCAGCGGTCCCACAAGCGCGCCGGACACCGCGCCGATCAGCGCAGCCAGCGCGAAGGCGATCTGCCCCGCCGCCGAGATCGGGATGCCGACCAGCCGCGCCCCGGTGCGGTTCGACGAGCACGCCTTGAGCGCCTTGCCGAGCAAGGTGCGGCCGAAGAACAATGCGAACAGCGCCAGCAGCACGGCGGTCACCACCAGCACCGCGACGCTCTGGCCGGTGATCAGCAACTCGCCGAGCGAGAAGGATTGCGACGACAGCGGCGTGGTGCCGGTGCCTTCCGGGCCGAAGAACAGCAGGCCGAGCCCCATCAGCGAGAAGTGCACGCCGAACGATGCCATCAGCAGCACCAGCACGCTGGAATGCGCGATCGGCTCGAAGGCGATGCGGTACAGCATCGGCCCCATCGGCATGATCAGCGCGATCGCGAGCAGGATGCTGCCGACCTGCCCGATCTTCATCGGCGCCAGAGCCTGCGTCAGCAGCAGCAGCGCGACCGGCAGCGCCAGATCGAACAGCGCGATCCAGGCGACGCGGCGCAGCGTCAGATCGCGAAAATGGCGGATCAGCTCGGACAGCGCGGCCAGACATCCGAGCGCCAGCAACAGCCAAGGCGTCGCCGGCGCGACGCCATTCTCGAGCGCGGCGATGGTCAGCGCCGTGAACGCGACGAACTCACCCTGCGGCACCAGAATGACGCGCGTGACCGCGAACACCAGCACCAACGCAATGGCGACGAGCGCATAGACGGCGCCATTGATGATGCCGTCCTGCAAAAGAAACAGGAATATCGTGGTGTCCACGCGTCCTCCCCCGGCGCGACCCGGGCGCTTGAACGGCCCGGTTTTCGCTAAGGCTGGTAAAATTCACCAACCGCTCGTTTAATTCAAGGGGG